>NZ_JAKWFJ010000002.1:0-928922 GCF_029522155.1 Priestia sp. P5 | reverse complement strand
TACATGTACCATGTATTAAATAAACAAGTTGTTCGGATAAAAAGAAGGCTTGAGCCGTATGACGGGAAATCTGTCACGTACGGTTCTTAGGGGGGCGGGCGCTCGTGAGAGTGCCTGCCTACCCGACGTAACTAAACTAGAAAATAAAAAGCCTGGATCTCCTTAGATACAGGCTTTTTCTCAACTCTGTTGTTTAAGTAGAAAAAAGTACTTACTTTAAATTAAAGGTTACTTCCTTATTTAGATATGGAGATGTAAAAGTTACTGTTTGTTCATTTCCCCATTGTGCATCATGAGCTCCTAAAACATTTAAATCGCTCATATCCGTATTTCGTGTCATGACATGAAGAGGTTCTTGATTTATTCGTTTTTTCACCAAAGGGAATTCCGTTTGTTTATAAAAATCATAGTAATGGTTAGTTTCTCCAAGACTCCAATTGGAATAACCAATAATAATTTTTTGGGTATTCTTAGGGGAACTTAGATCATAATAGTCAACTTTATTAGTATAAAAGAACGTGAACCACCCAACGATTGCTATAGGTACAATAAAAAACGGCCCAATTACTCCCCAAAAAACTTTAGACTCTTTTGTTTTGCTAACGGTTATAAGGACTATGTATAAATAGATAAAGTGTAGAACAAATATCAGAAAATATATCGAAACCTTTGAAGAGAAAACGTATAGGCTCTTTAGTGCTAAAAGATAAAAGAATAGATCTATAGAAAGAAGGATGATAGCTAACATTTTTAGTATACTCTTATTATTTTTATACTTCATTGACTACAAACCCTCCTCCTTTTAATTTAGAAATGTTAAATATTGCTGCTATTAATATCAAGTGAGTAGCTACGAGGTATATAATTTTTGACTTTTCCAGGTGAGTTAAATAGATCACTCTTACTGAATATCGTAAATCCAACCTCTTCCACATCCACAAATGTATCGACTTTATCTATATCGACATTTTTAAATTCTATAGGTTTATTCCATTGTCTCGAAGGAATTAAATCCTGCTCTACAATACCTTCTCCGTAGAAAATGAATATACTGAGCCCATTCTTAACTAATTCTTCTGCTAATCCACTAACATGGCTCAATTTTTTTTCAGAATCAACTTTAATAATAGCACCATCTGATGAATGCTCATAAAAAGGAGTTTTATTTTTAATCAATGTTTCTTTTTCATGTCCAGAGAGCATTGAGTCTAAAACAAAAAAAACAGGTAAACCAAACATTTTTCGAACTAAAGAGATGATCAGATCATGATTAATGTCCCTAATCCCTACAGTAATAGATACAAATTTATCTTCTGGAAAGTCAAAACTATCAATTATACTTTGGTCTGAATATTGCACAAAATATTCTTTTTTCAACATTTATCCCCCTTTAGGGTTTAGTCTTTTTGAACTCTTACCATTACGTTATGTAGTAGTTACTTCTGTTAATGTAACAATAAATCCTATGCAAGTGATAGCAATGATTGGGAAAAATGTAGAGTTTTTATCTTAGGAGTATTTTCAATGGAGGATGAACAGTTACCAAACAGAATCATTATATGTATCGACATGAAGGCGTTCTATGCTTCAGTTTCTTCTGTCATAAGAGGATTAAACCCGTTGAAAACAAAGCTTGCGGTAGTCGGAGATATCAAACGGTCGGGATCCGTTGTATTAGCTGCCACACCCTTATTAAAGAAAGAAGGGGTCAAAACAGGAAGTCATCTTTTCGACATTCCTAAAAGGAAAGATATCCATGTGGTGAATCCATCCATTGAGAGGTATATCAAGGCTTCGACCTATATTTCGAGCTTGGTGTTACAGTATGTGGCTCCTGAGGATTTTCATGCCTATAGTATTGATGAGTTGTTTATTGATGCAACAGCTTCGTTGCATCTATTCGCTCGTACACCAGAAGAATTAGCCCACAATATTATCGACGAAATTTATCATAAGACACGCCTGACAGCTACGGCAGGCATAGGCCCTAATCTCTTACTGGCGAAGGTAAGCTTAGACCATGAGGCTAAGAATAGCCCAACAGGAGTGGCTTATTGGCGATATGAGGATATTCCCTTTAAATTGTGGGCTATTCATCATCAATCGCACTCGTTATAGCGTTGACTCCTTCATTTCCGTTAAGCTTGTATGTACCAAAACCTATAGCAGGCAAGGTTACCCCGTCATTAAGGGTTATTTCAGGAATTACTTTACTCATTATTATCCACTCCTTTCGATCACGCCCTAAGGTTAGCATATATTATCCAATACTTGAATAAATTTGCATCACTCATTTTTACAAAGGAGTGATGCTTTCAAACATTCAAAAAAGTGATTACGGAGAGACCTCCGTTTTAAACTCGTTAACTTCGCACTTTTCTGTTTCTTTCTTGTTTTTAGTTAACGTAAAGAAAGCTACAAAACCTAAAAGCGCCGTACTAAATAAAATAGCAGCCATCGGAATCGCTGTGGTTTCGTTAATACCCACTAAAGGAGAAACAATGGATCCTAAAGTTAGTGGAAGCATGCCTAACACGGCACTCGCACTTCCTGCTCTATGTCCTTGATTTTTCATTGCCAATGTCACCGAGCCTGTGATCGTCATTCCTATAGAGATCATGTAAATAAAAATGGGAATAACAATCGTAGCCAGCGGCCCTTTAAGCATGGTCATGATAAGAAGTACGCTAGTAGCACTTACAGCCGTAATCACGGCAATGCGAAGCAGGCTTCTTTCATGAAGAATTCCGCTAAAGCGCCCAATAATAAAGCTTCCAGTCACAATGGCCAAGCCGTTAATGCCAAACAAAATGCTAAAAACTTGCGGAGAAACATGGTAGATCCCTTGATAGACAAATGGAGTGCCTGATACATAAGCAAAGCTTCCTCCGTGGACCAGTCCGACAATTAAGGCATACCCAATAAAAGAACGGTCTTGTAATAAACTGCCCATTGTGCGAATGGAATGACCAATTGAACTTGGCGTTCTATTTTCAATTGGCAAAGTTTCTTTTAAACGCATTGAAATTGTTAAAACAATTAAAAGGCCTATTAAACTTAAAAACAAGAAAATAGTATGCCAGCTTGCAAAAGGAAGAAGCAAAATAGCACCTCCGGCCATTGGTGCTATCATTGGTGCAAAGGCATTAATAACCATTAACAGAGCAAAAAACTTCGTAAGCTCTCTTCCACTAAAAACGTCTCTGACAATCGCGCGAGAAAGAACAACTCCTGCCGAAGCGGTAAACCCTTGTAAAAAGCGTGCGATGACTAAAGCTGTAATAGTAGGAGCCAAAGCACAGAGCAATGACGATATCATAAATAAAGAGATGGAAATGAGTAAAGGTCGTTTTCGTCCCTTCGCATCACTGATTGGACCAATCACGATTTGACCAATGGCAAGGCCTAGTAAACATGATGTTAAACTAAGCTGTACAAGTGAAGCTCGCGCATCTAAATGATCAGCAATAGCAGGGAAACTTGGCAAATACATATCGATATTAAGCGGACCTAATATCGCAAGCGTGCTGAGGAGAAACGCCAATCCTAGACGTTTTTTTCCAGTTGGATTATGAAGCATAATAGCAGAGCACCTTCCTTACCTAAATATTGTATTTTTACAGATAACCTTTAGTCTATTGAAAGGCATCTCTTCTGTCTAGGACATTTGTCTAAAGATGTAGGTAAAGTTCCACTCGCAAAAAAAGATCTATGAGTGATGACATGCAGTTGATATTCAAAAAACAACGCTTGAAATATCCTTAAGATACTTCAAGCGTTGTTTGAGCGTTTGTTATATACTATCTAATGCCTGCTGTAAATCTCTCATAATATCTTCCCATGCTTCCAGTCCAACTGATAAGCGAAGGAGTTCATTTGAGATTCCCATTTCTTTTCGAGCTTCTTCCGGCACGACTGCGTGCGTCATCGAGGCAGGATGCTGAATAAGTGTTTCAGCATCTCCAAGACTCACCGCAATGGAAATGAGCTTAAGCTGATTAACCACTTTTACGGTTTCTTCATAACCGCCTTCCACTTCAAAAGAGAGAAGCCCCCCTCCTTTTTTCATTTGCTTTTGCATGAGAGAATAAGCAGTGCTCTTTTTATCACCCGGATAATAAACGGCTTTCACCTTGGGGTGAAGACTTAATTGTTTTGCGATGTGTTCAGCATTTTCACAGTGACGATCCATCCGAACGGCCAGTGTTTTTAACCCGCGAAGTAACAGCCACGCATCAAACGGGGAAAGAATGCCTCCGATATCTTTTTGCGTCGTTTTGCGCAGTACGGAAATAACCTCTTTGTTCCCTACTACAATTCCTGCAACAACATCTCCGTGTCCACCAATAAATTTTGTTGCGCTATGAATGACTAAGTCGCATCCAAGCTTCAGCGGCTGCTGCAAATAAGGAGTTGAAAAGGTATTGTCTACTACCACAGGAATTCCTTTTTGTTTGGCGATAGAAGCAACTAACTCTAAATCTACTAAAGTCATAGTCGGATTAATCGGTGTTTCAATATAAATACATGCTGTATCTTTTCTGATAGCAGCAAGAATTTCTTCTTCAGTTTCCAAGTTGGAGAAAGAATGATGGATTTGATATTTTTCCTCAAGCATTTCTAAGAGACCAAACGTGCATCCATACACTCCTTTAGAACACAAAATATGATCGCCTGCTTTTGTAAGTCCAATCAATACAGCCGATACTGCAGCCATTCCCGATCCAAATGCCAAAGCTGCTTCTCCTTCTTCAAGCTGTGCCATACGCTCTTCTAAAATGGTGACCGTTGGATTCGATAACCGGGAATATACATAACCATCTTCTGCTCCGCTAAAACGGCTTGCACCTTGTTCTAGAGATGAGAATGTAAATGTAGACGTTTGATAAATAGGCGGAGCTAAGCTATCAAAATGATGTTTTGATTCATACCCTGCGTGAATGGCTTTTGTTTCAAACTGATATTTCTCTTTTTCGTTCATACGGCTTCCCCCTTATGCACACAAGCACTATGTCATTTTTTTAAAAATGTAAGCGTTTTCTTTTATTATATTTCTCTTTTCTTTTTTCGTTCCCTGCCTCCCTGCTTAGATAATTCCATCCTAGAAAAAGAAGCGACATGCACACTGCACCTCGCTTTACGTCATCATTTGTTTAATTAGTGCTGAATTGCGCTTTTTGAATACTTCATTATGAGAAGAAACCATAGCTGTCTTAGCCGCGGAGGGCTGAACAAATTGTTTTGCTTTGTTTACGGCATTAGCAGCGTCTTGAAAAGCACCTGTAATTAAATGGACTTTTCCTTCGTGCATGAGAATATCTCCCGCTGCATACACGCCTTCTACAGACGTTTCGCTTGCTGCGTTACCTGCAATATAGCAGTCATCAATGGTTTTAATATGTAATTCACTGTTTTTTAACAGCTCTGTATCTCTTTCATAACCGTGATTAATAATGACTTCGTCAATCGGTAAATAAGAAATTTCACCGGTTTGATGATTAGTCAGCTCAACTTTTTCAATAAATTCATGCGTCGCATCAGCCACTAATTTTGTAATAGATGTGTTAAGCAGACACCGAGCTGAACTATTTATTAATTGTCTCACTTGTGCTTCATGACCGTTTAGTTCACTGTTTCGATACGTAATATATACTTTTTTAGCAACAGACTCTAGCTCATTTGCCCAATCAATGGCTGAATTGCCTCCCCCGGAAACAATCACCGTTTTATTTTTAAAATGCTGCAAAGATTTAACCGTATAGTTTAAATTTGATATTTCAAATCGTTCTGCCCCTTCAATTTTGAGCTTTTGCGGATTTAAAATACCTCCTCCGACAGCAAGGATAATGGTTTTAGAGTAATGATGTTCACCTGAAGAACCCGTCAGCTGGAAAATACCATCTTTCAAGCGAGAAATGGATTCAATCTTCTCATTTAAAACAACAGTTGGATCAAACGTCAGCCCTTGTTCCACAAGCTGTTCAATAAGCTTCGCACCGGAAATAGGCGTTTGGCCCCCTACATCCCAAATCATTTTTTCAGGATAAACGTGAAGTTTTCCGCCTAGCTTTGGCTGATATTCAATCAGCTTTGTTTTCATTTCCCTTAGGCCGCTATAAAAGGCAGAATAAAGGCCAGCCGGTCCCCCGCCTATAATTGTCACATCAAAAAGTTCATTGTGTATCATGCACGTTCACTCCTCGTAATCAATTGTTATTGATTATCATTCTCATTTAAATATACATCTTCTTCAACGTTTTGACAATAAAAATAACTATTGACATCCGGAAACGTTCGAATTATAGTATGTAAAGTAAACGATACTGATAATCATTATCAAGTATTTGTTGTATTAAATGTAAACGGAGGGTCAGATATGGTTCGCCTATATACAGAGAAATTACATATTAGTTATGGTGAACGTCTAATAGTAAAGAATTTAAGCGTTAACATTCCAGACCAAAAGATTACCACAATTATTGGTTCAAACGGATGCGGCAAATCAACGCTTTTAAAAGCCATTACCCGCATTATTTCTCATCAATCCGGTTCCGTTATTTTAGATGGTGAAAACATTTCAACAGAACATACAAAAGCACTCGCTAAAAAAATGGCTATTCTCCCTCAAACCCCTGAAAGTGCTAAAGGCTTAACGGTGGGAGAACTTGTATCTTATGGGCGATTTCCCTATCAAAAGGGGTTTGGGCGTCTATCAAAAGAAGATTATCAAACGATTGACTGGGCGCTTGAAGTAACCGGAACAAAAGATTATACGTTTCGTCCTGTAGATTCTCTTTCAGGCGGTCAGCGCCAGCGAGTGTGGATTGCAATGGCTTTAGCTCAAGAAACCGATATTATATTCCTCGATGAGCCGACTACCTACTTAGATATGGCTCATCAGTTAGAAGTGCTTGAGCTGCTTCAAAAGCTAAACAAAGAGCAAGAACGTACCGTCGTAATGGTGCTTCACGATTTAAATCAAGCCGCTCGCTTTGCAGATTATATTATCGCTTTAAAAGATGGAGAAATTGTTAAAGCCGGAACGTGTGACGAAGTCATTACGCATGACGTTCTAAAAAAAGTGTTTCATATCGACGCTGAAATCGGACGAGACCCGAGAACCAATAAACCAATGTGCATCACGTATAACTTATTAAGAGGAGATAACTAAATGAAAAAATTACTGCTTCCATTCATGCTCATATTCGTACTACTTATTAGTGCCTGCAGCAGCGGTTCAACTGAAAGCAAAAACGCTTCTAATAAAGGAAACAGCGGATCCGAGACAATCACATATCAATCGGAAGACGGTCCTGTAAAAGTTCCGGCTAACCCGAAACGTGTTGTAGTGTTAGGCTCCTACGCAGGTAACGTCATGTCATTAGGTGTCAATATTGTCGGAGTGGATTCATGGTCTAAAATGAATCCCCGCTTTGAAAAGAAATTAAAAGGCGTTGAAGAAGTATCAGATGAAAATTTAGAAAAGATCATTGAATTAAAGCCTGACCTAATTATTGGCTTATCTACTACAAAAAACGTTGATAAATTGAAAAAAATTGCCCCTACCGTCACGTATACATACGATAAAGTAGATTACCTTACTCAGCATGTAGAAATTGGAAAGCTATTAAATAAAGAAAAAGAAGCACAATCATGGGTAGACGACTTTAAAAAGCGTGCGGCAAAAGCTGGTTCTGACATCAAAGCTAAAATTGGCGAAGATACCACGGTTTCAGTTATTGAAAACTTTGACAAGCAGTTGTATGTGTTTGGCGATAACTGGGGACGCGGCACGGAAATTCTTTATCAAGAAATGAAATTAAAAATGCCGGAGAAAGTAAAGAAAATGGCTTTGAAAGACGGGTACTATGCGATTTCACCAGAAGTTCTTCCTGAATATGCCGGAGATTATTTAATCTTTAGCAAAAACCAAGATGGAGATACATCATTTGAGAAAACAGATACGTACAAAAATATTCCTGCTGTAAAGAACCATCACGTATTTGAAGCAAATGCAAAAGAATTTTATTTTAATGACCCAATCACATTAGATTATCAACTGAATTTCTTTACTCAAAAATTTCTTGGCAAGTAATTCATTCAAGAGGAATTCTTTTTAGAATTCCTCTTGCTTTGTTTTACTACATTTATTCTTACATGAAAAGATGGGTGTTTTATGAAAATAGACAATCAGCGTTTCATTCCTTTTTTATATAAATTAATAGGTATGCTGCTCGTATTCATCGTAATGTTTGGTTCTTCCATGGTTTTTGGCGCTGCTGACATATCGATAAAAGATGTGTGGCTAGCACTTTCATCAAGCAGTGTAAACGAACAGATTTCGATTATCCGAGATATTCGTTTACCTCGTGAAATCGCCGCTGTTTTTGTTGGCGCTGCTTTATCAGTCTCAGGGGCGATTATGCAAGGCATGACAAGAAATCCTCTTGCAGATCCAGGACTTTTAGGCTTAACTTCTGGCGCAAATGCAGCTTTAGCTGTAACCATTGCCTTTATCCCTTCTGTAAATTATTTAGGTATTACGATTGCTTGCTTTATCGGCGCTGCGGTTGGCGCAATTTTGGTGTTTGGAATTGCTGCTCTAAAAAGAGGCGGTTTTTCTCCGCTTCGAATTGTACTAGCCGGGGCTGCCATTTCAGCGTTTCTTTATGCGATTGGAGAAGGCGTCGGTATTTATTTTAAAATTTCAAAAGATGTATCGATGTGGACTGCTGGCGGAATGGTAGGCACTTCTTGGGAACAGCTTCAAATCATTGTTCCTTTTATCCTCGGCGGTATATTCATTGCCCTTTTGCTTTCTCGGCAGCTTACTATTTTAAGCTTAAATGAAGAAGTCGCTGTGGGGTTAGGTCAGCAAACAACAAAGGTCAAAACCATTTTATTTGTTGTCATGGTTCTTCTTGCAGGTGCTTCTGTTGCCCTAGTCGGAAACATGGTGTTTATCGGCTTGATGATTCCTCATATTGTACGAGGAATTGTAGGAACCGACTATCGTTATATTATCCCTATGTCCGCTATCACTGGGGCAGCGTTTATGCTGCTCGCTGATACGTTGGGCCGAACCGTAAGTGCGCCTTATGAAACACCGATAGCAGCAGTTGTATCCATGATTGGTTTACCTTTCTTTTTAGTCATTGTTCGTAAAGGAGGAAAAGCATTCTCATGATCCACCCAGCGCTTATCAGAAAACAACGAATAATTATGATGCTGCTCACTGTTTTGATTCTTGGAACGATTGTGATAGGAGTGGGGCTTGGTGATGCTTCCCTTCCTTATAATAAAGTGTTTCCTACTCTTTTTGGCAAAGGGAATTTTGCGGATGAGTTTGTTCTTTTTTCAATTCGACTTCCGCGAATTATCATTACTCTTTTAGCAGGAATGGCTCTAGCTTTATCAGGCGCTATCTTACAAGGTGTTACGCGCAATGATTTAGCGGAACCTGGAATTATAGGAATTAATTCGGGAGCAGGCGTCGCAATTGCCGTATTCTTTTTATTTTTTCCAATTGAAGCTGGCTCTTTCGTGTATGCTCTTCCGTTAGTAGGGTTCATCGGCGCCTTGTTTACAGCTGGCCTTATCTACCTTTGTGCATATAGTAAAAGCCAAGGGCTGCAGCCTGTAAAGCTTATTTTAACAGGCGTAGGTTTTTCGATGGTTCTTTCTGGAATGATGGTGGTGATTATGTCATCAGCTGATCATGCTAAAGTTGATTTTATTGCTAAATGGATTGCAGGAAACATTTGGGGGACAGACTGGCCTTTTATATGGGCACTTCTACCTTGGCTTCTTGTCTTGATTCCTTTTATATTGTACAAAGCAAATTCATTAAACATTTTTAACTTAAATGAAGCTGCAGCTATTGGAGTCGGTATCGCTATGGAGAAAGAGCGTATCACATTGCTTCTAGGCGCGGTTGCATTAGCGGCAGCCGCAGTTTCAGTTACAGGCGGCGTGGCCTTTATTGGGCTTCTTGCTCCTCATATTGCCAAAGGCTTAGTCGGACCGAGAAACCAGCTTTTTATTCCCGTTGCCATTTTACTTGGCGGCTGGCTCTTGCTGATTGCAGATACAATAGGACATAACATTGCCGATCCTAACGGTGTACCAGCAGGAATTATTGCCGCCGTAATCGGTGCTCCTTACTTTGTTTATTTACTTTTGAAAAAATAATAAACGAGGCTGAGAAATAACAACGTCAATCCAATCTAAAGACAAACCAATTGAATGTATGAGCTGAACCGCTCGTTACACCATAATAAAAATAACGAACCACTAATCAAACATTTTGATTAGTGGTTCGTTTTTCACTTGGGCTAAAATACTTTTATCTCAGCTTTAGTTTTGCTTTTTTTGTCTTTCATCTGCAGCGTTCCCTCTAGCCTGTGCTTCTAAATCGTCTTGGTCTGCTAATTCACGAGAAAACTCTTCATCTACTCCATCTGCTTTAGATGCAGGATAATCCGCTACCTTTTTTAATTGTTTTTTCAACTCTTTTTCATTCATTATGAACACTCCTTTATTCTAGACTGTTAATAGTATGCGTTTGTCGTTTCTGCACTATGTGGAGAAAGAAGGAATTTTACCAATAAGACCGAAGGCATACGTAATAAGAAAAAGAAAGGACGTTTTATATGATCATCATTATTACGCTCTCTATTATCATTGTATTTGTTATTTTACTGCTGTGCGTGGTTACCACTTCGAAAGCTTATGATTACAAACATACGGTAGATCCACTTACAAAAAAACAAGACGAAAAAAAGTAGGTGCGCTCGTTTCACACCTACTTTTTATATTACCCTTGCAGTGTTTTTAAATCATGATCGTTCAATTGAAATGCTTGCTTAATTTTGTCTTCCAAGTTTTTTGTTACTCTTCGCTTACCCACTTCAACCAGTGCAATTAAAGAAAAACTGCAGTTCACTGCTTGAGCGAAGTTTCGCTGATTCATATTGTAGTTTTTCCGAATGTTTTTTACCGTTTCTTTATTCATTTACACTCACTCCGCTTAACTCAATATACTTTTTTCTACTCAAGTTCAAGTCACATGTTCATCTAGCTGCCGACAGAGCGTGAGAAATTGCTGCTGTTCTTCTTCTTTATAGCAAGCAAACAGTTTTTCAACCCCTTGCTGCATGTCTTTTTCAGCAGCTTGAATCACTTGTTTCCCTTTGTTTGTAAGCTCGACCATAACTTTACGCCGATCTCTTTTTGAATGGTAGCGCTCCACAAGATTCAGTTCATACAAACGTGTAATCGATGCTGTAATAACACTTGGTCTCGCCTTTATCTCGTCTGCCACTTTGGTGACAGGCATTGTATCTGCACGTTCAACAATCAGTAAAATATGATATTGAAAAGGGGTAATTCCGTAATGCTGTAAAAGGCTTTTTACATTTGTCATTACTTTTTTGTTTAAAGATACTGAAATTCTTTGAATCTCTTCACCAAATGTCAATGAATCCATCCACCTCACTGCCCCCTTTCTCTCCAACATGTTTTATGATGAACTTTAGATTTCTATAGCTCCTTATGAATTTATACTTTTCGGAGCTGGAAGCATACGAATATCTTCCTCTTGAGCTTCTGATTTCTTTTCTTCGACTACTTTATCTTTACGTACATCACGAAGGAAGAAACTTAAAATTAAACCGATAACAGAAATCGCTGTTGCCCAGTAAAAGGCATCGTTAATACCTTGAATCGTACCTTGCTGCGTCATTTTTCCAGATAAAATTGTCAGCGCTTGCTGCTGAGCCTGATCTTGTGATAAATGCAAAGTAGCAGCTACTTTTTGTACAAATAAATGAAAGCTATTCATAAAGAATGGATCAGACGTATTCATGGAACTGCTGATTTCATTTACGTGATACGTTGTACGGTTCGTAAAAATGGTCGTCATTAAACTAATACCAATTGAACCACTTACTTGACGAAGCGTATTAGACATTGACGTTCCGTGACTGCTTAGTCGCTGCGGAAGCTGATTTAAACCCGCTGTCATAATTGGCATCATTAACAGTGACATACCGAACGAACGGATAATATAAATCGCTAAAATATGATTAAATGGTGTATCCATCGTCAGCTTCGTAAATTCAAACGTTGAAATAGATGTAATGAGCATACCAACGATTGCTAGCGGACGAGGTCCCACTTTATCAAACAATGTACCTGAAATCGGCGACATAACCAGCATAACAAGTGCGCCAGGAAGCAACAGCAGTCCTGAATCAAAAGCAGAATATCCGCGGATATTTTGCAAGTAAATTGGAAGCAAGAACATGCCTGCGTACATACTGATTGTAATCGCAATACTAATAATATTTGATAGTGAAAAAATATTATATTTGAATACACGCATATCCAATAGCGGCTTTTCAGATTTAATTTGTTGAAGAACAAATATAATTAAAAGAACTGCCCCGCCAATGATTGTAGAAAGAACAACTGAATCCGTCCAGCCGTCATTTCCAGCTTCACTGAATCCATAAAGCAATAATCCCATACCTGCAAGTGATGTCACAACAGAAGGCATGTGAACTTTTACATCCTTTGGAGGCTGAATGTCTTTTAATTGAAAGAAAGCAATAATTAATACGATGGCACCTAATGGCACCATGCCGTTAAAAAGGATGTGCCAATCATAGTTTTGAATAACCCATCCAGATAACGTTGGTCCGATAGCCGGTGCGAACATCATCGCTAAACCAAAAATCCCCATCCCTTTTCCTCGCATGTGGGGAGGGAAAATAAACACAATAATGGTCATAACAAGAGGCGATAAGACACCTCCGCCAATAGCTTGAATTAAACGGCCGGTAAGCATAATCGAAAATGTAGGTGCAATTCCGCAAATCAATGATCCTACTGTAAAACAAAACATTGCAAATAAGAACAAGCGACGCACACCAAATCGTTCAATTAAAAAAGCTGAAAGCGGAATTAATGCCCCGTTCACAAGCATATATCCAGTTAACAACCACTGAGCTGTATTTGCCGTTACGCCAAACTCAGTAATCAAATGCGGGATAGCTACGTTTAGTAACGTTTGGTTTAATATCGCAAGAAACAAACCAAGCATTAACACAATCAATAGCGGAATATGCTTTTTGATGGATCCATCACTTGTGTTTTCTATACTGGCTGTCATCATATTTCCTCCCTTCTTGAACTGTTGTAGTAAGAATTAGTCTTTCGAAATTTTCACTTCGGCGTTCATACCTGGCAGTACATGCTCTGAATAATTAGAAATAGAAATTTTTACAGGAACCGTTTGAGACACTTTTGTGTAGTTTCCATCTGAGCTTGAGTTCGATGTTAAAGATGAAAGTGAATTGGTTGCATATCCAATTTCTTCGACTTTGCCGTCGATTTTTGCACTGCTATCTCCGTCTACCGTTACATCTACATCGTCGCCTTCTTTAATATCCTTAAGCTGATCTTCTTTAATATTTGCTACGATAAATAGGTCTTTCATATCTACTTCGGTTGCAATTTGCTGTCCAGCTTGAACCATTTGATTTTCTTTTACATTTGTTTGAATAAGCTTGCCATCTGCTGGTACTGTAGCAGCTACAGAGCCTTTTTCAGCTTGAATCTTAGCAATTTCAGCATCTTTTGATACATCATTTCCTTCTTCTACTGTCCAGCTTGCTACTTTACCTGCTGCAGGTGCAACTACATTGTATACATCTCCAGATACTTTAGCGTTATCCGTTGTAATATAGTTCGATTTTTGAACGTAATAATATCCTCCTCCAATTAATAAAGCTAAAATAACGATGATTCCAATAAAATTTGTTACCATTAAGCGACTTCTAGACATTCATTACTCCTCCTTAATGCTTCACTAATAAAATTACTTTTTTATATAGCTTTTCCATAAAGATATTATCTCCATCTATTAGGAGATATGTTTCTTTATAATCATCTATTTGGTTAACCACCTAAATAACTTTATCATAAAGATATTTTTTCGTAAAGATATTAATTTAAAAATAATAACGATGATTAAAGATAATCATTGCCATCCTTTACAATTGTTTCATTTTATTTTAGAGTTAGTTTATATATGTCCGTAGTGTACAAGGAGATGGAAGCTAGCATGGATAACAATTTAGAGTCAAAAATTGAGCACCTTTACCAAATTAACACATCTTTTTTTCAATATATACGACATTTAGTCGAAGAAACATTAAAAACACAGCCTTATCACTTAACACCTACTAAATTTTATATCTTAAACTACATTGCCAGCGGCACAAAGTATATGGTAGCAGATATTTCAAATAAACTTCACTTAACCTCGGGCGCTACAACTAGCTTATTAAATCAATTGGAAGAAGAATCTCTCATTCAGCGCGTGCGAGACGAAAAAGACCGGAGAGTCGTGTGGGTTTCATTGACCGATGAATCAAAGAAACTTGTTTCAATGATTACAGAGAAGCGAAATGTATTTTTAAAAGATATGCTAGCAGCTCTAACTGTAGAAGAACAAGAAGAATATTTTCGCTTATTAAATAAAATGGATGCCCTTTTGAGCGATAAATATGGATTTTCATATTAGGATACCTAAAGGAGCTCCGTTTCGAATGGAAACGGAGCTCTTTTTTATTTTAGAAAGCCGGATTCATTAATGTAGCTGCTTTGTCAGGAAAATCGATAAAAGGATTTCGGTTGCCTTGCAATTCAAAAATTGCTGCATTGCGATGTTTTTCATAAAGTGAAACGGTAAATTCTTCATGCCATTTTAGTAAAAGAGGAAGATCTACTCGTGAAGAGTCAATTTTATTATGATAGCGAATTAAAAAATAAAGCGTAGCTCGAGCGACAATTCCTTTTCCATATTCGGGTTCAAACTTACCTTTTTCTGCTTTGCCGCACCCTTCTTTCACATCTGATTGCTTAACTTCCGGTGTATAATCCGGGAAGTCAATATAAGAAGAATTACCTCGTCGACTGTTACAAGAAGGTTCACACGCAAATAAATGATGCAGGTCACCTCTCATAGGCTCTTGTTTTCCAAACCAAGATTGCGGGACAACGTGCTCACAGTTTAGCAGTATATCATTGCTTGAAACAGATGAGTTAGTAAGCGACTGAAGTGCATCAATATCTTTTTGTATCGTTTCTAAAGGATCCATTCCTTTTCCTGAATACAGACTCTTCAGCTCTCCATTCTCCTGTAAATCCACCCATGGATATACATATTTATGGGGGGGAATAACTCAGCAAATGCTGATGCGTTTCCGTTAACAAAGCTTGCATGGCTTCTCTTTCAAAGGGAGTACCTCGATAATAAAGATTTTTACTCTCTTCATCCGTCTTTTCATCATAATAGCTTCGGTTGTTTACGTATTCGTGATAAAGGGCTTTTGCCTGCTGTTTTTCCACCATTAATATATCTAAACTGCTTCTCATCCCATCACCTCTGAAGTCCTTTGACGTTGAACTTCACGCAATAGCTTTTCAACAATGGTCAAGTGCACAAACCCGTTTCCTACTTCTCTTGGTGATTCATTTAATGGAAGTGTTCTTCTGATTAACTGTGCGTAAAGCTCTGGTTCCGTAAGTTCTCTTCCAAACATTTCATTTGAAAGAACTTTTATCAATGCCAAAGCTCCCGCTACGTGAGGCGTTGCCATAGAGGTTCCGCTCAGTGCGGCATACTTTCCATTCAAGTAAGTTGATACGATCCTCTCTCCCGGAGCCACTACGTCTACTTCGTTGTTCGAGTTGGAAAATATCGAAGAACGTTTCTCTAAATCAACCGCTCCTACGCTAATCACTTCATTATATGAGCCTGGGTACGCAAACTCATCTGTGGAGCTTTCTCCATCTCCTTCATTTCCCGCTGCGCAGACAACTAAAATATTCTGATCAACAGCATCCTGAATCGCTTCATGTAGCTCAGGCACGTCTGCCGGACCTCCAAGTGACATTGAAATAATATCTACTTTTTGCTGAATGGCGTAGGTAATACCTTGAATAATCCACTCATATTGACCTGAACCATTACCATCAAGTACTTTCAGGATAAGTAAATTTACCTCCGGCGCCACTCCTACAACACCCGTTCCATTATGAGCTGCTGCAATTGTGCCTGCTACGTGAGTACCATGACCATTATAGTCTTGATAAACATCAGGATTTTGTTGATCATCGTGCGTGAAATTTCTTCCTCCAATAATTCGCTCCTGCAAATCTGGATGTGTAACATCACAGCCAGTATCCAAAACCGCTATGGTTATTCCCCGTCCCTTTGTTTGCTTCCATGCTTGCTCTGCTCCAATTAGAGCGACTCCTTCTGGGACTTCATTAAATTGATTCAATTGTTCAACTACTTGAAATGGAATAATGCGCACTTTGCTCTTCATTCAGATTCCTCCTGCAGGATTAAATGGAAGCTAGTTCATGGTGGGATCACTTTTAATCGCTTATTTTTGGAGCTTACTCATCGAGGTTTGTTGCTTCTAAAATTATTATAACATAAAAACAGAACACGTGTTTGTGTTTTTGTAAATTTTTTTTGCAAATAAACAAAAAGCAGAAGCGAAATTTCCGCCTCTGCTTTTTATTTATTGTTGGTTTTTAGAGGAATCAGGAACGGCACATTGACCATCTGCACAAAAGGCATCATCTGCGCCTTCTGGAGAAAGACTCTTCAAAGCGGGAGTCGGATTTTCTTCTTCCCATACTTGTTGGAGAGCCCCTACAAATGTCTCGACTGGCTGTGCACCTGAAATCGCATATTTTTGATTAACAACAAAATATGGAACACCGCTAATGCCATATTGCTGAGCCGTTGCTTCATCACTGCGCACTTCATTTGCATATGCGTTTTTATCCGCGAGAATTTGACGTGCTTCTTCTCGGTCAAGACCTGCATCTTCTGCAACAGCAACCAGCGTCTCTTCTTCACCTAAATGTTTTGATTCAGTAAAGTATGCATAAAGAAGCTTTTCTGTCATGGCTGCTTCTTTCCCTTGAGCTTTTGCAAATTTAGCTAAGCGGTGAGCATCAAATGTATTAGTTGGCTTCATATCGTCAAAATTAAAGGATAAGCCCACACTAGCTGCCTGCTGTCCGATACCTTCATTTGCTTGTTTTGCTTGTTCAATGGTCATTCCATATTTAGCAGCAAGAGCTTCATTAATCGTTTTACCAGTATTAACTGGGGCATTCGGATCTAGCTCGAAGCTTTTAAATTCAACCTGCACATCATCTTTGTGTGCAAATTGCTGAAGCGCTTGCTCTAATCGACGCTTTCCAATATAACAAAAAGGACAGACAAAATCTGACCAAACTTCTATTTTCATCGTGACACCTCTTCAATTCAAGATAATTCTTATCGTAGCATACCTTTGAAGAATTTCCATCATAACTTGCTCAAACAAAGCAAAAACACGGTGTTGATTTACATACTAAGTGCATTAAATCAACACCGTGTTTTTATCTCACTTATTTTAAATTCATTGCTTTTAGAAGAGCATCATGTAAATACGTATTTTCATATACTCCGGTAAATCTTTCTGAGCCGGCACCCATTGCATTTAAAGGAACGTCTGATGACGTATGCTCTTCAGTTGTCCAATCCGCAACGAACTGCTCTTTTGAATGAGCGATTGCAAATGGCCCGTCTTCTTTTGATGCTTCATCTCCACCGTTATCTTTATTGTCTACTTTTTCAAGTGCTAAACCTCCGGTTGCATGGTCAGCTGTTACTAATACGAGAGTGTCTGGGTGTGTTTTAGCATACGCTTTTGCCATCTTCACTGTACCATCAAACTGCTTACCCGCTTTAATCATAAGTTCAGCATTATTATTATGAGCCATTTCATCAATGCCTTCCTCTTCTACTACAAGAAAGAACCCTTTTTTATTTTGTGATAGCGTATCGATTGCTTTTTTTGTCATGTTTTTTAGAGATACTCGAGGGTTGTACACATCACCTTGGCCTTCAGGAGCTTGTTGAAACATTTCTTCATTAGCAAACAGACCAAGCAATTTTGTCCCTTTAGCATATTTTAATTCATTTTCGTTATTAACGTACGTATACCCAAGTTTTTGTGCTTTGTTTACTAAGTTCCCTTGGGTTCCTTTGCTTCCTTCAGTTTTATCTTCTGGCGGGGCATCTGAGTGTGCACCTTCGTTTCCTTTTGGGTACCAATAATCTTCTCCGCCACCTAGAATCACATCTACTTTACTATTTTCAAGATACTGCTTCGCGATGTCACTTTGAGCACTTCGATCTTTAACATGTGCGCCAAAAGCAGCTGGAGTTGCGTCTGTTACTTGACTTGTTGTCACAAGCCCCGTCGTCTTCCCTGCTAATTTTGCTTTTTCTAAAACTGTTTGGACAGGCTTTCCTTTCATATTTACGCTGATCGCACCGTTATAGCTTTTAACTCCTGAAGCCATAGCTGTAGCCGCTGCAGCGGAATCCGTAACAAATGAATTTCCTGAAGATGTATGGACTCTCCCTACTGCCGGCATATCATCCATTGCTAATTTCCCGTTTGCTCCTACAGATGCTAATCGAATCGCGTCACGGTGATCAGTACCCATACCGTCTCCAACAAAAAGAATAACATTTTTAGCTTTTTGGTTATTTACGCCTTTAGCTGCTTTAGCATCTGTTGGTGAATTTGTTCCAAATGCCAGCGCTGCTACAGTTACCGCTGATAATACTGCCGCTCCAATTGCACGTTTTTTCATTTTTTACACCCTTTACTGTTTATTATTGACATAACTTAACTGTACACGCAGTCTGTTAAATCAACTTAAATAAAAGGTTAAAGGTGTGTAAAGATATATAAACTTCCATTTACAATGCATGAAAGAGGCTTTCCTCTTAGCTAATTAATACTTGGCGGAACTTCAAGCCACCCTTTTTTGATCATAATTTCTGTTGCTTCGCTTGCATATTGAAACGCATCTTCTCCTATCAGCATCATTTTAGCCACAATATCTCTTCGAAAACTAAATGCTGCTCCGAATGCCTGACTTCCGATACTGAAGTTACTTAGTAAAATATCGCATGTCAGCATCAAACGATCCGAAAAAGCAGGCGTTTCACAAGTCGTTATGCTTCCTGTTGAGGCAACAGAAGGTGAAATATCGTCTTGTATAATTATTTCTTCAAGTCGCGTAATAATTTTTTTACTGATCTCTTTTCCTTTCAAAAAATGCTTTTTCACTTCGGTATCTTTGGCCGTTTGAGAAAAAGCCTTCATTAACTTCATCCCGACAATGTTTGTTTCGACTCCATGATAAATCTGCGCTAGCTCCATCGTATTTAGTACTCTTTTGTCCGCAAATACATTTAAGCCGCTCAGATATTTTCTATCCGAAACAAACTCAACGGTAGTTGGCATTGGAATATAGGGTGGGCGTGATAAAATTCCTTTTCTCAATAAGTACTGCGTACAGGAATCGTAGCACTCTTGCGTAATTTTTGTTAAATCTTGATAAAATTTCACCACATCTTCTCTGTAGGCCTTGCCTAAACTTAATGTATACATCCCCATACTAATTTCTTTGATGACACGAAGAAACATAATATCAAATCCGTTAGTAAATAGTTTTGGAGCCTGTACATTTACGTCTTGAGATGAAAGCCCCGTTGGCACTACCGCTCCTTCTTTTTCAAATATTGTCTTTATTTTTCGTATGTATATAATAAGCTGCTCACGCAAGTCCGTCATAATTGTTTTAGCATCTTCATCATCCGCATGTTCAATCATATAATCTAACAAGCAAATAATTAACGTTTTCTGCTGATATGTCATCCACAGCGTCCCAATTTCGCTTGAGGTAATACTAGGTTTGTCAGGCACTGTTACTTCCCTCCACTTCTTCAGCTTTGTTGAGTACGTCTGCTTCTTTGAAAAGAGAGCATACTCATTGTACATTTACCTATCATTATGCTATCCAACATTCTTTTTTTTATTTAAGACTTTGACAAACAGCTTTTGGACAACAAAAAAGAGGCTAGGACAAAAGAATTTTAGACGAAATAAAAAACGAACCATTAATCAAGATGTTTGATTCGTGGTTCGTTTTGTTGGTTATGGTAAACGTAGGTTTAATGTGTGTAAGTCTTTCTAGCAGTTGATTGGAGGGAAAGACGAAGGCTCCTGCGGGAAAAGCGGAACAGGTGAGACCCCGCAGGAGCGTATGCGACGAGGAGGCTCAGCGCCCGCCCGCGGACAGCGAAGTCTTGCACAGAAATCAACGGCGGTGTCACAAGCGGTTCAGCTTATGTATTCTATTTGTTCGTCTTTCAATTGGATTTATTTCGTTATGTCTCAACCTCTTTGTTACCTTACGCACGGAACGAATACATAACACCTGTCAATTTCTCAGATACGCTCCATAGTTTTTCCGCTACGTCCGGTTTAAATAAAACATCTCCCATCCTATCTTTTACAGGATATCCTTTTTTAGCATTTTTTCCGTCTGGCCCAATATATGTACCCCCTTCTATTGATTCAGTGGCTGCATAAAGAGTAGGCAGCGCGCCCATTTCTGCAGATTGACTAAATAGCTTGACTAAAAATTTCAGCAAGCCGTTTGGCTCTTTACCTGAACCGCGTGATAATAGGTTTGTATTTGAAATACCCGGATGTACAGCGGCACTAATTGTCGTTGATCCGGCTGCTTCTAAGCGATTTTGCAGTTCTTTAGCAAACAATAGGTTGGCGAGTTTACTTTGCCTATAGAACTTCATTGGACTGTAGCCTTTTTCCCCGTCTAGATTATCAAAATAGATTTCTCCAGAATTAGCAGCTATACTGCTTACCGTTACGACTCTTGAATGTGGAGTGGCCATTAGTAAAGGAAGCAGCAAACCGGTAAGTGCAAAATGCCCTAAATGATTACAGCCAAACTGCAGTTCAAATCCGTCTTTCGTTTTGCTGTGAGGCGGAACCATCACGCCTGCATTATTAATGAGAAGATCCAAAGACGAGTATTGTTGAAGAAATTGATTGGTAAAATGCCGAATAGAGCTCAAGTCACTAAGATTTAATGACATAATAGTCACTTTAGCATTTCCGTTATCCGCTTTAATTCTTTTCTCAGCTTCTTTCCCTTTTTCCTCATTACGCACAGCAAGAATGATTTCTGCTCCGCGAGCTGCTAGAGCCTTTGCAGCTTCAAAGCCAATACCGCTGTTTCCTCCCGTTATAAGGGCTGTTTTTCCCGTCATATCGGACATTTGTTCAGCTGTCCATTTTGGTGTCATATAAAGTTCTCCCTTTCAGCTATAGCTTTTTTTCTAGAATTTACGCGTCTCAGTCACATACGTTTTTTAAAAATTAAAGTATGTATAAATTATAATGTCTTCAAAACAAAAGGGACAAGCTTTTTCAAAGCTTGTCCCTTTTGTATGTTCATGTGGTCCGCGGTGAATCGTAGCGTCCAAACCAGTCGTACCTGTTTGTGGAGATCCATTTATATAGCGGACTAAACGCTTTTTTCATTAATGGTAAATGCAGAAGCACACCGATTGGACATGTAAGAGGCAAAACAGTTAAAAGCCGTCTGACCGTTTCAAATCCTGCTAGAACTTCCCCTTTTTTGGTGACCATATGAATTTGATCATATAAGTCTCTTCCTTCTTCTTTTAAGTAGCTATACTCCGTTCGTTCAATGTATTGAACTGGAATCCACTGGATTTGGTTCGTCCAGTCCAGCGCTTTAATTATTTTTTTTACGTTGTAACATAAAGGACATTCCGCATCAAAAAATACTTTGTGCTTCATTGTTTCCACCTTTCTTCCCTTATTTCTTTTTCCTTAGTTTATAAATACCCTTTTCTCATTTTTAATAACCACCATTGGGAGGCACTTCTTGTGCAGCCTGGCTTTAAAGCGAACATTTTTTGTGGGGGTTCTTTTGTGAAGCCGCGAAAGAAGACAGGATTTTTTTATAAAATATCACTTTTTTGGTTTAAAGCGCTAAAAACATGTTAGAATAGATTTCATATTGATTTGAAGCACTAGATGCACGCATTTAGTCGCATACTAAAAAGAACTGAATAAATCCAATGATAAAAGGTAAAGGTAATGTCTTCATAAACTTATCATGAAAGTAGGTTTATAAATAACGATGAAAAAAGGAGGGCTGGGTGATTACTTTTATCCCTTTCATATAAGCTTTTTTACGTAAGGATGTGTAAACGATGAAGAATAAGTACATGCTGTCAGCTTCAGGTATGTATATTAACTATTTTCTACTTGGCATGGTCAATATCATGCTTGCATCAAATATGTCATTTTTGACAAAACAATTAAATACCGACGGTGCTGGAATCAGCTATATCATTTCTGCTATCGGAATTGGAAAATTACTTTCGTATTCTCTATCAGGCATCTTGTCTGATAAAGTCGGACGAAAACCTTTGATTATTGTTTCGTCTCTGACAATGGCTATTTTCTTAATTGGCATTCCATTATCGCCAAATTATCAAACAGCCTTTATCTTTGCCATTATTGCTGGTATTGCAAACTCTGCTATGGACGCTGGAACATACCCTGCTTTGATTGAAGTTTTTCCTAAATCTTCAGGTTCAGCCAGTGTTCTTGTAAAAGCATTTATATCAGCTGGAGCAGCACTTCTGCCGTTTATGATTGCCTTTTTTGCGGATCGTGATTTGTTTTATGGGTATGCTTTTTTCCTTCCCGCTCTTATTTATTTACTAAATATGATTTTTATGTTCAAACTGCCTTTTCCCAATCATAAACGCGAACAGAATACAGTTCAACAGCAAAGTAAAGAAGAGAATAAATTTATCTCTCCCCCTAACATGAAACAAGAAGGGATCGCTCTTGTTGTGATTGGATTTACTTCTACAGCTCTGTTTACAGTGTCTCAAATTTGGCTTCCTACTTATGGTCAACAAGTATTAGGTATGGCTGAAAGCAGCTCGGTTCGCCTTTTAAGCTACTACAGCATCGGAGCGTTAATCTCTGTTTTAGTATTAGCCGTATTATTAAGCAAAGTGCTTCGTCCTGTAACAGTTATTCTCGTTTACCCGATGATTACCCTTATCGCTGTACTTACGCTTCTATTTGTTAAAGTACCTGCTATCGCAATTGCAGCTGCTTTCTTCATGGGATTTTCTACAGCTGGGGTCTTTCAATTAGCGATTACCGTTATGACCGAGCTTTTCTGGAACAAAAAAGGAACGGTTACGGGAATTGTAGCGACCGCTGCTGGATTAGCTGCAATTTTATTGCCTTTAGCAACAGGGCTCATGTCTAAAACGGGACATATTTCAATTATCTTTATCTTTGATGCGATGCTTTCAGTAGTAGGTATGGCGGCGGCGGCTTTTGTTAATTACCGCTACCGCAAAATTTTAAATAAAAAGCCCAGCGAACAAATTCAAGAAACAGCCTCATAAAAAAGAGGCTGGGACATACCGAAATAAATCCAACCAAAAGACGAACAATCTGGATACATGATCTGGACTGCTTGCTCGACCTCCGTTGATTTCCGTGCAAGGCTTCGCTTTCCGCGGGCGGCCGATGAGCCTCCTCGTCGCTCGCGCTCCTGCGGGGTCTCATCTGTTCCGCTGTTTCCGCAGGAGTCTTCGCCTTGCCCTCCAACCAACAGCTAAAAGCACCTGCGTTCATCATGATTATAAAAAAACACGAACTATTTATCCATTTTTGATAGATAGTTCGTGTTTTTATTTAATGAAACTACTTTTTTTCACCCTCTTCTTAACTTTTCAACTCATTTCCTCAGCTGATTTTTGCTTCATAAATAGAAACATCACACCTGAAATAACTGCAAAAACAGCTAAAATGTAAAAAGTAGAAGGCAACGGAATCACGCTGACTAGTGACCCCATAGCTAAGCTGCTGACAACTGCTGAAGTTTGTATAGCAGTCATATATGCCGTTGTGGCTAGTCCAATTTGACGTGGGGCCAGTGACTGAGCATACACCATTCCAACTCCCATCGTAGCGGATAGAATAAAGGCATAAAATACTTGAAGCGCAATTAATCCACTAAGCGGTAAATGAAGGCTCGTTAAAGCAAAATAAAGCACTTGGCAAGCAATTCCAATGATAAAGAATCTTTTAACTCCGATCTTATCAGAAAAATAGCCCCCTAACGGCATAAATACTAGCTCAAAAACAGATGTAACGGTAAAGAGAATCCCTACAATCGAAACGGATTGTTTTAACGTATCCGTTATGTAGAGCGGCAAATACATAGAACGCCCGGAATCACCCGCAAAAATGAAGAGAGCTGCTACGAATATAGCTATTAATACAGAAGGTATACCAGCTGGCGCTTTTGAAGATGCATGTGCTGAAGGTTGAGGCATACTGTCTTCTTTAAGCGCAAAAAGAACCCACACTAAAGTTGCCAGCGATAACAATCCTGATAGTAAAAATAAAAGAGTATACCCTCCGTGGTCAATGATTAAAGCTCCGAGCATCGGTCCAAAAATATAGCCTTGTGAAAATGCCATTCGCACAGTACCGGTAATCGTACCTGCCTGCGATTTACTTTCTTCCTTTTTAACAATAAAATCATTCAGCAGAGCAAAGAAAAAAGAAAACGCATTAAACCCTCCTATAGCAAGTAAAATGAGTGCTATTGTATAAGAATGCGTAAACGCTAAGGGAACTCTTGAAATGGTTCCAATCAGTAAGGCCCAAATAATAAATGGCTTTCGTTTTCCCCATTTGTCTGATAAAGAAGCCAAATAAAACGAGACGATTAAACCAAGAATGCTCATTGGGACAAATAAAAATCCTGCTTGAAACGAAGTGGCGTGCAATGTATTTGTTGCCCAAACCGTTAAATAAGGCATAAAGCTCCCAACAGACAACCCAATAATAAATAATGAAATAAAAATCGTTCGAAAATCCCGGTCTGTAAATACAATCTTTATGCCTGATACAAACGAATTTTCTGCTTTCGACATAAACTCATTTCAACCCTTTCTATCCAGCTGTCAAACGTTCCATTTTCGCAAAAAAATGCACCTTTCTTCAAGAAAAAGTAGAAGAAAGGTGTGTAAATAAAGCTTATTTTCCAATTTGCACAGCGATTTTTTCTTTTTGTTCTTCTTTGCTGATAAGTTCTTTGAATTTGCTCAAAAGAGGTGCTTTTAATTTTTCATCTTTTAATGCAAAAGCAAGGGTCGTAAAAATAAAATCTAATTTTTCCCCTGCATCATAACGTTCGCCCTCGAATTCGTAAGCATAAATAGAACGGTCTATATTCATACGCTGAATAGCATCCGTTAGCTGAATTTCCCCGCCTTTTCCAGCTTCCTGCGTTTCAAGATAATCAAAAATGTCAGGTGTAAATACATAGCGTCCAATAATTCCTAAATTAGACGGAGCTTCTTCGACTGATGGTTTTTCTACAAAACCATTCACTTCGTATAATCGGTTTTTATTTGCTTTTGGATCTATAATCCCGTAACGTTGAACGGATTCTTCCTCTACGCGCTGCACGCCGATAACCGACGATCCCGTTTGGGTATACTGGTCAATCAGCTGTTTTAAACAAGGCTGATCTGGGTCTGTTAAGTCATCTCCAAGTAAAACTGCAAACGGTTCGTTTCCAATAAACTGTCGAGCACAGCCAATCGCATGGCCAAGGCCCTTCATTTCTTTTTGACGAACGTAATGAATATTCGCTAGTTCAGAGATATGTTCCATTTCCTCTAATAGTTCGGTCTTTCCTTTTTGATGAAGCAAGTGTTCTAGTTGAATATTATGATCAAAATGATTTTCAATTGCTTGTTTCCCGTTTCCTGTAACAATTAAAATATCTTCGATTCCTGATTTTAAGGCTTCTTCTACAATAAATTGAATGACGGGCTTATTTACAATTGGAAGCATTTCTTTTGGGATAGATTTTGTAACAGGTAAAAAACGAGTACCTAACCCTGCTGCTGGTATAACTGCTTTTTTTATAGTCTGCATATGATTTACTCCTCTCTTTTAGTTATCTAGCTGTCTTACATCTATTACGCTTTAACAGGCACCATCTTGAAAATTTCTTTCACACCTTGCTTGTATCCCCCCGCTGAGCGAAGTGATTCTCCGATTTGTTGTGCATGCTTTTTATATGTGTGAGTAGTTAAAACGTCGTTAACTGTATTTTTGATGAGCTCAGCAGATACATTATTTTTATCTAATTTCACGCCTGCTCCTAACTCCTGTACGCGATCGCCTACCATAAATTGATCCACTGCCATTGGAATAACGACAAGCGGCGTATCGTAGTATAAACCTTCACTGCTGCTGTTCATTCCGCCGTGAGTAATAAATAAATCCGCACGTTTTAAAATTTCCAGCTGCGGCACATATTGTTTCACAACGAAGTTTTCTGGAATGTGTGCTAATTCTTCAGGTTTTGTATTTTTACCAATAGATAAAATAACTTTACCCTCAAAATCTTTTAATGCTTCTACACATAAGTTATAGATTTCTAGCTGCTGATTAAAAATAGTTCCCATAGAAACAAAAATAATCTTTTCATTTTCATTTTGTAAGTAAGAAGGATCTTCAATGTCTAATCTTTTAACAATTGAAGGACCAATAAACTTGTACTCACTCGTAAATTCAGATACGTGTGGCTGAAAGAATTCTGACGTAAATACTAACGTGATATCCCCTGGATTCGACATAATGTCCATGGAATCTTTTAACTCAGTATTATATTGGTTGTTGAACTTATTTAATGATTTTTCGAATTGAGGATAAAAGGAAGATTGGTCAGGCTCTGTTTGACCACTTGGCATCATACAAGTTGCTAACTCCTTATTTAACGCAAACGTCGTACAAAGAGAAACCTTCGGAAGCTGAAGAAGGTCGGCCACAGCGGAACCTGCTAAAAGGTGATAATCGTAAAGTACATAATCATATGTTTCATGCTTTGTTTCACTCATGATTTTAGTAATAATATTCTCAGATTCATTTAAAAACAAATTCATTACTTCATAGCGATCATAAGACTCTTCTTTAGTCATTCGATTGCTCATATCAAGACTTGGACGAAAATCTTCGTATTCACGAAATTCCGCGCCTGATTTTTGAATTTTTTCAGCGTAGTCTTCAATGCCGTAATAGACGACCTTTTCCCCTTGAGCAATTAATTCCTTTACAATTCCTAAAGAAGGGTTCACATGCCCTTCACCTGGAAAGCCTATTACTAATACATTTCCCATAACATTCATTCCTTTCACTTAGTTAATTGTTAAATGACTTAATTATTCATTTAGTAAATTTATTGTATAGAAACTGAATTTACTATAAATTATCTTTACCGTAAAGTCATTAAGCGTTTTCAACTAAAAAAAGGTTAAATAGGCTCATTTTGGAATATAGTTATAAATTAACTCAAGAAAAACAAATATTGTAAAATTTATCTTGTTTGTAAATAGATGTATACGCTTTACACATGATTCGAACAAAAAAACACACCCAGCTACATTAAGCATGAGGTGTGTTTTTTATTTAGAAGTTGTATAACTCCCATATATCTGATGTTTCTGAACCAATATACCAAGCTGCCGCTCCGCCTAAATGATAGTCCTTAATCAAATTAACTCGGCGCTGCATAGATGCTTTGTCTTCGAGCCATATTTGATGCTTCGTACCATTTTCGGTGTATTCTACATAGTACTGAGAGGCTTGGCTATCCCATTTCTTGGTCAGCTTTTTAGAAGAGATAACAGATTCAGCTTCTTTCATCGTTAAGTCTTTTGTGACAACTTTTTTGGTCGATAGATTCGTTTTCCATTCTCGCGTATAAAAAGGAACTCCCAGCAGGATTTTATGTGCAGGTACATCTTTCATAAGAAGTTCTGTTCCTTCTTTCACCCAAGGCAGCGAAGCCACAGACCCTGGAACCTGACTTCCTCCCCAGTGTTCTTCATAACCCATCATAATGACGTAATCTGCCACTTGACCAATCTGTTTTCGATCAAAGCTTCCTGACCAAAACGGATCATTATTCTCTCGTGTTACGTCTACTGAAACGGTCATACCATGAGGCTTTAACGCTGCTTTTAATTCTTTAATAAATAAAACAAAATCTTGTTTGTTTTTGATATTAATATTTTCAAAGTCAACGTTAATACCGTCACTGTTTGTTTTCACAAGCGAACTTTCGACTGACGATACAAGCTTTTGCCGCTTTGCTTTATTGCCTAGGACGTCACTTGTCAGCACATCATCGAAATTGTTACCGATGAGCGGCCAGACTTTTTTGCCGTTTTTGTGAGCCGTTTGAACATACGATGGATTTATAGAAGATGAAACAACTTTGTCACTCCGCGTTAGCGTAAACCAGCGTGGTGAAACAACGTCTAAGTTCTTTTGTTTCATCGATTCTGCATAGCCTGCTGTTTTTTCATTAAAGCTCCAGCCCATAACTACGGGCTGATGCTTCTTTTGTGCTAAATCAGATTTTTTGATCCAGCCCTTTTTCCCTTCCAAAAGCTGTACTTGTACATAGTAATCAGGAATAATAAGCATTTGTCCAGGCTTAATATTTGTTGATGATAGCTGATTTAACTTTGTTAATTCAGTCGCTTTTACACCGTACTTTACAGAGATTTTCCAAAGCGTATCTCCTGAAACTACTTTATGTAACAAGCCTTTTGGTGGTATTTTCAGCGTTTGCCCCGGAGTTAGCTCCGTTGTTTTTAGCTGATTTTGTTTTATTAGCTCGCTGACTGTTACACCATATTGTTTAGCTAGTAACCATAGTGTATTTCCTGGCACTACTTTATGGGTGATAACTTGAGCTGCATCTCCCGCGTCAGATGAAATAGCAGGAAATTCTTCTCCTTTTTTCACTGTCTGAACAACCGAAGAATGTAAAGATGGAGAACGATACACGTTTACATTATCACCTTTGACAGTGCCTACTGAAGAAGCAGCGTCTCCTTTACTTATTGGGGCCAATCCTCCACTGAAAAGACAGAGAATAAGTAGGCTCATACATATTTTCTTCATTTTATAATCTCGCCTCCCCACTTTTTGACATCACCTGTCTAGTTTACTACTCCTATAAGATAGAATCCTAGAGGTACATTGTGGTAAAGAAACGTCTGGGTATACGTCAAACTCAAATAAAAAAGCTTACCGTCCGATGACGATAAGCTTTCGTTTCTTATGCATTTCCCACTACATTTTGATCCTTAATATCCATATCAATTGTATTAGCCGTACTAGCACTGCTTGTAATATTCATAAAATTCCCCGTGTTCCCGCTACCAGAACCGACTGTTGTAAAAGCTGTGCTTTTTGGCTTAATAGCCAGACAATCACCAAACTCCACTGAAGATGAAACCAATACATTCGAGATATTTACGGCTCCTACTACCGATGGCATCTGCCTCTCCTCCTGTTCACTATCTATCTGCTATAGGATATGAGCAGAAGGCCAAAAAGTAGCTTTTTCATCTTTTTAATTTTATTAAGGATCAATTCGTTTATACCTTGATTCTGCAAACATATATACTCCGTATGCCATAAGTCCGATTGATACGATAGCCAGCAGTACAGACCCAAAAGGACGCTGCGCTACTTCAGCAAGGGCTCCATCTAACCCTTTCGTTTCGTCTGGATCCGCTTGAAGAGCCGTGCGAATAAGAAAGAAGCCAATAATGCCAAAGACGATACTTCGAGCAATAATACCCGCTTTTCCAATATGCCCGCTCCATCGCCACTCTTCTTTTGACATTTCGTTTTTCTTTAGTTTTTTTAGGAAGCGTCCTGAAAGAGCCCAATATACTTGTCCAATCCCAAAGATAATAACGCCGATACCTGTAAGCGCAATGATGGTTTGCCCAAAGGGATAAGATAACAGCTTGGCTGATACTGTTTGATAATGCTTACCTGACGTATGAACATGAGCATGAAGCAAAATTTTTACCGAACTCACACAAAGGCTAATATAAAACGTAGCTACAACTAAATAGCCTAAACGAGTAAAAATGCCTTTTACACCATGCCCAACGTGGTGAGGATCAAAAATAGCAGAAATGATTTGCCAAAACGCATATCCACTTAAACCTACTGCCAAAACGATTAAAATTAAAAATCCAAACGGCTGCTTTGCAATTGTGTGTAGGGCTCCTTGAGAAGTAACTAAATCGCCTTTTAATCCGAAAGCCGTCTGAATCGCTAATATACCGATGACAAAATAGACCACACCTTGAGCTACATGACCAAACCGTGAAAAACGCACGACAAATGGTTTAGTACGTTCTTTTAAGCGATGTAACTTTCGACCAAACGTATCTTTTTTAACAAATGGAGATTCACCCATACGTTTCCTCCTGCTTTTTGAAAACAAACTTTATTTTATAAAACACCTGAAAATAAGCGAGCAAATGACTCTTTCGAACGTTCTACTAAGCTTCGCTTGTAAAATGCTACCGGCTTGATCAAATGACTGTCTTCCATATCTTCTTCGTAATTTTTCATGAGCGTTTGAATCGTCTCTCCCTCAATTAAAAATGCATTCACTTCAAAGTTCAGATGAAAACTTCTCATATCCATATTTGCAGTACCGACCGAAGCCATATCTCCGTCGATAATCACAATTTTTTGATGCAAAAACCCTTTTCGATACGAATATACTTCAATTCCACATCGAAGAAGTTCAGCAAAATATGATCTCGTTCCATATTGAGTCAGAAAGCCATCATTAATTTCCGGCACCATAATTCGTACTTCTACACCTTTTCTAGCCGCAATACGAAGAGCAGTTCTTATAGCTTCGTTTGGAACAAAATATGGGGTAGAAATCCAAATTGACTTCGTCGCGCTTGTAATCATTGTATAGTAATAGTCGCTCATATTTTCCTGCGTATCTGGCCCCGTCGCCACTACCTGAACGAACCCTTCCCCTTCAACACGATGAGGTTTTGTATACGCTTCATTATTAATTAAGCATTCTCCAGAAACGTATTCCCAGTCAAACATAAAAATTGAGTGCAGCGTTTGAACAGATTCACCTCTTAACATCAGGTGGGTATCTCGCCAAAAACCGATTTTTTTATTTTTCCCTAAATACTCATCGCCTACATTTAGTCCTCCTACAAAACCTACTTCCCCGTCAATCACAACTATTTTACGGTGGTTTCGAAAGTTGAATTTTTGATTAAAAAATCCATACTTAATAGGTAAGAAAGGATGCACTTTAACATTCGCTTTCTTCATTCGCTTAATATCTGAACCCGATAATGTAAAGCTTCCCATTGTATCAAACGTAAAGCGTACTTCTACACCTTCGCTTGCTTTTTTAATTAAAATATCAATGATTTCTTTTCCTAGAGAATCTGAGTGAAACATATAGTATTCCATATGAATAAAATGTTTGGCTGATTGCAAATGCTTTTTGATTTCATTAAACGTTTCTTGCCCGTTCTTAAGGACGTAGGTTTTTGTATGAACATTCATCTTTGTCAAAGATACACATTGAAGATACTGAGCAAAGTAACGCTGATGAGATTGAAGCGTCGATAGATCAGGCGTCGTTTCTTTATCTGCCATCTTTCTAAGCATCTCTCGGTTATGCATACGCTTTTTTTTGAACATATGCCCCTTTAAATAGAGCTGTCCTGAATACAAATAAAAGAAAAAGCCTGCAACAGGGAAGAAAAAGAGGACATACATCCAAACCAACGTACTTTCAGGCGTTCGATTTTCAAGCATAAGTGAATACATACAAATGAAAATGATGACACCATATAATCCAACTAAGGCATACTTCCAATGAATATCAATAGAGGTAAAAAAGAAAGCATAAATTGAAAGTAAAATAATAAATAAAAAAATAAAGTCCAACCGGCGTTTTTTCATAAAAGCTCTCCTAAAAACAAACTGTATTGTATCACTTGCCTATCTTTCATATGAGGTAGTATATGGAATACACAGAATTCTTATCATGCATGCCACATAAAATGTACATATATTTGCACAAAAAGCAGTTTAGCCGCTTAAGCAACTAAACTGAACTACCTCAGACAAGCATCATTCATATACCTATACCCTGGATGGTAAAACAAAAAACCTCCTTACAGGGAGGTTTTTTCACTGGCTTTTCAAGCATCGATGCCTTTTTATGAGTTGGTATAACCAGACTCTTTTTCTTTTTTAGGCCAAACGAAATTAGAAAGAGATAATAAGAAATCAATTCCTACAATAACTGTCCAAAATTCCACTACATTTTGCAGCACGTTAGTTTTTCCATTTGGTACTATATACATCATCGCCGCTAAAAGAGCTGCCCCAATAGCGTAAGCAACGAGATGCTGTATCCATGACTTAAAATAATGCTTTGCATATTCTTTTCCATAGCGCCTACGAGGTTTCTCTCCGTTTTTCATCACATAATATTGAAAGCGTTCGTCTGCCCATTGAATCATACTTTTTCCAAAAGCGATGGAAATTCCAATATACACGGCTGCAATAGCGTGAGCATAGGTCGCTGTAGCACCTTGGTAAAGGTCTACGCTCGTCACAATCAGAAGAACAAAATCAACAACAGGTGTTAGAGCTAAAATAAAAAAACTTAGCTTTTGTTTTTTAAACATATACCTTGTTGCTAATCCTAAAATGATGACTATCCAAAAAACGATTTCACATGCAATAATCATCCAGGCTATTAAATTCAAGTAATCCCCTCTCTTCCTCTCGTTCAACAAATAGACAATAGGTTTTAAATGAAAATTTTTTATGCACAAGTTTATTTTTATGTACATACATCCTGCTTCATAACCCTACGGCTTATTCCATCCTCAGCTGAGTTCTAAGATTCATTGAACCTTATTTGCTAGGCGGCTCTTTTAAATCGATATCTATAATACTCCCAGCTCATTCCTACCGCGACTCCAATCGAATAGGCTAGTATATCGCTCCATAAGAAGCCATACCCCAGAATGAGCCCTCCTAGCGCAGTCTTTCTTATGTCATCAATCCACGGAGCGTGATACAGCTGTGTAAATTCAATGAAGTAACAAAACACTATAGCAAACATACCAATCATTTTTGTCTTCCATGCAGGAAACAAAAAACCCGCACTGACAAAAATCATTAAGGCCCATAACGAATCTCCCGCATATATATTTACGATGTGAGGAAGATACGGAGTAAATTTTCTTGATAAAAGACCTGCTCCCATGATAACAATAGCTAGAAGCAGATATACCCATCTATTTCTTTTATTCATTTCAAACTCCTTTTTCTTCTTAAATGCTCCGTAACAATAAGCCTTCACTGTATAATTTTATCAGAACCGCAGACTGTTAAATACCGCTTTTTTTCATTTTTTACAGCTTCCCCCTACGTATATATGACAAGTGTCATAGTTTCTATATGACACGTATGTCTTAAATAGTCAGAAAAATCCCTTTATACTGAGGATAATATACGGTGATGAAAGGAATTTCATATGACTATACAAAAACAAAAGAATTTACGAAAACAAGTTGCACCTTTTGAAAAAGCAGTAATGAAAGACAGCATAAGACAATTGATTAATACTTTTTTACCTTTTTTCACACTGTGGTTTCTCGCTTATGAGAGCCTTTCAATTTCTTATTTTTTAGCATTTCCGCTAACTGTTATCGCAGCAGGGTTTTTAGTAAGAATATTCATTATTTTTCATGACTGTTGTCACTACTCTTTCTTTAAGAGTAGACAACACAATAAAATTCTCGGAACAATTACCGGTGTCTTAACGATGTTTCCTTACAGTCAATGGGGACATAGCCATGCAATTCACCATGCAACAAGCAGCAACTTAGATAAAAGAGGTACGGGTGACATTTGGGTGTTAACCGTAACAGAATATAAAGAAGCTTCTATTTGGAAAAAAATCGCTTACCGTATCTATCGCAACCCGTTCGTTATGTTCGGCGTGGGACCTATATATGTATTTTTGATTACAAACCGATTCAATCGAAAAAATGCGAAGAAAAAAGAAAGAATGAATACGTACCTTACAAATGTATTGATCGTTGCATTAGCAGCAGCGACCTGCTGGTTGGTAGGTTGGCAGGCGTTCCTATTAATTCAAGGACCGATTTTCTTCATTTCAGGTTCAATTGGAATTTGGCTGTTTTATGTACAGCATCAGTTTGAAGACTCTTATTTTGAAGAAGATGAGCACTGGGATTATGTAAAAGCAGCCGTTGAAGGAAGTTCATTTTACAAGCTGCCAAAACTATTGCAATGGCTGACAGGCAATATCGGGTTTCACCATGTACATCATTTAAGCCCAAGAGTGCCCAACTATAAGCTTGAAGCTGTTCATCAACACACACAGCCTCTTCAAAATGTACCAACCATTACACTCGCAACAAGCCTTCGCTCTCTTCGATTCCGTCTATGGGATGAAGAAAACAAAATGTTTGTGAGCTTTAAAGAAATAAAAACACGCTCAGCTGCACCAAAAGCAAGCAGAATTTCATCTCGAACAAAAGCAGAACTTTAATAAAACAAAACAGTCAAGCTTTCAAAAGCTTGACTGTTTTATCTATCCGTCTAAACTTATTTCATTCTACTTTGTGGTAAACTAATAGTGTATTTTAACAAGTAAACGAGGTTCTTTATGAAAAAATATACGTTTTTCCAAAAAATCACTGGGCTATCTCCTTACATATGGACGGTATTTGCCATTTTACCATTTTATTTTATCTTACAGTCTTCATCCATGAATCACATTATTGTTGGTTCGTTACTCACCATCTTATTTTTTATTTTCTATCGTTTTGCATTTGTTTCAACGGACAAGTCCGTTTACGTATGGACGGCTTTGTTAATCGTTATTTCCTTAGCCCTAACAACTATTTTTAATTATATTTACTTTGCCTTTTACTTTGCTTTTTTTATCGCTTATTTTATTGGAAATATCCAAAAACGGCTCGCTTTCTTCACTTTGTATGCTGTTCATTTAATTAGCACCGTTATTTCGGTAAACTTTAACGTTGTTATGCAAGAAGAGATCTTTTTAAAACAGCTGCCTTTCATTTTTGTAATTTCCATCAGTGTGATTGTACTGCCATTTAGCATTTATAATCGGAAGAAGCGAGACCGGCTGGAAGAACAGCTTGAAGATGCAAATAAACGTATTTCTGAGCTTGTAAAACAGGAAGAACGCCAGCGGATAGCTCGCGATCTGCACGATACGTTAGGACAAAAGCTGTCTCTTATCGGTCTAAAAAGTGATTTAGCAAGAAAACTTATTACAAAAGATCCTGAAAAAGCAAAATCAGAATTAAAAGATGTCCAGCAAACAGCGCGCACGGCTCTTAATGAAGTGAGAAACATGGTTTCTCAAATGCGTGGAATTCGCCTTAGTGAAGAACTAAAACGCGTTCAAGAGCTTTTAGAAGTTGCCGAAATTAAGTTTGTAGGAGAAGAGGCCATTTCATTAGAGAATGTATCGTTGCTAATTGAAAATATTCTTAGCATGTGCTTAAAAGAAGCAGTAACCAATGTGGTCAAACATAGTCAAGCCACCGTTTGCACGATTACTTTACATCAGTCTGCAAAAGAAGTTGGCATAACGGTAGAAGACAATGGAGTTGGTATTAATACGAAGAAAACCTGCTGGAAAGGAAACGGTCTTTTAGGAATGAAAGAACGGCTGGAGTTTGTAAACGGCCATCTTGATATCTCCAGTCAAGGGGGGACGATTATTCATATTACAGTTCCAAACATCGTTAAACATATTAAGGAGGAACAATTATGATTCGAATTGTCATTGCCGAAGATCAGCAAATGATGTTAGGGGCGTTGGGCTCTTTGTTAAATTTAGAAGATGACATGGAAGTTGTCGGAAAAGCTTCAAATGGGGAACAAGCGGTATCACTTGCTAAGCAGCACCAGCCAGATATATGCGTAATGGATATCGAGATGCCTCTTAAAACTGGGCTTGAAGCTGCAGAGGAGCTGAAAGATTTAAACTGCAAAGTCATCATTTTGACAACGTTCGCTCGCTCTGGCTATTTTCAAAGAGCTTTGAAAGCAGGCGTAAGCGGATACTTGCTAAAAGATAGCCCAAGTGAAGAACTCGCAAATTCCATTCGAAGCGTGATGGCAGGCAGACGCCTCTATGCTCCAGAATTAGTGGATGACTTATATAGTGGATCTACCAGTCCTCTTACAGCTAGAGAGAAAGAAGTATTAGCTCTAGTAGCTGATGGAAAAAACACAAAAGAAATTGCTGACGAACTATCTATTAAGACTGGAACGGTGCGCAATTATATTTCTACCATTCTGGACAAACTCGAAGTAAAGAACCGCATTGAAGCCATTACTCGCTTTAAGGAAAAAGGCTGGTTCAAATGAAAAAAGCATGCATCAAACCGAGATGCATGCTTTTTAATCATTTGGCAATTTATCGTACCCTAATTTGTCGATGATCACAACATGCTCGGGGAATTCATCAAGCAGCTGCTGTTTTGTGAATAATTCAAAGTCACGGAAATCAAAACCTGGTGCGACCATGCATCCAACGAGAGAAAACGTATTCTCATTTGCCACAGAGGAACCAAAAATCGTATCTCTTGGAACTAAAAATTGAGGAACTTCTCCATTTTCTAAGTTTGTACCTAGTTTTACTTCTTGATAGGTTCCATCGCGGTAAATAATATGAATGGTTAAAGGGCTTCCCCCATGATAGTACCATAGTTCATCTGATTGCAGCCGGTGGAAATGCGATACATCTTGAGACCTTAATAAAAAGTAAATACTCGTGTATAGAAATCGTTTATCATCAAACTGCGATGACACTTCTTTATCAGAAATTTCATCATTGGAGCGATAGGTTTGTTTATAAAACCCTCCTTCTGGATGAGGCTGAAGCTCGAGCTTTGAAATCCAATATTCCCACTTATGTAAATTCATTACATTCCTTCCCTTCCTTTTTCTTTTATCATTAACTACATCATAGTAAATCATTCTTTCTAACACAACAAACGGCTTCATTATTCCATCAGGAAAAATGAAGCCGCTTACCACTGGTATCTTATCATTACATCCTACCCTTTCTGTTAGCACGGCTATATCTATACCTGCTAGAATGGCAGCGATGAAATAAATATGTCATATACAAATCTAACTGAAATCGATCTCCCTCAATGAAACATTGAAACGGCTGTTCTCTGCCTTGATCATTTTTTGCAGACGAACGCTGCTTAAACGGGACAATATTCATCTCTTTTCCCCCTCAGACAGATGTACTTTTTAGTGTAAATGCTGATGACAAACGTAATATTTTTTGATAAAAGTGAGGGCTGCCTGTGCATCTTGAATGCCAAGCTTTTTACAAACGCCAGCTAACATGAGCAGTTTGTACATAACCAGCTTTTGATTATTTGTTGCCAGTACGTAATAAACAATCGTATTAGCAACTGCCCGCGGTAATCTTATTTTTTTCAACTCATATAGCGCAGCAGACGAAGACATGCCTGCTTCAGTTAAAATCTGCTCAGTTGTGTACATCTCCAAATAGCGAGCAAGCTTTCTTTCTTTATCGTTAAATATACCTTTAGAATCGTTCATTTTCTCTCCCTCTGTTATTTTAATAATCCATTAAATGCTGCATTAATTAGCCATAGTGCGATAGCTCCCCCTGATAAATAAGCGCTGAGATAGAATAATAATTCCATATACCTCCCTCCCATTTCTATCTTACCCCTTCATTTCTCTAGCTGCAGTGATATTCATCACAGGTAAAAAGTGTATTGTTGAGCTACTGAATAGCTCCGCAAAAGAGCTCGTGAGAAAGATCTCACGAGCTGCTTAGTTAGCATTTTTATTTTCGGATAAAGCGTTTAAAAATCATAATAATTAATAATACGACTACAATAATAAGCAAAAATTTCAACATGAGTTGTCCATCCCTTCAAATCAGTAAATCATCTTTCATTAGTAAGTAGTTACCCTGTTTCGTTTTTTATAAACTGCTTACCTACTTATTTCATGCCAAAAATTATATAATAGTAGAAAAACAACTAAAATAGCCCTACAGGTAAAACATAAATGGGAGTATAACCATGACTGACTATCTTCAAACATTTCTGCTTGAACATTTAGAAGCAGCAGAGCTTATTAGCATTGCCTTGAACATTCTTATTAGCATTACGGGCGTATTTCCAAGCGCACCCCTTACGTTCGTAAACGTAAAGTTATTTGGTTTTTGGAACGGATTTTTACTTTCTTTTATTGGAGAAGTTTTAGGTGCAGCTCTCTCTTTTTGGCTGTATCGAAAAGGTTTCCGTACACTTGTTCATACAAAAACACCTTCTCAATCCAAGTGGCTAAAGCTGCTGCGCGTACAAGGGAAAGAGAGTTTTATATTGATTCTTTCTTTGCGATTACTTCCCTTTGTTCCGTCAGGCCTCGTTACATTCTTCAGCGCTGTAGGAAAAGGCTCCTTTGCGGTATTCATTTCTGCTAGCGCACTTGGAAAAATTCCAGCGCTTTTTATTGAAGTTTATTCGGTTTATCATATTTCACAAGGATCTATGCAAGGCAAAATCATTTTAGTAGTTTTATCCATTTTTTCGCTTTTTTATATAAGTAAAAAATAGAAGAAAAAAGCTTAACAGACTATAAAAAGGGAAGACTATCTAAAAATAAGCAAAAACATTATCTTATGTAACTGTAATAAGATAAAGTATTGGAGATGGTCCATTGATTTTCCTACTGGTTTCTGGAAGTATTATTGTTCCTATTATCATGCTCTTTTTCTCACTCAAATGGAAAGGAGCAGAGCTAGTTTTTAATACACTAGCCCTTCTTTCAGCGCTAGTATTTGGAAATATAGCTGCTGCTTCTATCTATCGTATCTTAAAAAACCATACTGTTTTTATGACGAGCATTCATGCAATCTTTTTAAATTCAGCTTTTTTATTAACCGGTGCATACCTTGGAATCTATGTATTGTATAGACTGTTAGCTCTGACCTTAAATGTAAAAAGCCGTTCTTTTAAATAAGAACGGCTTTTTACATTTAATGAACAAATTCTATTTTCTCTTCGATTTTATGAAATTTCTCATAAAATTCCTCCGCTGAAATCGGTTTGGAGAAATAGTATCCTTGCACTTCATCACATTTTTCTTTATGAAGAAGTTCTACTTGTTCAACTTCTTCTACACCTTCTGCTACGACGGATAGCTGCAAACTTTTTGCTAGTGTAATAATGGCTCTGACAATCGATACTTCCGTTGTATTAGGATCTAAATCTTTAATAAAAGACCGGTCAATTTTCAGCGTATGAATAGGCAGCTTCTGAATATAGCTGAACGAGGAGTATCCTGAGCCAAAATCATCAATCGAAATAAATACTCCTGCATCTTTTAAGATTTGTAGCTTTTCGATTGTTTGCTCAACATGCTTCATCGTAACACTTTCTGTAATTTCAAGTTCTAAATATCGTGATTCTAACTCTACTTCACGCAAGACACCTAACACATAATCAACAAAATCAGTTGTACCAAAATCCACGCTTGATATGTTCACACTCATTTTTAAGGGAGGAAGTCCTTGAAGCTGCCAATACTTATTTTGATGGCACGCTTTTTTTAATACCCATTTCGTCAGTGTAACAATAACGCCTGTTTCTTCAGCAATCGGAATAAATTCTGCGGGAGAAATGACGCCCATCTCGGCATGAGTCCACCGGATTAAAGCCTCCACTCCAACAATATGGCCACTTTGAATATTGACTTTCGGCTGATAGTGAAGCTCCATTTCGCCCAGCTCAAAAGCCTTGCGTAACCCATCTTCAATTCTCATTCGTCGCGTAGTATGAACCTGCATTTCTTTTTGATAAAACAGATAATGATTACGCCCTTGTTTTTTGACTTCATACATCGCTAAATCAGCATGGCGAACTAGCACTTCAAGCGACTTTCCATCTTTAGGAAATAAACTAACTCCGATGCTTACCCCTAAATAAACATCTCTCGATAGCACTACAAAAGGAGTGGATAAGCAGTCATTTAATGATTGACAGATTTTTTTCACTTCTTCATCCGTCCTATCATGCAGTAAAACTAAAAACTCATCTCCTCCAAAACGCGAAAGCACATCTTGGTTTCTTAGGCAGCTCTTCATTCGATCGACAACCTGAAGCATAAGCTGATCTCCAGCATGATGACCAAGCGTGTCATTTACCTGTTTGAAACGATCTAGGTCTAAAAATAAGAAATGAAGCTTTTTTCCTGAAGCTGCTGCTGAATCAATGGATTTCTCTACAATGTTTGAAAACATACTTCGATTTGGTAAATCTGTTAGCATATCGTGAAAAGCCATATATTGAAGCGATTCTTGAGCTTTTTTCTGTTCCGTTACATCTCTAGTTACTGTCTGAAATAGCGTTTCTCCATTAATTTGAATGAGCGTAGATTTTACTTCTAAAAAGAGTTCCTTACCTAACGCATTAAACATTTTCAACTGAGCTAATGGAGGTCTTGGCTCATCTTTTCTATCCTTTACTGCCTTCAATCCTTTTTTAATATCAGGAACTTGTTCAGATGAAAAGAAATCATATAACGATTTACCAACGAGCTGCTCTTCCGTTACTCCTAAAAGCTGAATCATAGCATCATTCACAGACACGACCTCTTCTTCTCGATGAACCATAATGGCCAATGGAGAGGAGTAAAACAAGTTTTCATAGCGATTTTTTGCTTCAATCAACGTTTTTTCCGCTTCGCGCTCTTGCGTCATATTGCGGATATACAGCATATACTCAACCGTCTCTTCAATTCCTACCGCCATCACCGTTATTTCAACCGTAACTTCTCTATTACTTATCAAAAGGGAGTGCTCAGTTCGTCCATCTTGTAGAGAAGAAAATTTATAGAAGGGCAGCAGCTTAACAACATTACTCCCAATTACATCTGATGCTTTAAGAGAGAAAAGCGTTTCCGCTGCATAGTTGAGCGATAAAACATGTCTTTTTTCATCGATCACCAAAATAGCATCCAGGGCGGATTCAAAAAAAGCCCATTTTAAAACTTCTTGTTTTTGTACGCGTCGATCCATAAAGATGGTTAAAAACACAGCCGTAAATAGGCAGACAATAAAAAAAACAATAACGACGGATAAATATATTGGATTTAAGGCAAAACCGTTTGAGTGTTCAGACATTGATATTCCTGAAAAAGAAGCTGCCTGCATGCCCGTATAGTGCATACCAGCAATAGCAATGCCCATAATAGTAGAACAAATAACCTTAGCAAAAACGGTAAGATTCCCTTCATTTAGCTTTGAGTAAAAACCAAGCCACAAAGCTGTATTAGAAGCAGCAACAGCAATAAGAATAGAGAGAAAAACGATAAATGGATCATATGAAATCATAATTGGCTCCATAGCCATCATGCCCAAATAGTGCATAAAAACAATTCCAGCTCCCATAAAGCTCCCTGCAATGATAAGTGCTTTTATACTTTTCTTTTGTTTGTGAATGAGGTAGAGGCCTATATAACATCCCGTTATCGCTCCCAAGATTGAGAGAAGAACAAACCATAAATTATATGAAACATCTACGGGCAAGTGAAAAGCAAGCATGGCGATAAAATGCATTGACCAAATGCCTATTCCCAATGTAAATGCCCCGCTGATTAACCAAAACTGAATAAATTTTGCCCGGGAAATTTTCACACGATTAGCTAACCCAAAAGAAGCGTACGCCGCAGTAATGGCGATAAGGAAAGAGAGTGTAACGAGTAACTCATTGTACGTCCCTTCTAGTAAATGTGTATGATGATTCATTCATGACCTTCCTTCAATTCGTTCTTTTCTTTGTTATCGGTTAAGGCCTAAAAATATTTACTATTTCAAAAGAACTTATGCTTGATTTACTTCTTACCTTTTGAACGTCCTGACAATATCGCGCTCACTTTTTCCTTGTTGACGGTGTATAAACAAGTACAATCATCTGACTCATACCCCTCTTCTAGTTGAAACGAAAATTTTTTTAAAAGAGTAATTGAATCTTTATTATTAGGATCAACTTTTGCTTCAATTTCTTGTATATGAAACTCTTCAAAAGCTTTTTCTAGCAAAAGGCAGAGCGCTTCTGTCATGAGGCCTTTTTTCCAAAAAGCTCTGCCTAAATCATACCCAATCTCTGCTTGCTTTTTAACATAATCAATACGGTTTAGACCGCAGGTTCCAATGATCTCATCGGAAGTCTTTAATCGAATAGCATAGCGTGTTGCTTTCCCTTCTTTCGTCAAACTTTGGAGAAGTGCAATCATGCTTTCCGCCTGATAAAGCGTCGTAAAGGGCTCAATATTCATATATCTAGTAACCTCTTCATCCGACCAATATGCAAAAACTTTAGAAGCATCTTTTTTTTGAAGAGGAGATAAATATACCCTCATCCATGTTCTCCCTCCTTTTGGTGAATGATGGAGCAAGACAATTTCATCTGCGCCTCTTTCACCTCTTAAAAAATCTCACATGGTGCACGGAACATGTGAGATTTGACATTTAACTATTTTTTGATTGTGCATCGCGCAGCTGCGTATATAAACGATTAATTGCTACAGTCATTGACTGTTCATAGGAATGATGATCATAATAAACTGCTATATTTTTTAACATTTCATACGTTTGATGATCAAGCTGCACCTCAAGCGTAATTTTTTCGTCAATTGTTGCTGTTTGCAAATGATGAGGCAAGTCCTCTTTTGTAGACACTTGCTCTGCAATATGAATTGCTTCTTCTACTGTTTCAATTCGACCGTACTGATGCACCCATCTTCTGCCCATTTCAATCGTATCTTTTACAAACTGACGATTGGTAATGGTATCTTTAATATTAAATTGATGATCTGCCACATATACAGATTGATACAAGATTACACTGATCACTTCGTCTTTTAAATTTAATTTTCTCAGCTCATCAATTAAATCCGCTATATATTTAGGTAATGGACTAAATGTCCCTCGCACTTCCTTAATTAAATCCATGGCAATGGATTCAGTTGAATTACGTTTAAATGCTTTTATAATATCTATCATTACATGTTCGTTTGCCATACATACACCACCATTTATGAATCGAATAATTTCATGCTCCTTGCTGCTTTGCATAGACATTCACTATTCGTTTAAAATATATACTATTATTCTATTATATAAAAAATATGAATAAGTTGGTATAGGATGAATGATTTATCATTATTTTTTCATAAAATTTTATGAAAAAGAACATGTTTATCTATTACTAGCACAAATCCAGCACAGCAAACAAGGGTCTCGCTAAAATCTGAGAAGACAAGCATTTATTATTAGTAAATGTGAGTTTTTCTTTGATAGAAGACATTAAATAAAAGCGACCAAACCAATTCCGCTTATTGAAGTATATGGTCAAAAGATTTTTAGATATTAGATGACAGAAGGTATCCAATATCAGCAATTAATCTCCTTCCCTGTTCATTGTCACTTAGTCCATCTATCAAAACAACGGCATAATACGTTTCGTTACCTCGCATGAGAATAGCACTATCATGTTCTGCTCCCTGTAGTTCTCCAGTCTTATTCACAGCTTGAAAAGCTGATCCTATACGTGCTGGAAGCTTATGCTGAAGCTGCTGCATTTTTAACATTCTCATTATTTTTTCGCGGCTAGATTTTTGCAAAAGGTTTCCTTCGTATATTTCCCTTAGACACTTTACTACGTCAGAGGCACACGTATAATTATCAATCCCTTTTTCAACAGCGATTTCGTCCATCATATAGCGGTTTAAAACGGTTTTCTTTAATCCTAGATCTTTAGCACATTCATTAATTTTTTCAAATCCTACTAAAGAAATGAGCTCATTTGTAGCTGTGTTGTCAGAAACAATTATCATAAGGGTAAGCAGCTCTTCCACTTTAATATATGTTAACCGCGGAAGAGCTCTAAGTACGCCTGCTCCGCCAACCGTGTGTTTTTCGGTTCTTTGAATGACAGATGTTAAAGCCAATATGCCCGCATCAATTTGACGAAACGCTTCTATTGCAAGCAGCAGCTTGATTGTACTTGCTGCTCGTTGTTGGATAAAAGAATTAATCTGTATGGATTCTTTTCCTTCAATATGAATACGTATAAGTCCATTATTACTCCGCTTCCATGTAGTAACTGCATCTTCGATTTTCATTCTCGCTCTTTCCATCATTTTGTCGCAGCTGTTTCCATATAGTTGTTACTCATTATCTTTTGATTGTATAAGTGACAGGCTACAAAGTGACTGTCTTCAACTTCCTGCCACTCTGGCTTTTGAGTCTTGCAGGCTGCTACTGCAAGAGGACAGCGCGTATTAAACACGCAGCCAGAAGGCGGGTTAATTGGACTCGGTAATTCTCCTTTAAGAACAATCCGCTTCCGATTATCCTCAACGTCAGGATCAGGGATAGGAATAGCTGAAAGTAGAGCTTGAGTGTAAGGGTGAAGCGGTTTTTGATACAGCTCCGAACTTGTTGTTAATTCTACTAAATGCCCTAAATACATAACTCCAATACGATTGCTTATATGCTTTACCATCGACAAGTCATGTGCAATAAATAAATAAGTTAACCCTTTTTCTTTTTGGAGTTTTTTTAATAAATTAACTACTTGAGCCTGTACAGACACATCTAAAGCAGAAATAGGTTCGTCTGCAATAATGCATTCTGGATTTAGTGCTAAAGCTCTCGCAATCCCTATACGCTGGCGCTGCCCGCCGCTGAATTCATGAGGATAGCGATTGGCATGATCACGGTTGAGCCCGACATCTTCTAGCAGCTCATACACGCGGTTCAGCATCTCTTTTTTATTCGAATAAAGTCCGTGAACCTCCATTGGTTCTGAGATAATCTCCTTCACGGTAGAACGAGGGTTTAGTGAAGCATACGGATCTTGAAAAATCATTTGCATATTACGATGAAAAGCAAATTTTTCTTTCTCTGATAGCTCATGCACGTTTTTCCCTTTATAAAGCACCTCTCCTGATGTACGGTTATACAACCCAATGATTGTTCGCCCGGCAGTTGATTTTCCGCAGCCGGATTCACCAACAAGTCCAAAGGTTTCTCCTTTTGAAATATGAAAAGACACGCCGTCTACTGCTTTCAAAACCTGCTTATTCGTAATCGGAAAATATTTGCTCAGCTGCTTTACTTCTAACAAATGCTTTGTTGTCATAACTGCCACCTCCTAATAATAGCGCCGGGCTGCGCACAGCTCTTCTTCATAAAGCGTTCCTTTTAATTCAATCAGTTCAACGGTTTTACCTGTTTTAGGTGAATGAAGCATTTTTCCTTTACCATAATAAATACCAACATGGTGGATAGACCCTTCACCTTTTTCATGAGCAAAAAACAGCAAATCTCCAGGTTGAATAGAGGCTAATCCTACTTCTTTTCCTTGCCTTGCTTGATCGGTAGCGTCTCTCGGAATAAGATATCCGTTTGCTTTATGAGTAGCATAGGCAAACCCGGAACAATCATATCCCCAAGCACTCATGCCACCCCATAAATATGGAAGATTCAAAAACTGTTCTCCTGCTGCAATAATCATATCCCCAGTTCCTTTTACTTTACGGTTTCTATCCTCTATTACAACAGCATCTTGACGTTTTATTCTCCCACTGCCAACCGGCGTTTGAACTTCTAGCCATTCTTTATCTTCTTTTAAAAGAGGCAGGTGCGTTTGATAACTAATTTGCAAGGCTTCTTCCGCTAGATGCAGTGTCGCAATCGCTGCTGATACCACTGCCGTTGGTTTATTCAATGGAAAATATTCAGCTTGAGAAATCAGTTGGTGGAAAGGAACCCACCCGGGATATCCTCTTTCATCTTTAGAAGAAAACTGAGAAGGAATAACGATTTTTGCCCATTTACCTTTCATTTCTGTTACATACACTTCTTCTCCTAGTAACAGCTGCGTTTGAACTAAATTTTTCTCACAAAGCTCCAACCGACGTGTATACGTTAATTGTTCTAGCCATTTATCCAGTTTTACTGGGAAACTTATTGCATTGTCGTCTATTTCTCTGCTAGAGTCATAGGAAGTCCAAACAGTCGCCACAGCTACACAAACGTAATACGTTTTTTTATCCACCACTTATTTATCCTCCCTGCAGGTTTAACCTTCAGCGTTCGACTTTATCTTTTGGTAATGTAATACCGGATTCGAATTCTACCATTCGTTCATAAGTCGACATCGTGGCATAACTTCCAATCGCCACAGCTGTTTGAGGAGAGCAATGCCCGATGCGAAACCCTCTCATAACAGGCTTTTTTAAAGAAGTCAGGTAACTTGTTAATGCCATTTCTAATGAAAGCGACTCCGTACGTTTTTTAGGATAGCAGTTATGAAAATCTCCAATAATAATTCCCGCTGCATCCTGCAGTTTATTGGCCATATACAGCTGTGTCATCATGCGGTCAATTTCATACGGCTCTTCATCAATATCTTCAATAAATAAAATTCGATTTTTTGTATCTAGTTCAAATGGTGTGCCAAGCGTGCTTACCAGCAAAGTAAGATTTCCTCCTATCAGCTGACCAGTTGCTTCTCCTTCACAAATAGTGTCGAGCGGACTAATTTGATCCGTATAGCACAAAGAACCGTGAGAAAATAATTGATAAAAAGCTTGCTTCGTCTCTATATGAACATCTTCTTTTCCGAGATCCGACGAAAGCATTGGCCCGTGAAAGGTAACCAAACCTGTGCGCTGATGAATAGCCGTATGTAAAAACGTAATATCGCTATACCCCCAAAAAACCTTTGGGTTTCGTTTAATTAAATCGTAGTTTAATTGCGATGCAAGCCTAGCAGTCCCGTACCCGCCGCATGCACAGATAATTGCCTTTACTTGCTTATTGGCAAACATCGCATGTATATCGGCTGCTCGCTGTTCATCAGTCCCTGCCAAGTACCCGTTTTTTTTATATAAATGCTCGCCTGTTACTACGTTTAATCCTATTTCCTTTAAATATTCTATTCCTTTTTTTAGATTGTGCTGATTAGGCGGACTAGCAGGTGCAATAACAGCTACTGTATCACCTTTTTGTAATGGTTTTGGTTTTATCATTTGTGACACTCCTTTTGTGTAAAGAAATGAAGAAAGTGAAACTTGGGTCAGAAGGGAATTGAAATCCCCTCTGACGAAAAGTTCCACTTTACTGTTTATCTGCCCACTTCAAATCTAAATAGCCAACAGGATGACGAACAATTCCAGATACGTTATCTTTGATTAAAAACACATAGTTGTAGAAATGGATAGGAATGATCGGCATCTCATCAAATAAAATACCTTCTGCTTTGTACATAAGCTCAAAACGTTTTTTATTATCCGTTTCGTTCATAGCTTGTTTAATTAACTCATCATATTCTTTATTGCTCCAAGCTGTACGGTTCATTGAATGACCCGTCTGGAAGCTCTCTAAAAAGTTAATTGGATCTGCATAATCAGCTAAAAATGAACTTCGTGACAGCTGAAACTTTAACGCTTTTTGTTCTTCTTGGAAAACATTCCATTCCATATTGGCAAGCTTCACATCTACGCCTAGATTTTCTTTGAACATTTGCTGCAGTGCTTCTGCTATTTTTTTATGCGTATCGTCTGTACTGTATGTTAGCGTAATAGCTGGCAGCTTTTTATATCCTTCTTCTTTCATTCCTTTTTTCAGAAGTGCTTTTGCTTCTTTGCCGTCTGTTTTTAATAAGTCGCCGCCCGTTTTACGGAAATCCTTTCCATCTGCATCTTTAAATCCGTAAGATACGAACCCGCGAGCTGGTTTTTCTTTATTCTTTGTAACAAAATTAACAATTTGATCTTGATCTACAGCCATTGCAAATGCTTTACGGATATTTTTGTTTTGAAAGGGCTCTTTATCTAAGTTAAAGCGGTAGAAGTAAGTTCCCGCTTGGTCTTCGATATGAACATCTCCATCTTTCAACAGCTTTTCACTTAAATCCGATGGAATCTCAGAAACATCTAGTTCTCCATTTTGATACATTTGATATTCTGTGTTTGTATTTTCAACAATTGCCCATTTTACCTTGTCGAGCTTTACATTTTCAGCATCCCAATACTGATCGTTTCTTTCCATGACTAGATTACTGTTATGCTTCCATTGAGTTAATTTGAAGGGACCATTAGCAACAAACGAATCTGCTTCTGCAAACCATTTCGGATTTTTTGTTGCTACTTTTTCATTAATTGGGAAGAACGCTGGATTGGAGACTACGCTTAAGAAATAGGCTTGCGGACTTTTAAGCGTAACTTCAAAGGTTTTGTCATCTAGCGCTTTTACCCCTACTTGATCAGCACTGCCTTTACCCGTATTAAATTCTTCTCCACCTTGAATGAAATAGCCTAAAAATGCCGCTGGAGAACCAGTCTTAGGATCTAACAGCCTCTTCCAAGCAAATACAAAATCACTTGCTTTCACGTCATCTCCATTTGACCATTTAGCATTTTTTCGTAAATGAAACGTATAGACCTTTTTGTCCTCAGAGATATCCCATTTCTCGGCCATTGCTCCTTCAGGCTCATCGCTTTTTCCTAAACGAGTCAGCCCTTCCATTAAGTTATTAAGCATATTCCATGAATATGAATCAAATCCAATAGGTGGATCAAAAGACGTAGGTTCTGCGCCATTATTCATATAAAGGACCTTACCGTCTTCTTTTGCTGTACTGCTCTTCTTTTCCGGCTCCGCGCCGGAGTCTTTTGTGGCCGTACAGGCAGCAAGTGCAAATATAAGTACACACATCATTAGTAAAGACCCTATTTTTTTCATCATTTCCCCCTCTTTCATAAGTTTTCTATTCATCTATAAATCTAGCTTATAGTTGTTACAAATTTTTGGGCTCTCTCATCTTGAAGCCAGCAGTGCACTTGGTGACTTTCTTTCAGCTTTGTCGACGCAGGATACATCCGATCACACACTTCCATTACGTAAGGACAGCGAGGTGCGAACGAACATCCGGATGGAGGTGCAAATAAATCGGGAGGTGATCCTGCAATAGGCACAAGCTCACTTTCGTATAAATCTAACCGAGGAACTGAACGCAGCAATCCTTTTGTATACGGATGCTGCGGCGTATAAAAGATGTCTCTTCTTGTTCCAATTTCTACAATTTTCCCTGCATACATTACGGCAACACGGTCAGCTACCTGAGCAACTACTCCTAAATCATGGGTAATTAAAACAATGGAGACATCCTTTTTCTGCTGAATATCCTTAAACAACTCTAAAATCTGCGCTTGTATCGTGACGTCAAGGGCTGTGGTAGGTTCATCAGCAATTAGCACTTCGGGATTGCACACAAGGGCCATTGCAATGACAATACGCTGTCTCATTCCCCCGCTAAATTCATGAGGATATTGTTTTAGGCGTTCTTTAGGATTTGGAATTCCGACTAGCTCCAGCATTTCAAATGCTTTTTCTTTGGCTTTTTCTTTTGAAATGTTTTCATGCTGCATAATATTTTCTGCAATTTGCTCACCTACGCGAAGAGTTGGATTAAGCGCAGTCATAGGATCTTGAAAAATCATCGAAATATCAGCGCCTCGAATGTCTCGCATTTTCTTTTCTGATAGTTTTGTTAAATCCTGGCCTTTAAATAAAATAGATCCGCTTGTGATCCTGCCCGGAGGTGTCGGAATTAACCTCATAATACTTTGAGATGTTACGCTTTTTCCACACCCTGACTCTCCGACAATCGCTAGTGTTTCTCCTTTATGTAAATCAAAACTAACGCCTCTTACAGCTTGAACTCGCCCTCCGTAAGTGGAAAACTGTACGTGTAAGTCTTTGATTTGGATCATTTTTTCCATTTGCTTACCTCCTTAATTTCGGATCAAGTGCATCTTGCAGTCCGTCTCCAAGGACATTAAAAGCAAACATGGTAAGAGAAATAAAAAATGCGGGAAAAAACAAACGCCACCAATAGCCTGATAGAATCGTTGATAAACCATCGTTTGCCATTACTCCCCAACTGGCATAAGGAGCCTGTACACCCAGCCCTAAAAAGCTTAAAAAAGCTTCAGCAAAAATGGCAGTTGGTACGGTTAGTGTCATTTGAACGATAATCGGTCCCATCGTATTTGGAAGCAGATTTCGCTTAATGATACGACTAGTTTTTGTTCCAAACGTTTTAGATGCAAGCACGTATTCATAGTTTTTTATTTGCAATACTTGCCCCCGTACAATTCTCGCCATCCCGATCCAACCTGTAACGGAAAGTGCCACGATAATCGTAGAAAGCCCGGGGCCCATGACTACCATTAGTAAAATCACCACTAATAAATAAGGAAGACCGTATAAAATTTCAATTACGCGCATCATGACATTATCTGTTTTTCCTCCTTTATAGCCTGAGAAGCCCCCGTAAATGACACCGATGATAAAATCAATAAGCGCTGCCATCAGCCCTACAAATAAAGAGATTCTAGCACCGTACCATGTCCGAGTGTACATATCTCTGCCTAAGTCATCCGTTCCAAACCAATGACTAGATGAAGGAGGAAGGTTTTGCTCTGTAAAAGAAGCTTTCGTTACACTGTAGGGTGAAAACATAGGGCCGAATATAGCCATCACAACTAGGATGATTAAAAAAAAGAGACCCAGCATGGCTAACTTGTTTTTTACAAGCCTGCGCCAAGCATCATGCCAATAAGAAAGACTCGGCCTTACAACTGCTTCAGCTTCAGATTTCTGTTTTTTCTTTGGCACAAACCACTCATCAGGAATTTGCTTATAATCCTGTTTTTCCAGCACGTTATCCCTCCTTCTTATACAGTTTGATTCGTGGATCAAGTATTCCGTAAGCAATGTCTACTAAAAAAAGCATAATGATGAGAATCGAACTGTAAAAGACCGTCGTGCCCATAATTACCGGGTAGTCTCTCGTATTAATACTGTCCACAAAATATTTTCCCATGCCAGGAATAGCAAAGATTTGTTCAATAACAAATGTGCCGGTTAATACGCTGGCTGCAATCGTTCCAAGAACTGTTATAACGGGCATTAAAGCATTTCTAAGCGCATGCTTAAATACAATTTTTACTGGCGAAAGCCCTTTTGCACGCGCTGTTCGAATATAATCTTGAGTTAGTACTTCTATCATGCTTGAGCGAGTCAAACGTGCAATAATAGCCATAGGACCTGTGGCAAGAGCTAAAGTCGGAAGAATCATATGTAAAGGGCTCGTCCACGTAGCGGCAGGTAAAATTTTCAAATTAACTGAAAGCTGTTGAATTAACAACGTGGCCATAACAAAATTTGGAACCGATAATCCGATAACTGCTATGCTCATCGCCATGTAATCAATTATTCCATTCCTTCTAAGAGCAGCGATAATGCCTAGTGTAATACCGGAAATCACCGCAAGAATTAACGTCACCATTCCAAGTTCAAATGATACGGGAAACCCTCTTCCTAAAAGGTCGTTAACCGTTTGAGACGGCTGTTTAATGGAAGGGCCAAAGTCAAAGGTAACAATGGATTTTAAATAAAGAATATATTGCACAGCTAGCGGCTCATCTAAGTGATAAAATGATTCCAGGTTTTTTTGAACTGCATCGCTTGTCGCTCGTTCTTCATTAAATGGAGATCCAGGAATCGAATGCATTAAAAAGAAGGTTAAGGTCACAATTACCCACAGCGTAACAAGCATGGATAAAAATCGTTTCAGAATATAACTTTTCACCTTTATCCCACCTTCTAACAGAATGTTGTGCGCGTAGCTAATTCAGTCATAACAAGCATGGCCTGATAAGCTTCTAAAATATCTTTTGCTTGAAACCGAACGGTCGTCGTTCCAGGCTCAATTTCTGTTCCCGGCATTAAATGCGCCCACTCTGCTTGACCATAATTTGCAAATTCTATTCGTAAGGTTGGATGTTTAGGTGGAATTAAAGGTTTAATAAGGTGTTTGTGTTGAATAGCTGCGGCTGTTTTTTCTTGAAGTAATTGTTCTGCTTTCTTAGGGGTTAATGTTTTGGCTGCAGAACGTGAAATGGCTTGTTTGACGATAGCGGTCGTCACGTTTGGAATAAGCTGCTGTGCTTCCAGCGCCGTTTGGTCATCACCGGCTACCATTAAAACTGGCACGCCGTAATAGCCTGCGACGTATGCGTTGAAGCCTAACTCTCCAATATTCGTATCGTCTATGTACATATTGCGAGCACCAAATATCATCGAATGAGACATGACACCAGGCATGGATGCTTTAGCATGATACCCTAGAAACATAGCACCATCAAAAGTCTGATCTAATCCCTGTACCATTGAATATGGTTTTACGCTCCCTGAAATAAGCTGAGTTTCTGGATGAAGCCGTTCAACAAGGAGATTATTCATACTCGAATGACTGTCATTTACCACAACTTCTGAGCACTTTTCTCTAAATCCTGCATAAATTACTGCATTTGCTTCATCCGTCATTATTTTGCGGCTTCTTTCATAATTTTCTTTCTGTCGCAGAACATTTGTGTGATCGACGAGTCCCGTAATTCCTTCCATATCAACCGACAGGTATAGTTTCATTTGTCTTATTCCTCCTCCTTCCTTGACTGTTAGTCAGTTCATTATAAATTATTCTTATGTTTATAATTTATAATTGTAAGAAAATTATAAATTATCTTTCTTCTTTTTACAACAATATATTGAATTTTTTGACACTTTACTCATCTTCCTTTTAACAAGATATCGCTTACAAATTGGAAATCCCATGGTAAAATAATAGAGTAGCCTGTTGGTTCATTCAGCCGCTCGTCGGCATTAATTGAGGTGTTAAGAATGTTTCGAGTTTCCATTGCTTCACTACAATGGTTTTTATTTATGATTTCTAATAGTATGATTGTTCCTATTGTAATTGCTTCTCAGTTTCATTTAAACGCAGCGGATTCTATTCAATTTTTACAGCGAACGTTATTTATTTTAGCTTTATCCGGGCTCTTGCAGGTATTTATAGGGCATAAATACCCAATCATGGAAGGACCAGCTGGCGTTTGGTGGGGCGTCTTTTCTCTGTATGCGAGCCTTGGAACCGTTCTGTTTGGTTCTCACTCTGAAACGCTCCGCGTGCTGCAGTTCACCCTCCTTATAAGCGGGATAATTGCTATTTTGATGAGCCTGCTTGGTCTCATTGATAAACTAGCAAAATACTTTACACCGACAGTTACCGGTACATATTTAATTTTATTAGTGACGCAGCTAAGCGGTTCCTTTTTAAAAGGAATGTTTGGTATTACAGAAACGAATTCAGCTATTAAACTTCCAATTGCGCTGGCTTCAGCTGCAATTTTGCTGCTGACTTTTTATTTATTATCGCACCGGACGTTAAATAAGCTCAGCATTATTATTAGTATTGGTGTAGGCTGGGGAGTATTTGCAATGCTAGGGTTAGCTAAACCTATCGAGTTTCAGGCGCAGTTATTTTACATACCTAAAGTGTTCGTATTTGGAGCTCCTCGCGTTGAATGGAATATGGTTGTTACTGCTTTTTTTGTGACGCTCATTTTAATTACAAACATGCTCGCTTCTATTCGTGTTGTTGAGTCTGTTTATAAACACAAAGGAGAAAAAGTTGAAAAAGACAATATTAAGCGTTCCGGGATGGTTTCGGGTATAAGTCAGCTGCTTGGAGGATTGTTTTCAGGTGTCGGTGCCGTTCCTATTTCCGGTTCCGGTGGATTTATTTCAGCTACAAATCTTTATAGCCGAGTTCCTTTTATTGTAGCATCGTGTCTTTTGCTTTTTCTGAGTATCTTTACTCCTTTAACGTCCATTATGTCCGCTCTTCCTCCTGCAGTCGGATACGCGGCAATCTTTCCTGTTTTTACAGGGATGATGGCTCTTGGAATTGGAGAATTCAAGCATGCCAAACAGCCCGAAAAAGCAATGAAAAAAGCCGGTATTGCGTTGCTGTCGGGGATAGGGGTTATGTTTTTGCCTTCTCAAGCTTTTTCAACACTGCCACCTTTAGTTACTACGTTTTTAAGCAACGGATTAGTTCTTGGCACCATTATCATTCTTGCACTGGAAATTTCCGAATCACTTTCTTTGAAAAGACAAGGTGCAAAAGAGGGATAAAAAAAGAAGCTGAAACTCAGCTTCTTTTTTTTACCTTCTTACCGTTAATCCTTTTAGTTCATCGTCTTCCATAGCGATTTCATAAAATTCTCCCGTTTCATCGTGCGCTAAAACATAATCCAACTCTTCCTGAGCAGAAGCAGTTTTTCCAAGAACAGCTAGATAGCATGCCAAGTTATAGCGAATAAAAAGATCTTCGTCTCCACTTTCTACTCTGGTTATCATAAGCGAAGCTGCTGCTTCCGTTTCACCTTCTAAATGATATGCGATACCTAAATCGGTATACATCCCTTCATACTCTTGACGCTGTTCAATTGCTTTTTGAAGAAGCTGAACAGTTTTATGATAGCGTTCCGTTTTATTATACAGTTTTGCTAGTCCTGCATATATGTCAGGCTGATAAATCTCCTGCTGAAGTAATTCTTGAAAAGCTGCCTCCGATTTTTCTACCTCTTCAAGGCTACTCAAAATAAATGCTCGGTATATCTGCAAATCTATATGATATGGCTGCTGTTCAAGAAGTTTTTGAACTAAGTTTAGCGCTTCATGTGCAGCCTGTTCATTTTCATGGATGTTAACGAGTATATTGGCTAAATGATAGGCAACATCAAAATCCCAGCTCTGATGCAGAGATTTTTTCAGCACGGTGATGCTATCTTCAATTAATCCTTTCTCTTCATAAAAAGCCGCAAATGCATGCACAGCCTCTTTATTATTCCGATCCGTTTTTATAGCAAGTTCATACAGTTCAATCGTTAAGCCAAGCAGCGTAACCGTTTTTGCTTTTGCTTTGAACTTTGCTAAGCTTCGTTTGAAGATAGATCCTTGCTGCTCTTCTACGATCGAATCGGCATACTCATTTAAAGCCTCGGCTGCGTTTTTAAATAACAAGCTTTTGCTTTGTTTTTCCATTTTCATCTTTTTTAAATCTGCCGTAAGCCCGGACAGTTTTTTTCCATTTGGAAAGCTAGACATGAACGTTTGAAATAGAGCGTAATCTTCCGGATCCTCACTTAATAACTCTGTAAGAATTTTTCTAGCTTCTTCATATCTCTGCTCCATGATGAGCCATTTTGCCTGATGATGGCGAATAGCAGAATTCTGTGGATCTAGTTCAAGGGCCTTCTCTAGATACGTTTCAGCCTGTGAAATGTCTCCTTTTAGGCGATACACATGAGCATGGCTGTCAGCGAGCCATTGGGGCAGCACGACTTCCTCTACGCTCTTTAATACCTCTAACAGCTCTCCATACTCTTTCTCTGTTTCACAAAGTGAAGCTACGTGCTCAATGTTTACTTCCATAGGATTCAGCTGTATCCATTGAAGCAGCCAATTTCTTTCAGCCGTACGATTTTGTTCTTCACAAGCCATTTCGGCAAGCTTCATACAAGCGGCTTCAAATGTTTTATCAAGAGTTAAGCATTTTTTGAAGGCCTCTTTTGCTTCAGCAGTGCGATTCATTGATTGATATATTTCACCTAACCGATAATATGGCAAAGCATCTTGCTTGATATGAAGCGCTTGTTGATAAAGTTTCTCACTTTTTGTTAGCTGCTTGGCTTGTTCGTATAATATGCCTAAATAGCACATGTACAAAATCTCATTAGGGTGCTCTTGATGTTCTGCAGTTAAAAACTTAATTCCACGAGTCAGTAAAGCTGTGTCTTCTAAATAACTCGTATATGCCTCTAACACTTCACCTAACGCTGTTTGAGCAAAATGAATTCCTTCTTCATAAAGAGCAAATCCAAACTCTATCGTTTGGTTGTCTAGCTCCTGTTGTTTTGCTGCATCTAAAAGCATGCTGCCTGCATCCAACAGGACGTCGCTGTTCGATGAAAACTTCTGCGCAATAAGCGTGAGCGTATCAACGGCCGTTAAATGTTCACCTGTTTCTAGATACGCATAAGATAAGCCCAAATACATAAGAGCATCTTCTTCTATTTTTAAGCCTTCTTTATACAGAGCAATAGCTTCTTCGTACCTTTGATTCGCGACGTATAAATCGCCTAGTCTTCCTCGAATTGTCATGTCGCTCGGAAGATGCTTCATGCCTTCTTTAAGATAACTTTCAGCTTCGTCCGTTTTTTCTAGTTGATATTGTAGCAAATCAGCTATCGAAAGGTATGGATAAGGAACAGTCGGCAAAAGCTGTTTAGCTACTTGAAATCCCCGGTAAGCTTTACGAAATTTTTTTAAATGTTCATCACAACGGGCTCTTTCAAACCAGCTGTGCGCATCTTTTGGGTTTTCTTTTAATAACGCGTCGAAAAGATTTCTGGCTTCCGCGTATCTTTCTTTCTCCATTAAAATAAGTCCGTGATTGATTTGTGTATAAGATTCATCGCCATACATATTTAAGGAAATAGCCGAGCATTCAAAAGCCTTTTCGAGGTTTCCTTTGTACATATATACAAGTGCTAAATAGCTCCAGTTCAAATGCTGCTCTACGTCTAATTGCAGCGAGCTGCGCAGTGCTTCAACAGCCTCATCATATTTCTCTTCATCCAGCGCAATTCTCCCTTTAAGATAGTGATAAAAAGAGCTATGCTTTTTGTTATCTATGTGGTGTAACAAGGAAGATGCTCCCTTACTGTCGTCAAGTTTAAAAAAGGCATATGCGGCGTGAAGCTTAAGATAAACATGATTGCTATATTTCTCTAACACATGATTAATACACGTACGAATATAGGCTTCATGCTCTTTTCTGTACAAATGCTTCATACTGTAAATAGCGGCAAATGGAACATGCTCGTTTGCTTTTAATAAAGAAACGAGATGGTTAATGTGTGCCTCTTCATCCGCTTCAACTAGTTCGATTAAGTCATACAGCTGACGAATAAACACATCTTGCTCTTTAGAAAGTGAAGAGAGATCCGCTGCCGTTTTAGAAGCAACAATTGATAAAAACCCCGAATTAGCGTAATGCTGATCAAAATTTTTATATTCTACATAAGTTGGACTTAGAAAATTAGCATCTTGTACATGAAAAAGTTCAAGTTCATCATCATAGCCAAATACAACTTGAACGTGGGAAGCTTGTTCAAATTCCAGACTGACCAAAATAGGCAGCCCTTTGTCTAATAGTTCTTTAAACTGTTCAACTGTGCCGGTAAAAAACATCGCTGCAAAGCCAAGAGATTCAAAGTAGCTCACCGCTGTTGATAATTTGGAGCCTAACCCTCCGTAAATACGAGTTCCAATCTCATCCTGTGTTTTTTCGGTATGTAAAAGCCTTAACATCATACTCATACTGGCTGGCACGCAATAATTATCTTTTTGAACAATTGGTACAATAGGAAGCTTGATTGTACTGCATTTATCGTCTGTATGCTTTCCGATTAATTTTTGATAAGGTGAATCTTTTAAACATCGCTTGGTCGAGAGCAGATGCGTAAGCTGAGATTGCTGCTGCTGTTCAAAATAAATGTCCGCGCGCAGCAGCGTAAAAAAATCTTGATAATCGTGATAGGGTAACTTTGAGTCGATAAATTCAATCGTTTCAAGCAAGAGAGAATACTCTTTTAAATCTTTTAATCGCATCACTTTATCCATATATAAAGACGGAAGCTGTGGATAGCGGACAATAGCCTCGTTAATTGTTTCAAGCGATTGTTCATGCTTCCCTTCATACGCATATAAGTCTGCGAGCATTGCATAGCAAAAATCTCCATTTTCCTTATATGCTGTCCCTTCTTTTAAGCAGGCTTCAGCTTTCATTCTGTCGTTGAGCTGCAAATAAAAATAGCCCCATCTGTCAGCCATACCCTTTTGATTATATGACGTTACTTGTTTCATCCACTTAGAAGCTTCATCCACTTGTTTCATTTCTAAAAGAATTCTTACCTTTAAAAAATAGATTTTCTCAAGCTGTTCCTGTTTAACTGATTCCGTATCCAGCTGAGAAATTAATAAAGAAAGTCTATCATCAGCGTCGAGTATCTTGCCTTCTCGCAGGAGATCATCACAATAAAGAGTCACCATTCGAATCGAGCCAAATCGACGATAGCCATATGTCGTTAACATTCGACTTAAACGATTTAATAAAGCTTCATCACAAAAGCGTATAAGCTCGTACAGCTCTTCTTCCGTTTGTAAGTTTGTTAACCATTCTTTCACAATCCCCGCGAGGCTCTTTGGTTGAAGGCTTTGTACTTCTTCTGTTATATACGCTACAAGATCAAATATTTGATAATGATCCACCATGCTTTTTAATTTCTGATAATTTATACTCAATTCAAAACCACCTTATTCAATAAAATAAGAACTATTGCATCTGCTGTCTATAAATTGAAGTATAAGAAATTTCAAGGATTTTTTCTAGACACAATATAAATTTAAGCATATTGACGGGTCTTTAAATAGCAAAGAGCTGTCTTTTATCATAAGACAGCTCCATAAAATCACACTTCAGCTTTCTTCAGTTTTACGCCGCCTTCAGGTTTTGGTTTGATAGCTTTTAAAACTAAAATGGCACCTACTGCACTAACCCCTAGAGACGTTTGGAACACAGCCATGTCCGACCACTTCATAAGCAATGTATAAAGAGGAGGCCCAGCTGCTACTCCGACAAAGCGCATCGAACTATAAAGAGACGTAATGGTTCCTCTCTCTTCCTTTTCAATTCCTTCTGTAATAAGCGCATCAAGACTGGGAAGAGCTGCTCCAATTCCAATTCCACCAAGCACTAAAGTGAGTAAAATACTAAAAAGAGACGTATTAAAAAATAAAATGATGAAAGAACATGTTAACAATAAAAAGCCAAAAAAAGCAGACCACTTCATAACGATTTTATTGTTGCCAACTTTTTTCCCCGCCACAAAAGAAGAAATAGATAAAGCGAGCAAGGGAATAGCCATTACTAAACCTTTTTTCGTATTCACAATATGATAACGCTCTTCTAGTATGGTCGATAGGTAAAATAAAACCCCGAATAATACAAGCATAATAATGGCGCCTAAAATAAAAATAGCCATAAGCCATCCAATATTCTCTTTGAGCGTCTTCTTCAAATCCTTCAAAAATCGCGTAATACTTTTCTTTTTTTGTTCAGATTCAGAAGAACTATCATTTTTCGGAACTTTTACTAAAAAGATAACTAAAAGAATCGAAATAAGGCAAAGAATAGGAATGAACCAAAAAGGAAGAAACCAAATCATAGCCGCTAAAAAAGCTCCCAGTATTGGGCTTAGTACTTTCCCAAACGTATTAGCTGTTTCAATTAAACCTAGTCCTTTTGTAATTTCTTGCTCGTCTTTGAACATATCTCCTACACAAGGCATCACAACAGGCATAGCTCCTGCTGAACCTATTCCTTGAATCGCACGGCCAATTAAAATAACCCAGAATGGATTGGCCATTTGCCATGAAGCCCAGCCTGTTAAAGCCCCTCCTACTGCAGCAAGAAGCAAACTAGGAATAATAATTTTCTTGCGGCCAAATCGATCTGATAAATAACCAGCAATCGGGATTAAAAAAATAGCGAAAATTGAGTAGACCGTGATAATCATGGATACCTGCAGCGAGCTTATCTGTAGACGTTTTTCAATCACCGGCAACACCGGAATTAACATTGAATTTCCGAGGGTCATGATAAGTGGCACAGAAGCAAGAGCAAGTAAATCCAATTTTTTTCTACTTTCCATAGCGTCCTCCAAACCTTACTTCTAATTAACGTCACAATCACACGTTTTTCAATTTAAGCTTTATAAAACTTCTCGTGTTCATTGATTTTAAAGCTTAACTATCTCATTACATAAGATGATGTGTATCTATATTTTTTAGCTAAAAAGGTGATTGCTATTCATGGTTTCACTGTTCTTCTTTAATTTATTGAACTTTGTTCTTTATCCCTGTTAATACTTGTAAAATCACATATTTTTAATCCTATATATGAAGAAGCGTACGAGTATCTACGTACGCTTCTTCATATATAGGTGTCATCTTGTTACACTACTTCACCTCGATGACCATCTCCATCATACATAAACTGTTTATCAATGATATGTTCGATATATATGGTTGTCAAATCACTTTTTTTCACTTGAGCTACAATTAATCCTAACGGATCGCCAATGGTGAAGCTTGTTCCATTTTGAAACATTAGCAGCTGCTCATTTAAATGCAATACGCGCTTATAAATTTGCTCTTTCTCTAGGTTGCTGCGGCTCTTTGCTGCTTCGAGCGTTGAAAATAACAAAATGATTTCTTTTCCATTTACTTGTGTACGATACATACACGACCCACTCCTTATCACCGCGTTAAAATTATGCTGACTATACTTTTATTATAAACTAAATTTTCAGTTATTTTTCATCTTATAAGAAATTTTTTTAGTTATAATTGTGCTACGTCTAAGTCTACGTTAAATAAAAATTTAATTTTCAGAAAAGTTAAATTTTTATGTTGAAATTTTATTTCTTCTTATTATATAATATAAACAATCATTTACCTCTATTGGAAATGATAATTCGAGTTTCAGCAGCATGAGGCTGCACAGTACTAGGGGGATTCAAGTTATGCAAAATGGTAAAGTAAAATGGTTCAACAATGAAAAAGGCTATGGCTTTATTGAAGTTGAAGGCGGCAGCGACGTATTTGTACATTTTTCTGCCATCCAAAGCGAAGGTTATAAATCCTTGGAAGAAGGACAAGAGGTATCTTTTGAAATTGTAGAAGGCAATAGAGGCCCGCAAGCCGCTAATGTCACTAAGCTATCATAAATAGATCTTTTTATTTTATAGTAAAAGAGACTCTTTTCCGAGTCTCTTTTTTGTTATACTAGCGTTTGGCCTCAGTAAGCTGCTGTTCACATGTTTGAATAGACTGCATGCACTGCTGAAGAAATTGCTCGTCTACTCCTGTGCCATGAGCTTTGGCAGATTGAAGCTGTACTTTTGCATCATTAAGCGCATTCGTTGCCTCTTCAAGCTGCTGAGGACTCATACTCATCGTAGCCGTCCCAATCATCTTTTGAGCAGATTGAATAGACACTTCTACTTGTTTTAAATCATTATATCCTGTTGTTACTTCTTCATTTGAAAACTTATCCATTGAAAAAACACCTCCATATGGATAGAATGAAGCTGCTGCCGGCAAATTATACACGCTTACTTTTTAGTCAGCAAATCTCCATACTGCTTAATTTTTTCTCCTACGGTACACTCTTTAATACAAAACGTCTGAGCGTATGTTTTGCCCTTTTCTTTATTAAACGTTTTTTTTACAAAACAATCACTACAGTAGTAATCCAATAACTCCGTTACTTCTTCTAATAATTGTTTACGTTCCACTCTCGTTCATCTCCATTTCGTTCTGTGTGTTACACTTGCTTCCTGCTAGCAATTGGTATCCCTTGAAGAGCTTGAGTAGCAAGCTGGTCAGCCTCTTCATTTTCCTTCCTTGAAATAGGCTCATATACGGGTCGGATACCAAGTTCCTGCATTTTATCTTCTATTCGATCTAAGTACCGATTAAACTCTTCTTCGAAACAAGGCCACTCCCCAGCCAGCTGATTTAATACAACCTGAGAGTCACCTCTAAACGTTACCGGTATATGATGAACACCAAGTTCCTCAAGCTCTTGTATTAAATAATAAAAAGCAGCATACTCTGCCTCATTATTTGATTCAATCTCTTGCAGCCTTGAGTTGCGTCGTATTCGGTAAGAGTTGTTGTTCTGTTTAAAATAAATCACAACCCCAAGCCCCGCTAAGAGCGTATCATGCTCATAGCCTCCGTCAAAATATGCCACAATATCGTGAGGCTCTGTCTGTACTTCCTGTAAGAGCTTTTTCGCTTCTTTTACAGTCCATTTTTGCTGCTGCTCATCAAGTAGAAAAATTTCCTTCGTTCGACCTGTTTTTTCTAAATCACCCACAATCATTAGCGCCTCATTCGCATCTGTAAAATCGGATGTGAAAATTAACTGTTTATGTTTCGAGGATTTATAATGCCATTCAATTTGGAAATTCATAACGAGCATTCCTTTCATCAGCAATTTTGAATTCAACACTTTTTCTGCTTTTTTGTATTTTATCTTCTATTATGTCTTTTCATGACAGTTTTCTTACCTAATAAGCGGATTTTAGCGTTTATACGTGCTAATATAAAATAGCTGAAGTACTTATGATACAATACTATTGATGAAAAAACATGGTTTAAGCTTATATTGTTTTAACAAGGAGGCTGTATGATGATTGAAGTTTATATAGACGGAGCCACTGCTGGCAACCCTGGTCCTTCTGGAGCTGGTATTTTAATTAAAGGAGATGGTGAACATCATCGTTACGCTATTGCTCTTGGGACAATGACGAATCATGAAGCAGAGTACCATGCACTTCTTCATGCATTAAAAATTTGTTTAGAAAACAAGTATACGAGCGTATCTTTTCGAACGGACTCTCAGCTAGTAGACCGCGCAATGAACCAAGAATACGTTAAAAATAAAGCGTTCGCTCCTTTACTGGAAGAAGCCCTCAAATTGTCCAGTCAATTTGAGTTATTTTTTATAAAGTGGATCCCTAGCTCTCAAAATGCAGGTGCTGATCAGCTGGCCAGACAAGCCATTAATCAAAAAGAAGCAGGAATGTAATCCTGCTTAAATCATACCTGATGACTTTAAATATTGAATGGCTTGTTTTTGATTGCTAATACGATTTGATGTCAAATTCTCGAGGAGCGATACAAAAAAACTGCCGTCAAATTCTTTTTGTACTTTTAGTGTCCATTCAATTGTAAATATGACCATCTCGTCAGCTGCACGCGTATACTGCTGACCAAATGAAATAAATCCACGTGCATCTTCTGCTAAATGAAAGCCTTTTTCTTCAAGATAAAGAAGATACTCTTCAACGGTTTGAGCTGTTTTTGTCACTTTTTCGTCCCATCCTTTTGTGAAGGTTCTTCTTTATCTTAGCTTACTTTTGGCTATTTGACTATGATTTCCCTTCTAAAAAATAGCCAATTGCTCCAAGTGCTACTCCTAAAATGGCTCCGCCAATCACTTCTTCGGGCTGGTGCCCAAGCATTTCTTTCAAGCGCTGTTCCGTCAAATCGTGAAAGCCTCCGTCTGGAAGACCCGCAAGCTTTTCAATTTCTTCATCTAACGTATTCACTTTAATAGTAATTTCGCCAGTCTGCCTTCGAATTCCTTGTGCATCGTACATCACAATAATTCCAAAAACAGATGCTAACGCAAAGTCAATCGTAGAAACACCTCTTTTTAATGCTACATAGGTAGCCAAAGAAGATACGCCTGCTGAATGAGAGCTTGGCATTCCACCCGACGCAGCAATCATCCGCATATCCCACTTTCCTGTTTGATACTTTTTAATTGGGATTTTTAACGCTTGGGCTAAACCGATTGATGAAAGAGCAATGACAATTCCTTTATTCATATTGCTTCACCTCATCTATAGTTTGCGATGGATTGACATCTCGTACCCAAGCAAATATTGCCCAACAAAAAACGCCGGGCTAATCTGCTGACAGAGCAGGCTAATCCCGGCGCTTTTGGAAACAGTTCTGTTATTTTTTACGCTTTTTTTGTGCAGCATTATTCATTTTGGCAGATTCAACTTCAGCATAAGAGCCGAATTCTTGGCCATATTGATTATTTGCACTTTTATTAGCTTCTAACTTCTTGTTAACAGAATTGTTTTGGTTTTGTTGCACGTTGAACTCAGAAGCAAACTCCCCAGCATAAGTGTCATTTGCACTTTTTGCACGCTTTGCTTTTTGAGCCTGATTTGCTTTAAACTCAGAAGAGAACTCTTGGTTATAATTATGCTTTGCATTGTTATTCGCTTGCGCATTTTTATTACCCAATTTTTGACGACCCATCGCTATCTCCTCCTATTTGTACCTCGTTGGTACACTATTAGTATGGATCAAGCGGCACGTCATATCCTGTTCAAATTAAGGTAAAAACACCAGAGCTTAGCACGTTTATATTCTTGCTACGTACTCTTTAACCATTTCTTCTGTCACTACTTTACGGCCTGGAATGATGGTATATTTTTGAGACAGCTCATTAATTTCTGCTGTTGCAGCATTAATGCCGTCTACAGAAAAGGGTTTCCCTTCTTTGCAAAGAAGCACAGCTGCCTCAATAGCTTGCTCGCGTCGAGCTTCTAAGCTGGCAAAAGCACGTACTAGTTCGTGCTGTTTTTTAGAATGGGCTGAAATTTCTTTATGTACACTCATGTTCGTTCCTCCATTATATTATGCTGAGTTAGTAAAAATAAGTTAATGTCCTCATAACTGATTTGCTTTTCCGGTAATTCTTTTAAGCTTTTTTCTATCGCTGCAGCTTCTTTCTTAATACTGTCCAAAAAGTTTTTCATCTTTTCATTAAAAGCAACTTTCCCGCTTATCTTGCACTGTACAAATTGCTCAATGATGGATTGCTGCCTATCGTCGAGATTTGCCTGCTTACATAAATCGGCAAATAAAATGACAGGGAAACTGCGCTGCTTTACTACTACTTTCAGTGATAAAAATGCACGAATCAGTTGAAGCATCACTTTTATATCCTCTATTGTAACAGAAGATGTCAGATTTCTTTTACTATTTATCGTTAAAATTTTAAAATAATGATATCCCAATGCTTTTAAGGAATATGATTGAGCCATCATTTGCCGCAGTGGCTCAGCAAACGATGGCTTCTGGTAATAAACAAGAGGAGACCATAGCCACTCATAAAGCGAAGGGTTTGATTTTGTAAACAAATAAATGGTTTTGTACAAATCCCACCCTTGCATATCATAATTGCCTTCTGCTACATTAATGACCTCCTGAGGTCTATTGAGATGAAGATAGCGTGATGCTTTATATTTGTATATAAAGCGAACGTCAAAATCACTCGCTGACGTGTCGAGTCCGTAAGCACGGCTGCCTGATTCACATGCAAACAAAATTTCTACATTATATTCTTTTTCAATTTCCTGTAAACGTTTATTTATGTGTGTAGACATAAAAATTAATGACCCTTTCTTTCCTCCAATACATGTTCTAGCACCGTCATTGTACTTACCAATTCTTGAATTGGAAATTCTTCAGACACCGCTGCTTGCAGCTGTTTGTAATAATCATACCATTCTTCAGATACAGACTGTTTATGCGCTAAGACGTACTGATTCACTAAATGGGTATAGTGTGAATGAAGAGCGGCTTCTTCTTTCGCAATGTAGTGATTAACATCGGGCTTAATACGTTCTAGTAAAGCAGCGTGAAGCTTTACTTTCTCATTTTTTTCAAAAAAGCTTTTATTGTTTTTATACAGTGAAAGCTCTTTTTGATACGATTCATTCTCATCAAATTGATGACTTGTCACAACTTCACTGCCATTTGGAGGCTCTAACGAGTTCAACGTTGGAGTAAACGTCGGTTCATAGCGCTGTAGCTTTGTAATGATCATTCGATGCCAGTCTTCGATTAATTTTACGATGTATTTTTCGATTCGCAAAGTGGTCGCACGCACTTCTTGCGTTGCGTCGAAGGAAATAGACGTTAACAACTCCTGCAAACACAGGCGCAGCTGCTTTTGCTTTTCACCTCGATCATCCCTTAGGTTTGCCGGACTGAATGCTTCTTTAAAGAAGTCATCATACCTCACAAACAGACGTTTTTTCACATAAAATAAAAGCTCTTCTAATTCTCGGTCAAACTGCTGTTGTTCATATTCAAAATGAATTTCATGCAGTTTTGCTGCTACCTGCTCATTCTTTATGTGAAGAGATTGAATGTATCGCTTTTTATCTACTTCTGATTTTGTTTGCACCTGTTTCATTTCATTGGCAACTGCTAAAATTTGTTCGAAATCTGCATAGACACTTTGGATAGCAAGCTCTGGTAATTCATAATTTATGAAGCGGTAAAACGCATTTTTGAATGGCAGAAACATTTTATCCTCGTGGTTTTGCAAAGCCTGCAAGCTTGATACCGGGTATAAGCGCGGAAAGCGTATACCATACTGTTCAAGCTGCTCTTTTACGTACGTCTGAACTAACTGCAGCTCTGTATCCGAGCTGGCTAGGTCCGCTGCATTTACTAAGAAAAACATTTTATCAAGCGCAAATACATCTTTTACACGGCCAAGCTGAATAAGAAATTCGCGGTCAGCTTTTGAAAACGCATGATTATAATACGTTACAAATAAAATGGCATCTGCATTTTTGATATACTCAAACGCTACTCCAGTGTGCCTCGCATTGATTGAATCAGCTCCGGGTGTATCAACGAGCGTAATGCCTAAGCGAGTAAATTCACAGTCATAATACAGGTTAATAAATTGAACAAAACACGCTTTTTCTTCTTTGGCTACATAATCATGAAATCCTTCTGTATCCACTACTACTTCTGAACCGATATGCTGCTTGACTTCGCCGTAGCCTTTTTCTACTGCCTGTAAAAACGACAAATGCAGCTGCAGCTCTTCTGTTGCCTGCAGGGTTGGAATAATTGTTAGCGCTTCGTCAATTGATTCTACTTCATGATGAAACAGCTTAAGTGCACCATTTAAATCTTGGATCATCTGCTCGTTTGTTTTCATTTGCACAACAGCTGTTTTATGCGGCCGTTTTTCTGTTGGAGGCATAATTTTATTAATGGTTGCTGTTGTTGGGTTCGGAGATACTGGAAGTAATCTTTCTCCAATCAACGCATTAGCAAAAGATGACTTACCGGCACTGAATGCTCCGAACAAAGCTACGGTAAACGTTTGATTTGATAGCTTTTTCCGCTTTTCTTGAAGCCTGTTAATAAAGCGGTCTAACTTTCCAAATGAACGGAGCTGTTCGAGAACAGCTGATACATCTTGAAGAACCTTTTCTGTTCCTGTTTCATGCACAGCTTCCTCAGGCTGTGAAACTAACTGCTGCTCACTCACAGCTTCTTGCTTTTCTTCAGCTTTCATGATGCCCGTTTCATATTCTTCTTGTAACATATATGACAACTCGTTCGTATCTTCTGCCGTTAGGTCGTCATCAGTGTGCTGTAAAAATTGAAGCAAAGCTTTTGTACGTGCCAATTTTGCTTTCATTTCTTGAAGGGATGTATACGCTTCTTCAAATGCCTCACATTCCTGCAAGTGCTGATAAATTTTTTCACGCTTTACTTCATCTTGCTCGATTTTGCTCTGTTCGATTTGCGCATAAAGCTCATATAATAATCGCGTCGCTTTTTTCTTAATATGATCGGCTACATCTTTTGCGTACGTTAAAACATAATCACCATTAATCGTAGCTCCTGCTTTTACCGTTTCAATTAAATCATGCGGCTCTAACGGAATTTCAAACTGCTGAACCTGGCGTATAAGATCCGGATCGGTAAGATTTTGATTTTTCACCAGCTCTTGCACATATTGCTGCAAGTGCCACTGCAGCTGAGAAGCTGCTCGTTCTTTCATATCATCAAAAAATAACGTCAGCCGCTCTTTTTTTACTTCCTCGGTCTTTTTCTTAGCAAATAAAAGACCCACTTTAAAATCAGGCTTTGTCGTTTCTAAAAACAGCCTAGCTTTTTCTCTCATTTCATATGGTGTTAAATTGGCGTTGCTTAGTATCTTACCTGTTTCTTGTTGGTACGTTTCTGCTAGCTGCTTTTCAGCATGCCTCATTTCAGCTTCTTTTTCGAGAAGCTGCTCTTTTTGCTGCTTATTCATTTCATGGTTCTCAAGCGTAAGCTTATGGCGCAGATCGTCATGAATCGTTAACTTTTCTTCTTCTTGGTCTTCAATAAAGGCAAGGTGATCGTCAATTAACATTTGCATCGCATGTTGAATATGCTGATGTCGGTTTTCTTTTTCCGTCATCATAGCAAGTAATAGAGATTTTACGTACGAAAGGTCGTTATGACGGTTGGTTGGCTCTTTTAACGACGTATAGAAGATTCCTTCTGGTCTCACATTCCACTTTAAAAATGACGTTTCTACAGATTCTTTAAATGCTTGAAATGTTAGCTGATCTTCTTGGTGTTTATCGATTTGATTTACAATTAAATAAAGCGTTTTATTAGCTTCTTGCAGCTGTTTTGCAAATTGAAGATTTAATTCTGCCTGCACATGATTATAATCCATCACGTAGAAAATAACGTCCGCTAAGTGAAGAGCTGACTCGGTCGATACACGATGCGCATCATCTGTTGAATCAATTCCCGGTGTGTCCATCACCACAACATTTTTAGGAATAGCCTCTGTATCTATCGATAAATGAATGGACTCTACTTCATCTCCATCGACAGCAAACTGCTTAATTTGCTCATACTCATAAGGCGCTTCATAACGCACCGGCGGCTGTTTGCGGTAATAAACGGTTGCATGCTCATCCCCAGCTTTTACTGATACTAAGTTTGCGCTTGTTGGAATAGGACTTGCAGGCAAAATTGCTTGCCCCATCAATTCGTTAATCATGCTCGATTTTCCAGCCGAAAAATGTCCGCAAAATGCTACAACAAATTCACCGTTCACCCACTTTTTTAACAGCTGTATTGCTTTTGCTGCCTGCTGTTCATCTCCAGCTGCTTGAAATTGCTTATGTAAATGAAAAAGAGATGCTTCCAATCGGAGATTTTCTTGATGTTTCACACTCACTTTACCCATTATTACTCTACCCCTTTTGCCTCATTCAAGACTGTATTTAAATGTTCTCTATCCAGCTTCACTTCTGCTTATTCTTTCTCTATTTTACTTGATTCGCATGCATTTTCCCATAAAAAACTGAATTTTTAGTTACAAAAACAATAAAAAAAGCTGTCAATAATTTGACAGCTTTGCATCGTACTTTTTATTCATCGCATGTATGTTACGCCTTTTGGGCTTTTTCAATATTTTTCATTACATACGTTGTGACGCCAACATATGTAGCAAGTGCTCCAATCACAAAAAGACTAACCATTACGTCCACCACCGTTTCTACTTGATGAAATTGATAATCTTTATCATTTGTTTCATCTTATCATGAAAGATAATCATTTTCAATTAGTTTTAAGATTTTTTTATAGGAAAGAAACGTCCCCTGTTTTGCATCACTTCGCCGTAATTTGTTTCATTCGTTAATGCTTGTTCTTCTAAGGGAATTCTGACGGCTAATATACACAAATTGAAAACAGAAAAAACAGCTAACGTCCAGTATGCCTGAAACATAAGCGGAACTAACACCAATTCTGCCGCTACTACTGTATAGTTAGGGTGCTTCATAAAACGATAAGGACCTCTTAGCACAACCTTTGCATTAGGCAAAACGATAATTTTTGTATTCCAATACTTTCCTAACGAAGAAATAGCCCATATTCTTGCAAGTTGCACAAGCACAAAAAAGCTAAACAACAAAAAAGAAAAGTGATACATTCCATCTTTTAATACATACACTTCCGTAAAAAGAGCAGCAAAAAAAGCGGCATGCATGCTTACCATCCATTTGTAGTGACTTTGACCAGCTTCGTATGCTCCCTGCTTCTTCATCCAAGCTTCATTTCTTTTGGCGATAACCAATTCACATAGACGCTGTAAGATAATAAATACAAAAAAGCTATAAAAAAACAATCGCTTTACCTCCACTCTAATAGAAGCATTTCAGAACTAAATCCAGGGCCAAGAGCTGTTAATAAACCGTATTCTTTACTCGAAATTTCTTTCTTCATAAAGCGGTCTAATACATACAAAACGGTTGCGGAAGACATGTTTCCATGGTTTTTAAGTACATCTAGAGAATCAGCAATCATATTTTCGTTTAGCGACAGCGTTGATACATATGCTTCAAGCACTTTTTTCCCTCCAGGATGAGCAACAAAATGCTTTAAATCCCGACTGGTCAAATGCTGAGTTTGTAAAAATGACTCAACTTCTCCGCCTAACCACGAATCGATAATCGTGGGAATATCTTTTGAAAAGACCACAAATAGTCCATCATTTTTAATCTCCCATCCCATTACATCTTCTGAATTAGGCATGAGCGTCGATTGTGTATGTAAAATGTAAGGATAGCTTTTTGCAAGGGCAAAAGTGGTATCAGCTTCGTCACCTGCGACTAAAGCAGCCGCTACTCCATCTGCAAATAAAGATGTACCGATTAAGTTGCTTTTTGAACGATCATTTCGCTGAAAAGTTAAACTGCAAAGCTCAATAGATAAAACAAGGACTTTAGCGCGCGGAAAGGCTTTGCAATACTCATAAGCTCTTGAAAGCCCAGACGCTCCTCCAGCACACCCTAATCCCCAAATAGGAATTCTTTTTGTATGATCTGAGAACGCAAGCTTATTCATAATTCGTGCTTCAATGCTAGGCGTAGCTAAACCACTTGTTGAAACATAAAAAATAGCCTCAATTTCTCCACATGGCAAAGGAGTACTTACATAGTTCTTATTTGTTAAGCAGTCTTCAATTGCTTTTGTACCTAATTCAACAGCAGATTCTATAAAAGCATCATTTTTTTCTTCAAATGTATGGTCTTCTTGAAACCAAGATAAATCTTTGGCAAAATTACGTTTCTCAATTTGACCATTTTGAAAAACGGTTAGCAGACGATTAATATCTTTAAACGATTCGGAAAAAAGTTCTTTTGCAAATAGCAGCGTGTCTTGCTGAGTTAATTCATAAGGAGGAACTCCAAATCCAACTGAGATAATCTTTGGCATACACTTCACCTCTTTGATTGCGTTACATTTAACATTTGTAATAGCTGGGGATTTATTCAATTCTTTTTTAGTGGAATGGAGGCGAAACATAAAAAAACTTTCCTGTAACTCAGGAAAGTCTACGTTTTGAAGAAGTGTATGTTTGTTGTGCACTTTTATTATAGCGCAAATAATCTGAATGTACAGATACAATTTATGGATTGATGAAAATAAGTGCTTATTTTTTATGAAAAGAAAATGGACATATAGATTTCATCTACATATTCATTGTTGAAATAAGCTTGTTCTTTCATAACGCCTTCTTGTTCAAATCCTACCTTTTTATACAATTCGTATGCCACTTTATTCGAAGCAAACACAGTTAAAGAAAGTTTATGAAGATTATTTTCTTTGCACCAGTTTAGCGTATAATTCATAAATTGTTTTCCTATTCCCATTCCCTGTGCTTTTGAAATAAGCCATGTACGGAAGAGCCCCGTGTGGCGCTTCATTTTAATTTCGCCTCTAAGAACACGTGCAATTCCAAGCACTTCACCTTCGACTTCAGCTACAACGTACATGTGATTGTTCTTTTCTACTGATGCAATAAAATCTTGCTCTTCTTGAACTGTGCGCGGCTCATCTTTTTGAATAAATTCCCCAGCCTCAATAATTTCTTTTACCGCTGTTGTAATATGCTCTGCATCACTTGCCTGTGCAGGGCGAATAGTGACTTCACGTCCGTCTTTTGCTTTAAATTTCACTATGTCTTTCTCTGCTGTAATCATCTATATCAACTCCTATATTTTTCACCATTCAGTACTACTATTTTGGTTCTAGCTTGCGTAATTTATCAGTGGTAAAGTTCTGCTTTTCATTTCATCTAACAAGCAATCATGTGCATTTGTTGTATTACCCACGCTTTAAACAAAGCTAAACCATTTTTGAAATATTTATTCTTGCACAGACATCCTAGAAATGCAATTAATTGCGTGAAAGAACTATTATTCCAAATTTTCTTTACAAAAGTGCATAAAAAAGCTGAGACACAACGAAACACCTGAAAGCTACGTCCGTCTTCACAACAAAAAAATACGAACTAACAACCAATAATTTTGATTATTAGTTGCTAGTTCGTGTTTCACTTCGACTAAAATATTTTTGTCCCTCTACTTTTGATTAAAGTCCCATTGAGATATATTTTACTTCTAAATAATCTTCAATGCCGTAATGACTTCCTTCGCGTCCAAGACCACTTTCTTTAAAGCCGCCGAATGGAGCTTGAGCTGCAGATGGAGAGCCGTCATTTACTCCTACAATGCCGTATTCTAACTCTTCAGATACAAACGTTGCTTCTTTAATGTTTTCTGTAAATACGTAAGCGGCTAAACCATAAGGGCTATTGTTTGCTCGTTCTACGGCTTCTTCTATTGTTTTGAATGTTGCTACAGGTGCCAATGGCCCAAACGTTTCTTCAAACATGCAATTCATGTCATCAGTTACATTTGTAATAATTGTCGGCTCCATAAAGAAACCGTTTTTAGTTGTTATAGCTTGTCCGCCAACCACAACTTTAGCTCCTTTACTTTTTGCATCCGCAATTTGTGCTTTTACTTTCTCAACCGCTTTGTCGTTAATTAACGGTCCAACCTGTGTACCTTCTTCTAATCCATTTCCTACTGTTAATTCCGCCGCTTTTGCTGCAAATTTTTCAACAAAAGCATCTGCAATGGATTCTTGTACATATACGCGGTTTGTGCAGATGCACGTTTGACCTGCGTTAACAAACTTAGAAGCAATTACGCCGTTTACAGCAGCGTCTAAATCTGCATTTTCTGTTACGATAAACGGTGCGTGACCACCTAATTCCAGCGATAATTTTTTCACAGTATCCGCGGCACCGCGCATTAAATGTTTACCAACCGCTGTTGAACCAGTAAATGTTAATTTTCGGATACGTCCGTCTTTTTGCCATGTGTCGCCAATAGCTGCTGCATCTCCAGTAACAACATTGATCACACCTTTTGGAACTCCCGCTTCTTCTGCGAGCTCTACTAACCGAAATGCTGTAAATGGTGTTTCTTCAGATGGTTTTAAAACAATTGTACATCCTGCTGCAAGAGCCGGGGCCACTTTACGCGTAATCATTGCTGCAGGGAAGTTCCATGGTGTAATAGCTGCTACAACGCCAACAGGCTGTTTTTTAACCGTAATACGTTTATGCGTATGATGAGCTGGAATCGTTTCACCGTATACACGCTTTCCTTCTTCAGCAAACCAAGCAATATAATCATTGCCATACTGCACTTCACCTTTTGCTTCTGCAAATGGTTTGCCTTGTTCCGTTGTCATAATTTCTGCTAGTTCATCTTTATGATTTTCAATTAGTTGATGCCATCTCATTAAAATAGCACTGCGCTCTTGAGCGGTTTTTTTCGACCATGTTTTAAAAGCCGCTGCCGCTGCATCAGCCGCAAGTGCTGCTTCCTTTGCGCCTGCCTTTGGAATTTTCCCTATAACTTCTTTTGTTGCTGGATTAATCACATCAATTTTCTCTTCCGTTGTTGTCCATTCACCGTTAATATATAGTTTGTTTGGATACATCATTCATCCTCCTAGTTGTGTGAATTTCTTTGTGCTGTGTTAACTACACTATATACACTAGCATCTTCGTTGATTTATGAGAACTTCCCTTCTATACTATGGGTATAACAAAAGGTTATAGGTGATAAATATGAAAACAGAATGGCTTGAGTCTTTTATTGAAACAGCCAAAACAAAAAGCTTAAGCAAAGCAAGCGAACAGCTGCATATGACACAGCCCGCGCTCAGTAAGCAAATGAGAAAACTAGAAGAAGATTTAGGAGTAACATTATTTATTCGCTCCGCTACAGGAGTAGAATTAACCTCAGCAGGTGAAATTCTTTTACAAGAAGGTGAATCCATACTTTCAAGCGTTCATGCTCTTCAAAAAAAATTAGTGTCTACGCAAGAAGCTTGTGATTTAACTATCGGAACGTGGCAGAGTATGGCTGCTTTTTACTTACCTTATCAACTGGCTTCTGCTAAAGACCACAATCGCCATATTGATATAAAAACCTCGCATCACTATTATGATTTGTTAGAGCAGTTAGAAAGCAATCAAATTGACGGGGCTTTATTTGATGATCGAGAGATTCAACATACTTACTGGTCAAAACTATTGTTCAAAGAAGACTTTTATTTATTTGTGAATGATCAGCACCCGGTAGCCGAAAAAGAAAGCGTATCATTTGAAGATTTCAAAGAAGAACCCATTGTAGTTCTCCCCCCAGGGTGCGATGTTCGGACACTAGTAGAAAAAGCGTACAATCGTCATAACTTAAAAATTTCCATTGCCAATGAAATTGAATTTGCTCAAAGTATTATGGGATTTATTTCAGCTAATTTAGGTATTTCAATTCTCCCTGAAATTTTTATGCGCCATTTACAAAGCTCAAACATTAAAGCGTTACCTATTACAGACTTCAAATTCAAAAGAGAAATTTCATTAGTGGCAAAAAACCCTGATGTGGGGAAAATGCTTTATACACTGTTTTTTAAAACACGGTCTTAATAGAAAAGACGACCAAATTAGGCCTATGTTCTCCATAACAATGAAAAGATCCGAACGATTAATCGTTCGGATCTTTTCAACTAAAATATTTTTGTCCTAGCCTCTTTTTATTTCGATACTACTTCATTTGTTAACTTTGTTTCTGCAACTTGCGTACGTGGTGATTTCATCATATTAAAGACAATATTTAAAAAGATTGCTGTAAAACTCCCCATTACAATACCGCTTCCAGTAAGAACTTGAAGACTCTCTGGTAAGTTTTTGAAGAGTTCAGGTACAACCGTCACCCCTAGACCCATGCCAACCGAACATGCAATCACAAGAAGGTTTTCTTGTTTTGCTAAATCAACTTGACTAAGGATTTTAATACCTGAAGAGATTACCATTCCAAACATAGCTACCATTGCTCCACCAAGGACAGAGCTCGGGATAACCGTCGTCACCGCTGCGATTTTAGGTAGAAAACCCAAAACGATTAAAATTCCACTCGCTGCAAATACAACATTTCTTGTGCGAACACCTGACAATTGTAAAAGTCCTACATTTTGAGAATACGCTGTATAAGGAAATGCGTTAAAAAATCCGCCTAATAAAATCGCCAGTCCTTCTGCACGATAGCCTTTAGATAAATCTTTTTCATCCACTTCTTTTTTACAAATATCACTAACAGCAAAATAAACGCCTGTTGACTCGACAATACCAACAAGTAAAACAAGGAACATTGTCAGAATGGCCATAATATTAAAAGTTGGCATCCCAAAGTACAGCACATGTGGCATATGAACCCACGCTTCTTCTTTTACGCCGGAAAAATCGACTTTTCCCATAAAAGAAGCTGCGATTGTTCCAACAACTAATCCTAATAACACAGAGACGGAGCGCATAAATCCTTTTGTAAATCGATACAGAACAATAATTAATAGCAAAACGCCAAAACCTAAACCTAAATTGCTCAAGCTGCCAAAATCTTTACTTCCTTCTCCTCCGGCTAAATCTTTAATCGCTACAGGAATTAACGTAATTCCAATAATCGTTACAACCGAACCCGTAACTAAAGGAGGGAAAAACTTAACCAATTTACCTAAAAAAGCAGAAAGAAGGACAATGAGTAAACCAGCGACGATAATAGAACCATATATGGAGGAAACGCCGTAAGAACCTCCAATTGAAATCATAGGTCCTACGGCAGTAAACGTACACCCTAATACAACTGGAAGACCAATTCCAAAAAAACGATTTTTCCACACTTGCAGCAGCGTTGCCACACCGCACATAAATAAGTCAATCGCCACTAAATACGTAAGCTGCTGCTGAGTCAAGCCAATGGCTCCTCCAACAATAAGCGGAACAACAATCGCACCTCCGTACATAGCTAAAACATGCTGTAAACCAAGTGAAAAGACTTTTCCTTTATTCATATTAAACCTCCACTGTTGGTTTATCTTCAACAAATATCACTTTACCATTTGATAAAGACTGAATGCGTGCTAATGATTCTACTTTAACGCCTGATTTACGAATTTGTTTTCCTCCATCTTGGAACGCTTTTTCAATAACAATACCAATGCCGCCTACTTTAGCACCTGCTTTTTGCACGATATCCATCAAGCCGAATGCAGCTTGGCCGTTTGCTAAAAAGTCATCAATAATTAAAATCACGTCATCTTCTTGAATAAATTTATCAGCAACTGAAATTTCATTTTCTTCTTTTTTTGTAAATGAATATACTTTTGATGTAATGAGTCCGTCTTGAAGTGTTAAAGATTTTCTTTTTCTAGCAAACACCATCTCAACGTTTAGCTTCAATGCGGTCATAATCGCTGGAGCAATTCCTGATGATTCAATCGTTAAAATCTTCGTAATTCCTGCATCTTCAAAACGCGAAGCAAATTCTTCTCCAATTTCTTTCATTAATACAGGATCCATTTGGTGGTTTAAAAATGTGTCTACTTTTAAAACCGTGTCTGATAATACGATACCATCTGTTAAAATTTTGTTTTGCAAAGCTTTCATAGTTCGTTCCTCCAACGTTTGTATTAAAAAAGCTCAAAAACATAGCTGCACTCGTATATGAGTAGAGCAATGTCTTTGAGCTTTTACGCACAAAAGTGAAAAACAAACTTCATCGCTCACCCATAGTCAAACTATTTACGGTAGTTTGGTAGATACTTACGAGCCTTATTCTCGTCATTATATGAGTGCGTTATTGAGTTAATTGTATTATATCAGCAAATCTTTTATTTGAAAATATCTAAAAACGATATTTTCGAACATTTACTTGTGATACAAAACATAATATTCGGTTATAGCGCTTTTTATACGTGATAAATTTCTCCATATTTCTTTTCTAGATACTGAATTAAATAGTCTACATTTAAGCCTTCTCCCGTTGCATCGTTTAAAATTTCAAGAGGCTTTTTCATTTTTCCGTACTGATGAATATGTTCTGTTAGCCAATTTGTAATCGGCGAAATTTCTCCTTTTTCGAGGAGTTCATCATAATTGGGCAAGTCTTTTAACATGGTATGCTTAAACTGCGCTGCGTACATATAGCCAAGAGCGTAGGAAGGGAAATACCCAAAGCTTCCTCCGGCCCAGTGTACATCCTGAAGCACGCCTTCTCCATCGTGACTTGGACGAACTCCTAAATATTCTTCGTATTTCTCATTCCAAATTTCCGGTAAATCTGCAACTTTATATTCTCCGTTTATTAACCCTTTTTCAATCTCATAGCGAATCATAATATGAAGAGGATACGTTAACTCATCTGCTTCAATACGAATAAGAGACGGTTTCGCCTCATTTACTCCTCGGTAAAAATCTTCTAAATCTACATCGTCAAATTGTCCCGGCGCATGCTTTTTTAGTACATCGTAATGATGCTGCCAAAATGCCTTATTTTTACCGACAAACTGTTCAAAAAACAGCGACTGTGATTCGTGAATTCCCATTGAAGTACCTTCACATAGAACTGTACCGACAAGATCCTTTGAAATATTCTGCTCATATAAAGCATGGCCGCATTCGTGAATTGTTCCAAAAATAGCCGTTCGAAAATCGTTTTCAGCATATTTAGTCGTGATGCGCACATCTCCCGGGTTTAAGCCAGTAGCAAAAGGATGGACTGTTTCATCAAGGCGCCCCGCTTCGAAATCATAGCCAAGTGTTTTTAACACGTCTAGACTAAATTGCTTTTGCGCCTCTTTTGGGAAAGTACGGAATAAAAATTCCGTATTTGGCTTTGTATTTGACCCGGCGATTCGCTGAACAAGAGGCACAATATGCTCCCGTAGCTTTCCAAACACCTCGTCTAAAATTTCAACCGTCATCCCCGGTTCAAAAAGGTCTAATAAACGGTTATATTTGTTTCCTTCATACCCCCAATACTCCACAAACTTCTGATTGAACGCTACAATTTTTTCGAGGTACGGTTGAAATAAAGCAAAATCTGCTTTTTCTTTTGCGTCTTCCCAAACCGACTCAGCTTTTGAAGTTAATGTAACGTATTCTTTATATTCATGCGGAGGAATTTTTTTATTTAAGTCATATTCTTTTTTACATTCTTCCACTGCTTTTTTCGTAATATCGTTTATGTAAGACTGTGACTCAGGGTTCGTTAATTTCTCAATAAAACCTGCCATGTCATCAGAAACCGAAAGATTGAACGCTTCTGATGACATCATACCAATAACTTCAGAACGCTGATCCGCCCCTTTTTTTGGAGCACCCGTCCTCAAATCCCAGTACATCAATCCAATTGCCTCGTGATAACTTTTGATTTTATTCATGAATTCATAAAACTGTTTCTCAATTTTCTGTATGTCTTCTCTCATTGTTTTTCCTCCTTACTTTCCTTATTTCACCATAAATTATTTTATCATAATAGTAACGGCATGTATATAACTGAATATTCAATCTATTATGCATATAAAAAAGCGCGGCTACAACCGCGCTTTTTTATATGTTTTCTATTTTCGTTGGGACATTTTGTTCAATGATTGAACGCACTTTTGAATCTGTGCTTTTTGGCATAAAGATCGTGATTAGACCCTTATCGTTATGAGAGCGAATCAGTCTTCCAACTCCTTGCTTTAAGCGAAGAAGCATATACGGCATATCTGCATCCCAGAATGGATCGACTACTTGATTGCGCTTTGCTTCAAAGACCGGATCATTTGGCGGATACGGCAGAGACCAAATAATTACATTAGATAGCGAAGGTCCAGGAATATCCAATCCTTCCCACAAATGAACAGCGCATAAAATCGTTTCTTCTTCCCTTTGGAACTGAGATACTAATTTACTGATTTCTTGATCGCCTTCAAATAAAAATGTGTACTGATTTAACTCTTTGGAAACTTCTTTGAACATCTCTAGTTCTTCTTTGCTGTTAAACAGTAAAAGTGCTCGTCCGTTCGTTTTTTCGAGCTGTGCAACAGCAAAGGCAAATTTTTCAGCAAACGCTTCTTCTTGATCATCCGAAACATTTTTTACCGCAATTTTCATTTGCTCATCATAATCAAATGGCGATTCAACGGAAAAAGAAAGCGGCTTTGCAATTCCTAAGCTATATGCTAAATAATCGAACGATTGGTTATCTGAAAGAGTCGCAGAAGTGAAAATATAAGGTATTTTCTTCGCAAATACTCGTTCTTTTAAGACGTCTTTTACTGCTTGCGGCATAATAACCAACGTCAGCTGCCAGTTATTTTCTTCTACCCAGTAGATGGCATTTTCGTTGTCCATAAATAAGCGCAGCGAATAATCAATTTGATCTAGATACTCATCTACAATTCGCAGCGTATATTCGTCTACTGTATAGGTCTCACTCTCAAACACAAGCTCGTTTCCGATATGCTCAAGCAGCGATAAAAGTTCTTTTCCTACACTTTGTAATCCGTTTGTACGGGCTACTTCTTTACGGCTAGAACCAACGATTTCTGTGCTTGCTTCACTTAAACGGTCAAAGAACATTGCATACACATCGATAGCATGCTCGATCTTCACAGCAAATTCTTCTCGCACGTCATTTTCTAATAGACGCGTTAACAAGTTTTCTAACGTATCTTCTTGAATGCGATATGTTAAAGCCTTTTGTGCAGCAAATTCCAGCAGGTGACCTTCATCAAATACAACACAGCTGCTTTCAGGAAGAAGGGGAAGCTGTCCTTCACGCTTGCGGGCTTCATATGTCCAAATGTGCTCCATGTAAAAATCGTGAGAGCAAATAATTAAATCATGTGCTTTTCTATAGTGCTCACGTGAAAGCGTTAAGCCGCATCTATGACGCTGCTCACAGGAAGAGCAGTCTTGAAACGTATCCCAGTTAATTTGATTCCATTCCTCATCCGTTAAATGAGGATATTCTTTACGGTCTCCGTAGTGATAGAACGACTGCATACCGCTATGATCATGAACAAAATCAGGAAGCGTATCGTAAATTTCTTCAATGTTTTCATTATCGGTTCGTGCTGTCACAGCATCTAATTTCTTTAAACACAGATACTGATCTTGAGATTTTGCTAGGCGAACATCCATGTTAATATCTAAAATACCAGAGAGCTTGGCAATGTCTCCTTCGGCTTTTACTAACTGTTCAATTAATGTTTCATCCGCACAGGCAATAATAGCTGGCTTGCCAATATACCTTGCATAACAAATAGCGTACAGTAAATACACAATGGTTTTCCCTGTTCCTACACCTGCTTCTGCAAAGATTACATTTTTTTCTTTAAAAGCTCGTTCGATTTGAAAAGCCATAAAAATTTGTTCATCCCGAAGTTCTAACCCTGCGTCTGGAAGATGATCATAAAAAACATCACCTATCCATTCATTTAATTTGTCAAAAAAGTTTTCATCCCGCTCAATTGTAAAAGGCAACCGCTCTCTCATCATCGATACTGACTCCTTTATTTATGTAAATATCTATCAATAAAAATTAGCTTCACTTCTTTTTATCTAGTAAATTTCTCATGTAAGCAAAACTTAATTATTGACTACTTTATCTAAAATGTCAATAAAAAGAGCTGAACATAAAAAAGTTCTGCCTGTAAGGACAGAACCTTTTTGTATAAAAGCTGAGTGTATAGAACGCAAACGGAATAAGTGCTATTAAAAATTAATTACAGCGGAATTTTGAGTCCGTGGACTGAGACAATAAAAAGGCCGCTTCATACTCGGCTTTTGCTTGTTCCAACTGAGTAAGCGTCTCTCCGCTCACTTCTATTCCCTGCTGCATTAAATGATAGCTGTTTTCCAACGCTTGCCGAATCATAGTGAACTGCGTGTTTCTATCCATTTATAAACATCCTCTCTCTGTAGTGCTTACTATAAAAGTGAATACTATCATTCTATACACCAGCTGTTTATTTTATTCTCAAAACCAGCATCTCTGGCTTAATAAATGGATTCTTTCATTTAAGAAAATAATCGAACTTATTAAAATATTTCAATTCTCACTTGACTTATAGGAATAATATATTTTAAAATTACTTACAGATTCAATCACTCAAAACTACATAATACAGGCTTACCGGTCAACCGATAGCCTCTAATTGCCAGATACACGTACAATCCGTCTGTGCAATTAGAGGCTTTTATTATTTTAAAAGCCTGCTGAAAGGAGGAAAAATGGCAGAACTGCAGTTACAGCATGTGTATAAAAAATACGGAAAAGATAGTCTTGCAGTTGATAATTTCAATCTTCGTATTCAAGACAAAGAATTTATTGTATTTGTAGGACCTTCAGGGTGCGGCAAATCCACTACCCTCCGAATGATCGCCGGCCTTGAATCGATAACAGAAGGAGAATTGTTTATTAATGGAGATCGTGCAAACGATTTACCTTCTAAGGACCGGGATATTGCAATGGTGTTTCAAAACTACGCGCTTTACCCTCATTTAACAGTTTACGACAACATGGCATTTGGCTTGCAGCTCCGCAAAGTCCCAAAACAAGAAATTGATGAGCGCGTTCGTGAAGCGGCTCGTATCTTGGACTTAGAACCCTATTTAAAACGCAAGCCAAAAGCGTTATCAGGAGGGCAGCGTCAGCGGGTGGCTTTAGGAAGAGCCATTGTACGGAATGCCCAAATTTTTTTAATGGATGAGCCTTTATCTAATCTTGATGCGAAGCTTCGCGTACAAATGCGTGCTGAAATCAGTAAGCTTCATCAAAGGCTGCAGACGACCATTATTTATGTAACCCACGATCAAACAGAAGCGATGACGATGGCAAGCAGAATTGTAGTTATGAAAGACGGAAAAATTCAGCAAATAGGTTCACCTATGCAAGTATATAATGCTCCAGAGAATACGTTTGTAGCCAGTTTTATAGGATCACCGGGAATGAACTTTTTCACAGGAAAAGTGGTGAACAGCAAACTGCACATCAGTGAACATGAGTTTCAACTGACAGAAAATCAAATGCATTCGTTACATGAAAAAGGCTACAATAATCAGTTCATTACTATAGGAATTCGACCTGAGCATATTACGCGGGCCTCTTCTGATGCTCCTCATATTTCATTACCGGTAGATGTGTCTGAGTTATTAGGAGCAGAGTACATACTATACAGTAGTTTAGGAGACCAGCTCTTTGTGGCTAAAATCCCTGGGGATGAACATATTCAAGTTCATCAGCACTTTCCATTTCATTTTCAAATGAATCATGCTCATTTCTTTGACCAAGCATCTACCAACCGTATCAAAATTGACCAATAACTATCTAAAGAGAATTCTATAAATGGGGGAACTAAGATGAAAAAATTATTAATTTTGTTAGCAATGCTCACCGTGATCATCGCCGGCTGCAGCAAAAACAGTTCAACAAGCGGCGACAGCAGCGACTCTTCTAAAAAAGTAACCATTAACTTTACGCATTGGCGAGGAGAAGATTCGAAAGCTTTTGATTCTATCATTGAACAATTTGAAAAGAAAAATCCAAATATCCATGTAGAAATGACCGTCTTTCCTTCTGATTCCTATCAATCACAAATTCAAGGATCTCTATTATCTGGAGAAGGTATCGATGTATTTGCTAGTTTTCCAGGAAGTCAATTTGAAACGATTCGCAAAGCAAACGGTTTTGCAAAGCTGGACGACCAAAATTTACTCAGCAAATTTGACGAAAAGCTAATCCAAGCGGGGAAAGCGGATAATACGCAATATGCTCTTCCTTATCAGCTAGTCTATAACATCCCTGTCTATAACAAAGGCATTTTTGAAAAACTAAATTTAGATGTTCCTAAAGATTGGAATAGCTTTTTAAAAACATCTGAAACATTAAAGAAAAATGGATACACGCCGATTTTATTTTCTGGAGACGTAAGTCCTTCTCAATTTATTAATCCAATGATTATGAATAATGAACCTACGAACAACGCCCTTCACGAAGTAGAAACGGGCAAGCGCAAGCTAACGGATGAATGGTTTATCAAAACCCTATCTCAAATTAAAGAATTAAATGACAAGGGTTACTTCCAAAAAGATGCTCTTGGTACGAAAAAAGAAAGTGCTGCAGCACTTTTTGCTCAGGAAAAAGGTGCAATGCTTGCTCAAGGTTCTTATATGATGGCTACAGTCAAACAGCAAAATCCGAAGATTGATCAAGGTTTGCTTGCACCGATTACAGTGGATCAAGATAAAGCAAAATACGAAGGTGTTCATACCACGACATTCTTATTAGGTGTTGCTGAAAAATCAAAACACAAAGAAGCTGCTAAGAAATTTTTAACTTTCCTTGCAGATCCAAAGATTTCTTCTGAGTATGCGAATGCTACTGGCCAGTTATTAACGGTCAAAGACGTAAAATATGATTCACCTGAACTCAAAGAAAGCGCAAAATGGAGAGACAAAAAAACGGTCTTCCAACCTCGATTTACAATTTTAAATGAGCGCGTATCAAAAGCTGTTGAAACATCTGTACAGGACGTACTATCCGGTATGTCAGCGAAAAAAGCTGCTGAAAAAGCACAAGGAGAGGTAGAACGTGTCGCTAAAAACTAATACGTCTATTCAAGAAGAAGAAAAGAGAACCCCTTCGTTCTCTTTTCCTCTCTTTTCATTTAAAAGTATCTCTAAAAGCAGGCATCTATGGTTGTTTTTACTTCCCGGTTTTATCATATATACTGTTTTCTTTGCATTGCCAACTCTTTCTGCTTTATTTTTAAGCGCAACTGATTGGGATGGATTGTCTTCTCAGTTCTCATTTGTAGGCTTTCAAAACTTCAAAGAAATTTTAACAAACGATGCTATTTTTACACAGTCTCTTACAAACAACTTAAAGTTCACAATTGGCGTGCTGATCTTTCAAACATTATTGAGCTTAGGCTTTGCACTTTTACTTTATAAAAATTCTGCATGGAATACATTTTATCGTTCACTCTTTTTTGTACCGACGATTATTTCGTCCGTGTCGATTGCCTTCACGTGGAACTTTATGTATGACCCCAACATTGGAGGAGTTAACCTATTTTTAAGTAAAATAGGCCTTGAACATTGGACCCAGTCTTGGATTGGAAATGGACATATCGCCATTTACAGCTTGGCTTTTGTACAATTTTGGGCACATACTGGTCAAATGCTTATTATTTTTGTAGCTGGAATTCAAGCTATTCCCAGTGAGTTATATGAAGCTGCTAGTATTGATGGAGCAACAAGATGGCAAAAATTCAAGCGCATTACATGGCCTCTTTTAGCTCCAGCTACAACAATGGTTGTAGCTTATACGACCATACAAAGTTTTAAAGCATTTGATTTAATCATTGCAATGACAAATGGAGGTCCCTCCAACTCAACTGAAATTCTTTCGACACTGCTTTATCACGAAGCTTTTATTAATTTTCGTTTCGGCTATGCCTCTGCCATTTCAGTTGTATTTATGATTGTGATTGCTCTTTTAACGTTTCTTCAATTTCGCGTACTTCGCTTGACCAAAATGTAAAAGGAGATTCTTTTATGAAACAAAACCCATTCAGACAACTGATTTTAGGGATATACGGTTTAATCATTCTGTTGCCCTTAAGCTTGGTTGTATTAACAACCTTTAAAACAACGCCCGAGCTTTACAGCAACCCAATCGGATTACCAGCAGGCTGGAATATTGAAAATTATAAACAGCTGCTCGTCAATGAACCCATCTTTGGCTATATTAAAAACAGCGTGATTGTTACCGTCTTTAGCACGTTTTTTATTCTATGGTTTTCAAGCATGATTGCTTACGCTATTATTCAGCTGCCTCAAAAGCTTGGATGGATTGTATACGGCTTTTTTGTTTGCGGAATGATTGTCCCTACTCAAGTCAATATGATTCCTGTCTTTTTGCTGATGAATAAGCTTGGGCTCGTCAATACACTAACAGGCGTCATTATCGTCTCCATAAGTTTTTTGCTTCCAGTCGGTGTCTTTATTATAACGGGGTTTATGAAAACTTTGCCAAAGGAACTATTCGAAGCTGCTCGGATGGACGGAGCGTCAGAGTGGAAAATATATTCAAAAATCGCTCTTCGACTCTCAATACCATCAATGGCTACAGTAGGAATTTTTTCGTTTGTGATTGTGTGGAATGATTTGTTATTCCCTTTGCTATTGTTAAAATCTAAAGAAGTAAAAACGCTGCCTATTGCACTATTGGACTTTCAAGGGGAATTTCTGACTAATTACCCTATGTTGTTTTCAGCAGTCGTTCTTTCTTCTATTCCATTATTGATTGCGTACGTGTTTTTACAAAAGCATTTCATTTCAGGAATGACATCTGGGGCATTAAAATAGCAGGCAAGAAAATCACGCTTCCCTGCCTGCTCCTTTATTCTATAGGATTATTTTTTAAAGCACGCTGAGGTTTTGGTTTCTCTACTACTAGATGTTGGTAAACGTACATTAAAGCAGCTTTCAACAGAAAGATACCTAGCAAATGGTACTCTTTAAATGTGCCTACCCTAAAAAGCTTTGCACGGCTCATAGCTCGTTGAAAAGGATAAACAAAAAATGTATCTACGATTGCATTTAATAACATATACCTTCCAAAATGGCCGTATGTGAACTTTTTAATCCATAAAGAACCTGCTAAAAATGGACCTAAAAGTAAAGCAGCTTCACCTGTTAGATATGGATGAGGAGGATTAGGGAATATCCACCACTTCTTTTTTTCAGCAATATAGCTTTCAACCATAATCAAAAAGGAAATAAACATAGTAGATGATAAATAACGCTTAATATGCTGTCGTCCTATAAAAGGGATGGTTAACCATGAAAGAAGCATCATCCCGCCAAAAACCCGTGCTGATCGATTTTTTCTCATTTTATCACCTCTTAGTTATCACCTCTTAGGTTTTAGTATGAGATTTTCCTTTCGTAAATATGTTAGAAATAAGCTAATCATTTCTCGTTTTAAGCCTGCTATTGAAAAGAAATGAATACATATATTGCCCTGCTACTCGCCCATACTATAAAAAAACATAATGGGGTGAGTACATGCATGATTATTATGACGGACTATACAAATACCTGCTTAATGCCACGTTCTGGTTTATTTTATTAATTGTCGTGCTCGGGATAGGCATGTTTGGAATGCTAGCTTATCGCGGTTTAAAAAAGAAATAACGTAAAAAAGCCAAGCGGTTTCTACACCGCTTGGCTTTTTATTATTGGTCGTTGCGTGGAGGACGAGGTCCCCAGTACTGATAGTAGTCTGTTTTGATAAATCCGTTAAATAATTTGCGTTTTTTCGTCGCTTTTTTACCGTAGTACTGTTCAAACTGTTCATGAGATGTAAGCATATAAATCGACCAAGTATCAAGCTTAGAAAACGCTTCGCCCATTTCAGCGTACATTTTTTCAACAGAAGGACGATCGCTTAAACGTTCGCCGTACGGAGGGTTACCAATAATGATTCCATATTCTTTCGGCGTCGTAAAATCGCGCACTTGCATTTGTTTAAATTGAATTAAATCTCCAAGTCCAGCTTCAAATGCATTTTGCTCCGCTACTTTTACCATACGATGGTCAATATCATGACCAGCAATATCTAGCACTTGGTCGTAGTTCGCTAAGTCTTCTGCTTCTTCGCGCGCTTTGTCCCAAATACTTGCTGACATCCACGGCCACTCTTCTGATAAAAAGTCACGGTTAAACCCTGGTGCGATATTTTGACCGATAAGCGCTGCTTCGATAGCAATTGTACCAGAACCGCAAAAAACATCGACAAACGGACGATCCGCATTCCACGGCGTTAGCATAATTAAAGCCGCTGCCAGCGTTTCTTTTAAAGGAGCTTCCCCTTGTCCTACGCGGTAACCGCGCTTATGAAGTCCTGCACCGCTTGCATCAATTGTTAATGTAGCAACATCTTTTAATAGCGCTACTTCAATTTTAAACGTTGACCCTGTTTCTTCGAGCCAGCCTGTTGTTTTGTTATAATGTTTTTTCATGCTGTCAACAATTGCTTTTTTCACAATACTTTGACAATCTGATACGCTGAAAAGTTTAGATTTAACTGATTTTCCTGATACAGGAAACTGTGCATCTACGGGCAAATAATCTCCCCAATTTAATGCTTTTGTTTGTTCAAAAAGCTCATCAAACGTACGAGCTTTGAACTGTCCAACCTGCACTTTAATTCGATCTGCTGTACGAAGCCATAAATTGCAGCGAGCAATTGCGAGCTCGTCTCCTTCAAAGATAACCTTGCCATTATCTACTTCACAGTCATATCCTAAAGCACGCACTTCTTTAGCGACCAGTGCTTCAATTCCCATTGCTGCTGTTGCAATAATTTTATATTTCGCCATTTTTCAACCTCATTTTGTTTCTAATTATCTACACTAAGTGTAAAAGTACCATATACATGCGCCTTAGTCAAAGCTTTCTCCGTCTTTTTATTAAAATGCAAAAACTGCTCGCTCTTGACAGAGCCAGCAGTTTCTTCACCTATGTCGCATATAAATTCGTTTTTAAAAGCTTTTCACTTTAAAGTTGCGCAATCGGTTGCTCAACTTGTTTATGAAAGTAAGTATACACGTGTTTCATATGGATGCAGCGTACATTTTTCAAGCGTTTCGTTTTTATCCAACGGATAATTATGAATCAGCACTTCTCTGTTTGCAAATGAGCTCTCTGAAGGAAACTCGAACGTTTGATTTTTCGGTGACATATTACAAATAACAACAGCTGTTTTACCTTCTAATGTTCGCGTATACGCGTAAATAGCGGTATCTTCTTCTGCCAACAGCTTATAAGTTCCATACACCAGCACATCATGCTGTTTTCTGATTTTAATGAGCTGTTTGTAAAAATTCAGTACCGAATTCTTATCACTTTTCTGCTCTTCTACGTTAATATCTACGTAATTTGGATTCACCTTCATCCAAGGGGTACCAGTAGAAAATCCTGCATTTCTTTCTGTATTCCACTGCATTGGCGTTCTTGAATTATCGCGGCCTGTTTCCCAAATCACTTTCATAATCTCGTCATGTGAATCGCCTTTTTCACGCTGAATACGGTAGTAGTTAATCATACCAACATCATCATAATCGTCAATAGAATCAAACTTAACATTGGTCATTCCAAGTTCTTGTCCTTGATAAATAAACGGTGTTCCTTTCATTAAAAAGTATAGTGCAGCTAAGCACTTTGCACTTTCCACTCGGTAAGCTGTGCTGCCGAATTTATTTACAGAACGAATTTGGTCATGATTTTCTAAATATAAAGCGTTCCAGCCGTTGATTTTTTCTAAACCATTTTGCCAATTAGTTAAAATCGTTTTTAACTCGATTAAATCAAGCGGTTTTTCTTCTCCTTTATCCCACAGTCCCATATGCTCGAACTGAAAAATCATATTGAAGTTTCCGCCATCTTCAGCTACCCACTCATCTGCGCTGTTCGATGTTACACCATTTGCCTCTCCAACCGTCATAATATCGTATTTGGCAAACGTATTTTCTTTTAACTCTTTTAAATGTTCTTGAATTCCCGGTCGATTCATATGTCCTTCAAACGATGGGACATAATCTAGCTTTTCAGGGTTCGGTAGATCTGGGAAGCCGGCCACTTTCTTAATATGCGAAATAGCATCTACACGAAAGCCGTCAATTCCTTTATCTAACCACCAGTTAACCATTTCATAAAGCTCATGACGTACTTTTTCGTTTTCCCAGTTTAAATCGGGCTGTTTTTTAGAAAATACGTGCATGTAATATTCTTTTGTGTTTTCGTCGAACTCCCAAGCTGATCCGCTAAAAATAGATTCCCAGTTGTTTGGCTCTTTGCCATCTTTACCTTCGTGCCAAATATAATAATCACGATATGGATTCTCTTTAGAAGACCTGGATTCTAAAAACCAAGGGTGTTCATCTGAAGTATGATTAATAACTAAATCCATAATCAGCTTCATTCCGCGATGGTGAACTTCATCTAGCAGCTCATCAAAGTCTTCCATTGTTCCGAAATCTTTCATAATATCTTTATAATCACTGATATCGTAGCCATTATCGTCGTTAGGAGACTGATAAATCGGGCAAATCCAAATGACATCAATTCCAAGATCAGATAAATAGTCTAATTTTGAAATAACCCCTTGAATGTCACCAATTCCATCGCCGTTTGAATCCATGAAGCTTCGCGGGTAGATTTGATACGCAACAGCTTCTTTCCACCATTTCTTTTCCATGTGCTCAACCCCTCAAAATAGTGCTTTTACGTAAGCGTTCGCCTTTACGCATATCGCTATTTTATAATGAATACATGCAAAAAAATAGGTTTTTCACAAAAAAAATCGTTATTCTCTTTTGAATAACGATTCTCACTGCGCTAATTTGTGTTTAAAGGCATAGATCACGGCTTGAGTCCGGTCCTGTACATCCAGCTTACTTAATAAATTGCTCACATGTGTTTTTACCGTCTTTAGCGCAATAAATAATTCGTCTGCAATTTCTTGATTTGTTTTGCCTTGTGTCATTAGCAGTAGAATTTCCATTTCACGAGCTGTCAGTTCTTCATGAGGTAACGACGGTTTTCTCATTTTAGACATCATTTTACCGGTTACTTCGGGCTCTAATACAGATTGCCCCTCATATGTACGACGAATAGCAGCTGCAATTTCTCCTGCTTTAGACGTTTTTAATAAGTAGCTTGTTGCCCCTGCCTCTAGAGCGGGATATACTTTTTCGTCATCTAGAAAGCTAGTGACAATGATCACTTTCGCTTCTGGCCACTGTTTAATCAGTTGTTTTGTTGCTTCAATCCCGTCCATTTCTTCCATGACTAAATCCATTAAAATAATATCCGGGCGCAGCTGAAGCCCTAATTCAACGGCCTGTTGGCCATTTGCTGCTTCAGCTATCACATGAATGTCTGCTTGAGCAGACAAATACGCTCCTACGCCAATACGAACCATTTCATGATCATCTACTAACAGTACATTAATCATTTTGCTTCTCCTCTCTTTCTACTAACGGTACTTTCACTTCTAGCTTTGTTCCTTTGTCGGGCAAACTAATAATTTTTAATAGGCCTCCAATTTCAACTGCGCGTTCGTACATATTTTGCAGGCCGTACGATCCAACTTTTTCCTTTTCTACATCAAAACCAACTCCATTATCAACGATACGTAAAATAATGGAAAAGTCACGTTTAATCAGCAGCACATCTAAAGCTGTTGCATTGGCATGACGCAGCGTATTTGATACGGATTCTTGCAAAATCCTAAACAAGTGGTCTTCAATGCCTTTATCAAGTTCAAAACCTTCTATTTTCCAATTTAATTCAAGCGGTACTTTTTGAGCAAGCTCATTCATCAGTTCTTTCATTCCAGCCTGCAGCGATTTTCCTTTTAATGCTGCAGGACGAAGATGAAGAAGCAAAGCCCTCATTTCAAGCTGTGATTGATTAATCATTTTTTCAACCATCTTTAATTGCTTAGCTTCAGAATCTTGTAGCGTAAGATTGGATTCCGTAATAGCAGACATAAGCATCGAAGCGGCAAATAGCTGCTGACTAACGGAGTCATGCAGTTCTCTAGCAAGCCGATTTCGTTCCTGAGAAACAATTTCTTGCACTTGCTTTTGCTGATTTTCCACTTTTTCCGTTGCCATCTTTTGGGATTGCTGTGCTTGAAGAATCATTTTATGATCTACTTTGTTTAAACGGCTTATAATTCGAGACGTTTCTTGAATAAGCGGTTTATTTGCCGACATATGCCGGTGGCCATTTTCTATTTCATATAATCGGTTTTCAACATATGTCCACTGCTGTCTCCACATAAACCCCATGATTCCTCCAATCACGCTTCCAATCGTCAGGCTTAAGCTGAAGGAAAACAGCACAAAAGGCATGCCAAATACGCTTATTTTCCATAAGTCGCTAAGTTGAAAAACAGGATATGCAAAAAACACGGTAAGGAGGACGGATACAAATACAAAAAAACTTAAGAAAATCCCCCATAATAACTGCCGTTGAAGAATACTCATATCCTTTGCACCTCTAAATCTCCAATCACAACAGTTGTAACAATCTTCACCCTATGAGCAGATTGATCAAATTCCTTTGTTTTGATAGACAAATTTTCATTGAACGAAAAGCCGCGCTGATTTCCAAAAACCGTTACGTTTCCTGCCAGTTTAGAATGATTCACAGATACTTCCGTTTCGTAAGGAATGAGCACTTTAATATTTCCAAACACTTGACGAATAAAAATAACCGCATCGCCTTTTGGCAGAACGGTATTGCTTAGATCAACCACAATGTCTCCCCATACGCTTTGAATATTAATATCATCCCATTCGTATACGGAATCTTCGGTTCTTTGACTACCAAGAAGTTTATTCGTCAAAACCGGGCGGACCTGCACCAAACTTTGGTTTGGCTGGTGGGTAAATTCGTCAGTTGGTCTGAATTCAACCGGATGCTTTCTTGATTGAATAAATCTAAGTAAAAAATACAGAAAAAGAGCAATAACTAAAAACTTAAAGGCAACCGTATTAAATATATTCAACACCAGCCCAATAACGCCAATCCAAAATAAAATGCGCCCTAGTTTTCTTCTCATTTTTTTTCGCCCAATATACATGAACGCACCGGCAATTAATACAGAAAAGATCAAGCCGCTGTGAAAAAACATAATTTCAATAAACAGGACAAATAAACTGCAAATAAAAATGAACATAAGAGATTCTGTTTTGTTTACGCTTTGCACAGCTCTCTCTCCTTTCTCCTCGTAGATGACATAGCGTTCTTTGGATGCTGCAGGTATCTTCTCTCACCTTAAAAAGACGCAGAAACCTACGCCTTTTTTAGAATACCATGTTTTATGCAGAAACACTGATTTTTTACGACGATTTTACTCTTTTTTCTAATTCAGCAATCTTGCTGTCTACGGTTTGTCTATAGTAGTTTGTATTAATTTGATTTTCAAGCTGGTCAATATAGGTTTCCATTTCGTCAAACTGGCTGTAGGACGTATAAGATGCTTCTGTTTTCATTACTGAATTCATACGATGATGTGCACGAGCAATATTTTCGCGCCCCATTAGTTCCATACGGCGAATATGCATATCTTTTACCTTATGCTTCATTTCTTCATACTTTTGTTCAAGCTCTTCTAACTGCTTGGATGCATCTTCATAAGATTCTTTTACACGCTTCGCTCTCTCTTCGTAGTGAGCATGTTCTTTTAAAATAAATTCATGTAATTCCGTTTCTTCAGCTGCTTGTGCTACTTGTGCTTGCTCATGACGTTTTTTCATCATGTCAAGGGCCAGATGGTATTCGCGATTAAACTGTTCTTTTAACGTGTGCTGTCGCTCAACAAGCTGCCTTACCTTTTCAGTCTCCTGCTCGCATTGACGCAAATAGTGGTTTAGTGCAGCAATTGGATTTTTTTGTTCTTTGTGATCAAGTAATTGATGAAGGTCTGCAGAAATCGTTTCTTTCATTCGAGTAAATAAGTTTCTCATTTTGTTCATCTCCTTAGATAATAAAGTAAACTTTTGTTATTTTTGATTTAAGTCAGCCCACTGACGTTCAAAATGCTTAAACGGATCTTCTTTTTCCGTTTTTATAAGGCTGCTGCTGTTCCACTTTTTATATACAATGTAAAGTACGACTGCTGCGATGATACCAGCAAGGGCCGGGAGGTTTGAAACGGTTGTTAAGAGTACGACAACACCTATAAACCCCCAGAGCCATTTTTTAAAGGGGGTCTCTGCTTTAACAAACCCTTTAAATGCTACGTACAAAATAACTAAGCCAAGTGCAAGTCCTACCATCGGACCGGCATTTGCAAGAAGAACGATAGCAGCTACCGCTCCAATCAAAAACAAACCAACTTTTTTCATTTTGTCTCCTCCTTTCGCTTATCTATATACTTAGTTTAAGGATTATGACGTTTTTTCAAAACGAGCTAGAGCTTTATTTTCTCCTAAGACCTGAGGCTTACAACAAGCTCAGTCTGATTGTACAAAAAAAATGACAGCTTATGATAAGCTGTCATTTTGACATAAAAAAAGCTCTTCCGTTATACGAAGAGCTGGGTTGGATTAAAATATAGTGTATAACAACAAATGTCGATTGCTTTTCAATAACGTTCTGTAAGCCATGTTTTGTACCATTGTACTGCAAGCGGCTAGCTACCTCGTACTCCGGTGGCAATTATCTATCTACAAAATGTAACCATTTTGTCCTTCCTTCCGTTCAGTTCCTTCCAGAAAGTTCCCCTACCATTATTTGGGTTTCTCGCTCGAGGGGTTTACCTCGTTCCACTCTTACCATTTCTGATAAGACTTCGTCACTGTGGCACTTTCAGAGTAGTCAAGCCATATCTTAAAAAGACTTAGGCTTTTTCCCCGCCGTTAGCTTTTAACAGCTACCCTAGCTTATGACTTCGCTAGGCACGAACACTACAGACATCGCAGTCTGTGCGAGCATGGACTTTCCTCTACATCCTCATATGTGATGCAGCAATTACCCGAACGTTATTGATAACGACTTTCCTTAGTATAATAAAAATAGGAGTTGAATGCAACTCCTATTTTTAGGTTATTCGTATAATTTACTTCCAAACACATGTTTTTCTAAGTTCGACAAACGTTTTAAAATATCAAAGTTTGTCGTACCCGCTTGCTGCTGCTGTTGAGCCGGCGGCGGGGTAAACGAAGGTTGTTGCGGCTTTTTAGATAACTCTTCTACTTGCTTTTTTAAGCGTAAATTTTCGGTTTGTAATGCTTCAATTTCTTCATGAAATGCTTCATAATCTTTAATAACAGAATCTAGATACTTATCTACTTCTTCTTGATTATAGCCTCTCATGCCTGTTTTAAATTCTTTTTCTAAAATTTCTTTGGCCGTTAAACGGATTTTATCAGCTAACATCTCTATCACCTCGAATACGATAAACCTTATCTTTATTATAATTCATTTTTTCAAAAATAGCTTCAAATGTCAATTTATCTTTTAAAATGTTTCGCCAAGTGGCATTAAAAAGACGAAAATTTTTCTTCATCCACGATATCCTGTAAGTCGTGAGACGTCACCATTATAATAGGGTATTCTTCTCGTTCAGCACGTTTTTTAGCCGTTTCTAACATATATTTAGGACTTCCTTCGTGCTCTTCGTCGTAAACTAAACAAATACCTTCACTTTTTTCTACTAAAAATTGATTTTTCAACCGAAACTGTGCTGGACTTTCATATTTCTTTTTTGTGATGCTATCTACATAATCTGCTTGACTTAAGACGAATTCATACAATTCTTTATTGACGTCATTCCATTTTTCTTCTTGCTCCAAAAACGGTGTTAAAACAGCTAACTGAAGCTCGGGATAATCGAGCTGAAGGTCAAATACCACTTCTGCTGCCCAAATTTCTACTCCTAGCTGGCCGCTAATCAATACCCATTCTAATCCATCTTCTACTAATTCCTGTAATTTTTTATAGAGCGCTTTTTTTATATATGTAATACCTTGATGTTTTTCATTAAAAATGCCAAGTTCGAATGGCTTATAACCGGTAACTGTTAGCACCTTCATTATATAACTCCTTTATAACAAAATAGAATAGGAACTGATGAAATCAGCTCCTATTAGCGTACATTATCTAAAATACCCTGAATTTGGTCCTTGATGCGCGCCTTTTGTATGACAGCTTCCTTGGCCGCAGCCTTTGTGTCCCGGATAACTAGCACCTGCTACTTGACCTGGGTAGCCCGCTCCTGCTACTTGACCTGGGTAGCCCGCTCCTGCCACTTGACCTGGATAGCCTCCCATTTGACCTGGATAACCAGCACCTGCTACTTGGCCTGGATAGCCTCCCATTTGACCTGGGTAACCAGCACCTGCTACTTGACTTGGATAGCCTCCCATTTGACCTGGATAGCCTGCTCCTCCTACTTGAGTTGGATATTGCTGCGCGCCGCCAAAAAACTGTTGGTTTGAAGTTTCATTTACAACAGATTGCGTTTGCGGGAAGTAATGTACGTGCTTCACATTTGTATGATTCACCAATGTATTATGACTTGGATGAATGTGAGGTACTACTACCTCCTGAGAAGTAAACTGCGTGCAGCATTTTGTTGGATGCACAATTGGTGGCATACATTTTGTTGGTCTTGGATACATATCCTTTTTCCCCTTTCACTGTTTAGTTATTACACTATTACAATATGTGAAGGGCAGTGTACATGTACTAAGACAAACACCTATTTTTGACCTACATAAAGGAGTTATACGAATTTTTCAAACTGCTTAAGACAATTACTGTTAAACAAATTAATGCGAAAAATGATACTAAAATCACATTTTTCATGGGGCCTCTCTCCATCTCACCAAAGTTCTGTTTTTAAGCTGTAAGAATAAGTCTTACATTGACTAATTTTATCAATGACTGAAAAATAGAACAATATAAAACATCCACAAAAACAAAAGAATAATAATTCTGAATTTTTTAAAATAAACCAGCTGAAGTCTAAGCTTTAGCTGATTTATTTTTTAGTCTAAGAAGTCTTTTTTCAAGCGCTTCCTTCGACGTTTTTTTAGTCATTCCTCTGAGTTGATTCCACTTCTCCGAGGCTAGCTCAGTATATAGAAGTGCTTGATGAACATCTTTGAGACGATGCTCATAAATTTTAGCTAGCTCAACCAATGCTTCTATAGCGACGTCACCTTCACATGTTTGAACCAAGGGTTCAAACATGTCCACTGCCTCTTTCCAACTCTTCTCTTTTTTATAATGATAAGCCATCGCTAGCTGAGCTTTTTTATGCTCTTCTTTTTCTTTTTCTGCTACGCCCTGATAAAGAGAGAAAGCGTGCTTGTTCTCCCCTAACTGCTCGTACCACCTTGCTACTTCGTATGTTTCTTTTTCTGTAAACTCCTCACTAGTAAGGAGATGCTTTGATAAATGAATGTATAAGGTAATAAGCGATAAAATATCATGTTCATTATGTTTCATAATATCGAATAAGCCTCTTGGATTTTTCGTTTCAATAAAATCAAAATAAATCATGGGAGCTAAAAAACCTGGAATGTCATCAACTCGTTCAATTCCAAGTATTTCTTTTTCGACATTCGCAAGCTTAACCGAACTCATTTTGTGTTTCCACAGCCTTCTTGACGCATGCAGCAAATCAAAGTGACCGAACTTAGGCAGCTTGGGCAAATGATCTCTCAATAGCGTATGGCGAGTCTTCACGTGAGGCCAATCGAAAGATTTCCCATTATAAGTCACAAGCGTCGTATAGTCTACTTCTTTTAAAAAACTTTCGTAAAATGCTACTTCTCCACTTGGCTCCGTTAATATATGCTGACGAAAAACGACGGAATCTTTTAGCACCCTTGCATATCCTAGCAAAAAGATAGTCGTTCCCGTACCTGTACTAAGCCCTGTCGTTTCCGTATCAAAGAAAAATAAATCTGAATAAGTGTGGCCTTTTGATGAAAGCGGATGAGCAACTGTAGACCGATTCCATACTTCCACTACTTTTTTCAGCTCATTAAATTCATAATGTCCATGCTTGTAGTCGAGCGGGTAAACCACTTCTCTAATCATACAGTAGCTGTCTTCCGCAAAGTAAGGCACAGAATGATTTCCCTTCCATTCCTGTTCATAGGGAATAGATGCGCTCTTAGGTCGCTGCGGGTTACTTTCAACCGGCGGCTTTGCTTCTGTAACATGAAGATGCTTTTTCATACGGTTTAATTTATTTTTAAAAGACAAGAGTTCACCTACTTTGCAGTTGTTGTAGCAGCACGAGCGCATCGCTTTTTGCGTGCTCTCCCTGTGCTTCCATACCGATACAAGACGGACAGCCGCTTTCGCAAGAACAATTTATAATTAATTGATTGGTTTGATTTAGCACATCATTCATTTGTTCGTATACTTTATCACTTAACCCAATGCCTCCCGGGTATCGATCATATAAGAAGATAGTCGGCTGTTCGTTGTGCACCGCTTTTATCTGAGGCACTACATGTAAATCAGACGGATCGCACATCACCATAAGCGGTGCAATTGACTGAAGGGCATTTGCCACAGAAATGAGCGCTTGTTCCAATCGTTCTTCAGATTCGTAAAACTGTTCTTTTTCAAAGCTTAGCCACACAGCATTTGTATGAAGCTCTTCTTCCGGAAGTGAAATGGGGCCTGACCCTATGTTTTCATGCGTCTCAAACTTTATTTTTTTAAATATCGTAGCCATGGCGCTGACCATTACATCGCCATAACCGATTGAATATGTCCCTTCCAGTCGTTCTTTATCAGCTTCTAGAACCTTTAAGTTAACCGCTAAGTTTGCATCGGTGAAATAGTCTACATCGACTTCACGAACATACGCTTTTTTCTCATCCCAGTCCAAGTATTCTACTTGATACTGAATGCCTTGATGCAAGTAAATCGCCTCATCATGAAGAAGCGTCATGGCACTAAAGCGATCCATTTCTCCAATTACTTTCACATTTGCAACGTCCGATTGATCAATGATGACAACATTTTCTTGGGATGCAGAGCGCAGACTGATATTATGAGCTGGGAACGAATCATTCATCCAGTACCATTTGTCTCCGCTAAAATGAATCACTCGCTCTTCTTGCAAAAACTCCAGCACGTCTTCAATTTCTACTCCATCAAATGTTTCTCCCTGCTTAAACGGCAGCTCATAGGACGCACATTTTAAATGATCGACTAAAATAACAAGATTATCAGGATTAATTCGAGCTGTTTCTGGATTTCTGCTAAAAAAATAATCCGGATGCTGAATCATATACTGGTCAAGCGGGCTTGAACTTGCGACCATCACAATGACGGCTTCTCCGTGACGTCTCCCTGCTCGTCCTGCTTGCTGCCAAGCGCTTGCAACCGTGCCTGGATAGCCTGTCATCACACACACCTGCAGCTGCCCGATATCCACTCCTAGCTCTAAAGCATTCGTACTGACTACCCCGTAAATACTTCCCTCTCGAAGTCCTCTTTCTATTTCGCGTCGCTGCTTCGGCAAATATCCTCCGCGGTACCCTTGAATAGACTTATGTTGAAGCTGGTTTTTCACGAGCTCCTGCAGATACGTTAAAATAATTTCCACTCGTACTCGGCTTCGTGCAAATACAATCGTTTGAATTTTATTTTTCAAAAACTCTCCTGCAATATTTCGCACTTCAAGCGTAGCACTTCTTCTAATGTTTAAAGGTTTATTAACAATAGGCGGGTTATAAAAAATAAAATGTTTGCGGCCGCTAGGCGCTCCATTGTTATCTACTAAAATAACATGAGCTCCCGTTAAATGTTCAGCAAGTTCTTTTGGGTTAGCGATGGTCGCTGATGTACAAATAAAGATAGGATTGCTTCCATAGTAGCGGCAAATTCGCTTTAACCGGCGTATAACGTTGGCTACGTGGCTGCCAAAAACACCGCGGTACGTATGAAGTTCATCAATCACAATGTACTTTAGATTTTCAAACAGTGATACCCATTTCGTATGATGAGGCAAAATAGCTGAATGAAGCATATCTGGATTCGTAATAACAATATGACCTGCTTTTCTTACCTTTTGGCGGATATTTGCCGGAGTATCTCCATCATACGTATAGCTATTGATTGGCACTTCCATTTCTTCAATGAGTTCATTTAATTCACTTTTTTGATCTTGGGCAAGCGCTTTTGTTGGAAACAAATAAAGAGCTCTAGCCTGATCATTCTCCATAATGCTTTGTAGTACCGGCAAGTTGTAGCACAATGTTTTCCCCGACGCTGTCGGCGTCACGGCCACAACATTTTTCTTATCTGCTGCTAAATCAAATGCTGTTTTTTGATGCGTATAAAGTGAACCAATTCCTCTTTTCTCAAGTGCTTCCCGCAGTTTCGTATGCAAAGAAGCTGGAAATGGCGCAGTTTTAGCTTCTTTCTCTTCGATTGTATGCCAATGAACGATATTTTGCTGATATGACGGATTCGTTTGCAAAATATCCATTACTTCTTGTAAGTTTTTTCGTATTCTCATTTTCATCACCTGCTTCTATTTTAACGAATGAACGTTCGATAGAAAACCATAAGTTTTTGCATGTTTTTGGTGGATTCGGACATGGTATTAATACAGTAAATTTTTCAAGGAGATGTTAAAAATGGGAAGCCCTTATCTTTGCCCTAGCTGCAAAACAAATCGAACGCGTTTTAATATCATTGAACAAAATGCAAAACCTGTAAAAATGGATCCAAGAAGCGGAGACGTCGTAGAAGAATACACAAACGATACGCTCGATGCCTTTCACGCTGCTTATAACGGACCGCAAAAACGCATTCAGTGCGGAGCTTGCGGCTTAGTAGAAGATGAGACCATGTTTGTACGGCATGCTGAATCGAATAAACTTCAATAAAAAAGGTGAGGCTCTTTGTCCTCACCTTTAATCATATAAATCTTTATGCTTTTTCTTGATGGAAAAGCATACATTTTCATCTAAAAAATTCATGTCTTTTCTTATACAAACATGCTAAAATACCTAAAAAAGATATGGAGATGATGGTCATGTCATTTCTTCTTTCGCTTTTACCTTTCTCCTTTTTGAAGAAATTTCGTTTTCCTTCAGGGAGAGAAGTTAATGAAGATACAATGTCCGATAAAACGAATGTAGAAATGCTTCAACAGAGAGTCAAGCTAGTTTCACTTGCTCTTGTAGTTTCCTATCCTATTTATATTTATATAGGTTTTTCTTTACTTCAACATGCGGGGACATCTCAGTTTAGACATACACTAATTGGTATTCATTTCACTAGTTTTGCTCTCTCCTCTCTTTATTTATTGTTCTATTATTTTAGTAAGAGAAAAGAACGGTTTGCTAACTACTTAAGCACCATTGTATATGGCTATATATTTTATTACGTATTTGCTGCAGCACTTTCTACTATTAACAGTCAGCTTTTCACAGGTCGCGTAGACGTGTATATGATGCTTTTGATTTCCACAGCTGTTTTATGTCCTATGAAATTAAAACATCTGTGCATCATTTTTATTCCTAACCATCTTTTTTTACTATACGGCTTATCACGATATGTACCAGATTCTTTTTCCCTTATTTCAAAGCAGATCAATACAACTGCAGCAGTTGCTATCGCTTTACTTATTTCATACATTCTTTATACATACCGTCACAAAGAATATATGAATCATCTACAGCTAAAAGAAAGCGAACGTAATTTTTTTACGCTGTTCAAAATTAACCCCTATCCTTTACTATTAACGAGATTATCCGACCACAAAGTGCTGCTCATTAATAATAAAGCTATTCATTTTTACAATCTTGCTTCTCAAGATCTTGATCAAATAGACGGATTTATAATCTATCCTACCGATGAAGATCGAGAGGAGATTTTAAAACGTCTTCAACAAGAGAAATATGTAAAAAACTACATCCTAGAAGCACGTGAACATGGAGATTCTAAGTGGGTTATGATCAATTATGAATTACTAGAGTATCAAAGCGAAAGCTGCATACTCGCAGGTATTACCGATATAACCGATTTAAAAGCGGTTGAGCATGAATTGAGCTTGCACGCTTCAACTGATATGCTAACCGGAATTTTAAATCGAAGAAGCGGAATGGAAAAGCTGCAGTTGGAACTGCTGAGAGCTAAAACCAATCATGCATCTTTTCTATTATGTTTTATCGATATTAATTCTTTAAAACTAGTAAATGATCAATACGGTCATAGAGAAGGCGACTGGCTTATTAAAACAATAGCAGAATCAATTAGTGGTTATATTGGCAAAGATGATACGCTCTTTCGCTACGGAGGCGATGAGTTTTTATTAATTGCTCCTGAACAAACGGAAGAATACGTACAAGAGCTGTGGCAAAATATTAATAAACAGCTAGAAGATAAAAAGAAAGAATTTAACAAGCCGTATGCACTGTCTGCGAGTTACGGATTTATTATATGTGCGCCTTCAGACGATACCAACCTAGATACATTAATTCAAAAAGCAGATGCTGCCATGTATAAGCAAAAACATACGCGCGTTTCTTCCGCCTTTAAGTAAATCATCGAAGTCCTTGCGCCATCGCATCAGGTAGATTCGCTAAATAGAATGATCAAGGAATAAATCCGTGCATGAATTACGCGTGCACTTTCTTTCTTTGCAAAGAAAAACTATAATAGATGATGCAAGTATTTTACTGATATATGGAAAGGACGTACATATGTTTACAATTAAAGAATATACAGCTGAACAATTGCAGGATCCATTTGGTCTCCTTCTAGGTGAACGCTATGAATTTCATTTATACATTGAGGTAGAAGAAGATGATGAATTATATACGGGCAACGACCTAGCACTACGCGTAGTATATATTAAAGGCGACGATAACACTTCTATTGCCCAAACTCATTTCTACGAAGTTTCAACAAATAAAGTATTAGACTTCGACCTTGAAGAAGAGGAAGAAGAAGCTGTAAAAGAGTTTTGCGGGAAGCATTTGCCTTCAGAGGAAGGTACAAATAACGAGGAATAATTAAAAGAGGCTGGGACCAAAGTATTTTAGTTGAAGGAAAATCTGAACGAGTGAACGTAGGTTTTATGTATGCAGCTGCTTCTAGCTGGTGATTGGATGGCAAGGCGAAGACTCCTGTGGGGAAAAGCGACGAGGAATCTCACCGGCCGCTCGCGGAAAGCGAAGTCTTGCACGGAAGTAATAAGCGATTCCCCCTACTAGCTCGTTTATCTCATTTGTTCATCTGTAGATTGAATTGATTTTGTTATGTCCCAGCCTCATTTTTGATTTCGTTTTTCCATTAGCTTTTTAACTACTTCTTTTGGCTCCCAGCATGTAAACCGATAAGAAGGACGGGTTTCATAGCCTAGTCTTTTGCATCGATACTTCATTCCCTTATCCAATTTAATGCTTTGAAAATGTTGACATGTGGCACAGCAATGAAATGAACTCATGCCTTCCCTTCTCCCCTACTTTAATCTATTTTCTTAATCATACAAATAAAACAAATTTGTATAAAAAAAGCTGCCTATCGGCAGCTTTCATATGTAGCGTTGAATTATAATTTTACAACATTCTCCGCTTGAGGTCCACGTTGACCTTCAACGATTTCAAATTCAACTTTTTGGCCTTCTTCTAATGTTTTGAAGCCTTCAGATTGGATAGCTGAAAAATGAACGAATACGTCATTTTCGCCTGGTACTTCGATAAAACCGAAGCCCTTTTCACTGTTAAACCATTTTACTGTACCTGTAGTAGCCATGTAAAAAAACCTCCAAAAAATGTAAAAATTTTAATATGTTACTCTATATTTACATTTATACCGTAAATAAAAAATTCACATATTATAAAAGAGACCTACGCGAAGTAGATCTCCTTTATAACAAGTGAATTTTCACTAAATCTAATTCGAGTGTATGCTCAAACGTAGTATTCATTACATTTATTAAATTTGGTTGCGTTTACATTATACTATACCTATATGTAGAATGCAAATATTGAGCCATTCTTAACATATGGCTCATCCGTTTTGCAAAATATTTATCTTCCTTACGTCAACATGTTATCAATGTGGGCGTCGATAATTTCTTTTCGTTTATTTTGCAGGGTCTCAAATAATAACTTAGCTTCTTCTGAAGTCAGTGCAAACGTTGTTGTTTCTTCATGGTTTTCTTCTTTTGTATGAAGCACAAATATGCTTTGTTGAATTCCACTCATACATATTCCTCCTTTTTCGATAGTATAGGCTTTTTTATATTTTTCATGTATGCTTCACACGTTTTTAACAAATTATAAGAAAGGTTAAAACTTATAAGGAGTGATACTATCATGAAGAAATCGTTTTTGTTTGTTGTAGGCTGCATGACGACCCTTTCTTTATTCGGCTGCAGCACAGCAGATCAAGGTAAAGATGGCGTCATTGACGATAATACAGTCCGCAACGTCACATATGAAAATGGAAACAATAAAACGAAAATGAATGATGTAAACGATACGCAAGACGTACAGCGTAATGAAAAAGAACAGTACAATCAGTCCGGCGGAATGAGAGTAGCCGATGTGGCAGCTGATCGTATCGTAGCGTTAAAAAACGTAAAAGATGCTAACGTAATCGTAACCGACCATACAGCTTATGTAGCAGCCGTATTAGACGATAACAAAGAAGGCAATCTCACAAAAGATATGGAGCATAAGATTGCACATGAAGTAAGAAAAGCTGATGGCAGTGTTCATCGAGTGTTTGTATCAACAAACCCTGATTTTGTGAATCGTATGAACGGATATGTAGACAAGCTTCAAACGGGTAAACCAGTTTCTGGACTATTTGACGAGTTTTCAGAAGTTGTTCGCCGCGTATTCCCGAACTCACGCTAATATACATGAATGTCAAAAGAGCATTTTACAAAATGCTCTTTTTATTTTATTTTTTGCATAAAATATTGCATAAAAAGCGCTCTTATAAATTTCTGAATATTTTTATTTTACTTTATTTTGAAAACGTTTTCATTTCTATAATATAAAGGTTTAGGGGATTTTAGACTTAGGTAATTTACGTTTTTGTGGGTTGATAGTATAGGAAAAGTTTGTTAGTTTTAGAAACCATAAGATGTTTGCGTGACGAGCAGCGCTCGTTTCATGCATAAAAAATGCATAAAGGGGAGATTTGGTGGATATTGGAGTTTATATTTCACTCGGCATTTATTTTGTGGGAATGCTTGGAATAGGATGGTATGCCTATAGAAAAACCACTGAAGATGTAGCTGGCTATATGTTAGGAGGACGCGGACTAGGTCCAGCCGTTACCGCCCTTTCAGCTGGCGCTTCCGATATGAGTGGATGGATGTTAATGGGGCTTCCTGGCTCCATGTATGTGACTGGCCTTTCTAGCGTCTGGCTAGCGGTGGGATTGTCTATAGGTGCTTATTTAAACTATTTAATCCTCGCTCCGCGTCTTCGCACTTATACGGAAGTAGCGAATGACTCGATTACAATCCCAGACTTTTTTGAAAATCGTTTTGGCGACCACGCCAAGATTCTTCGAACAGTATCAGCAATCGTCATCTTTATTTTCTTCACTCTTTACACTTCAGCTGGTATGGTATCAGGCGGACGGTTATTTGAGTCAGCATTTGATTTACATTACCAAATTGGCTTATTTGTAACAGCATCTGTTGTTATTGCCTACACTCTTTTCGGTGGATTTTTAGCCGTTAGTTTAACAGATTTTGTTCAAGGCGTTATTATGTTTCTTGCTTTAGTTTTAGTACCCATTGTTGCTTTCACTGATGTTGGAGGCGTTAACACAACAATGGATATTGTACAGGACATTAACCCAGCATATCTGGACATTTTTAAAGGTACGACCGTTTTAGGTATTATATCCTTCTTAGCCTGGGGACTTGGCTATTTCGGCCAGCCTCATATTATCGTCCGTTTTATGGCTATCTCTTCTGTTAAGGAATTAAAACCCGCACGCCGTATTGGAATGAGCTGGATGATTATTTCTATTATTGGTGCTATGCTGACAGGGCTCGTTGGAATTGCATATGTAGAAAAAACGGGTATGAAACTAGCAGACCCTGAAACTATTTTTATTAAATTTGCGGATATACTCTTCAATCCGTTAATTACTGGATTTTTATATGCAGCTTTACTAGCAGCAATTATGAGTACGATTTCTTCTCAGCTGCTTGTAACGGCAAGCTCTGTTACAGAAGATTTTTATAAAACATTTTTCCGACGCAAAGCCTCTGACAAAGAGCTTGTAACGGTCGGAAGATCTGCGGTTTTAGGTGTTGCAATTATCGCTATTTTGCTTTCTTTAAAACCTAGTGATACGATTTTAGGGCTGGTTGGATACGCTTGGGCTGGATTTGGTTCTGCATTTGGTCCTGCTATTTTACTAAGTCTTTACTGGAAGCGTATGACTCGATGGGGAGCACTTGCAGGGATGATTGTAGGTGCTGTTACGGTATTAATTTGGGTAAATACTCCGTTTAAGGATGCTCTTTACGAAATGATTCCTGGTTTCTTTTTAAGCTTATTAGCTGTTATTATTGTAAGTTTACTAACAAAGAAACCGTCAAACGATGTTCAAAATCAATTCATTGAAATGAAAGAAATCTTAATAAAAGAATCGAAATAAACAAAGAGAAGCTGAAAAAAAGTATGCTAATTGAAGGAAGATCCGAACGGTGAATCGAGATTCTTGATGGAGAATCAAATTCGTTCGGATTTTTTTATTGGTATGGTGAATATAGGTTTCATGTATATAGTTGCGTCTAGCGGTTGATTTAGTTATGTCTCAACCTCTTTTTGTTTTTAATCTCCTTTGCTTATCATATATATATTAAAGATCAATAAAGGAGGTTTTTGTATGCAACATTCTTATTTGCCTTATGAACCTACACAACAACTGCGCGTAGATACACAAAATAGAGAAATTAAAGTAATTGGTGAAGGAACTGCTTCAGCCATTCCAAATGAAATTTCCATGACGATTGGAACTCGTACGGAAAACCGAGACGTTCAAGAAGCCTTAAAAGAAAATTCAGCTGTTTCAAACACTTTGCTGCAAGAGATGAAAAATCTTGGAATCAACGACCAGCAAATTGAAACAGCTTCATTCACCATAAATCCTAAATATGATTACAGCGATGGAAAATCGACTCTTACAGGATACGAAGTACAGCACTTATTTAGAGTAAGAGTACAAGATGTAAAACAAGCGGGCGATGTCTATAACGCTACGTTTTCAAGCGGAGCAAACGTAGCGCAAGACCTTCAATTTCACGTTACAAATGATGATAAATATGAACAAGAAGCAATTAGTAAAGCTTTATTGAATGCCAAAGAAAAGGCCTTTACCATTGCCAACACGCTTCAGCTCCCTATTAACCAAACCCCCATTCTAATCGAAGAAGGCCCCGTCTATCAGTCATCTGGCTCCTCGCCTAAGTTATTAGCGGCCTCTCCCCCTATTCAAGCTCAGTCCTTGACTGTATCTGCTTCTGTAAAAGTTACGTACACGTATTAATACTTGTGGTAAACTATAGACTATTCTAATGAAGAAACTAATCTAAAGGAGCTCTTTGAACAATGACTTCTGAACATTTACTAGCAGCTTATCAAACCCTATGGTTAAACCGTTCGTTTGCTTCTAAACAAGCCATGACAAGTGAAGATCAGCTTCACGAAGCCATTATGAAAGATTTAAAAGATGAAATGACTCATCCACGCGTCCGGCAAACACCGTATGTAAAATATCATCTTGGCATAAAAAGAATTCTAAACAGCAGTCTTTCCTCTGATGAAAAAGTTGCGCTTACGTCCCTATACACAAACCTTTTAGATAGCTGTATATAACGGATATCAATCCAGTGTAAAGACGAACAAATGGGATAAAGGAGCTGAACCGCTTGTGACACCGCGGTTGATTTCCGTGCAAGGCTTCGCTTTCCGCGGGCGGCCGATGAGCCTCCTCGCCGCTTGTGCTTCTGCGGGGTCTCATCCCTTCCGCTTTTCCCGCAGGAGTCTTCGCCTGGCCCTCCAATCAACCGCTAGAAGCAACGAAATAGATGAAACCTACGTTCACCATGACAACAAAAAACAAGAACTATTAATCAGTAATTTTGATTAATAGTTCTTGTTTAACTTTAACTAGAATACTTTTGTCCCAGTCTCTTTTCTTTATTTAATTAACGCCTTTTCTTCTAAGCTTTGAAAAACAGCATTAAAGTCTTGCTTTAAATCCTCGAATTCCTCTAACCCTACTGAAAGACGAAGAAGTGAATCAGTAATTCCTTTTTCTTCACGTACTTCTTTTGGGATACTTGCATGAGACATTGTTGCAGGATGCGTTAGAATGGATTCAACTGCACCTAGACTAACGCCAATTGAAGCTAATTTGACTCCTTGTAAAATATGTCGTGCTACTTTTTCATCCTGTACTTGGAAAGAAATCATAGCTCCGTATCCATTTGCTTGTTCTGAAATCAGTTTGTGGTCTGGATGACTTTTTAAGCCCGGGTAGTATACACGGCTCACTAGAGATTGTTCTTCAAGCCATTTTGCAAACTGCAGCGCTGTTTTTAACTGCTGATCTAAACGAACTTTTAATGTCTTAATTCCCCGAAGCAGTAAAAAACAATCCTGTGGTCCCAAGATAGCACCAAAAGCATTTTGCACAAACTTTACTTCTTCTGCTAACTTTTCATCGCTTACTACAACTAAACCGCCAATGACGTCACTGTGGCCGCTGATATATTTTGTAGCACTATGAATCACAATGTTTACACCAAGGTCAATTGGCTGCTGTAGATAAGGCGTTAAAAACGTGTTATCCACAATTGTAAGAAGATTGCGCTCCTTCGCCAAACTTGCTACTGCTTTAATATCTGTTACCTGTAAAAATGGATTTGAAGGGCTTTCGATATAAATAGCCTTCGTATCTTTTGTGATAGCTTCTTCTACTTTCTCAACCTTCGTTGTATCAACAAAAGTTGTTTTGATACCAAACTTTGAAAATAATCGTGTTAATACACGATATGTCCCGCCGTACGTATCGTGTGAAACTAAAATTTCATCCCCTGATTCAAAAATAGATAACACCGATGAGATAGCAGCCATACCTGATGAAAAAGCAAAACCAGCGTATCCATTTTCTAGCTGAGCAATGGTGTTTTCTAAAGCCTCACGAGTTGGATTTCCTGAACGAGAATAGTCATAACGGCCGTTGTTCGTCTCATCTTCTTGGTTAAATGTAGATACCTGATAAATAGGTACGTTAACCGCTCCAAAATGACCGTCAATTCCTGTATTTGCATGAATTAAGTTCGTACCAAATCTATGTTTATTATTGTTGGTATGCATCAAATGCCTCCTTCAAATCTTTAATTAAATCATCTGCGTGCTCAATTCCAACTGATAGCCGCAGTAAACAGTTTGTTACTCCGACACGATTTCGAATTTCCTCCGGAATATCAGCGTGTGTTTGACGAGCTGGGAATGTCATTAAACTTTCTACGCCTCCTAAGCTTTCTGCAAATGTAATAACTTTGACATTTTCTAAAAGTACTGACACGATGTCAGGGTGTGAGACAGCAAAAGAAATCATGCCTCCAAATCCAGTTGCTTGTTTCTTCATGATTTCATAGCCTGGATGTGTTTCAAGACCAGGGTAATACACTTTTTCCACGAGATCATGAGCAGTAAGCCAATTTGCAATTTTCAGCGCGTTTTCATTATGCTTTTCCATACGAAGCGCTAGCGTTTTAACACCGCGTAATAACAACCAGCTGTCCTGTGGCCCTAAGATTGCCCCAGCTGCATTTTGATAAAAACGAATTTTCTCTCCTAAGCTACTACATCGAGCCACTACAAGACCAGCAACTACATCATTATGACCCCCAATGTATTTGCTTGCACTATGTATTACAATATCTGCTCCAAGCTCTAAAGGACGCTGATAATAAGGGGACATGAAGGTATTGTCAACGATGGTAAGCAAATCATGCTGTTTAGCTAACGCAATTGCTTCTGGCAAATCAGTCACGTGCATCATTGGATTCGTAGGTGTTTCAATAAATAAAGCTTTCGTGTTGGGACGAAGCGCATCTTTTACTTGCTCGAGATGTGCTGTGTTGACGTACGAAACAGTAATTCCTTGCTCTGAAAAGATTTCATTTAGTACTCGGTACGTTCCTCCGTATAAATCCTCTGATACAATTAAATGATCTCCGTTTTTAAATAGTGCTAAAACTGCCATTACACCCGCCATTCCTGAAGCGAATGCTACTCCTACTTCTCCTTTTTCTAAAGCAGCAATTGCTTCTTCCAATGCTGTACGAGTAGGATTTGCCGTACGTGCATAGTCAAATCCTGTACTTTGCCCTAAAGCAGGATGAGCAAATGTTGATGCTTGGTAAATGGGTGTTGTAATAGAACCTGTTGAAGGATCACGACCTACTCCTGAACGAACTAATAAAGTTTCAATTTTCATCTATTTCTCTCCTTCACTCAAAATAAAAAACACTCTTCACAGATGGAAGAGTGTTCGTTTATACACGATTTCTCTCATCTGTTAGAACAATACTGATGTTCCACAGGAATTAGCACCGTTCAAATGAATGTTTCATTTGATGGTTGCCGGGCATCGCAGGGCCAGTCCCTCCGCCACTCTTGATAAGAGTTCTATATAATTGTTGGTGGTTAACGTTTGTTGTTACTAACTTTAATAAAGATTTTCTTTATTGTCAACATAATTTTCTAAAAAATTTAAATCATCTCATTTGTTTATTCAATATACTTGTCTTGCTAAACACATAAAAAAAAGAGACGACAGGGAGGTCTCTTTTTCTAAGGCAAGTGTACAGCTTTTACGTGAGCTAACTTCCAATACATACTTTCTCCATTTGCCGTAATTAGTTCAACAATATTATTAGAAACTTCTTTAAGTACACCAATCTTTTCTGATTGATCCCCTAAATCTAATACGACCAGTTGATTTTCATATTTTTTAAGCTGCTCTTCAAAGTTTCTGACAAAAGGTGCAGAGGCGGGCCTTACTGGGAGCTCTTTGTCACTTAAAGAATAAGGGGTTAACTCATTACTGTAAGGGGTAAGCCATTTCAAATGATGCAGAGAAACAAAGACATTTTTATACACTGGAGAATAAAACACAAGATAATCATTCAGCACGCTTGTGATATAGCCATGCAATGATTTCCCTCCCGTTACATAAATTTCAATAAATTTCCCTTTTGCCTGCTGTAAAATATTCCGATAAGAAATCCGCTGACTTTCTTCTATTAAATTCTCTTCTATTTCACGTAAAACCGTATAGTCTTCTTCCGATACTTCCCGCAAACGATGCATGTGTAAAAGAGGAATATACAAATAATCATGTCCATTATACAAAACCATAATATCTAATCCAAGATCAATAAGTCTGCCAACAAATGTCGTTTTTCCTGAAATATCTAACTCCACAATTTTATTGATATAATGATTCATACTCATTCTGATTCTCCTCCTTTTTCCTATATGATAGAAAAGGTGCTTTATAAGCACCTTTTATGTTCCATTTCATCATGCTTTCCAACGATAATTTTTCGTTTTAATAACTTTCTCAGCCGGTGTTGAAGAGCGTGAACCTGTACGTCCACCCGTGCGGCGTCCTCGAGAACGATCACCTGTGCGTCCACCCGTGCGGCGTCCTGTACGTCCACCTGTGCGGCTTCCCGTACGTTCTCCTGTACGTTCTTCTGTAGACTTCGCAGCTTCAGTCTCTCCATTTTCTTCTGTTTCTTCATTATTATTTTGATTGTTATCGTTTTGCTTAAAAGCCCCTTTTGCTCCTACACAAATGGTTTTAACGTGTCTTGGCTGTAAGCGTAATACTTGATTATTCTGCACAAGTGTAAATGTACCATTTCGGCTTTGTACTAACACGCCCTCTACAGCTTCAGGTCCTCCATTATTGATTGATACCCATTTATGAGAAAGGTGGGCAAAAAGATCGTTAAAGCTTTTGGATTTCATATATTCTGGTTCTTGGCTCACTAAGAGTTCATTTGCAGATTGATTAGCTTGATCTCCATTGTTGTTTTGATATTCACTCACACTCTTAACGTGTTCAGTATTAATATAAATGACACCGTCGTCCTCTGTGAGTAATACTATATAAGCAGATTCAAATGAACCTAAGACATCAAGAAGCTGACCTGCTTTTTTCTCAGGTCCACCTTGATTAACCTGCACATATTTAGTTTTCATTAATGATAAAGTTGTAGCAAAAGTTTTTCCTCGATATAATTCTAGTTCTTCGTTAAACCCTGTAAAGGTTTGCGCTGAATTTGACATAGTATCTTCAGTAATACTCTTTACATGCGCTAAGTTATAATATACAAGGGTATATTCTTGTTGATTATTGTTTTGATTGTTTTGATTGTTTTGGTTTTTTTGGTTGTTTTGGTTGTTATTTTCACCATTATTGTTATTATTGCTTTCTACCGCTAAAATTAAATAATCTGACTGCACGTCAACCAAATAACCTGTTTTAGATTCAGGTCCTCCACGATAAACGGTCACCACTCTTCCTGTTAGGGGTTTGAAGTGAGAAGAATAGCCTTTATCAGGCATTTGTACATTTTGGCTGCGTTTTTGGCTTGATTTTTGGCGTGGATTTTGATTTTGCCCTTGTTCTTGGCCATAGTAATAGTTACTCATTGTTTTTCCTCCTTATTAGTTATCCTTATTGGTCATTCATACTGTATATATACGTATCATGTACAGCTATTGATTTCCTGCATTTGCCTATTATTAGCAAAATCCACTGTTGCCTATAAATTGCCTATAAATCTATCTCTTTTTAAAGAGTCAAAAGGTTATTTTCAATATACGCTGTTCGTTCTTTTATAAAAGACAGCATAAATTCGGGTTCTTTATAAAATTGCTCCAAGTTATCTTTTACGTAAGGATCTTTTAATACATAAGGAGCAATATACTCATGCAGTTGATAAATGATTGGTTTCATGTATTCTATTGTGAATTGATTATTTAGAACATTGTTCATTTTTTGAATATATCGCTTTTTAATGCTGTTCACCGCCAGTAAGCGAGCTGTAAGCGTATTAAATCCTTGTGCGCGGACATAGTCTCCTTCCATTACTTTTCCATTTACATCTCTTCCCCAAGTTGCATCATAATCCCATGGAATCAGTTCGAAGCGTCCGCTTTCATGATTTAGATAGAGGGCATAGTTATGGACAAAACCGTCGTAATTCTGCATACAAATAATACCGACTAGCCAAGATAAATAGCGGTCGACGTTCAAGTACTTCTCAATATTCTGTTCGAATTCTGTATTTGTCCACGTATTAAGATTAAATATAAACTTTTCTAATTTTTCCTCATCCCCTTCTCTTACTGCTTTATCTTCATATCCAGATAACAAAGTTGTTTTCGGCCTTTTATCCAAATCGCTCATCAAAGAAAAATTAGCATCTCCGTCCACTGCATAAAATATGGATCCATCCGCTAAATTTCTTTTTTTCAAAAATAGTTCATCTACCGATTCGAGCTGAAGATATATTCCTTCATTTTTCCCATTAATCTTAAGAGTGACAAACTGAGAGTGAGGAGATAAAACGTCTAAAGAGGAGAAAAAATCGAGGGACAATTTATTGCGCATAAGCGATGGATCTTTGTATTCAGCGTTCAGGTGTATTTCTTTGGCACGCTGAAATATTTTTGGAGAATAAAATTCAATATAATATGACTTTTTCTTCATCTTCCGAATGTGGGAGCCTCTTAGCAGCAAATCAATATCGTAGCGTTTTTTGTTAAACTTCATCGTTGCCTGAACCGCCTCTTCTGACCAAATATCTCTTTGCATTTCCTTTAAATCTTTTACATTCACAAACAGAGCGTATTGAGGGATTTCTTTTTGATTCATTATTCGACCACCTTTCTTCAATTATTAAAGTATATGAAGGGTAAATTCTCCATGATACCCCACTGCATCAACTATTTGCGCAAACTCCACTTTTGACTCATATCAAGGACAAGCATCAGCGCGTATTCTATTAATGCAAGACCTAGTCCAATTGCCAAGGAGGTTTTTATATTGCATATTACACCTGAAAAAATTAAAGAGGCTGCTGAAGCTCTAGAATGTACAGAATTAAAATCTTTTATGTTTCAAGAGCCAACTGCTGGTCCACTAACAAGAAAGCGTCGCTCTTCTCGTAGCACTGGCCGCAGTAGCCGCCGTTCTACTCGCGGTACTCGTCGCTCTTCTCGCGGCACTCGTCGCTCTTCTCGCGGCACTCGCCGTTCTACTCACCGTTCTCGCCGTTCTACTCGCCGCTCTCGTCGTTCTACTCGCCGCTCTCGTCGTTCTACTCGCCGCTCTCGTCGTTCTACTCGCCGCTCTCGCCGTTCTACTCGCCGCTCTCGCCGTTCTACTCGCCGTTCTCGCCGTTCTACTCGCCGTTCACGTCGTTCTACTCGCCGTTCACGTCGCTCTTAATTTCTCTAAACACCCATCTTTATTGCAAAAAAACGCCGAAGAACCATGAGTGTCTTCGGCGTTTTTTTCCACTTATAGAAGGAGCACATTTGGAAATATACTAAGATGGGATGTTATTCATTTTACATAGAGAAGGAGAGGTTTTATGAAAAAAAGCAAGCATCAAATTTCAACTTCATCAACAACAGATGTCGAAGAAGTCAAACGTTTAAATGCTAAGTCTGGATTAACTTACAATGAAGTCTTTACACTTCTTGGAGAGACCTATTTGAAAAATCAAAAGAAAAAATAATAAGCAGGGACTAGAAAACACCTTCTAGTCCTTATACTTTGAAAATCCCGGAAAACCCTTTTACGAGGGATGTTAATTGGTTCATGGCTCCCATCATCTGCCCCGCAGTATTCATCATCTTGTTCATATCGTAATTGCCATCACTCGATTTAAACTGAGACATTAATGACTGAAATTGAGAAGGCTGAGGCTTTTGTTGCTGAGCTTTAGGGTATGGATTAAAAGGCGCACCTGCATTATTGTACATGGGCTGCTGGTACATTCCGTTCATATAGGGAATTTGCTGAGGACCAAAAGGCATTTGTTGCTGAGCGTACGGATGTTGCGGCATATAAGCTTCCGTCCATGGCTGCTGATGATACTGCGGAAAAGGATGTACCTGACTTAAATCAAAACGTTCTGGTTGATGTTGCTCATAATACGGATAATGCTTACTTGTATACATGCAAAATCAATACCTCCTTTTTAATATTACATAATATATAGTATGTATGCAGAAATAAGAGGTGACGTTCGTCTACTTGTACTTTTGGAGAACACATTCAAAAATATGTAGGTTTCTGTCGAAAGTTTAAATTTTTCAAAAAAACGAGATTATTTAAATATATGGTACGATAAGAACAAGTGATACTACGTATACGTAGTGGCACAAATGGGGATTAGGAGGGAATTTACATGTATGTGAACGAACTTCAAGAAGCTTTTATTGCGGTGAAACAGTATGAGCCGCAGTCAAGTAATGAATTACTCGATTTTGCTCAGCAGCAGTATTTAAAAGGTTTTTTAACTCCTATGAATTACAAAGCCGCTGTACGTGAACTCGAACAAATTGGAGCTACTAAGCCCGATTTTAGTGCACAAGACGATTAATTTTTTTACTACCACCGAGAAATCGGTGGTTTCTTTATTTCCTGTAAAGTGGACACATACTTCTTTTTTGACTTGTTTATACTATAAAAGCTTTAACGTAGTATTCAATAAAGGAGGTCTATCTCATGAGTCGCGGAAAACATTTTGATCATAAAAAGCAAGGACAAAGCGCAGTAACTAAAACAAATAACGCCGTTGCTTCTAAACATACTGAAAAAGTTGATTATCATATCGATACAGTCGCTTCACAAGATCACCCAGCTGTTTCTATCCAATCTCAAAAAGATTTTGATTAACTTTTTGATTGATATGATAAAAAGAGGCTGGGACGTAACAAAATGATTCCAATCTAGAGACGAACAAATGGGATACATGAGCTGAACCGCTTATGACACCGCAGTTGACCTCGGTGCAAGGCTTCGCTTTCTGCGGGCGGCCGCTGAGCCTCCTCGCCGCTTTCGCTCTGCGGGGTCTCACCTGTTCCGCTTTTCCCGCAGGAGTCTTCGCCTTGCCCTCCAATCAACTGCTAGAAGGAACAAAACAAATGAAACCTATGCCTCCCATCAAAAAAACGAACTACGAATCAAAAATTTTGATCGATAGTTCGTTTTTCAATTCGTGTAAAATACTTTTGTCACAATCTCACACATAGAAAATCCCCACCTTGTAGATCTTAACGGAAGGCCGGGATTAATTATTCAATATCGACTCGAGCACATACTTATTTGAGTGATACATCTTTTTAAATCGCTTTTCTCGCGTCTCGGGATAAAATGACTGTAGTACAACGTTTTGTAAATTTTCTTTTAACGTCTCTACTTGATTAACATGAATATATTTTGGTCGCTCTTTCTTCAGCCATTCCGTTACGAGACTAGCCCATTCATCAAGTTCTTTGAAGAAAATATCTCCATAAGGCTTTACTTCTTCAAAAAATTTCACTTCATAATTTTCTTCCTGTTGAATAGACGCTAATCGTTCTACAGCTACTTCATTATATTGAAACATGATCTCCGTGCTTTTTTTCACATCTTCATTCATCGTTATTCGTCACCTCTACGATGACTATTGTAACATAAACAGTCTTTATACTGTATGAAGAACCATTTCTCTTCGGCTTCTATTCCATTCTGTTTCAGAAGGCATGCTTTCATACACAGCTACTTCAATTTCTTGCAGTGATTGGTCAATGCGATGAACTTGTTCCATATATGTTTCTTCACAATGTGTAAATGCTTCATTTATAGATGTAGACATCGTTTTATCCACTAAATCTACTTGCTCTAGTAAGCTATCTAATAAAGTCATCATTTCGCTTGTTTTAACCATACTTTGTTTCATCGCCATCCCTCCAAATTTTCCTTTGCATAACGTATTCTCTCTTTTCTTCATTGTCCCTTCACACATGACAAAACTAGTTTCTATTCGTCAAAGAAAGATGTTTTCGACATTTTCATTTATGGTGAATCGAAAGTGAACATATTGAAAACACTAGTATAGACATTTCAGCTAAGCAGATACATTCCGCTGCTGAACGTTTATTACAACATGATAGGAGGTGCCTAGATATGGCCAACAAACAGCAAAAATCACAGCCTAAAAATAAGCCTGAAACAAAAACCTACGGTGATCCTAAAAAGTTAAACGGTCCTAACCAGCCTTCTACTTAAGAACAAAACGGTCACTTGTGACCGTTTTTATTTACATTAAACACTTGCGCTACTTTCATTAATATATACAGCTGCTTTTGCTTTTGAAGATACCACTTTGTAAAATGAACTTTCTTTGGAAAAGGCGGCTTTTTCATGAGCTTTCGTTCCTCTTTTTTCGTTAAAAACCACTCTTCTCTCTTCTTTTCATGATGTCTAATAGCCGGATACACCATTCGAAGAGCAGGTGTACGGCAGCTAGTTTCATTCATAAAATACTGCTCATAATCGTATCTTGAACCCGTGTGCTTTGTTTTCAAAGAAAATTCATAAAACAAGGGATGATACTTTTTATGAAATAATAAAGCCGCTAATTTCTTCCCTAAATCAATTCGATTATTTACTTTTGTAAAATCATGAACAGAACAACCGTATAATTCCCCTTTTGTAGTAGGAAAAAGGACGGAACTAAAGTGGAATATATCTTGAAAAAAAAACAGCATACTTTTAAATACCTTATCTTGATAAAAAGGCTGTTCAATAACGGGATTTTGAATAACATGCTGCTCATTCACAATTAACGCATGAATAAGCTGCAGTTCACAAGGTCTCTGCATAAATTGTCTCCACTTCTCTTCGATAAAAGATGAAACGTTTAAATAGGGAAGTAAATGAACGTAAGAGACATGTTTTTTACGCGAAACAGCATACAATAGTAATTGCGGGAAGGCATCTTTAAAAATAAGCCAATTTGCTCTTTCATACGTCAAAAATAATAAATCACGCGTTTGCTTTGATAACGCTTTTTTCATGTTTTCCCCTTGCAAATCACACATATTCCATCCTGCGTTTCGTGATACCATACTTGCGAGAAATGCCCACTTTACTTCAGGATATCTATGATAAAAAGTTGCATAAGCCTGGGTTCTTGATATATTATCAATATTCAGCTTGTCTGTGGTTTTTTTAATCGCCGTCAACAGCGCTTGTTCCGAACTATTGAGTGACATCTCTTCATCTTCTTTCATCTATTTTTATTTGTAGGATTTGGTATAATAGAATTTGTTTGTTTAATAGATTTACATTAAAGGAGTGATGGTTATGATTCGCTATCCTAACGGAAAGGCCTATAAGCCATTGAATACCAGCAGTCCTTCCCCTAAAAAGCTAGAAGCTAGCTATAGCAATCGTGGTATGACGCTGGAGGACGATTTAAACGAAACAAACGAATACTATGTTTCAAAAGGAATAGCCATTGTTCACAAAAAACCAACCCCTGTTCAAATTGTAAAAGTAGACTATCCGAAGAGAAGTGCCGCTGTTATCAAAGAAGCTTATTTTAAACAGGCTTCTACTACAGACTATAATGGAGTCTATAAAGGAAAACACCTTGACTTTGAAGCAAAAGAAACGAGAAATAAAACCTCATTTCCGCTGCGTAATTTTCATGAACATCAAATTGAACATATGAAGCAAATTGTGAAACAAAACGGGATTTGTTTCGTTATATTAATGTTCTCTACTTTACAAGAAATATACTTGTTCGAAGCACAGTTCCTTTTTCCTTATTGGGATGCCATGAAAAAAGATGGACGAAAATCAATCCCTAAGGCAGATATTGAAAAAAAAGGACATTTCATCGAACTTGGTTACCATCCGAGAATCGATTACATAAAAACTATAGATAAATTATACTTTTAAGAGTATGATATATATGTTTACGGAAATCATTCTCTTACAATGCGTTGAAAGGTAGGAGTTTTTATGTCAGATAATTATCGCTCTCGTGAAGAACGACGAAGAGCTATGAATGACAACAAACCAGAAGGTAAATCTCAAGGAAAACCGAAAAAGAAGAAAAAAGGAGGCCTATTTCGTAAAATTGTTGCCGCGGTTTTACTAATAGGAATCATCGGGCTCATTGCCGGAGTGGGAACTTTTTTTGCTATGATAAGCGATGCTCCAAAAGTTGATGACTCGGTATTAAAAAACTCTTTTTCATCTAAAGTATATGCAAACGATGGAAAGACAGTTGTAAAAGAAATTGGAGCTCAAAAACGTACATATGTGCAATACGATGAAATCCCTCAAGTCGTCAAAAACGCATTTATCGCTACGGAAGACGTTCGTTTTTATAAACATCACGGCGTCGACTTTTACCGAATTGGCGGAGCATTAATGGCGAACTTTAAAAACGGTTTCGGTGCTGAGGGCGGTAGTACGATTACTCAGCAAGTGGTAAAGAATTCGTTCTTATCACCAAAGAAGACGGTTAAACGTAAAGTACAAGAAATGTGGTTAGCTTACCAGCTTGAGCGTAAATATTCGAAGCAACAAATTCTTGAAATGTATTTAAACAAAATATATTTCGCATCAGGTGAAGTATACGGTATTGAACGAGCAGCTGAGAAATTTTACGGAGTTAAAAGCGTAAAAGATTTAACTCTTGATGAAGCTGCTATGTTGGCAGGCTTACCAAAAGCGCCAACTACTTATAACCCAGTTACAAACCCAGAGAATGCTACTAAACGCCGTAACACAGTATTAAACTTAATGGCTAAAAACGGCTTCATTACACAAGCCGAGGCCGACAAAGCAAAACAAGTAGATGTACAGGCTCATTTAGCTAAACAAACTGAATCAACATCTAAGTACGATGTATTTATTGATCAAGTAATCGAGGAAGTAAAAAAGAAAACAGACGCAGATCCATTTTCTGCGGGCTTAGAAATTTATACAACGCTTGACACTAATGCTCAGGACTATGTGGATGATGTGATGAACAACAAAGTAGTCAACTTCCCGAACGATAAATTCCAAGCAGGTCTTGTCGTTGTAGATAATGAAACAGGCGGTATTCAAGCAATTGGAGGCGGACGTAATCGTGTGTCAGGCGGCTTAAACTTTGCAACAAATATGAGACGTCAGCCCGGCTCAACAATTAAGCCGATCTTAGATTACGGTCCAGCGATTGAGAACTTAAAGTGGTCTACTGGACAACCGATAAAAGATGAAGAATATCATTATTCAAACGGCACGCCAATCCGAAATTTTGGACGCAACTATAAAGGGTGGGTTTCAGCGCGTGAAGCTTTAGGACGTTCACTGAACATCCCTGCTTTAAAAGCGTTTCAAGCAACCGGTGCGGACAAAGCAAAAGAGTTCGCTACAGGGCTTGGGCTAAAATTAGATGAAGAAGACGGCGAAGCTTATTCTGAATCTTATTCTATCGGAGGCTTCCGTACAGGTGTTACACCTCTACAAATGGCTGGAGCCTATAGTGCTTTTGCAAATGAAGGTATGTACAATGCACCGCATACAGTGACAAAGGTAAAATTCCCTGATGGAACAGAAATTGATTTAACGCCAAAACCAAAACGCGCAATGCAAGATTACACGGCATTTATGATGACGGACATGATGAAATCTGTTGTAAACGAATCATATGGTACAGCTCGTGCTGTTCGTACACCAGGATTAGAAATTGCGGGTAAAACAGGAACTTCGAACTTTAGTGCTGCAGAAAAGCAACGATACAATATTCCAGACGCTGGTGAAAAAGACGTTTGGTTTAATGGGTTTACGCCAAACTATACGATTTCCGTATGGACAGGCTATGAAACTGCTAAAGACGGCTATATTTTAAGTGCTAATGAAACAGGCATGGCAAAAAATATCTTTAAGCATGTTATTACTCATATTTCTGAAGGCAAACCTAAAGGAAGTTTCAAGCAGCCGGACAGCGTAGTTGAACGTTCCGTGGAAAAACCAACGGGCAAAGACTTAAAACGCCCAAGCGGCTCTACTCCTTCGAGCTTAATTACTAAAGAATACTTTGTGCGCGGTACTGCACCGACAAAAGTATCTCAAACGTTTGTGAAGAAAGAAAAAGAAGAAAAGAAAGAAGATAAAAAAGAGGACAAAAAAGAGAAAAAAGACAATAAAGATGTGAAGCCAAAAATTACTGCTTCGTATAGCGGAGGAGCAATTTCAGTTAACTGGTCAGCGTCAAACGCAGCCAGTGATACGACCTTTACAGTCACAATGTCATCTCCTAACGGTTCTGAACAACTCGCATCTGGGGCAGGAGCCGGTGGAAAAACAATTTCCAACCCAGCACCAGGCGCAACGTATAGTTTCACCGTAACAACAAATACGGGCGAAAGCGCTAGTTCTTCTGTAAAAGTCCCTGATTCATCAGATCAAGCTACCGAAGATGATTCTACTAAGCCTGAAGATGACGGAACAACGGACGATAATCAAAATGAAGACAATAGCAACACTGATCAAAACAACGGCTCTGATCAAGGTGACGATTCATCTACTCAGCCCGATGATAACCAAAACAGCAATAACGGCAGCAATAGCGGCGGTAACAATAGCGGCAATACCGATAATAACAATAATGATAGCGGCAATGCTAACGATGGTAATAGCGGCAACAACAATAATAACGGAGGCACAACTCCTCCTCCAGCAGACAACGGTGGAAGTGACTCAGGAAGTCAAACACCACAAACTCCTGCTACACCATCGACGCCGTCAACACCTGCTACACCGCAGCAAGAGCCAACAACTGAAAATTAACGTAGCAGTAAAAAGCCCCTACACGTGTAGGGGCTTTATTTCTTGTGAAGAATAAGCATTTTTGCATATTGCTTACGCAGCTCATTAAATAATTCTGTCAGCTGAATATACGCTTGATAAGAAGAAACTCGCTGCAGCAAAAACATAAGTCTCTCAGCACAGTTAATAGGCTTATAGGTTAGGTCCGCTATGTCTGCTTGCAGCCGATTTAAACGCCGAACGGGCTGTCCATTAATCCAAAACAGTAAACTAATATACATAGCAGCAGCTTGTTTCATACAAGGGGCTGCTTCTTTTGCTTTTCGCTGAGAAAAAAGCGTATACAGTTCTTCCCTTTGAGTTTCCCACTTTTCAAAAAATGGCCGTATGCTCTTTTGAACATCCCTCCAAGGTGTTTTCGTTTCTTTATGTACATCGTATAAAATATCATAAGCAAAATAATTTCTTCCATTTTTTTCATCTAATTCAAGAACTCGATCTTCTTTTGAATAGAATGGTTCGCATATGAAATGTGACGGTACTTCAATCGGTAACATCTGTCTTCTTCTCTTTTCCTTTCATTCGTTTCTTTCCTTCTCGGCAAAGATCAAGAAGCGGGCAGACATGACATTGAGGAGACTGTGCTTTACAGTGATAGCGTCCAAAAAAGATAAGTCGATGATGCGTAACGGACCATTCATCTTTCGGAATTTTTCTCATCAGCGTTTTTTCTACTTCCAAAACGGAATCTTTCCACCTGCAAATCCCAAGGCGTTTACTTACACGTTCTACATGCGTATCTACTGCTATGGACGGTACTCCAAAAGCTACGGATACAACAACATTAGCCGTCTTACGCCCTACTCCTGGAAGATTGGTCAGCTCATCACGATCTCTTGGAACTTCTCCTCCGTATTCATCAATGAGCATACGGCAGAGCTTTTGAATATTTTTAGCTTTATTTCTATATAAGCCGATTGATCTAATATCTTGCTGCAGCTCTTCTAACGAAACGGCTAAATAGTCTTCAGGCGTTTGATATTTCTTGAATAAATCCGCTGTTACGCGGTTGACTAAAGCATCTGTGCACTGAGCAGATAGCGCTACAGCAATGACTAAATCAAAGGGATTCCGATGATTTAACTCACAGTGAGCGTCAGGAAACATTTCCGCCATAGCATCTAGGCACTGTCTGATTTGTTTTAACGTTAACATACTAGTTCTCCTTCTTCTTACAGGTAGTTCCCTCCTATTTTACAATAGGGTTCCTGTCAAATGCTACTCTTGTCCATATTCTTTTAAAAAAGCTGCTTCAAGATTCAATTACTTGGATCTTGAAGCAGCTTTTTATCCTGTCATTGCTCTAGCCAGTTAAAAAAAGGAATGGCTGATGTAGACTGAGAAGGGTTAACAGAAGATAGTTTTTTGGGCTGTTGATTTTGACGAAATTTTTGGCTATGCTTGCGGGCTTGATCAATGGTCCGAATACCATTTTTCTTCCATTCAAATAAAATACGATCAATATACCGGAAGTTTAATTTCCCAGACATCACCGACTCTCTTAGTGCCGCTTTAATAATAATGGGATCATGATGATCTTGATCAATCCACATCGCTAGCGTTTCACATTCAAACGGAGACAATGCTCTGCCGAACTCTTTTTCAAACATTGTATATAAATTAAGCTCTTCTTGTTCTTCTTCGTTTTTTTCTACTTCTCTTGTTTCTTGCATCATATGATGAATAAGCTTTTCCCAAAGCGGTTTTAATGAATAACGTTCACAAATAAGGGCGTTTTGCTGTTGATCTTGTTCAATAGATAAAAAGCCGCGCTGAATTAATGCTCGCAGCGTATCCATGCAGACAGCACTTGAAATACTCATTTTTGCCGCCAATTCGTTAGGTGTCGGGAAACCTTCACCGCCTTCAATGGAAACATAAATATGCATTAACGTCATGAATTCCGTTTCGTTCATTCCCAAATCGCTATAGTGATTAAACAGCAGCTTCGGAATTGAAACTGTGCCTTGTTCAAACCATTCAATTAACGTTTCTTTTTTCATATCCGAACACCTCAGTAGTTAGTATATCATGAAGTTTATAGTCAAAGTAATAATTATTCGAAGCTAAAAAAGCTTCTATGTAAAACTTTCCGCTGAAACCGTACCATTGCTCTGCACATATAAAATATATACGAACGATGACTTCCTTCCAAGAATATTACACTAACTTATTTTTTCGAGAATTGCAACTCCCTTTTAAGTTAGACTCTTTTCTATGTTTGCCTTTGTTTCCTTATGATATAAGTAAAAGCCTCGTTTATCTTTTCTTTTTATGATTCATAAAAAAAGCTAAAAAAGTATCCTGACTACAAGAGTCAGAATACTTTTTTCACTTCCTTACGGGTATAAACGGTTTAATAAGCGTGGGAATGGAATTGTTTCACGAACGTGTTCTACGCCGCTAATCCATGCTACCGTACGCTCAAGGCCTAAACCAAATCCTGAATGTGGAACTGAACCATACTTACGAAGCTCTAAATACCACTTATACGTTTCAGTATCTAATTTGTGCTCTTCTACACGCTGAGCTAAAAGCTCTTGATCATGAATACGTTCAGAGCCTCCAATAATTTCTCCGTAGCCTTCTGGTGCGATTAAGTCTGCACATAATACTACGTCTTCATTTGTTGGATCTGGCTGCATATAAAATGGTTTTAATGACGTTGGATAGTGTGTAATGAATACCGGCTTGTCATAGCTTTCTGCGATAGCCGTTTCATGCGGTGCTCCAAAGTCATCTCCCCACTGAATGTCTGTAAATCCTTTTTCATGTAAGAACTTAAGAGCGTCATCGTACGAAATACGAGGGAATGGCGCTTTAATTTGTTCTAACTTAGATGTATCACGGCCTAGTACATTTAACTCTAACTTACAGTTTGTTAAAACAGACTGTACAACATGAGACACATACTCTTCCTGTACTTTCAAGTTATCTTCGAATTGGTAGAAAGCCATCTCTGGTTCAATCATCCAAAACTCAATTAAATGACGGCGTGTTTTAGATTTTTCAGCGCGGAACGTTGGACCGAATGAAAATACTTTTCCAAGCGCCATTGCCGCTGCTTCCATATAAAGCTGGCCACTTTGAGAAAGATATGCATCTTCGTCAAAATATTTCGTGTGGAATAATTCTGTTGTTCCTTCAGGAGCACTTCCTGTTAGGATTGGCGGATCTACTTTTGTAAACCCGTTTTCGTTAAAGAATTCATACGTTGCACGAATAATTTCGTTACGAACCTTCATAACAGCATGTTGGCGTTTAGAACGCAGCCATAAATGACGGTTGTCCATTAAGAACTCTGTGCCATGTTCTTTTGGCGTAATTGGATAATCAACAGCTTCATGAATAACTTCAAGACTTGTAACTGTTAACTCATAGCCAAACGGTGAGCGCTCATCTTCACGTACTACACCTGTTACATATAGTGATGATTCTTGCGTCATAGATTTAGCTAATTTAAAAGTTTCTTCTTCTACTTCAGCTTTTACAACTACCCCTTGCATGAATCCAGATCCATCGCGCAGCTGTAAAAAGGCAATTTTACCACTTGAACGTTTATTCGCTAACCAAGCACCAATTGTTACTTCTTTTCCTACATGCTTGCTTGCTTCTGAAATCGTAATTTTCACGATTAATATCCCTCCAAAAAACTTACATTTCGTAATTATGTATGCCATCCTATTATACATTTCGACAAACATAATAACAAGTAACAAACAAAAAGAGCCTTCTAACACGTGTGATTTGTGCTAAAAGGCTCCTTTGTTTTTAAATATAATCTTTTTTATTTCATATGACGAGTCATAAATGAATGGATGCGTTCCACTGCTTTTTCTAGCAGATCTAGTGATGTAGCATAAGAAAGACGTACATTTTCAGGTGAACCGAATCCTGATCCAGGAACTAGGGCTACCTTCTCTTCTTCTAAAATAGCTTCTACCCAAGCATCAACTGTATCAAAGCCAGTTAACTTTGCAGCTTCAATTGCGTTAGGGAATAAGTAGAAAGCACCCTGTGGTTTTAAGCATGAGAACCCTGGAATGTTAACCAACTTTTCATGAATCACGTTTAGACGCTCTTCAAAAGCTTGTCGCATCATTTCCACCGGCTCCTGAGTGCCGTTATAAGCAGCAATTGTTGCATATTGAGCAATAGATGTTGGATTTGACGTGCTGTGACTCGCTAGGTTTGTCATCGCTTTAATAACTGTAGCATCACCAGCTGCATATCCAATGCGCCAGCCCGTCATGGAATGTGACTTAGAAACACCGTTAATGATAATTGTTTTTTCTTTTAACGCTGGTGAAAGCTGTGCAATCGATACATGTTCATTTTGACCATACACAAGCTTTTCATAAATTTCATCTGATACGATAAAAATATCGTGCTTCAAGCAAACTTCTCCTAAAGCTTGTAGCTCTTCTCTTGTGTAAATCATACCTGTTGGGTTGCTTGGTGAATTGATAATAACAGCTTTGGTTTTAGCAGTAATAGCCGCTTCTAATTGTTCAGGTGTGATTTTAAATTCGTTATTTTCAGAACCTTCAACGAATACTGGTGTACCTTCTGCTAACTTTACTTGCTCAGGATAACTTACCCAGTAAGGAGTTGGGATAATCACTTCGTCACCTTCGTCTAACAGAACTTGAAATAACGTATACAGTGCGTGCTTAGCACCTGTACAAACAATAATTTCAGAAGGTGAATACGTCAGGCCTTGGTCGCGTTTGAATTTTTCAATTACCGCTTCTTTTAATGGTGCAAGGCCGCCTGCTGGCGTATATTTTGTCTGACCATCATTCATTGCTGTAACAGCCGCTTCTAAAATGTGTTGCGGCGTATTAAAATCAGGTTCCCCTGCTCCAAGTCCAATCACATCATGACCAGCCGCTTTCAATTCTTTCGCTTTTGCTGTAATCGCTAATGTTGATGATGGCGTTAATGCTGATACACGTTTTGCTAACTTCACTAAAATCTCCCCCTATGAACTAAAGCTATAATCAGCCCGCGGGCTGATTATAGATAAAAAATTGGCTTCATTTTCATAAAGCGCTGAAATCTTATATTATGACACATATGGTATTTCATATGGTATAAACGATTTATGATTGAGATAAGCTGTATCGTTTTATAAATTCACCGCTAGAGAAATCAAGATAATAGTATGTTAAATGTTTCTTATCTTTATCCACATATGTTACTTCCCACAGCGGCTTTTTATTTTCAATGCCTAGGCGCACCGACTTAATTTCCTGCGGGTTTTTATCATTTTTCACAATGGAAATGGCTTTTTCTTTTGTGATCCCGCTGCTTGCTTTCTTTAAAACTGCTGTTTGTTTTTTGCTTTTAGGCATCCAAGCAATTACCTTTTGATTGCTTCGGTTTGTACCTTCTACTACATAAAATGCATGATTGCCGAAATATGGCTGGGTGCTTGTGACAGATTTCAAATTAAATTCTTTTTTTGCTTGGGATGCTGCTTTCTCCTCAGCAGACTGAACATCCTTCACGGACGAGCGATAAATGCTAAAAGAAATGCCCCCGATAATTAAAAGCACAGCAGCTACGGCTACAATAATTAACTTTTTCATAAAATCCCTACTTATGTACGATAAATTGTAAATACAGCTTTGCTTTGATCTTCTTCATCTAACGCTAATCCGAACATCAAATCTTGCTTTTTCAACGTGCGATTCAAACTATCAACAATTTTATATAAATCCGAGGAATTTTCCACGCGGACAGTTGATAATACTTCAATCCTACTTTCCATTGTAAACCTCCTAGCTCGTCTATCACGACGCAAAAATGACGATATCCGTATTATAACAGGTATCAAAAACCATCGTCATCTTTTTCACTCATCAATCCCGTCTGTACGTTTTGCGTAAAAACCGAATAAATAAGTAAACATATATAATATTATAAGGAATTTACCTCTTTTTGCAAAAGGAAATTTGTTTATTTTGCAGAAAATTTCATCACATCATAGGATTTTAGCGACATTTTAATAGAGTAAGCGCTCCCCTCTCTTACGTCATATAATTCAATCCATTCAGCTGTTAAATTTGAAAGCAGTCGAGGGGAATAGGAACGGCCTGGTTTCGTAAACGCAACCGCAAGCTGTGTATCTAATTGCTTCAAAAATGCATTCGAAAAAAACGTTCCCTCTCCAAAATTAGGAATTTTTAATACATCTACATGGGTAAGAGGAATGCGTAAAAACTTTTCTTCTACTTCATCTGAGCTGCTCATTGCATATAGAATCCGATGTTCTCCAATCGTAAATAATAGGTCCATAGCCGCTGTTTTTTGCTTCGATGCATGCAAGACATCAACGTGTATATTATTTGTTAACTGAAATAAATCATTTTCTTTCCACTTCTCTGTTTGAAATTCCGCCCGGTACTGAGCTGGGACAATAATACGCTCTATATGATAATCATTCACAGCTCGCTGAACATTTGAATCATAGTACTTTTGCTGTTTTGTAATCACTAATTGGTTGATTTTTTTTACTTTATATCGCTTCAACCACTTCTTTAGCTCGGGATAGGAAGATGCATTACCGGTATTTATCAAAATAGTCTTACCGCTTCCATCTTGAATCAGACTCGCTTCTCCAGCTGAAAGAGGTAGAAAGGTAATCACTACTTCATCAGCTTGCAAACCAAAATCTACGTTTTTAATGACGGCTGCTGAAACCGAACAGTTCATAAAACTAAAAAGTAGTACAGCACTTAGCAATATTTTAATCATACACTGTCCTCATTTGCTTATCATAGTATATTACTATCGTCTCTCAAGTGAAGAAACAGTATGCATAAAAAAAAGACTTAAGCGTATGCTCAAGTCTTTTCATTCCACCATTCTTTGTAGTCCAGTAAGATATTCGAAAACGTCTTTTGAACAACCTTGACTTTTGGAAGTGAATGAAGAAAATGGTATCCATATGCTGTGCGCGTAATACGATTATCAAAAATAAATATAGCTCCTCGGTCACTTTTGGAACGAATTAACCGTCCAAATCCTTGTTTAAAACGGATAACGGCCTGAGGAAGTGAATAATTCATAAAAGGACTTTTTCCTTCTTTTTTCATCTGCTCAAATTTAGCTGTCAGCAGAGGTTGATTTGGAGATGAAAAAGGAAGTCTGACAATTACGAGACATGATAATAAATCTCCTGGCAGATCAATTCCTTCCCACAGGCTGTTTGTACCTAATAGAATGGAATGCTCAAACTGGCTGAAGTCTTTTAGCAGTCTATTACGGTTTCTAGTTGTGACTCCTTGACCGAGCAGTACAAACTCTTCAAGATCGTTTAACTCTTTTAAATAACCATACGTAGCTTTCAACATGTCATATGAAGTAAAAAGCACCAGCATACGACCATTTGTTACTTTAGCTACGTCAAGAATACTTTCTGCCATCATAGCGCTATACTCATATAATGATACTTCGTTAACAGCAGGCATATCTTGAGGAATATAGACTCTAGCTTGCTTCTCATAATCAAACTCGGAAGGGAGAATGAGTTGAGCAGGCTGAAAGTCATATAACCCTAGCTCTTGAATTAAATAATCAAATGTTCCATTCACCGTCAATGTAGCCGATGTTAAAATAACGCTTTGTTTCTTAGCGAAAAATTCATCAGCTAGCGTATCGGCAATGGAAGTAGGCTGACTATAGATATACGTAGCATTCGCTGCTCCTTTTGGTTCAATCTCAAACCACGTTACGTGATGACTCTGCTGTTTGAACAAAAGCTTTTCTATTTGCTGAGATATGTGCTCAAATCCTTTAACAGCCGTTTGAAATTCATGAAGAGACGACTGTTCATTTTTTGTGACTTTGTCATATAGTTCGTCAAAGGAATGTCTTGCCCCATCATTCCATGTAAAAAGATCGTGAATTAAAAAACGAATGCGCGAAGCTGCTTCTTGAATAGCCGTCCAGTAATGCCCATGCTCTTTTTCCACTTTATATCGATAGCTGCTTCTTCCAATCTCGCCCTGCTGATTGCCGATTCTTTTTTGGACAAAAGAATGAATCAAACGAAATAAGTCATCGCACTCAGAATGAAGCTGCACAAACAGGTTTTGAAGAAGTTCAGTGTTAAGCTCGATGCTATATTTTACAAAGGTATGATGAACTTTTTTTAACAGCCCTTTGTCTTGAATGGTGCCGATTCGGTTTAATAGTGCATGAACCGCAAAATAATCTAAGCGCTCCCCCAGCTCTTCTCCAGCAATGTCTTCTAAGTGATGAGCCTCGTCAATAATAATTTGTTCATACTCAGGCAGCAGCTCATGATTACTCATCACATCCATCAACAGCAAGCGATGATTTGTCACTACTATGTGGGCATTTTGCGCTCTGTTCTGCGCTCGTTCATAAAAAGAATAAAGTTTCCAAGGATGCTTAAAGTCACTTGGAGACGGATTGCTTTCATTTAGCTGTTCCCAAAAAAGTTTGCCGCCAGAAGGCAGGTTTATTTCATCGCTGTCGCCCGTTTCCGTTTCCGTCAGCCAAATAAGCAGCTTCGCTTTTGTGAGGATTGCATCGTAATTATTATTGCGCTCTTTTAAGAGCTGAATAAATTTTCTTATACTAATGTAGTGTTCTCTTCCTTTTAAAACAGCTGCTGTAACAGGAAATGGAACAATCTTTTCTAGAATAGGCACATCTTTTTCGATGATTTGCTGCTGAAGCGTTACCGTGTTGGTTGAGATAATGACTGGGTGATGATGAACAGAAGCATAAAACACGGCAGGAACTAAATAAGCGTAGGTTTTACCAATACCGGTCCCGGCTTCAATTAAAGCATGCTCATTACCTGCAAAGCACTCTTGTACAAAGTTCATCATCTCCCACTGCCCTTTTCGTTCTTCAAACAATGGCAGAGCCTGATGGAACAGCTTTTGCTTTTCAGTTTCAAATATTTCGTACGTATGAGAGTGCTGCTTTTCATTAGCTGAATGCGGCTGATATTTGTTTAGCGCAATCCCATGTATAAATTCATAAGAATCATCCTCAGCATAACTTTTATCATCTATAACTTGTTGAATCAGTTCTCCAATTTCACTTTTAAAGTGCAAGCTTAGCGCATACAGCTGCTTTAAGGTTGTTAGAGGCAGCTTCTTTAATTTCTCAATTAGTAACAGTAAAATACGTGCCGTTACTTCTGCATCACTATCTGCTTGATGAGGGTTTTCATGTTCAATATGTAAATACTCAGCTAATTGGCTAAGTTTGTACCCATCAACTGTAGGCAGCAGAATCCGGGCCAGTTCGACGGTGTCTACGGTTGAATTATAAAGCGTCTCCCTTCCGCACTGATAGAGTTCTTCTTGTAAAAAAGTTAAATCAAATGCCACATTATGTGCAACAAAATAAGCATCATCTAGCAATTCTATAATTTTAGGTGAAATTTCTTTAAATAAAGGCGCATCTTTCACCATATCATTTTGAATGTTAGTTAGTTGTGTAATAAAAGGCGGAATATCCATACCAGGATTTAAAAAACTAGAAAAACGTTCAACAATTTTGCCGTCTTCTACTATGACAGCAGCAAATTGAATCATTTTATCTCCTTGTTTTGGAGAATGTCCCGTCGTTTCAAGATCTACCACAACAAAGCGTTTATTCACGGTCAACACCTCGCAAGTCTGTCTTTTTATAGTATAAAGTGAAAGCCTGCTCTATATGCTTTAAAAGCGCAACTCCTTCTCGTGAAAAACAGAGAGGCTTTCATACATAGAAGTTTTACTTTAGTGTGTATAGAGGTTTATACCGTTCACTTACTAGCGTATGTATTCAAATAAAAATCCCCCTCATAAAGGGGGACTGTTCTTATAGAATTGTACCAGCTGGTTCTTGTTTAAGCAATTGTTGGATTTTATTCTGCTCGTTCATAATCGCTACGGTTGGATGATGGTGGGCTACTTCTTCATTGGCCACGAGCGCATAAGAGATAATGATGATAATATCTCCAGGCTGCACGAGTCTTGCAGCAGCTCCATTTAAACAAACTACGCCGCTCCCGCGTTCGCCGGGAATCACATACGTTTCCAAGCGAGCTCCGTTATTATTGTTTACAATTTGGACTTTTTCGTTTGCTGCGATTCCTACTGCGTCGATGATATCTTCATCAATGGTGATACTGCCAACATAATTTAAGTTGGCTTCAGTTACATGAGCTCTGTGTATTTTAGCATTCATCATCGTGCGAAACATTTAGTTATCCTCCTGTACGTCTACAATTACATTATCAATCAAACGGGCTTTAGAGAATTGAACAGCTAAAGCAATAATGATTTTTCCAGCGGCTTGCTTAATCGTTTTTAGCTCTGGATACGTATAAACATCAATATAATCCACTTTACCGCTCGTATGTTGCTCAATTTCTTTTCGAATGGTCTCTTTAAGGAGTTCTACTTGCTTCTCTCCGCTTTCAAGAAGCTGCAAAGCGTTTTGTAAACTCTTAAATAAAACAGGTGCCTCTTCTCTTTCTTTATCTGTTAAATATACGTTACGAGAACTTTTAGCTAATCCATCTGCTTCTCTCACCGTATCTACTGCTCTAAGCTCCACAGGAAAATTAAAGTCTTCAATTAAGCCATCTACCACAGCAACTTGCTGCGCATCTTTTTTACCAAAGTATGCACGATCTGGTGTTACAATGTGAAAAAGCTTTGTTAGGACCGTGGCTACTCCGTCAAAATGGCCGGGGCGCTTCTGTCCACACAATACGTCTACACGATCGGTCACGGTTATAGCAACTGAACGGCTTGACTTATACATTTCCTCTACTGAAGGATAAAATAAATAGTCGACGTTAGTTTCTTTTGCCACGCGCTCATCGCGTTCAAAATCTCTTGGATACGTATCAAAATCTTCATTTGGTCCAAATTGAGTCGGGTTCACAAAAATACTTAGCACCACTACTTCATTTTCTGTGCGAGCCGCTCCAAGCAAAGTAGCGTGGCCTTCATGCAAATAGCCCATCGTCGGGACAAATCCAATTGAACGTCCAAGCTGCTTTTCTTTTTTCATCTCCTGCTGCATGTCTTTAATTGTTGTAATGACTTTCATCTTATTTTCCTCCGTACAGCGCCGTTAACTGCTCTTCTTTCATTGAAAAAGTATGGGCTTCTTTCGGAAACTCTCTTTTTTTCACTTCACTTACATACTGAGAAAGCCCCTGTAAAATAGGCTCATTTATTTTCGCAAATGACTGAACGAATTTTGGCACACGCTCTACGCCGTACGTTAATACATCGTGGTATACAAGTACTTGACCATCCGTATCAGCTCCTGCTCCAATTCCGATTGTGGGAATGCTTAAGCGTTCAGCTACTTGTTTTGCTACTTGTTTAGGAACACATTCTAATACAACAGCAATAGCTCCCGCCTGCTCACACTTGATCGCGTCTTGGATTAGCTGTTTGGCTTCTTTCGCTTCTTTCCCTTGCACTTTATAGCCGCCCAGGACACCGACAGACTGAGGTGTTAACCCGAGATGTGCAACAACTGGAATACCAGCTTGCGTCAATTCTGAAATTGTATAAAGAACATCGTTTGCACCTTCTACTTTTAAAGCATGAGCTCCGCTTTCCTGCATAATGCGAGCAGCATTTTTCATCGTGTCTTCTTTCGACACGTGATAGGACATAAATGGCATGTCGGTGACGATAAATGTATCAGCAGCTCCTCTTTTAACCGCTTTTGTATGATGAATCATATCACCTACCGTTACAGGAATCGTCGAATCATATCCTAAAACGACCATTCCTAGAGAATCGCCTACTAAAATCATGTCTACCCCTGCTTCCTCAGCGTACTTAGCTGACGGATAATCGTACGCAGTCAGCATCACAATTGGTTCATTGTTTTGTTTCATACGTAAAAAATCTAATTTTGTTTTCACTAACTTTCTCCTCCTTCTCAGAGGAGATGAGCGCACGTCTGCACACAAAAAGTCCTTCTACCTATAAAAGGAAGAAGGACTTTGACAGACTTCATCTATAAAAAGCACACTTTACCTAATGTGCTTACCTACGCGTCATCCCTCTGTCCTAGTCCTTAATGGATCAAGGCAGATTTATTGTCGTATTAAAAATAAACAAACGAGTATCAAGTGAAGTTCTTGCGATACTACCTTGATACTCGTATTATAATAAAAATTTCTTTATTTTTCTACTATTTTTTAGCAGAGAGCTCAATATCTGCAGAATGAATTCGGTGTATAACTCCTTCGTCATCTTCAATCAATAAAACGCCTTCATCTGTTATACCTTTTGCAAAGCCTTCAATGTTGGCTGTCATCGTGCGTGCTATAATTCGCTTGCCAATACTGATCGCATACGTTTCCCAAAGAACTTTAATTAAACCAAAGCCATTTTTTAAGTATTCTTCGTAAAGGGTTTCTAACTTTAAGAAAAACGCTTGCATCAAAGCTGCACGATTAATTTCTTCACCTTTTTCAATACGTAAAGATGTGGCAATGTGTTTGATTTGTTCATTAAAATCCGTTTCCTGCTGATTCACATTGATGCCGATTCCAATGATGACCGAATGAATCCGGTCAAAATCAGCCTGCATTTCTGTTAAAATCCCAACTAGCTTCTTCCCATTTAATAAAACATCATTAGGCCATTTAATGTCTGGAGAAAGGTTCGTCACTTCTTGAATGGCCTGTACAACAGCCACTGCTGATAGTAGAGTCAGCTGAGGAGCCTGCTGCGGAGGGATAGAAGGACGCAGTATAATACTCATCCAGGCACCAGTATATTTTGGGGAATACCACGCTCTATCAAGTCTTCCTCTCCCTGCCGTTTGCTCTTCAGCAACTACGACCGTTCCTTCTTTTGCTCCTTCTTGAGCAATTCGATGAGCAATTTTTTGAGTAGAATGTACGCTTTCCTCATAATGAATATACTGACCGATTTTTGTTGTTTGGAGCCCTAATAAAAGCTCGTTGCTGCTTACTTTGTTCGGCTTCCCAACAATACGATAGCCTTTTTTACGAACAGCTTCAAGTTCATAGCCGTCTTTTCGCAGCTCTTCGATATGCTTCCATACAGCTGTTCTTGAACAGCCTAATAAATCGCTGATCTTTTGGCCGGACACATAGTCCCCATCTGCGTTCGTAAACATTTCAAGCAGCGTTCTTCTTATATCTGACTGCAAGACTGCACCCACTTTCTTATTGAAGATTTCGTGTTCATTAACTCATTGTATAGAACTTTCTCCTCAATTTCTTTTAACAGTTGAGACACCCATGGACCACCCTTTTTACCTGTCCACACTAAAAGATCTTGACCATTTATATCTAAATCTTTTAAAGAATGAATAGGCAGCTCGCTATAGATGTAAAGAAGCTCATGTTCATTCATGTGCTCATTGCTTCGAAGAAGTTGTAAAATACGATTCACGCTTACGCTGGCCTGCTCTCCAATTGTATACATGATGCGTTTTGACCATCCATTTTCCAAAACGTCTCGAAGACCAATAGACTGAAGCTGAATATCTTTAATTTGCTTATTAGATAATTTCCAGCTTTTAAAAAATGCCTGCTTGTCTTGAATGTCGAGTAGATGTACCAGAAGTGTCCATGACTCCGATACTCGCTGAAGCATCATCCAATCGTGTGCACAAACAGATCGGAATTTTTGCGGATCTACATTCAATTGGGGTAAGTAGCGATACAGCTCCGTATCTGCTACAAGTGCTAATGCTAAAGACGGACGCTTTCCACTCAGCATTTTTTCGAATTCAACTGTAATGCGTTCAATAGAAACGTGCCTCAGCAGTTCACCGTATTGTTGAATGGCTCTTTTAGTTTGATCAGACAGCGAAAACGCCAGCTGACTGACAAAGCGAACGGCTCTCATCATACGAAGAGCATCTTCATGAAAGCGTTCTTTAGCATTTCCGACAGTTCGAATTAACTGGTTTCGTAAATCTTCTCTTCCATTAAATGGATCAATGATTTCTCCTTTTGCATTCATAGCCATTGCATTGATTGTAAAATCGCGACGCTGCAAATCTTCTATCAGAGACGAAATAAACGTAACGGACGAGGGACGACGAAAATCATCATATTCTCCCTCAGAGCGAAAAGTAGTTACCTCATAGGTCTCGTTCTCATGGACAACGACAACCGTACCATGCTCGATTCCTACATGAATCGTCTTAGGAAAGAGTTCCATCACTTGTTCAGGCCTAGCTGACGTAGCGATATCAATATCTCCAATCGTCCGATTTAAAATGAGATCCCGGACCGCTCCTCCAACAAAATACGCTTCGTAACCGGCTGTCTCCAGTTTTTCAATAATATAAAGCGGATGAATGAACGGTTCTTTCATAACGTCCTCCATTCTTCAACCCTGTACCAATTTATAATAAAGTTTTTCATATTGACTCACAATCTCTGTTGAATGAAATTTATGATTAACTGCGCTTAGAGACGCTTCCCTCATTTGGTGATGCAGCTGTTCATTTTCAAGTAGCTGAATTGCTTTGCTCGCTGCCTCTTCGACGTCTCCCACTTCGCAAATATATCCTGTTTTTTCGTGTTCAATTACTTCAGGAATTCCGCCTATATTTGTTCCGATGCATGGAACACCACAAGCCATAGCTTCTAAAAGTACAAGCCCAAAGCTTTCTTTTTCAGATAATAACAATTTTAAATCGCTAATCGAATATAATTCTGCTACATTTTCTTGTTTCCCAAGAAATAACACAGAATCTTGAAGATTTAGCTCTCTTACTAATTGAGACACAACCGTCATTTCAGGGCCGTCTCCTACAAGCAGCAGCTTAGACTGAAGCTTTTTATTAATAATAGCAAACGTTTTGACTATATCTGTAACTCGTTTGACTTGACGAAAGTTTGAAATATGAATAACGACTTTTTCATTTTCTAATATGCCATACTCCGCTTTTAAATACTGAACTTCTTTTTTATGATAAACTCGTTCATCAATAAAATTATACATCGTTTCAATTTCTTTATCTGGACTAATTAAATGGTGAGTTTGATCAACAAGTGACTGAGATACAGCCGTCACTGCATCTGATTTCTCAATTCCAAATTTAATTAAATCTTTTAACGATGGATCCTCTCCTAGAACCGTAATATCTGTCCCATGAAGAGTCGTCACAATTTTCACTTCGTGCTCCACCATTTGTTTAGCTAAAATCCCGCAAACGGCATGGGGGATTGCATAGTGCGTATGAATAATGTCAAGCTTTTCTCTTTTAGCCACTTCAGCCATTTTACTGGATAAAGCAAGATCATACGGAGGGTATTTAAAGACGGAGTACTGATTTACATCTACTTCGTGAAAATAAATATTTGGATATACTTTCGTCAATCTAAAAGGCATGCTAGAGGAAATAAAATGAATTTCGTGCCCCTTTTCAGCCAGCAGCTTCCCTAGCTCCGTTGCTACCACTCCTGAACCTCCAACGGAAGCATAACATGTAATACCAATTTTTAACTTCATTTATTTTCCACCTACTAAATCGTCGTACATCAAAATCGGTTTTTTAGATAAAAAACCTTCACCGTATGCTACCCCGACTTCTTTGCCAAATAATCGCTCTCTGCTCTCTACCGTTTCAATATATCCGTTTACCAGCGGCGTATCAAACGTATCTGCTGTTTTTATAAATTGACTTTCATAAGCCTCTAGACTAGCTACTTTCTTTTGAAACGTGCTTGATACATCTACGATAAAATCTGGCTTATGAAATCCATTTATCATATAGAAATAAAGAGACTCAGCACGATGAGCTTTTTGCTTTTTATAATCGATATAATTTTTAACGCCAGCGGAAAACATGGCTTCTTCTACAAGCTTTGCACAATTCCCATGATCAGGATGACGATCTTCAAAGTAAGGAGCAAATATAATCCTTGGTTGATACATGCGAATGACTGATGCAATTTCAGCTATATACTCTGCCTTTAAAACCAAACCTCTGTCTGGCAAATGAAGATGAATTCGCTCATGAACACCTAAGACATCAGCAGCTTTGGACGCTTCTTGTTTTCGAATTTCAACCGTTCCATTTGAAGAAAGTTCAGCTTGCGTCAAATCGCAAATAACTACCTTCAAACCTTGTTCACTCATTCTTGCAATGGTTCCACCCATGCCGATTTCTACATCATCGGCATGAGCACCAAAGGCAAGGATATCTATTGTTTCTTTCATTATCTTCACCCTATTTTTTTATAATTGAACGCCAATGCAAATCGCCTCGTTCAAGTCCATGAATTAAAATCTCTGCTGTTCCCATATTTGTTGCAAGAGGAACCGCATAGACGTCACAGAGACGCATCAGAGCTGAAATATCAGGTTCATGAGGCTGAGCTGTTAACGGATCGCGGAAAAAAATAACCATATCCATTTCATTTTGAGCAATTAAAGCGCCTATCTCCTGATCTCCTCCAAGCGGTCCTGATTGAAAGCGGTGAACCTTCAAACCTGTTGCTTCTGAAATACGCGTTCCTGTTGTTCCTGTTGCGAACAGCGAATGTTCCTGTAAAATCGCTTGATAGGCTGTTGTGAATTGTACCATATCATTTTTCTTTTTATCATGTGCAATTAAGGCGATTTTCATTTTTCTCGCTCCTTAGTCAATAATATTTTCTAACCCGTATACAAGTGTGTCTACGTTCATAACTGTGTCAACGGCTAGCTTCACACCTGACATAAAAGAAGCACGGTTGTATGAATCATGACGGATTTTTAATGTTTGTCCAAATCCTCCGAACATCACTTCTTGGTGAGCAATCAGTCCTGGCAGGCGTACGCTATGTAGGCGGATTCCTTCATAATCTGCACCGCGCGCCCCTTCTAGCAATTCTTTTTCCTCAGGATGACCTTGTTTTTTTGCTTCACGAACTTCACTGATAAGCTCCGCTGTTTTTAAGCCTGTTCCTGATGGTGCATCTAACTTTTGATCGTGATGCATTTCAATAATTTCAACATCATCAAAGTATTTAGCTGCCATTTGTGAAAACTTCATCATTAAAATAGCGCCAATCGCAAAATTAGGTGCAATGATACAGCCAAGTTCCTTCTCTTCAGCAAGCTGCTTTAATTCTTTTAAATCTTCTTCTGAAAAGCCCGTTGTTCCTACAACAGGTCTTACTCCATATGTTAGAGCTGTTTTAGTATGAACGCGCCCAATTTCAGGTGTTGTCAAATCAACTAAAACATCTGCCTTAACGTCTTGAAAACATTTTTCAATATCCGTGTAGATTGGCGCTTGTACATTTGGCATTCCTTCAATATCACTTATGTATTTTCCTTCATTGATACGATCTACCGCTGCTACTAATTCAAAATGCTCTGTTTCTTCTATTAATAACACAGCTTCTTTTCCCATACGACCTCTTGGTCCCGCAAGTACAATTCGAATTTTGTCCATTCTTTTTCTCTCCTTAGTCTTCTTTTTTCGTCCAGCGATCTTTATCACGCGTATTAAATTTATTCATAACGCGATCATGCGCTTCTTGTAAATCGATATTTAATGAATTTGCAAAGCAAATTAATACAAATAAAATGTCGCCCATTTCTTCTTCGACCGTACGTTCTGCTTCAGTCGTTTTCTTCGGCTTTTCACCATAATAGTGGTTAATTTCGCGCGATAATTCGCCCACTTCTTCCGACATGCGCGCAAGCATAGCAAGAGGACTAAAATATCCTTCTTTAAATTGGCTAATATATGCATCAACTTCTTGCTGCATTTGCTCCATCGTTTTTTTTGACATCTTTTTATTTCACCTCTTTTAGAAGTACACTCAGCTTACTATTATAACATCTTTACTTCAAATTATTTAGTGTAATTACTTCTTCTTACCAAGCCTTTATCAGATGCTCTTTCACGATATTCCTCACGTTTCCCTTAATTCTCAAAAATCTGTCTATATTTTACGAATTGAGGATACTACTAATACATAGCACTAGAAGAAACATCATCACTTTTTACTATTTTCAAAAATCTTTTCGATAGTTATTTACGAAATGAAATATATTCCTTTATGATAAGGTAGTGCAAAAACGGTCATAGGAGGTTTGTAAGTATGAAAGGTCTCAGATTAAAAAATATTATTTTTATACTGCTTGGTGCTGCCATATTTGCGTTTGGACTTGTTAATTTTAACATGCAAAACAATTTAGCTGAAGGTGGATTCACAGGCATTACCCTGCTTTTATTTTTCTTATTTAACATTGATCCCTCTTATTCTAACTTAGTGTTAAATATTCCTTTGTTTTTTGTAGGGTGGAAACTATTAGGGAGAACAGCCTTTATTTATACCATGCTCGGAGTCGTCAGCTTATCCCTATTTTTATGGATATTCCAGCGCTTCCCGGTGAATATGCCCCTGCGTCATGATATGACTCTAGCAGCTCTTTTTGCCGGTGTTTTTATTGGAGTGGGTCTTGGTATTATTTTCAGGTTTGGAGGAACAACAGGAGGAGTCGATATCATCGCACGTGTTGTTCAAAAATATATCGGGTGGAATATGGGGAAAACGATGTTTCTTTTTGACTTTATTGTGATTAGTGCATCTCTCATTTATTTATCCTATCGAGAAGCTATGTACACACTTGTTGCAGTCTTTGTCGCTGCACGGGTTATTGACTTTATGCAAGACGGCGCGTATGCCGCAAAAGGAGCAACGATCATTTCAAATCATAACGAAGCCATATCGGATAAAATTATGAAAGAAATGGATCGAGGCGTGACGATTTTAAAAGGCCAAGGTTCTTTTTCTAAGCAAGATACCAACGTGCTATACTGCGTGGTTAGTAAAAATGAAATTTTCCGTTTAAAGCAAGTTATTACTTCTGTAGATCCACACGCATTCGTTGCAGTTACGGATGTTCATGATGTCTTAGGCGAAGGATTTACCCTTGATGAAAATAAAAAACCGCTTGAAAGATAAAAAAATACCGCTAATGCGGTATTTTTTTATTAGTCGTCGTTATTCATTCCTGTATAAATCATGATTAAACGAACCAACTCAAGAACTGCTACTGCTGCGGCTGCTACGTATGTTAAAGCCGCTGCGTTAAGCACTTTGCGCGTCTCGCGCTCTTCGTCATTTCGAATCGCTCCGACTGAGACGATTTGCGTCATCGCTCGGCTTGAAGCGTTAAATTCAACAGGCAGTGTTACAACTTGGAATACGACCGCTGCTGCCATGAAGATAATACCTAACAATAGCAACGGCTTAATCGACGCGATAATTCCAATCATAATTAAAATCCAAGAAGCGTTTGATCCAAGGCTTGCCACCGGTACAAGCGAGTGGCGAAGACGTAAAAACGAATAGTTTTCTTTGTCTTGAATCGCGTGTCCCACTTCGTGAGCCGCAACGGCAGCGCCTGCGACAGACGTTCCGTAATAGTTGTCTTCTGACAAACGAATGACTTTTGAACGAGGATCGTAGTGATCCGATAAAAATCCACCTACAGGCTCTACGTGAACGTTGTACAACCCGTTTTCATCTAAAATTTTTCTTGCTACTTCTGCGCCTGTCATTCCTGATGAGTTGCTTACTTGTGAATATTTTTTGTAAGCACTTCTCACCTTAAACTGTGCCCAAATTGGCACAAGGATAATAATGAGAAAATAAATCAAAAAGCTCATTTACCCACACCTTTCATTATGTGTTTGACTACTCTTTTATTTTAGACAATTCTGCGCTTTTACGTCAATCATTACGCCCTCTAGCTGACTTTCTTTTCTGGTCAGCGAAATATTTTCGCGCTCCTACATAAAAAAGTGTAGCAATAATAATACTTCCGGTGGTAATTGTAACCCAAATAAAAGACGGGTCTGTACGATTTTCTTTTACTTGTTCAAAAAAATCTTTTAAGTTTTGTTCCATTTGGTTAAACTGCTCATCGTTAATCTCACTGAGCGTTTCTTCAGTTTGTAAAAAGTGAACGTCCGCGCTCACACGCTGTACGTAGGGAGACGACACGTCTACCTGCGCGCTCGGTAAGATCATATCATACTCCTTCAAAAATTGCTTAAGCTGCGCTTCATAAGCCGCTTGTTCTCCTTTTACCGCTTCATTTCGCATCTCTTTAAATGTTGCTAGCATACTGCCTTCGAGCTCAGTCCACATAGGCTGATGCTTGCTGTGCAGCGCATCGACTAATAATCGAAATTGAGTAGCTTTTTGAAGACGTTCTTCATCACTGGAATCAGAAGATAAAAGAGACCTTTCTACCTGTTCATAACAAAGAGTTAAAATACGTATATCTTCGGCCGATACGCCCAAAGAAGCTGTATTGAGACTGGTAAATTCATTCGAAAAGTTTCTGAACAAATGTTGGGCTGCTTTATACTCCTTTTGCTCTACAAGCGATAGCGTTTGATCAGATAAGTTATCAAGCTTTTCCCACTGCCCTTCAGCTGCATGTACAGTAGTCGTATATGCAAAGAAAAGTACGAGCAATATTCCTACTATTCTTCCTTTCATTCTCGTCCCTCCTCTAACCTCTACTAAAACTTATGAGAAAGAGGACAAGAGTAGACCTATTTTCAAAAGGAAGTTTTAAACTTACTATTCATTCATCGGAGTGATAAAGTTTTGCGTATAATATTTCTCATATACACCTACACCAAGACGCGTAAACTCTTTATTGAGTAAAGCCTTACGATGTCCCTCACTATTAAGCCACCCTTCAACCGCAGCGATTCCATCCTGATAATTCGAGGCAATATTTTCGCCCGCGATACGGTATACTACATCACCTTTTTGCAGACGGTTGCCTAAATCACCTTGTGCTGGTGAAACGTGAGAGAAATAGTTTAAGTCGCTCATTTCTTTGCTGTGTAAATAAGCTACTCCGGCAGTGGCTTCGTCCCAAGCTAAAGGTGACAGCTGAAACCGGTCTCGAATTACATTTGTAATATCGATAATTTGCTGCTCTTCTCCTTCCTGGACGCTTTTCCACTCCTCCGATGTCAATGACGGAGCTGTGGGAAGCTCGCCGCGATAAACAATTTCGTACGGACGCTGTTTTAATAGCGTGTCCATGTCCATAATTCGAATACTTGAGATTGTATTAAGGAACTGATCAAAATATAGTTGGACGTATACATCTCCATATTTAATAATGGGACGCATTTTCATATCCTCTTCACTCAGACGAAATCGGTATTCATTTCCGTCTTTTTGAAGCGTGAGTTCGGATGAAAGTGAAACTCTTTTTTCTACTTCCTCTCGCTTCTCACCAATCTCAAAAGGATCTGTATTTGTTTTTGAGCCAATGACGTATACAGATACGACTTGATTATTTTCTACTCCTACCTGCGCATACGTTTGACGATTTTTTTTGTAAATCCACCAGTCATAGCCATATGCAGAAGAATCAATACGATCCGGCTCTCCAAGCATTCCAATTAACTGTTCTGAATGATCTCCAATGAGTCTCATCATATTTTCACTTTGTTTTTCATAAGAAGCCACTTCTTGTGTGGGCTGACTTTTGGAATCCGTTTGGTTTTGCTCAATATTTTGACCCGTTAGATATTTTTCTAGCTGAGGTAAATAATCCTCCGCGTATACAAATGCCACTATTAATACGAGAATAAAAATAACTTTTTTCAGCTTTTCTTCCTCTCCTTACACCTGTTTTCTTTACCTGTTTAACTTATTTTTATCTCTATTATACATGCATTCAAAAAAAAATAGCTATCGGTATGGAGGAAACAAAAGAAAAAGCCAACTATTTACGAATATACTGCAAACAGTTGACTTTCGCTTTTTAATGCGTTTGTTGTGAAATGTCTGAGAGCGCTTCTCCTGCACGTTCATTTGCATAGCGAAACGTTGATAAATCACCTAGCGATACGATCCCTACTAGCTTTTGATTTTCCACAACGGGAAGACGACGGATTTGATGTTGAGCCATAAGCTTAGAAGCTTCTTCTACAGAGGCTTCCGCTGTAATAGTTATAAGCTCTTCACTCATAACATCCGTTACTTTACTTGAATTTGGCTTCTTTTCTGCAATACCTTTTATAACTAAGTCTCGATCTGTAATCATCCCTACTAGCTGATCTCTATCGACAATTGGAATTGCTCCTACATTCCATTCCTTCATTTTCACTGCCACTTCATATACGTTATCAAGCGTGGTGCATGTTTCCGTATCAGCTGTCATTACCTCTTGTACAGTTTTCATTGTTTTATCCTCCTTTACATCGTGTGCTCGTTTTATAGTGTGACCAACTTTTTAGTAAACTTTCGCATTTAAAACGTTTAAATAAAAATAGATAACGTTTACATTTTTCCTTATTAGATATTGCAAGTTTTATCCATTCAGCTTATGATTTAATTGGGGTATATCTGTTTTGGGAGGGAGTTCATATGAAATTTGAATATGCAAAATTTGATTCATTAAAGGTTGATTTAGATTTATTAGATGAGATTATGCATCAATTTGGTCTGGTCCGCGCCGGACAATGGGATTATGAACGCGTCACGTACGATCGAAAATTCGAGTTTCAGCGAGATACCTTCTATTTGCGAGTCCAAGGACATGCTATTTCAGGCGACGTAGGGGGCAGGCATGCTGTTATTCATCTTATGACACCTCTACTAGGCAAACATTATTATCCTCACGGTGTAGAATATGGAGACGGCGAATATTTTCCGCCATCCCTTGTAGAACAGTGTGAAAAGATATTAACACAAATCAAATCACAGCTTGAAACCGTTCAGCTATAGAATTAGAAAAAGCGCAGTAATCAGACTGCGCTTTTTTTAATTCAAAGGAGGAGTAGACGGAAATTCCTTTGTTTTTATATCTTGAGGCTCAGTAAAATCGGGCATGTACGTATCTTTCTCTCGTTCTTTTCGAGCCCACTGAAAAAAAATAAATCCTAAAACCGTTCCATACACAATTTCTTGAATAATCTTCATAATAACGCCGCCTAGCTGCTGATCTTCCACAGGCGGCAGCGTATTAAACATCTCGGGAGCAAGCTGCCCTAAACTGGCAATCATAGAAGGCGGTACACAAAGAGAAAGAGCTTGTACCCAAGCGCTTGAGTCTGTATACGTCGCATATAAAGAATGATTTGCAAAAATAATCAGCGCGCACGCTGGAGTAAGGAGTACGCCATCTGCAAAAATGTAGCCAAGCTTTTTTAAAGAACTTAACGTTTGTTCTTCTTCTAGCTGATTAACGAGTGGCCACCACATGCAAAATGCAGCGATAAATAATACAACACTCACGATTCCGTGGAGCATCATATCCGTTTTAATAAAATCAAAAAGCAGCGGAATATGATACAAAGAAAATAACCCATTGAATAATAGTAGCGCAATTAAGGGCTTTGTAAAGAATTTAAAAATAGGTTTAACCCCTTTTACATAAATAACAGAACGAGCTAACCACGGCGGAATTCCTAAAATAAAAAGCGGAGGAATCACCAAGTAAACGATTGCCATTTGCGTCATATGAGCACTAAACATAAAGTGACCTAGTAAATCTACAGGTCCTCCTTTACATATATATAAAAGAACCATGCTAATAACAAAATACGCTTTTGTTTTTCTGTTTACGGCCACCGCTCCTATAAAATTCCCTCTCCATCTACCAACGATGAAAAAATATAAGACGGTCACCAGACAAATGGTTAAAAAATAGTAAGGACTCCAAAGTGCTTCAAAACCAAACATCTGCAAATTGTTAATCAACGTCTATTCCTCCTTCTACAGATGATGAAAAGGACTGGCGCATGCCAGCCCTTCTCTTTACCACCAAATAATGGTTACAAAAGCTAAAATGGTTAAAAGAGCTACCAATACGCCTGAATACAAGAAAAATGCTGGTATGGTATGTCCTTTGTGGTTCATATGCATGAAATAATAAAGTTGAAAAATGACTTGAACAACGGCCAAGAGCACGATCACAGGCATAATGTACCATCCGCTAAACTCTTGATAAACCGCAAAAAAAGCAATTAGCGTTAGAAACAACATCATCACAAAAGAGATAACTTGCATCTTCATATCTTCTGCGTTTCTTTTTTTACGATAATCTAAATTGAGCCTTGGGTTATCTGAGTTTGATTGATTTGTCGTCATCAGCTTATCCCACCATTCCCATTAAATATACAACCGTGAAAATAAAGACCCACACAACATCGATAAAGTGCCAGTATAAACTTGCGACATAATATTTAGGAGCGTTATATAAGTTTAACCCCCGCTTCGCATTTCGAATCATCAAAGAACCAATCCAAAGCAATCCGAACGTTACGTGAGCTCCGTGTGTCCCAACTAGCGCGTAGAAAGAAGAACCGAATGCGCTGCTTGTAAACGTATGTCCTTCATGAACATAATGCCTGAACTCATAAATTTCTAGCCCTAAAAATGCTAAACCTAAAAGCCACGTAACGCCTAACCATAGCTGCATCTTTTTAAATTCAAAATTTTTCATATGATACATAGCATATACGCTTGTTAGTGAACTTGTTAATAAAATCATGGTGGCTGCAAAAACAAGCTTAATATCAAACAATTCTTCTGGCTTAGGTCCTGACATCGTTGAATTACGTAACGCTAAATAAGTAGCAAAAAGTGAAGCAAACAAAACCGTCTCTCCGCCTAAAAAGAGCCAAAAGCCAGTAAATTTATTTTTCCCTTCAAGCGTTGCTTTTTCAGGCGAAGCAGGGAAAGTTTCAGCAGTTAGCTTTTGTTCAGTCTCCATTACATCTTCGCCTCCTTGTCATCATCAACTAAGTCTTCTTTGTGAATATGAAAGCCGTGATCATCAATCCATGAACGGAAGAACATTGATAAAAACATGACGATCATTCCGATAATCCCTACAATATCTCCCCACGCATGATCATTTCGATACAAAAAGCCAATCCCTGCAATAAACATTCCAAGCGATATCATAAATGGAATAAACGACGAGTTTGGCATATGAATATCACCAAGAGGTTCAGCTGGCGTCATTTCTTTATTTCCTGCCATTTTTTCAATCCAATATGCATCTAACCCGCGTACAAGCGGCGTTTGTTTAAAGTTATACTCTGGAGGCGGAGATGAAATAGCCCATTCTAATGTACGTCCGTCTCCCCAAGGGTCTCCTCCTACCCTTTGTCCTTTGGCAGTTGTTTTTATAATATTAACCAGTAAAATGAGCGTAGCAACCGCCATGAAAGCAGCTCCTGATGAACTGATTGCATTCCCAAGGTCAAGACCTTGATTAGGCAAGAACGTCCATACACGGCGAGGCATCCCCATTAGGCCTAAGAAATGCTGAATAAAGAACGTTAAGTGGAAACCAATCAAAAAGAGCCAAAACGTTGCTTTGCTTAACTTTTCATCTAACATCTTCCCAAACATTTTTGGCCACCAGTATGTGACACCTGCTAATATAGCGTATACGACACCGCCTACGATAACGTAATGGAAGTGGGCAACGATAAAATAAGAATCTTGAAATTGATAATCTGCAGGTGCTACAGCTGCCATAACTCCTGTTACTCCCCCGATAACAAATGATGGAATAAAGGCGACAGCATACAGCATTGGAGACGTAAACTCAATACTTCCTCCCCAAAGCGTAAACAGCCAGTTGAAAATTTTAATTCCAGTTGGAACGGCGATAGCCATCGTAGCTACAGCAAAAATGGCATTTGCAATTGGACCAAGTCCGGTTGTGAACATGTGGTGAGCCCACACCATGAACCCTAAAAATCCGATTAATACGGTAGCAAAAACCATCGACGAGTACCCGAATAATCTCTTTCTTGAAAAAGTAGGTAAAATTTCAGAGAAAACACCAAACGCTGGGAGAATTAAAATATATACTTCCGGATGACCGAATATCCAGAAAAGATGCTCCCAGATAATGGTGTTCCCACCCATTGTGGCGTCAAAAAAGTTTCCACCGAATAAGCGGTCAAAAATCATTAAAAACAATCCAACCGTTAGTGCTGGAAACGCAAACAAAATAAGAGCTGATGCAACAAACGTCGTCCACGTAAACAGCGGCATACGCATATAAGTCATACCTGGCGCCCTCATGTTAATGATTGTCACGAGAAAGTTGATACCTGAAATCAATGTCCCGGCTCCGGAAATCTGCAAACCTATCGCATAAAAATCAATTCCGTGACCAGGTGATGCAATAGACAGCGAAGCATATGATGTCCAACCTGCATCAGGTGCTCCTCCTAAAAACCAGCTTAGATTTAAAAAGAGTCCCCCAAAGGCAAACAACCAAAAACCTAACAAATTTAAAAATGGAAATGCTACATCTCGAGCTCCAATTTGCAGCGGAACAACTGCATTCATCATGGCAAAAAGAAGCGGCATTGCGGCTAAGAAAATCATCGTTGTTCCATGCATTGTTAAAATTTCATTATACGTTCCTGCACTGACAAAGTCATTGCTTGGTATAGCCAGCTGAATACGTATAAATAGCGCTTCCACTCCTCCGACTAGAAAAAAGATACCGCCGGCAATTAAATAAAGAATGGCGATTTTCTTATGGTCAACGGTTGTCATAAAGTCCCAAATTGTTCCACCTACACCCTTCTTTTGACTGAGTGTACTCATCGCTAAACCTCCCCTTTTAAAAACGACTGGACGTTTATTTTTCTTTTAAACTCATTAAATAGTCTGCTAGCTCATTCACTTGTTCATCTGTTAAGTCAGGATATGTACCACTCATCTTATTACCCGGCTTAACTTTTTCAGGGTCTTTTAACCATTTTTTGATATTTTCCTTATTGTGAGGAAGCACCCCAGCTACACGCTCACGTTCAGAAAAACCGGCTAAGTTTGGTGCTTGACGAGCTTGCTCTGGACGATTGTCTTTAACGTCAACAGCATGACATCCGATACAGCTTTCATTAAAGACCTCTTGACCAGCTTTTGCGGATGCTGTCTCTACATCAGGCTTTGCCTTTTTCAAATCTTTTGCCCACGTATCAAATTCACCGCTTGATACAGCCCGTACTTTAAAGTCCATAAGAGAATGAGATGGACCGCAAAGCTCAGCACATTTTCCGTAGAAAACCCCGTTAGCTTCCTTCGATTTTTTAGAATCAAACACTAGCCAGAATTTATTATCATTTTCTGTGTTAGCATCGAGCTTTCCTCCAACTGAAGGAATCCAGAATGAGTGCTTGACGTCAGAAGCTTTAATGTTAAAGTAGACTTTTTTATCCGTTGGAACAACTAGATCTTGCGATGTAATAATTTTTTGATTAGGATACTCAAATTCCCACCAGTACAAGTTAGCGCGCACATTTACTACGACAGCATCTTTGTCCTTCATTCCTTTTACATCCGCTAGCTTAAATGTTGAGATGACCGTTGGAACAGTCAAAATAATCAGCAGCAAGATAGGAATCACTGTCCATATAATTTCTAACTTTCTGCTCCCCTCTACTTGCTTTGGAATCACATTTTCTTCGCCTTTGCGACGACGAAAGCGCAGAATAACAAATATAAAGATAATGGTGACAACAATAATAACTAAAACCATGATGGCTGTACTAAGCAGCATAAGCGAATATTGTTCTTCAGCTACCTCACCTGCAGGCTTAAGTGTTGACAAAAACGGTTTTCCACAGGCCGATAACACGAATGCAAGCAGCGTAAATAACGACAAAACACGAAAGTTCAATCGCCATTTTTTCATACCATTCCCCAACCTCTCTTTCATTGACGTGATTTCATCTATGCCCTCTTGAGCATAAAACTTATTCCTTCTATAATGAATTCTACATGTAGAAGAAATCCCCCTTGTGCAGTGTCGCATTCAGTGAAAGATTTTATCTAGGCAAAAAGCGTTGCGACAATCATTGAGACAAATAAAATAGTTAAATAGTTTAGTGAGTAGACAAACATCATGCTAGCCCACTTTGTATCTTTTTGTTTATTGTATTGAGCAAATCCTAAAAATAGCCATCCTATGTTTAAAACAGTGGCCAAAATTAGAAATGGAGTGCCTAATTCGTATAAATAAAGAGGTAATGGCAACAAACAAGCAATCCAAATGAGAATCTGTCGTTTTGTAAGCTCAAACCCGTGTACAACAGGCAACATAGGGATTCCCGCTGCCCGGTATTCTTCACATCTTCGCATAGCAAGAGCTAGAAAATGAGGCGGCTGCCAAATAAACATGATTAAAAATAATACCCAAGCTACTACATGTAAATTGGGATCGATAGCGGCCCATCCAATTAAAGGCGGGACAGCGCCTGATATACTTCCGATTACCGTATTAATTGTGTATAGTCTTTTGGACCACATGGTGTAAAGAACTACATATGTAAGTATTCCTGCTAATCCAATGAGGGCGGCTACGGAAGAAACAACTAGTAGCATAAGCAAGCCGGTTAACGTGAAACCGATCCCAATCCCAAGGACCGTCAAAGGTGTAAAACTCCCTGTCACTGTAGGTCGTCCCTTTGTTCGTTCCATTAGAGGGTCAATGTCACGATCTATGTAATTGTTCAAACTGCATGAACCGGCGATGATAAGTGAAGAACCTATTAAAGTAAAAAATGCTTTATCCAGGTTTTCTAAGAAGTGTTGTTCGTTGAAGAAAAGAGCTAGCCAAAAACCAGTAAAGGTGGTGATGAAATTTGAGTTGACTATTCCAATTTTAATCGTAGCTAAAAAATCTGACCAAACGGAACTATTTTCGCTTACATGAGCTGTGTTAGGCGATGCAGAAAGCGTTGAATCTTCCACCATTTTTGAATCTTCCATGGCGCTTCCTCCTTTACTCATCCACAGACTTTTATCTAGTAAATAAAGAGTCTATAAATGAAGGCGTTTTCAACATATTTTTACAAAAATCTCCTCTTTGTTCACAAAGAAGTCATATTCCTCTCACCAAAGCTACTTAAAAGCTTCACATGCAAACGATAAAATAGTAGAGAAATATCTATTTCTCATGTTTATTAAACCATATTTTGCCGTTACTTTGTGAAGAATTCATGAAAAAAATATGGATTTTTTTTGTCATGAGCTAAATGCATGTCCCTGTCACTTGTTAAAAGATATTTGTGCAAGTAAAATAGTTTTCGGTACGGTACCTTTTACATATCTGCAGAGTCAAACTCATGAACAAACCTTACACTTTCTACCATTATAACAAATTCAATCAAGTTTATGGAGAATAAATGAAATTTATGTTTAATATACAAAAAGATTAGGATAAATTGTTTAGCTCGTTATCTTACTTACTTTGCTTTTAGGATGGTGATTATTGTGCGACTTGGATTAAAGTTTTTATCCGTTGTGACGAGCATGGCCATGTTACTTATTCTGCTTGGCGGTGCCCTTGTCACGAAAACTGGTTCAGCAGACGGGTGCGGAGATTCTTGGCCTCTGTGTAATGGACAGTTCATTCCTGACCCTTTAACATTTGAAACCGTTGTTGAACTAAGCCACCGTTTAGTTTCTGGCGTGTCGGGCTTTCTTGTGCTCGCTTTATGCGTATGGGCATGGATTTCACTAGGACATATAAAAGAAGTTAGACCTTTAGCGTTTATCTCTTTTTTCTTCCTAGTACTGCAAGCATTAATTGGGGCTGCTGCCGTTATGTGGGGGCAATCAGACGCAGTGCTTGCTCTTCATTTTGGTATTTCCCTTATTTCGTTTGCTTCGGTGCTGCTGTTAACACTTATTATCTTTGAAGTGGATCAAAAGCTCGACTCAACTAATATACAGCTAGGCTCTAAAATGAAAAAACATATTTACGGGGTTATCTTGTACACATATGCTGTTGTATACACGGGCGCGCTTGTTCGCCATAAAGAAGCTAGCTTGGCTTGCCCAGACGTTCCATTTTGTTCAAATGGAAACGGTTGGCTACCTGTTGATTTGAATCAGTGGATTCAAATGGGACATCGATTCGCTGCTGTTTTAACGTTTGTATGGATTTTAGCTGCCTTTATCCATGCAGTTAAATATTATCGCCATCAACAAAATATTTTTTACGGATGGTTAGCCGCTCTCATTCTAGTTATTTTTCAGGCGGTTTCCGGTATGCTTGTTGTTGTCACACGTCTGCAGCTAGAGCTCGCGCTTGCGCATTCTTTAATTATCTCTTTTCTATTCGGTGTATTAAGCTACTTAACCTTACTTGCAACGCGTCATACACATAATTGATCAAAAAAGGTACGAGCTCTGAGCTCGTACCTTTTTTAATTAGCTTTCTAATTCAATTAATAGATCTCCCGGCTGGATGCCATCTCCATTCGACACGTATACTTGTTTAATCACGCCGTCAAATGGTGCTTGCACGGTTGTTTCCATTTTCATTGCTTCTGTGATCATTAAGTGATCACCTTTTGAGACTTTATCGCCTTTTTCTACTACTACTCGAATAACGGTTCCAGGCATTGAAGCTCCGATGTGGGCTGGATTTCCTTGGTCGGCTTTTTGTTTTGCCGTAACGGTTGTTTTGACACTTTCGTCTTTAATCACGACTTCACGAGGCTGACCGTTCAATTCAAAGTATACCGCTCGCGTACCGTCTGCCTGCGGTTCTCCAATGGATACAAGGCGGACAATTAAGGTTTTTCCTTTTTCAATCTCAATTTCCACCTCTTCTCCTAAACGCATGCCGTATAGGAAAGTCGGTGTATCAAGAACAGAAATGTCCCCGTATTGTTCGACTGCTTTGTGATAATCCATAAATACTTTTGGATACAGCGCATAAGCAATGGCATCAAAACTCGTTACTTGACGATTTAAGTCTTTAAACAGCTTTTCTTTCACTGCATCAAAGTCCACATCTTCTAACAGTTCTCCAGGACGAACTGTAATAGGTTTTCTGCCTTTTAGAATGATGCGCTGAAGCTCTTTAGGGAAGCCCCCGTGAGGCTGTCCTAAATACCCTTCAAACAATTCAATAACTGAATCCGGGAAGTCAAGCGTTTCACCGCGCTCAAACAGCGTTTCTTCTGTCAAGTTGTTTTGGACCATGAACAATGCCATATCTCCAACTACTTTTGATGATGGCGTAACTTTTACAATATCACCAAATAACAAATTCACGCGTGAATACATATCTTTTACTTCATCCCAGCGGTTTCCTAAACCAACTGCTTTTGCTTGTTGCTGTAAGTTGCTATATTGACCGCCTGGCATTTCATGCTCGTACACTTCCGTATGAGGAGCGTTCATGCCGCTTTCGAAGTCTTGGTAATATTTTCGCACGTCTTCCCAATAGTACGAAAGCTGTTCTAGATTTTTAATATCCAGATTTGGTCTGCGGTCCGCACCTTCTAATGCGTAATAAAGAGAGTTAGCACTTGGCTGAGACGTTAAGCCTGCCATTGAGCTTACGGCTACGTCTACAATGTCTACACCTGCTTCAATTGCTTTTGCGTACGTGTATACACCGTTTCCGCTTGTATCATGCGTATGAAGGTGAATTGGAATATCAACCGTTTCTTTTAGAGCCGATACTAAATCATAAGCTGCCTGTGGTTTTAAAAGACCCGCCATATCTTTAATGCCCAGGATATGTGCTCCAGACTGCTCAAGCTCTTTTGCTAAGTTCTTGTAGTAATCCAAATCATACTTACGGCGCGTCGGATCTAAAATATCACCTGTATAACACATCGCTGCTTCTGCAATCTTCCCTGTTTGACGAACGGAGTCAATTGCAAGAGTCATTCCTTGCACCCAGTTTAAGCTGTCAAAGATACGGAAAACATCAATACCTGCATAAGCTGATTTTTCAACAAATTCCTTAATTACATTATCAGGATAGTTTTTATATCCAACCGCATTTGACGCACGAAGAAGCATTTGGAAAAGAACGTTTGGCGCTTGTTGACGTAAAGTAAGCAAGCGATCCCACGGATCTTCTTTTAAGAATCGATAAGCGACATCAAACGTTGCTCCTCCCCACATTTCCATAGAAAATAAATCTGGAAGCAAGCGTGCAGTTGGGTTAGCTACTTGTTTTAAGTCGTTTGTACGAATACGCGTTGCTAAAAGAGACTGATGGCCATCACGGAAAGTTGTATCCGTTAATAGCACTTCCTTGCGTTCTTTCACCCAATTTACTAGCCCTTCAGCGCCTTTTTCATCTAAAATCTGCTTTGTTCCGTTTGGAATTGGTTGTTTTATATCGACATTAGGAACACGCGGTTTCGTAAAGATTGGCTTTTTCTTTTCGGATACACCTGGGAATCCGTTTACCGTAACATTCCCAATGTATGTAAGCATTTTAGTTCCTCGGTCTTTTCGCTTAGGGAAGACAAAAAGTTCAGGCGTTGTATCAATAAAGGATGTATCATAAGCGCCTGTTAAGAACTTATCATGCTTTACTACATTTTCAAGAAACGGAATATTGGTTTTAATTCCACGAATACGAAACTCTTTTAAGTTCCGTACCATTTTTGATGCGGCTTGATCGAATGTTAAGGCCCATGTTGTTACTTTTACTAACAGTGAATCATAATACGGCGTAATCACAGCACCTTGGAAGCTGTTTCCCGTATCTAAACGTACGCCAAAACCGCCACCAGAACGATAAGCCATAATCTTACCCGTATCCGGCATAAAGTTATTTAACGGGTCTTCTGTCGTTACACGAGATTGAATTGCATATCCATGTACGTGAATTTGATCTTGTGCAGGAATAGACACTTCCTTGCTGTGAAGTGCGTAACCGTCCGCAATTAAAATTTGCGATTGAACGATATCAATACCTGTAATCATTTCAGTAATTGTGTGCTCTACTTGAACACGTGGATTTACTTCAATAAAATAAAAATCGTTTCCTGATACTAAAAATTCTACTGTACCAGCATTTATGTACTGCACTTTTTCCATCAGCTGCACAGCTGCTTCACAAATGCGGAGACGTAAGTCTTCATCTATAGAAACACTTGGTGCTACTTCTACTACTTTTTGGTGACGACGCTGCACAGAACAGTCGCGTTCGTAAAGATGCACAACATTTCCTTGTTCATCACCTAAAATTTGCACTTCAATATGTTTTGGATTTTCAACTAGTTTCTCGACGTACACTTCATCATTACCAAAAGCCGCTTTTGCTTCTGATTTGGCACGATCATAAGATTCATTCAGGCTGTCTGCATCGCGAACGATACGCATGCCTCGACCGCCTCCGCCCAAAGCCGCTTTGATCATTAGAGGATATCCATGCTGATTAGCAAATTCTTTTGCTTCGTCAATTGAATCAATAGGACCATCCGTACCAGGAATAACGGGAATATCTGCTTGAATAGCCTGGTGACGTGCTTTTACTTTATCGCCAAACATATCAAGATGCTTGGATTTTGGGCCAATAAAAATAATGCCTTCTTCTTCGCAACGTTTCGCAAATTGGATATTTTCTGACAAAAAACCATAGCCAGGGTGAATAGCATCTACATCATGAGACTTAGCAATGTCGATGATGCCTTCTATATCTAAATAAGCATCAATCGGCTTTTTCTCCGCTCCTACTAAATAGGCTTCATCCGCTTTGTAACGGTGATAAGAACCTGCGTCTTCCTTCGAATAAATTGCAACAGTCCGAATATTCAGTTCAGTACATGCTCGAAATACACGAATCGCAATTTCTCCTCGGTTTGCTACTAATACTTTTTTGATTTTTTTAGTTACAAAACTCATGTTGCTAATCTCCTCTCAATTTCGTATAAACTTCAATATATAGCAAAATTGGATAAAAGAAAAGCAAAAATCAATGGAAAATAATAAAATTCCAATAAATTTTTGCTTTTTTTACACAATTTTTTCACGAAAATCAATCGCTTGTTGTTGATGTATTGTTCGGATGTAGCACAATATTTTCCGTATTTTTCTGTTTTTTATTTTGATAATTTACGAAAAACGAAATATTTACAATAATTCCCATAGATACCATCAGCGTTAGCAGCGAAGACCCTCCGTAACTGATAAACGGAAGCGTGACGCCGGTAATCGGAATGAGTCCCGTAAGCCCTCCAAGGTTAATGCCTGTTTGAATACCTATCATACTGGCTACTCCAATACAAATCATGCTGGCAAACGGATCCTGAGATTTTTTAGCCAGCATTAAAATCCTGAAAATTAAGAAGCCTAAAAGGCCCAGCACGAGCATAACTCCAAAGAACCCTAATTCTTCTGCAATAATAGCCATAATGAAATCGGTATGGGGCTCCGGAAGATAACCATACTTTTGTACACTTTCTCCTAAACCAAGGCCTTTTAAGCCTCCTGTACCTATTGCTAAATATGAATTAACCAGCTGATAACCGGTTCCTTGAGCATTGGTAAACGGATCTGATGCACCGGTAAAACGGCCGATTCGATTGGGAGTAAACTGCCCTGTAAAAAAACCAATCGTAATAATAACCGTAAGCAAAATGATACCTAGTGCTAGCATGCGGAAAAAGGTTTTTTTAGAGATTCCCGAACATAGCATAATGGTAACGGCAATAGCAAAAATAATTGAGCCCGTTCCAAGGTCAGGCTGAATCGCTACAAAGCCTAATATTAGAAATACAAGACCCATAGGTCCAAAAAAAGCTTTTTTGATATTGTCAATATACTCTTGCCTTTTAGACAAAACATACGATAAGTATAAAATGACAACAAGCTTGGCATACTCAGCCGGCTGCATGTTTGCCCCGCCAAGCTGCAGCCAACTTTGCGCATTGTTACTCGTATGCCCCATTACAAACACAAGCAAAAGCAGTACAAAAATGCCCAGAATCGCATAAGGCAGTATTTTAGGATACAGCTTGTAAGGTGTTAGCATTGTTAAAATGAACAATACAAGCGTAAAAGCAAGCCACATTTTTTGTCTGTTGTAAAAGAAATCACTTGACGTATGATATCTTGTAATACTTACAATCATACTTGAACTGTAAACCATAACTAGTCCAACCGCACAAAGAAGCAGCACTGGAATTACAATTGAATAGTCAAAATGCCTAAATATTTTTTTTACCATAACCCTCTTCCTTTAAAAATGACGTGTTTCTGTTTCGTTTCATCTTTTATGTACAAATTTGAGTAAATTAGGAAATTTCAACCACCTGTAATAAAAAACTCAAACTACGTTTGTATATAGTTTGAGTTTCGATCGCGTGATTTTTATTTTTTTGTAAACGCTTCATGCAGTGCAGAAAGTTCACGCTCGAGGCGGTCTAGCAATGTTTTTCCAACACGTTCATCAATTAAACCAAGACGAACTGCAAAATCAATTTCTCTTGATAAACCAAACATTTGTGTATCTAAAACCTCTTCATAAAGAGGACATTGTGGCATTGTTAAGTTATCCATTTGAACTTGAATTAATTGCAAAATCTTATCTGCATCAGCTTTTAACAACGCATACGCTTTTTCACGATGATCTATCATTGTCTCAGGCGTCAAACTCAATCCCTCCGTTCGCGAGCGATTACCTAATCTATCTCTCAATTTTAAAGGCTATGCTCCAAAAAAGCAAGGATAAACATGTCCGTGAGGCTGGCCGTCTTTTTTATACTGTTACTTTCTCAAAACCGTTACCATAGATGTAGGAAATTTCGCACTTTCGTTGACTCTTACATTATATCATACGAGAATCACTCTCAACTAAATTTTTTCATCAAAGTGACAAATAAGGAGAAAGCGCTTATACTTTTAGCAAGGGGGCATTTATGATGAATTCAATTATTATGTTAAAAGGAAAAGTAAAATATACGCTGACACTCGACCCAAGCGTGTGGATTTTCGATGACCGCAAGCTCGATATGGACGTTTTCTTTGAACATCCACCCGAGCAAAAAGACGAGACAGAAGCGTACACAAAGGCTGTTTCGAAGCATTGGGACCGTGAAATTCAAGAAGGAGCCGTCTTTCCTCCTACGTTAAAAACCGAAAAGAAATTCAAAAAACAGGAGCTAGTAAATGGAACATTTGGCATTTTATTTGCACCTTTTCTAGCAAACGCTTCACCTACTGAAGACGCTACCAACGTTTCATTTAAAACAAAAGACGCGCTGATTTCTTTTTCATTAGAAGAAGCGCAAAAACTAATCTTTGGTTTCAGCCAAGACGGAAAGCCTCTTAGAGAAGACGGGCCTATCTATGTCTATTTACCGGACGGATCTAACCGAAATAACCCTATTAAATATGTGGAAGAAATCATCGTTACATAATAAAAAAAGGGGGGTTCCAAAAGGAACCCCCCTTTTTTTTAAAGAATATCAGCTGCTAATTGTGCCAGCCCGGAGCGCTCTCCTTTGATTAACCGAACGTGGCCCGATACTTTTTGCTCTTTAAACTTTTCAACTACGTACGTTAATCCGTTGTTATACTCATCTAAATAAGGATGATCAATTTGAGCCGGATCTCCCATAAGCACAATTTTACTCTTTTCCCCTACCCTTGTTAAAATTGTTTTAATTTCATGCTTCGTTAAATTTTGCGCTTCATCAATAATAATAAACTGTTCCGGAATGCTTCGGCCTCTTATATACGTCAAGGCTTCCACTTCTATTGAACTCAGCCCCGCTAGAATCGCATCCAGTTCTCCAGGTTTTTTAGTGTTGAATAAGTACTCTAAGTTATCATAAATTGGCTGCATCCATGGACGAAGCTTCTCCTGCTTTTCTCCTGGCAAGAATCCAATATCTTTCCCTAAAGGAACAATTGGACGAGCTACAAGCAGCTTTTTAAAACATCCTAGATCTTCCGTCTGCATAAGTCCTGAAGCTAAAGCAAGCAGCGTTTTACCCGTACCTGCCTTTCCAATTAACGTGACCAGTTGAACGTCGTCTCTAAGAAGAAGTTCTAAAGCCATAATTTGCTGAACATTTCGAGGTTTGATTCCCCAGATATGATCATATTCAAATAAAAGCTTTTTTACTTTTGTTGTTGTTTGATCGACAATGCCGATGGCTGATCCGGATCCCCCAAATGCATCTTTCATCACTAAGAATTGATTTGCAAAAAAGGAGTGGTTCGCAATTTGAGACGTTAGCAGCTCTCCTTTTTCGTAAAATTGACTCAGCAGTTCTTTTGCAATATAGACTTCCGAAAAGCCTGTATAAATACTATTGAATTCCACTACTCGATCACTTAAAAAATCTTCTGCTCTTAAGCCGATTGCGTCAGCCTTCACACGTACCAACACATCTTTACTCACTAGTATCACTTCACGTCCATCTTCTTTTGTTTCCTCTTCAAGAGATAGATTTTTAGCAACAGCTAAAATTCGATTATCATTTGTTTTTTCCACAAAGATTTCTTGAAGCTGTTGAAAAGAGCGATGATTGAGTTCAATTCGCAAATGGCCCCCATTTTCTAAAGGGATTTTCTCATATAACTTTCCATGTTGTCTTAAGTTATCAATGAGTTTGGATACCTGCCTTGCATTTCGTCCGACTTCATCCATGTTTCTTTTTTTCGAATCAACTTCTTCTAGTACAACGGCCGGAATCACTACTTCGTTATCATCAAATGAAAAAATTGAATGCGGATCTTGTAATAAAACATTCGTATCTAATACATAAATTTTTCCCAATAATTCAGCCTCCTACTCCGATTGTTTTTCCTGTAAGGAGTGAAACAAGGCACCCATCCATTTATATACTATGTAACGCACATGTGTGAAGTGACCTTAAATGGACGGACCATTTTCTTTAAATATATGAACACGTGTATAAAGATAGAAGAACTATTAGAAACTAAATACAAATTACTACAAAAAATGAGTCATTCATAAGGAGGAGTCTCCCACATGAACAAATTTTTTCTATCCATTAGCTTATGTTTTATTACACTAACCGGCTGCAATAATAACCAAGCAGACGTTGAAGAAGGGCAAAAAACAGATCGAATTGTACAGGTCAAAAATTCATCTCCTGAACGCTCTCACAAGCGTACTGCTAATGAAATATCAGCGCATTTAGTTGAACTGGCTTCAAGCGTTCCGAATGTAAATGATGCTACTGCCATTGTGCTCGGTAAGTATGCAATCGTAGGCATTGACGTCGGCAAAAATATTGATCGTTCAGAAGTAAGTTCAATCAAATATACAGTTGCCGAAGGTCTGAAAGCTGATCCGTACGGCGCTAATTCTGTTGTTATTGCAGATCCTGATACGGTGGCTCGGCTAAAACAAATTGGAAATGAAATTCGCAAAGGTCGGCCGGTCACAGGATTTTTAGATGAATTAGCGGCCATTGTAAACCGGGTGATGCCTGAATTTGCAGAAGAAATTCGCCGAAATCCTAGTTCAACAGATACAAACAATCAAAAATTAAATAATAAACAAGAGCAAAATTTAAAGAATGAGCAGGAAAAACAATCTAATAATCATCTTCAAAAAAATGAATAAGAAAGTCGCTTAGCGGCAGGCTGCTGCTAAGCTTTTTTTATCGCTTCAATTACTTGCTTATCAAGTTTAGCGGCTGCTACTGGATCATAGGTCTTTTCATATGAAGGGTTTACTGAAATCTTAGAACCATAGAACATGACATCTCTTACTTCATTAATATCTAGTTCAATTAGCGTCAGCTTTAAAGCTACCCCTTCTAACTTTTCTTGCACTACCTCAGCTATTCCGCTGATTGAGTAGCATGATTCATTAGCAAGAATATTTACCACTGCTTTATTCGTATGTTTAATGTTTTCTACAATCCTCGATTTGACATCTACGGCAAATCGAATTTTTTGTTTAGTCGGAGCTACTAACCACGAAATGGCACTAACATTTGGAGCGTTTGTTTCAAAATCAATAGTTGAAATGGTTGCAAATCTCTCTGTCTGTAGCTCATCGTATAATGCATCTACTAATTGAGTCTCGACTTCGTTGGCCATTTTCATCCCTCCTACTGTTTATGTACTTACTAGTTACTATCTTCGAGCTAACAAGCAAAATTACCTGCTTCTTTAGGAATGTTTTCCTATCGTTCCTTTTCTACTGAGAGATAGCACCGCAAAAAAACTTTATAAAACAAGAATTTTCGGCTAGAATGATGTATAGAGAAGTTGAGGTGATAGAAATGAGAGTACAATGTGTCATGTGCGATAAAATTGAAACGATTGAGGATGAAACACTCGTAGCAAAACGACTGCGCAACCGTCCTATCCATACATATATGTGCAATGAATGTTCTGAACGGATTGAAAAACGAACAAAAGAACGCATAGCTACCGGTAACTTTAAACTATATGAGTCGAAAAAGACAGAGGAGGATTGGTAAGGTGCTCCGATTAGGAATAAGTATTGGCATGTTAAGCGGGATTATCCTTGGGTTATGTTTAAAATGGATAGAATGGCTAACCGGCAAACAAGTTTATACCCTTTTATTAAATGTTGATTTTATTCCTATCATTGGCCTTATTCAATGGCGTGAATGGGTAGAGTTTGTTTTTCATTTACTCATTGCCTTTGTAATTGGGATCGTTTTTGTTTACATAGTAGGTAAATTAAACAATATGTCTATTCGAAAAATCGTATTGTGTTCCTTTTTGTTAACACTTCCAACCATTCCTTTGTATTTTCCGTTGACGCTGCTTGCGCTCAAGCCTACGCCTGCGGTGGATGATGCAGTAGCGATTTTTTATTGGACAGCGGGCCATTTAATTTTCGCAGCCGCTCTTGTCTTCGGCTATATCATACTAAAAAGACGCTTGTAGCTACAAGCGTCTTTTTATGTAGTCTTTTATGAACCCAACGTGGAGTTTTGCTTTTTAGCCTGATACAGCCGTATTTTATAAATAATTAATACAAGCGCTGCAACCACAAGCCCTTCAGCTACAGGTAAAAAAATGCCTAAAAACGTTAAGATCGTACATCCAAAAGCTAAAAATAGATAAATAACAACAGATTTTAAAAGCGGCAGCTTCTTTGCAAATCCAAGTTTGTACACGAGAACAGATAGCCCTAAAATGGTAAAGTATAACAGCCACATTCCTATTTTTGCATGTTCATCTACTTGATACAAAGCAGCAAAAAATGAAAGGTGTTCTTTTACATCCATAATTCTTCCCCCTATTCCTTACTTTACATTATTCGATATAAGCCACCTTTTTCCTTTCCAAATTCCTTCTTTATAAAACGCTTTCAAAAAATAGAAAATTCTGATATAATAGATAAAAAACAAGCCGCTAGCAAATAAAGCTAACGACTTACTTTTTTATTATTTCGTGTCAGCGTATTTTTTCTTTTTCGCTGCTTTTTCACGTTCATTTTTATCAAGAATTTTTTTACGTAGACGAATAGATTCTGGTGTGATTTCACAATATTCATCTTCGTTTAAATATTCAAGTGATTGCTCTAAAGACATAATACGAGGTTTTTTCATACCTGTTGTTTGATCTTTATTAGCAGAACGCATATTCGTCATTTGCTTCATTTTACAGATGTTAACAACGATATCATTTTCACGAGTGTGTTCTCCTACGATCATACCTTCGTATACTTCTGTACCTGGTTCAACGAAAATTGTACCGCGGTCTTCTACGCCTTGGATTCCATAAGTAGATGATTTACCGCTTTCCATAGAAACAAGTACACCTTGACGGCGACCTCCAACTTGACCTTGCTGCATTGGTTGGTAGCTATCAAATGAATGGTTAATGATACCGAATCCACGAGTTAACGATAAGAACTCAGTTGTATAACCGATTAAACCACGTGCAGGAACCATAAAGATCAGACGAACTTGACCGCTGCCGTTGTTAATCATATCAACCATTTCACCTTTACGAGCACCCATTGATTCCATAATAGAACCCGTATGTTCTTCAGGCACGTCGATTTGCACACGTTCAACTGGCTCACAGCGAACGCCATCAATTTCACGAACGATTACTTCAGGTTTTGATACTTGAATCTCATATCCTTCACGACGCATGTTTTCAATTAAAATAGATAAATGAAGCTCTCCACGTCCTGAAACGACCCATACATCCGGTGAATCAGTATTTTCCACGCGTAAACTTACATCCGTCTCAAGTTCAGACATTAAGCGCTCTTCAATTTTACGAGATGTAACAAATTTACCTTCACGGCCAGCAAACGGTGAATTGTTTACTAAGAACGTCATTTGTAAAGTAGGTTCATCAATACGTAAAATTGGCAGTGCATCTTGGTGGTCAAACGGACATACGGTTTCACCTACGTTGATGTCTTCCATTCCTGATACAGCGATCAGGTCTCCCGCTTTTGCTTCTTCGATTTCAACACGCTTTAAGCCTAGGAAACCGAATAATTTTGTTACACGGAATTGTTTTACCGTACCGTCAAGCTTCATTAATGCAACCTGCTGGCCTACTTTCATTGTTCCGCGGAATACGCGACCTACACCGATACGACCAAGATAGTCATTGTAGTCAAGCATTGCCACTTGGAATTGAAGTGGTTCGTCGCTGTTGTCTACTGGTGCTGGAATGTGCTCGATGATTGAGTCAAATAGAGATGACATGTTCTCATCTTGCTTTTCAGGATTCGTGCTAGCCGTTCCGTTGATTGCTGAAGCATAAACAACAGGGAACTCAATTTGTTCCTCGCTTGCACCTAGTTCAATAAATAAGTCAATTACTTCATCAACTACTTCAGTTGGACGAGCAAAGTCACGGTCAATTTTGTTAACAACAACAATCGGCGTCAAGTTTTGCTCTAATGCTTTTTTCAATACAAAGCGAGTTTGAGGCATACATCCTTCATATGCATCTACTACAAGTAGAACACCGTCTACCATTTTCATAATACGCTCAACTTCTCCACCGAAGTCAGCATGTCCTGGCGTATCCATAATGTTGATACGCGTATCTTTATAATTAATAGCTGTATTTTTTGCTAAAATTGTAATTCCACGCTCACGCTCAAGGTCATTTGAATCCATCGCACGTTCTTCAACATGCTCATTAGTACGGAATGTTCCGGACTGATGTAATAATTTATCTACTAACGTTGTTTTCCCATGGTCTACATGGGCAATAATGGCAATATTACGTAAATCTTTACGAATGTTCACGCATTTCACTCCTATGCTTGTAATAACTAAGCTATTATATCACACTAACTCTAGAATTGCAGAATGATTTTGTTGTACACTATAAATATCCGTTATAAATGGGAGGAATCAACATGAGAAACATTAAGTGGGTATTTGTTTTATATGCATTTATCGCAACTGCGGCAATTATGTCAATCGGCATATTTATCGGAGAAGGAAGCGCTCTCGGGGTCATTTTAGCTATCGCAGCTTTAATTGTTGTAATGGGCCTTGGCTTTACGACTAAGAAAAAAATGCGAGAAAAAGGGCAGCTGTAATTTTTTTGCGATGATTGAAAGCGTCATGGCCATTTGCAACATCAAAATGGTTCATGACGTTTTTTCATCACAAAATTTTTTGACTACACGTAAGTCTTCACTTCTATTTTATTTATTCCACTTTCCTTCAAGGTACGTACGAAAGATTTCGTCATGTAATGTTGGTTTGCTTACAAATACACTGCTTTTTTCAAGAATCTCTAACGGCTTTCCTTCTAAATCCGTCATAACTCCTCCAACTTCTTCAATCAATACTTTACCGGCAGCAAAGTCCCATGGAGCCAAGCGTAAAGTAATGTATCCATCCAAGCGTCCAGCCGCTACGTAAGCAAGCTCAATAGCTGCGGATCCATATGAACGGGTCCCTCTTACTTTACGCACAAGCGGACTTAATACGGAAGGATCAATACGGCGGTTCTCCGTCACCCATGTTGCATTTAGGCTAATAATAGCTTGTTCAACTGGTACAGGTTCAAGTTTCGGCAATTGGATATCATTCATAAACGCGCCCTGTCCTTTTAAAGCATGATACAGCTCATTATGAATAACATCATAAATATAACCTGCTTGTCCTACACCATCTTCAAATATACCGATGGAAATAGCAAAATTTCGCTGCTGATGAACAAAGTTCATCGTCCCGTCGATTGGATCGATAATCCAAATCGTTCCTTCGTCTGATTCAAGCTCTTCTCCATATCCTTCTTCTCCGAGAATATGATGTTCCGGAAAGGTTTCATTGATTTTTGAGATAAAAAACTGTTCAATTTCTTTATCCATATTTGTTACTAAATCATTTGGATTCGATTTCGTTTGAATGAGAAGCTCTTTACTAAACGACTGTTGAATTTTTTGTCCAGCTTCTTTTAGCCATTCTTTAACGTATGTATCAATTTCTTTCCAGCGTTGCGTCATCTCAATTCCCCCTCAAAAATACGTCTCTTATTTAAGCTTAAAAAAACCTCTGCAAGATGTCAATTAACAGAGCACGTGGGAGAAGAACTGCCGCTTCTTCTCCCACGTGCTCTGTTACCACTTATGAATCTGCTCATTCAGTTTAATCCTTTTTTACAGTTTACCCTTATTTGTTCTATTTTATTCCCGTATCTGCTACTGAAGAGATATCATTTCTTCACGAAGTTTCTCGAGCTTTCGCTTACATTTTTGTTTTTGTTCCTCATTATTCTCCATCATGGCTTCATATAACGTTGCTAACTCGTAATCTAACTCCAAACGAATTACACCTAATCTTTTTTGTCCATCATTCTTCTTATACATATTCACCACTTGTTTCATGTTTCAAACACCCCTCTCAAATTATTGAACCCGCTTATAGAAAACTAAATTTTCAGATATTTTGATTGATATAGTCTATGTCGAAACCTAATCTCATGTAACTAAATTGTGTGATTACCTATAAAAAAATGATAGACACGTTTTGACAAGCATATGCGAATTAATTGGTGTTTATGCTTTTCATGTGGTAGAATCTTCGCGTAAATCATACTTACTTGCATAGATGCACAGCAGCTATACATATTCACTAAAAAACGGAGGTTTCACATGGCATTCTCAGGATTTTCACAAGATGACTTTAACGTATTCCGTATCGAAGGGCTTGATGCACGTATGGAAGCCATCAAGACAACGATACGCCCAAAATTCGAACAATTGAGCAATCATTTTGCTCCTACTCTTTCTTCACTTTGTGGAGATGAAATGTTCGTACACATTGCCAAACATGCACGAAGAACAGTTAACCCGCCAGCAGATACGTGGGTAGCCTTTGCTAACAGTAAACGCGGGTATAAAAAGCTCCCTCATTTTCAAATTGGCCTTTGGGAAACACACGTCTTCGTGTGGTTCGCCGTCATTTACGAATCACCTATTAAAGAACAATTTGGAAAGCTGCTAAAACAAAACATTGAGGAGATTCGTCAAAATATCCCAGCCTCGTTTGTTTGGTCGAAAGATCATACAAAACCTGATAGTGAAAAAATGGGCGACTTATCTTCTGAAGACTTAGAGAGTTTGTTTGAACGTCTAGAGACGGTTAAAAAAGCTGAGATCCTATGCGGCATTACGATTCCAAAAGAAGAAGCGATTGCAATGAACGGCGAAGAATGGATAGCTCGTATTGAACAAACATTTCATACGGTAACTCCATTATATGAACTAACTAAAAAAGCATATGCATAATTTTCACGAATTGATATAAAAAAAATGGAGCCAAGCTTGGCTCCATTTTTTACATTTTTATGATGTCTCCAGAAGAAGCAGCCTTTGCTTTTTGAATCGTTCGATAAGAAGAGTATTTGCTTTGGTCTTCAAAATCGTTACAGATTGTTTTTTCTTCTGCTTTACTTGGCACAATTTCTTTAAATCGGCGATAGACTGCCATTAGGTTATCGCGCTCAATACCTTTTTCATAAGCACGTTCAATGCTTTCAAAAAACTTCACTACATCAATAATTTCTTCTGTACTCCAATCAAGGGAGATAGGGTATTGATATTCCACTTCTCATCACTCCATTTATTTCTTCAATCTATGTATATCTATATTCTTAACTCTATCACAATCTATAATGTACACAAAATTTATTCTCTTTTCACACAAAAGAATTTCTCCTTTTTTTTCTTTTTATTTTCTCTTTAAAATATCTTTGCAAATGGGTTAATAAGTGCTATAATTCTTTTGTTTTATGGGGATTTTCAAAACATAAAGAACTATAAAATAATGAGTAATAAGCAGTTTACAATTACTTGTATTTTTTTAACTAAAAATTGTATTTATATTATCAAACAGTAGTAAACATACGCGTTTCATTCATTTATATAATGGTTAAAATCAAGAAAACTGCCGAGTAGAATTTCTGTTGAATTTCTTTTATAGAAAAAAGATCTGATATTTTAATATGTAGAATCCAACAGCCGCTCGTTTTTGATATATAAAATTGAATGCTGTAATTTGATAAAAAACAATCAAAGTCCCTCTAAGCTTTGCTTAGAGGGACTGACAATTTATGATAAAAGAGGTGTATAGCAAAGTTGTCTTCTCAATTTTCAACTCCATTATTTACTGGATTGGTTAATCACGCTAAGAAAAACCCAACACAATTCCATATCCCTGGACATAAAAAAGGAAATGGAATGGATCCTGAATTCCGCTCATTTATTGGCGATGACGCTTTATCCATTGATTTAATTAATATCGGTCCTCTTGATGACCTTCACCAGCCAAAAGGCATTATCAAACAAGCGCAGGATTTAGCTGCAGAAGCATTTGGTGCTGACCATACTTATTTCTCTGTTCAAGGAACGAGCGGAGCAATTATGGCAATGGTCATGGCGACATGTGGTCCTGGAGATAAAATTATCGTTCCTAGAAACGTGCATAAATCTGTTATGAGTGCGATTGTTTTTTCAGGAGCTACGCCTATTTTTATTCACCCTGAAATTGACGAAAATCTTGGCATTTCTCACGGTATTACATCGGACTCTGTAGAAAAAGCCTTAAAGCAGCACCCTGAAGCAAAAGCAGTGCTTGTTATCAATCCAACTTATTTTGGAATTTCTGGAGACCTTCGTAAAATCGTAGAAATTGCCCACTCGTATCAAGTGCCTGTACTTGTTGATGAAGCTCACGGCGTTCATATTCACTTCCATGATGATTTGCCTCTGTCTGCTATGCAGGCCGGTGCAGATATGGCAGCAACAAGCGTGCATAAATTAGGGGGCTCTATGACGCAAAGTTCAATTCTAAACATACGCGAAGGCTTAATTTCTCCAAAACGTGTACAGTCTATTTTAAGTATGCTCACAACAACATCAACATCTTATCTGCTGCTGGCTTCTTTAGATGTTGCACGAAAACGTTTAGCTACAGAAGGAAAAGAGCTGGCTGAACGTGCAATTTCTCTTGCTGAAAAAGCACGAAAAGAAATTAATACAATTGAGCATATCCGATGTATAGGCAGAGAAATTTTAGGCACAAAAGCTACGTATGATTTAGACCCTACTAAATTAATTATTTCTGTTTCAGATTTAGGAATTACGGGCTATGACGCAGAAAAATGGATGCGTGAAGCTCATAATATCGAAGTTGAAATGTCTGACCTTTATAATATTCTATGTATTATCACGCCTGGAGATACAGAAGAAGATCTTTCACGTCTGGTCACGGCTCTGCGTGAGTTATCTGCAAAATTCCATAATCTTTCTGAGACAACGGCAAAACCGGCTATTTTATTGCCTGATATTCCTGTATTGGCTTTAACACCTCGCGATGCTTTTTACGCTGAAACCGAAGTGGTACCTTTTCATGAGTCGGCAGGTCGTATTATTGCGGAATTTGTGATGGTCTATCCTCCTGGTATTCCTATTTTTATTCCTGGGGAAATCATCACTGAGGAAAATTTAACCTACATTGAAACAAACTTAGAGGCAGGTTTACCAGTGCAGGGTCCGGAAGATTTTGAATTAAAAACATTTCGTGTCATTAAAGAACATAAAGCAATTCAATAAAAAAAAGGTGCGAACTTCCGCACCTTTTTTTATTGAATTAATCTAAATCTTCATCTGCTTTTTGACATTCTCCGCTTTTACATGTTGAGTATAATCGCGTCACTTTCTCATCTTCGAAATGATCAATTGTGCAGTTACATGTTTGACATACGATTGTTCCCATTTTGTAAACTCCCCTTTAACCGTCTTTTTTTGTAAGCGTTTTACAACTCTTGATATTATATTATTATGTCACATTAAATATGTCAACAACTAATTAGTATGTCACATTAAAAATATTTTTCTCATAATTGTTATATTTGTTTTCAAAAAGCCGAACGCTTAGCATCGTCTCTATTTATATGAAAAAACAATGTCTAATTTCACATCTATTTCATCACTTTAAAATAATTACGAAAAATAAGAATTTGAGTAACATTAATATTGTTTTAGCGATTCTGTTAATGCTATTCTTGTTATTTGCAGGTCCGACCAACTTTATTATGGACTTATTCGTTACAACAATCGGCAGCTACATTCAAAACTTGCCGTCGATGAGTTTTCGATTGAGCCCGTTTGATAACAGCACCTGGGTTCAAGATTGGACAATTTTCTACTGGGCATGGTGGATCGCTTGGGCACCGTTCGTTGGTACGTTCATTGCTCGTATTTCACGAGGTAGAACCATTCGAGAATTTTTAATTGGTGTACTAGCTGTTCCGACCGTATTTGGTGGATTATGGTTTGCTGTATTCGGAGGTTCTGGGGTCTACTTAGACTTTTTTAAGGATCTTCCTGTTATGGATGTTATCAACAATAAAGGAACAGAAGTTGCTTTATTCTATGTACTTGAACAGTTTCCATTTGGTACGTTCATGTCCATTGTCGCTATTTGCTTAATTGCTACATTCTTCATTACATCAGCTGACTCAGCTACATTTGTTTTAGGAATGCAGACAACAAATGGTGATCTAAATCCTTCAGGCTCTATTAAACTTACATGGGGCTTAATTCAATCGTTAACAGCAATTATTCTGCTTTGGACAGGTGGTTTGGATGCGCTCCAAACGGCTGCGATTATAGCAGCACTTCCATTCTCAATTGTTCTGGTGCTAACGGTCTTCTCATTAATGAAGGCATTTAAAGAAGAAGCTGCATTGAAAAAAGAAAAAAAATCTGTGTAACATAAAAAAGGGTTTGCTTATATAAGCGAACCCCTTTTTTATGTTATGCCATGCAAAATAAAATTAGTTGATAACATGTCAAGCAGACAGCTGACGTCGTGCCTGTCATCATAAGTGCCAGTCTTTTAGATTTAACGTTCATTTCTGCTATACCGTAAGCTAAATAAGCAAATACTAAAAATAAAATAATTTTAGATGTCAATTGATCACGTTTTGATAATAATTCAACCAGTGAATACCCCATCCAAATAACAATGTGTAAGCTCCAAACGAAATACGTCTTCATAGCTCCTTCGCCGCCTTTTCATTCGTTATCCAAAAGAGCAATTTTTTATCTATCTATAAGGAAGGCACGTCCCACTTCATATGTATGCACCTAGAGCTCATTTAAGACTTCCTCAGCGCTTTTTACACGTTTCTTCTAAAGGAGTATACCCATTAGCAACAAAAACTGTCTGACAAGCATCTGATACTTTATGAAAACCGTTTTCTTCAAAAAAAAAGCTGATGCATATGCATCAGCTTTTTAAAAACATTATTTTACAATGTGAATTGGGCTTCCAATAGCTACTTCAGCAGCTTCCATTGTGATTTCACCTAATGTTGGGTGAGCGTGAATTGTTAATGCGATATCTTCAGCTGTTACGCCAGCTTCGATAGCAAGACCAAGCTCAGCGATCATGTCAGATGCGCTAGGTCCAGCGATTTGAGCACCAACAACTACTCCGTCTTCTTTACGAGTGATAAGCTTTAAGAAGCCTTCTGCAGCGTTAAGTGCAAGCGCACGTCCGTTAGCAGCAAATGGGAATTTAGAAGCTTTAACAGCTAATCCTTCTTCTTTCGCTTGTGCTTCAGTATAACCTACAGATGCAAGCTCAGGCTCAGAGAATACAACTGCTGGAATTCCTAAGTAGTCAATTTCAGCAGGTTCGCCCGCGATTACTTCAGCTGCGATTTTACCTTCGTAAGAAGCTTTGTGTGCAAGTGGTGGTCCAGTTACGATATCACCAATTGCAAAGATGTTGCTTACAGATGTACGAGTTTGGTTATCGATTTCGATAAGACCACGGTCAGTCATTTTAACGCCAACTTGCTCAAGACCAAGCTCATCAGTGTTAGGACGACGGCCTACAGTAACTAATACGTAGTCAGCATCGATTACTTTTGACTCTCCGCCTACTTCAAACGTAACTTGTACGCCGTCAGCAGTTTCTTCAACACCTTTAGCCATTGCTTTTGTATAGATTTCAACGTTTCCTTTTTTCTTAAGGTTACGTTTAACAAGTGAACTCATTTGTTTCTCAAAACCAGCTAAGATTTCATCAGCAGCTTCTACAAATGTAACTTCTGTACCGAAGTTAGCAAAAGCAGTACCAAGCTCAGTACCGATGTAACCTCCGCCGATTACAACTAATTTTTTAGGAACTTCTTTAAGCGCTAATGCACCTGTAGAGTTGATTACGCGCTCAGAGAATTTGAATCCAGGGATCTCGATTGGACGAGAACCAGTTGCAAGGATAGCATTTTTGAATTTGTACGTTTGTGCAGAATTTTCATCCATTACACGTACAGTTTCGCTGTCAACGAAGTAAGCTTCACCTTTTACGATGTCAACTTTGTTACCTTTAAGAAGGCCTTCAACACCGCCAGTAAGTTTGTTTACAACGCCGTTTTTGAATTCTTGAACTTTAGAGAAATCAACTGTTACGTTCTCAGCGATAATCCCCATGTCTTCAGAATGTTTAGCGTGTTCAAAACGGTGACCTGCAGCGATTAATGCTTTTGAAGGAATACAACCAACGTTTAAGCATACGCCTCCAAGGTTACCTTTTTCTACGATTGTAACTTTTTGACCTAATTGAGCTGCACGAATTGCTGCAACGTAGCCACCAGGGCCAGCACCAATGACAAGAGTATCAGTTTCGATTGGGAAATCTCCTACTACCATTTATTACGCCTCCATTAATAATAATTCTGGATCATTTAATAAACGCTTGATTTGGTTAAGAGCGTTTTGAGCTGTTGCGCCATCGATAATACGGTGGTCAAAGCTTAGTGATAATGCTAATACTGGAGCAATTACAATTTCACCGTCGCGTACAACTGGTTTTTCAGCGATACGTCCGATACCTAGAATTGCAACTTCTGGGTGGTTGATAACAGGAGTAAACCATTGTCCACCAGCAGAACCAATATTTGTGATTGTACAAGAAGCGCCTTTCATTTCAGCAGGAGCTAATTTACCATCACGTGCTTTTCCAGCAAGGTCGTTAATTTGATCAGAAATTTCGAACACAGATTTACGATCAGCATTTTTCACAACTGGTACTAAAAGACCTTTTTCAGTGTCAGCAGCGATACCGATGTTGTAGTAATGTTTTTGAATTACTTCATCAGTAGAGTCATCGATTGAAGTGTTAAGAGCTGGGAACTTCTTAAGTGCTGAAGTTAACGCTTTTACCACGTAAGGTAAGAATGTTAATTTAATACCTTGATCTGCTGCAACTGTTTTGAATTTTTTACGATGAGCAACAAGAGCTGTTACATCGATTTCATCCATTAATGTTACGTGTGGAGCAGTGTGTTTAGAGTTAACCATAGCTTTTGCGATTGCACGACGGATACCGCTCATTTTCTCGCGAGTTTCTGGTAGGTCGCCTTCAGGAATAGCTTGTGCTGCTGCTGCTTTTGGTTCAGCTGAAGCAGTTTCCTCTTTAGCTGGAGCTTCAGCAGTTGCTGTAGCTGTAGAACCACCAGATAGGAAGCCATCGATGTCATCTTTAACAATACGTCCGTTTTTACCTGAACCAGGAACAGCTTTAATGTCTACACCTTTTTCACGAGCATATTTGCGCACTGAAGGCATAGCAATTACTTTACGGTTAGGATCAACATCAGCTTGTGCTGCAGGAGCCGTTGCTTCTTCAGTCACTTCTTCAGTTGAAGCTTCTTCTTTAGCTTCTTCTGCTGGTGCATCATCATGATCGTCACCTTTGAATTTTAAGTCTTCGTATCCAGGAGCATCAAAAGTAACGATAACTTGTCCTACAGTAGCTACTGTACCTTCGTCAACTTTTACTTCTAATACTTTACCTTTTACAGGAGATGGGATTTCAACAACAGCTTTGTCATTTTGTACTTCTGCTAGTACATCATCCTCATCAATTTCATCTCCAGCTTTTACGAACCATTTTACAATTTCACCTTCGTGGATACCTTCACCGATATCCGGCAGTTTAAATTCAAATGCCACGTGTCTTCACCCTCCTAGTTAGTTGCGTTCAATTTGTTAGTGTTTATTTTATCTAAGACAGAAATCAGCACAAAGCTGATTTCTATCACAGTAAAATGCTAATTAAAATTCAAGTACTTTCTTAGCTGTTTCAACGATATCTTTGTGGTCTGGTAACCATACGCCCTCAGCTTGAGAGAATGGGAACACAGTATCCGGTGCTGTTACACGTAATACTGGTGCTTCTAAGCTTAAGATTGCACGATCGTTAATTTCAGCTACAACGTTAGCTGCGATACCAGCTTGTTTTTGAGCTTCTTGAACTACTACTACGCGACCAGTTTTTTCAACTGATGCAAGAATTGTATCGATATCTAAAGGTTGAACTGTACGTAAGTCCACTACTTCAGCAGAGATACCTTCTTTTTCTAGTTCTTCAGCTGCTTTTAATGATGAGTGTACCATTGCACCGTAAGCGATAAGCGTTACGTCTGTACCTTCACGTTTCACATCAGCTGTACCTAAATCAATTGTGTATGATTCTTCAGGTACTTCTTGACGGAATGAACGGTAAAGCTTCATGTGCTCTAAGTATACAACCGGATCGTTATCACGAATTGATGAAATTAAAAGACCTTTTGCATCGTATGGAGTTGAAGGAATTACAACTTTTAAACCAGGTTGAGATGCTACGATACCTTCTAAGCTATCAGCGTGAAGTTCTGGTGTATGAACGCCTCCACCGAATGGTGAACGGAATGTGATTGGTGCATTCCAGCGACCGCCAGAACGGTAGCGCATACGTGCAGCTTGACCTGATACAGAATCAAGTACTTCGTATACGAAACCAAAGAATTGAATTTCAGGAACCGGACGGAAACCTTGAGTCGATAGACCCACAGCAAGACCACCGATACCAGATTCAGCTAATGGCGTATCGAATACGCGATCTTCGCCGAATTCTTGTTGAAGACCTTCAGTCGCACGGAATACTCCACCGTTTACGCCAACGTCTTCACCAAAAACTAATACGTTTTCGTCGTTTTTCATTTCTGTGCGTAACGCATCAGTAATCGCTTGAATCATTGTCATTTGCGCCATGGCTTACTTCGACTCCTTCTCTTTGTAGATTTCATATTGCTCTTGTAAGTTTGAAGGCATAGTTTCGTACATGATTTCCATTAAATCTGTAACTTTTTGTTTTGGATAATCGTCAGCCTTCTTAATAGCTTGTTTGATATCTTCTTTAGCTTGCTCGATTACTTTGTTTTCTTCTTCTTCATTCCAGATGCCTTTAGCTTCTAAGAATTTACGGAAGCGAACAAGTGGATCTTTCTTTTCCCACTCAGTGTCAAGCTCAGCTGTACGATAACGAGTTGGATCGTCACCAGCCATTGTATGTGGACCATAACGGTAAGTTAATGTTTCAATTAAAGTTGGACCTTCACCGTTTACTGCACGCTCACGAGCTTCGCTTACTGCAACGTATACTGCTAGTGCATCCATACCGTCTACTTGAACGCCTGGGATACCAACAGCCGCTGCTTTTTGAGCGATTGTACGTGCTGCAGATTGCTTTTCAACTGGTGTTGAAATTGCAAAGCGGTTGTTTTGTACAACAAAGATTGCTGGAGCTTTGAATGCACCTGCGAAGTTCATACCTTCGTAGAAGTCACCTTGTGAAGCTCCGCCGTCACCTGTATAAGTGATTGCTACTGCTTTTTTACCGCGCTTTTTAAGACCTAGTGCCACACCAGCAGTTTGCACGATTTGTGCACCGATGATGATTTGTGGAGAAAGTATATCTACACCTTCTGGCGCTTGGTTACCGTGGAAATGACCACGTGAGAATAAGAACGCTTGATATAGTGGAAGACCATGCCAAATTAACTGAGGCACATCACGGTACCCAGGTAAAATGAAGTCTTCTTTTTCTAATGCGAAATGTGAAGCGATTTGAGAAGCTTCTTGCCCAGCAGTTGGTGCATAGAAACCTAAACGACCTTGACGGTTCAATGAAATTGAACGTTGATCAAGAATACGAGTGTATACCATGCGAGTCATTAACTCTTTTAATTTTTCGTCAGATAAATCTGGCAACGCTGATTTATTTACTACTTCGCCCTCTTCATTAAGAATTTGGAACGTTTGGTACTGCTCAGCGATTTTATCAAGTTGCTTTGATACATCAATAATAGCCTTTTTAGTTTTAGCAGCCATCTAAGTCACCTCTTCCTTTCATTTAAGCCGTATAAATTCATTTTACTAATCAAACAAACATACACGCTTTTAGAATGTCCCAAATGGACAAGTAAAAGTCATATTTTGTCGAGTAGCTTTTTGAATTCGCTAATCCTTAACATTTCTATGTATTCCCCAGCGAATTCTGTGCAAACATTTACGTAAAAGGAAAGTTTAAGCGAAACGAGCGTTTCGTTAAACTGTATTAATTATTTTGCAAAAATGATTAATACAACACTTACTACGCTACCTAGTTTACAATACACTAAAACAGTTCGTCAATGCATTTACATCAAGAAATTACGCTTTTTTAGTTTGTGAAATAAAACACATAAAAAAGACATGCTGTACTATTACACAGACACAAACTGTATTATATGTTTTATAATAACCTTCTCTTTTTTTACGTCTGCACAACTCCTATCTTGCCACAAATAAACGATTTTTTAAAACAATAACCTTTTGTAATTTTTACTTGAATCATGTCGAAACTCTTTCTTTATTTCAGAAAACCTTCCTTTTCAGCCAAAAAAAAGACCTGTAAACTTCACAGGCCTCCTCATTTATCCTCGCTATCTTTCACCTTTAACTTCGTTTTGTTATAAAAATCCTCTTTGGCTTTGTTATAGTCAGCTGTTAATGTGTTAAACGCTTCTTTTTTCTTTTCAACTTCTTTATAAGTAGTATTGATCGAAGCGATTTGTGTTTCAAGATTCTCTAATTTCACATTGTCTTTTTCAAAGAGCGTATATAGCTGACGATCTAATTCAATGGAATGAAGATAGGCGTCATGTAAGGACTGGTAGGCCTTATAACGCTTCTTCATTAACGAAGATAGTTCAAGCGCCTCTTCTTTTGCTTTCCCATCCTCTAGCTTTTGGATCTTTGGCTCTGTTGCTTCAAACTGTTTTTGCGAAGCGCTGATGCTTTTTTCTTCTTTTTGTAATTTACTTTCACGCTCATCTAATAACTGCTGCGCTTTTTGTGCTTTATTTTTTATTTTCTTTTTATCTTTAATTCCTAGCTCAATAATTTGGTCGTATATCGCATTTTCTTGCTGTTCTAAGTCAGCTAACGGTTTTTGCTGATCAGCAAATTGCTTTTCTTGGGCTACCACTTTTTCTAATCCATTATATACTTCAAGTTCAGGCGATGAGCCTTCTGCACAGCCTGCTAGTGACATAGCAGCAATGCCGATAACTATATATCTTCCGACGCATTTCATATCTGGTAAATCCTCCCTTATTCATGGGTCATTATACAATTTTTGTAGGAAATTAGCAATTTATCTACACCCTTTTTCCACCTTTTAATATATTATACTAACCCAATCGTGAAAAAAAGGGAGTTTATTACTTTTTACCTTGGGATTGATAACTACGGGAGGTTATATTATGTTGGGTTATGGTGGATATGGCTGCGGCGGTTCTAATAAAGGTTTTGTGTTATTAATCGTACTGTTCATTTTATTAGTTATTATCGGCTGCAGCTGTGGCGGCTGGTAATTATACAATAAAAGCGGCTAACGGTCGCTTTTATTTTTTCTTATGCATGTTTTTCCATATGTTTGATACATATAATTAGTAGAAACATTTATGTGGTGAAGGTCGAGGTAATGACTTTTTTATACGGATTTGGTACACTTTATACCTATAAAATAGCCTAGGGAGATGTGAAAGTTGATTACAATGAATGATATTATTCAAGACGGACACCCAACGCTGCGAGAAGTAGCAAAAGAAGTACCGTTACCTGCTTCTGAAGAAGACAAAAAGATTTTACATAGCTTATTAGAATATGTAAAAAACAGCCAAGATCCTGAAATTGCTGCTAAATATGGACTGCGATCTGGTATCGGGCTTGCCGCTCCTCAAATCAATGTATCAAAACGAATGATTGGGGTACACGTTACGGATGAAAAAGGCAAGCTATACAGCTATGCATTATTTAACCCTAAGATCATTAGCCACTCAGTTGAAAAGACATATCTTACAGGCGGTGAAGGCTGCTTGTCTGTCGATCAAGATATCCCAGGATTTGTTCCTCGATATGCACGTATCACAGTAAAAGGCACAACGCTTGAAGGCGAAGAAGTCAAAATTCGTTTGAAGGGCCTTCCTGCTGTCGTATTTCAGCACGAAATTGATCATTTAGACGGAATTATGTTTTATGATTACATTAATAAAGAAAGTCCATTTCAAGAACCTGAAAATGCTTTTCCATATGAACGCTAAAAAACGCGAGCCAGAGCTCGCGTTTTTTCTTACTTTAATAATCCTACTAGCTCTAATCCGTGGAGAATACCATCTTCTGCTACATCTTTTGTAACAAGATTAGCAACTTCTTTCACGACTTCTTCCGCATTTCCCATCGCTACGCCATTTCCGACAAATTCCAGCATTTCGATATCGTTTAAGCCGTCTCCGAATGCATATACATCTTTTTTGTCAAAGCCAAGCTTTTCAATCATGGTCTCAATTCCTCGCGCTTTTGATCCACCTTTTGGCAGAACATCAGTTGAAAATTCATGCCAGCGAATAAAATCAAATTTCTTAAATTTTTCTTCATAAGGAGCTTCTTCTCCCGCTGTACAGAATAAGAGGGATTGATAAATTTCACGCCCTTTGAAATAAGTAGGATCGTGGTGAGGGTGGGTAAATCCAATTTTCAGCGTGCTGATGCTGGATTCGATATAATCATGAAATTCAATGTTTGATTTCATATCTTCATGATCCATGTATACGACAGGGTGATCGTGCTCAACAGCAAAAGCTGTTAAATCTTGAAGCTCTTCTTTATTTAACGGGTTTTTATAAAGAACTTCTCCATTTAAAACAATGTACTGACCATTAAAGCTAATATATGTTTGAATATCCAACTCTTCACGCAGATCTTTAAACATAAAAGGAGCCCTTCCAGTTGCAATTGCCACTTCATGCCCCTGCTCTTTTAACAGCTGGACAGCTTTTTTTGTAGAAGCAGGCAGTTTTTTATCATGATCCAATAACGTTCCATCAATATCAAAAAAAATAATCTTTCGTTCCACGTTTATCACCTTATTTTTTATAATTTTTTATCTCTTTGTTAAGCCTTTCCAATTATATCAAACAAGCGCTGGTTTCTCTATAAATGGACGGCCTCATTTACAATTTTTCCATATTTAACCACGAGAAACCTCTCCCTTTTCATCATATAATAAAAGTACAGAGAGAGACAGGCAGGTATCGCAAAAAAACAAAGGAGCTGAAAAATCATGTTAAAAGATTTTCGAAAAAGGCTGCTAAAACGCTGGAATGAATTATTGCGTAAAAAAACGATGGCATAATCGATTTTTTTAGGGCTTTCTGTTGTAAAATTTGCAGAGTGTGTGTCTGCATCGTACAATGGAATAGCCCTTATTTTTTATACGCCCGGAAAATATAGTCTTGTATCCGTTTCCTATTAATATTATTCTATAATTAATTGACTTGTTATATTTAGATGACTAAAATGTAGTGAAAGCAAGTTTCTTTAGAAAATACATGAAATACATACACATTTTATAATATAATAAAATAAGTTATTTGAATTTCGGAATTAAGGAGAGATTTTTGTTATGATTTTTAAAGTTTATTTTCAAGAAAAAATGAGTGAAGTAGCTGTACGTGAAAATACAAAAACAGTGTATGTGAACGCAGATTCTGAGCGTGACGTTCGTAAAAAGTTAAAAGCGCGTTCAATTAATATTGAGTTTGTTCAAGCAGTGACTGGAGACTATCTAGAATATGAACAACAGCATGAAGATTTTAAAGTATTGGAGATATGATGAAAATGAAATTTGTAAAAAATAATCAAACGGCAGTTTTCGCCCTGGGTGGACTAGGCGAAATCGGTAAAAACACGTATGCCGTACAGTTTCAAGATGAAATTATTCTTATTGATGCAGGAATTAAATTCCCTGAAGATGAGCTTTTAGGAATTGACTACGTTATTCCTGACTACAGTTATTTAGTAAAAAATGCAGATAAAATCCGTGGCCTTTTCGTTACACATGGTCATGAAGATCACATCGGCGGAATTCCTTACTTATTAAGAGAATTAAACATTCCTATTTATGCAGGGAAATTAGCCCTTGGGCTTCTTCGCAACAAATTAGACGAGCATGGGTTGCTTCGTACAGCTCAGCTTCATGAAATTACTGAAGATGACGTAATTAAATTCCGTAAAACATCGGTAACGTTCTTCCGTACAACTCACAGTATTCCTGATTCTTACGGAATTGTGGTAAAAACACCAAACGGACAAATCGTACATACAGGAGATTTCAAGTTTGATTTTACACCAGTGGGCGAACCGGCTAACTTAACAAAAATGGCTGAAATCGGTAAAGAAGGCGTTCTATGCTTGCTTTCAGACAGTACAAACAGTGAAATTCCTAACTTTACGATGTCTGAGCGCCGCGTAGGTGACAGCATTCATGACATTTTCCGTAAAGTAGACGGCCGTATTATTTTTGCAACGTTTGCTTCAAATATTCACCGCTTACAGCAAGTAGTGGAAGCAGCCGTATTGCATAACCGTAAAGTTGCTGTATTCGGACGCAGTATGGAAGCAGCTATTGAGATTGGCCAACAGCTTGGATATATTTCATGTCCAAAAGATACGTTCATTGAGCCTTCTCAAATTAACCGAATTCCAGCTAACCGCGTGACTATTTTATGTACAGGCAGCCAAGGTGAACCGATGGCAGCGCTATCTAGAATTGCAAATGGTACTCACCGCCAAATTCAAATTATCCCTGGAGATACGGTTGTATTCTCATCTTCACCTATTCCAGGAAATACAGTAAGTGTTAGCAAAACAATTGATATGCTATTCCGTGCGGGAGCAGAGGTTATTCACGGTGCTCTAAACGATATCCATACTTCTGGACACGGTGGACAGGAAGAGCAAAAATTAATGCTTCGCCTAATGAAGCCAAAATACTTTATGCCAATTCACGGTGAGTATCGCATGCAGAAGATGCACATCAAACTTGCAACAGACTGTGGAGTTCCTGAAGAAAACTGCTTCATTATGGATAATGGAGAGGTGCTAGCTTTAAGCGACAGCGAAGCTTCAGTAGCCGGCAAAATCCCTTCAGGCTCTGTATATATTGACGGAAGCGGAATCGGTGACATTGGAAATATCGTACTTCGTGACCGCCGCATTTTATCTGAAGAAGGTCTTGTTATTGTCGTTGTAAGCATCAATATGAAAGACTTCAAGATCGCTGCTGGTCCAGACATTATCTCTCGTGGTTTTGTTTATATGCGCGAATCTGGTGACTTAATTAATGATGCACAATCTCTTATTACAAAACACTTGAACAAAGTGATGGAACGTCGTACGTCACAATGGTCTGAGATTAAAAATGAAATCACAGACACTTTGGCTCCATTCCTTTACGAAAAAACAAAGCGCCGTCCAATGATTTTACCAATCATTATGGAGGTTTAATACAAGAAAAAAAGCAGATGCAATCGCATCTGCTCTTTTTTATTAAGCACTGGCAAATTTATTTTCGAAGCGGTTGATATCTGCATCTGCTCCAATAACAATCAACACGTCCCCTTCTTGAATCGTTTCGGAAGCCTGAGGAGAAACGATGATATCTCGATCACGCTTAATGGCTACAATGTTAATGCCATATTTCGCACGAATGTCTAACTCAATCAGCGTATTGCCAGCCATTCTTTTGCTCGCTACTAATTCGACAATGCTGTGTTCTTCAGATAGCTCTAAATAATCCAGCACGCTGTTTGAAATCATGTTATTGGCAATTCTTCGTCCCATATCTCGTTCGGGATGCACGATAAAATTGGCACCAATTTTTGATAATACTTTGGCATGATAATCATTTTGCGCTTTTACCGTTATTTTTTCAACGCCCAGCTCTTTTAGTATAAGGGTCGTCAAAATACTCGCCTGAATATTGTCACCAATAGCTACGATAACATGATCAAAATTACGAATTCCTAAGCTTTTTAGAACCCCTTCATCCATTGAATCGCCTACTACTGCGTGGGAAGCAACGTTAGCGTACTCATTTACCTTTTCTTCATCAATATCAATCGCCAGAACTTCCATTCCTTGATCGCTTAATGTTTTACAAATACTTCCACCAAATCTACCTAATCCGATGACTGCAAATTCTTTTTTCATTTGAATTCCTCCATTATGTACAGGAAAAAATCTGAACTACCGTTATTTTACCACAATTCTTTTGTATCAACCTCATTTTCCCGTTAACAATGCTTATATCTCTTTACTATTTCTCACACTCATAAAAAAACAGAAGGATTAGCTCCCTCTGTTTTTTAAGCTGTAGCATGGGTGTGAACAAGGTAATAATATACGCCTTTTTGCTGCATAAGTTCCCCGTGATTCCCTGTTTCAATAATGCTTCCGTGATCTAATACAATGATGTTATCTGCTTCTCGTATAGTAGATAACCGATGAGCAATCATGATGGCCGTTCTGTTTTTTAATAGCGTTTTAAGCGCCTGTTGAATCTTCACTTCTGTTTCTGTATCGATGCTTGCTGTTGCTTCATCTAAAATGATAATACGAGGATTAGCCAACAGCGTTCGAGCAAATGAAATCAATTGACGCTCTCCCACGGATAAGACGTTTCCTCGCTCTTCTACTTCCGTATCATAGCCTTTTTTCAGACGCTTTATAAAATCTGCAGCCCCTACCGCTTCCGCGGCCTTAATCACTTCATCATCAGTAGCATTCGGTTTTCCAAACCGAATGTTTTCCATAATAGTTCCTGAAAAAATAAAGGTTTCTTGCAGCACAATACTAATTTGCGCTCGTAAACTCGCTAATGTAATATCTTGAATAGGCATATTATCAATTAAAATCTGCCCTTCGTTCACATCATAAAAACGTGTGATTAAATTAGCAATGGACGTTTTTCCAGATCCAGTATGCCCCACTAAAGCAACCGTCTGGCCTTCTTTTATGTCAATTGATACGTTGTTTAAAGCTTTCCGCTTCCCATCATAGGAAAATGAGACGTGTTTGAACTCGACTTTTCCTTTCATATCCTCTAAAGACGTAGCGGTTTCCAAATCTGCGACGAGAGGTTTTTCATCTAGAAATTCAAAAATACGCTCGGATGAAGCCATTCCCATTAATAATTGATTATACACTTGCCCTAAACGAGAAATCGGTTCCCAAAACATTCCAAGATAAAAAGCAAATGATACAAAAATACCAATTGTTAGCCGTTCATCTTGAATAAGTACAGCACCGAACCAAATTAAAATAGCCGTTCCGACAGCATTTGTGAGTTCTACAAACGGTCGAAACATGGCATTTTTTCGAGTAGCTTGCCTCCAGCTCTCGTAATTTTCACTGTTTATGCGCTCAAAAAACAGCATATTTTCTTGTTCTTGAGCAAATGATTGAGTGACGCGAATGCCTTGAATACTCTCATTTAAATGTGAATTTAATACTGACTGCTTCATACGAACAACTTGCCACGACCGACGAATTCTTCTTCTCAGCTTTGTGGAAATCAAAAACATAATCGGTAAAATGATTAAAACAGCACATGTCAAAGCAGGACTGAGAGAAAATAATATAACTACAATCCCAACTAACAATAAGAGATCCATAAACAGGTTAACTACCCCGTTGGTAAATAAATCTTGAAGAGAGTTAATATCATTCATGATCCTTACAAGAATAGAGCCTCCTGAACGCGTATCAAAAAACCGGTGCGACAGCCCTTGAATATGCGTAAATAAATGTTTTCTTAAATCATATATAACGTGCTGCCCGAGTTGGTTCATCCATTTAATTCGAAAAATATTCGAAATATAAGATAGTACATACAAGCTAAAGATTATGAAAACTAACTGCATGAGCAGCGTGCTATTTTTATCTTTCACAGCATGATCAAGCGTATATACACCTATCAAAATAGGAATAGCGAGTCTAATGACCGTTGTGATAATGACCATAAGAAACGAGAAAGGAAGCAAGTTTTTTCGATATGGATGAAGATAACGAAACAAGCGGGACATTTGCTTCCAGTTAAACATCTTATCAATGATTTGATCTGTTTGATAATAAAAGCGCTCTCGCACAACTTTATTTCTTTCGGCTTCCATTCTATTCCTCCCTTGTTATACGTTCATCACTGACGTATTGCTTTCATATTGAATGCCATAAATATTTTTATAAATCCCTTCCTTTTGAATGAGCGTTTCATGGCTTCCTCTCTCTTTTATTTGACCTTCATGCAAGACTAAGATTTCATCGGCATGTCGCAAAGAAGAAAGGCGGTGTGCGATAATAAACGTAGTACGATTTTTCATCACTTCTTTTAAAGCCAATTGAATTTCTCTTTCTGTTTTCATATCAACAGCACTCGTGGCATCATCTAATACTAAGATGCTAGGGTTTAAGATAAGCGCTCGTGCAATCGCAATGCGCTGCTTTTGTCCGCCTGATAACCCCAGTCCTCTCTCTCCCAGCATCGTGTCATACCCATCCGGAAGCTCCATAATAAAGTCATGCGCCTGCGCTCGTTTTGCAGCATCAATAATGTCTTCTCTAGAAATACCCGGCACGCCATAGGAAATATTGGTTCCTATACTGCTTGAGAACAAAAAGGTTTCTTGAAGTACAAAGCCAATCTCTTTCCGAAGAACAGGAAGCGGATACTCTTTAATCGGACGATGGTTAACTAAGATTCGTCCTGAAGTCGGTTCGTAAAACCTCGTGAGCAGCTGGGTTAAGCTTGTTTTGCCGGATCCAGTTGCTCCGATTAAACCTACTACTTTTCCTTTAGAAGCAGAAAAAGATATGTTCTCAAGCGACTTTTTTTCTTCGTTTGGATAGGATAAGCTAACATGTTGAAACTCGACCGTTCCATTAATAGAGAAACTTCCGGCATGCTCATGGACTTTTTCTTCTTCTTCTAAAATTTCTAGCAGCCTTTCACCTGAAGCTTTAGACTGTGAAAACATATTGATAACAAACCCTAGATTCATAATAGGCCACATTAAATAAGAGGTTAAGCTAAAGAAAGCAACAAGCTCTCCCGGACGTACGCTTCCGTTCATAACAAGCGCTCCTCCGTACGCAAGGAGACCAACAATAGATAAGTTTCCTATAAACTCCATTAAGGGGAAATAAGTTGCCCACACATTCGCGGTTTCAATATTTCGATTTTTATAAACTCCGTTGGAGTCGTTAAATTTAGAGGTTTGAAATTTTTCTCTTGATAATGACTTGACCGTTTGTATACCGCTTATATTTTCTTGAACATTTGTATTAAGTTCCCCAAACGATTGGCGAATTAAGCGAAACGCTGGATGAACGCGTTTATCAAAACGATAAACAGCTACCCCTAAAAAAGGCAGCAGGCAGATTGTGACGAGAGTGAGTGAAATAGAGTAATAGAACATAACGGAAAAGCTGGCAGTAAGTAAAATAACGAAGCGAATTAATTCTGAGAAGCCAAAAGATAGAAAAAAACGAAATCCTTCTACATCAGCTGTCAACCTGGACATCAAGTCCCCTGTTTTAGCATTGTCATAGTAAGAAAACGGTAAATACTGAAGTTTGCGGTAAAGTTTATTGCGAAGAGTATACACGGACTTAATTCCAAATAAGTCGCCGTAATATTGCTGAATATATGTAAAGGTTCCTTTGACAATCATCAGCGCAATAAAAATAAATGCTACATTATCGACTAGCTGATATTTTTTTCCTAACACAATATGGTCAATCGTATATTGCAACACAATAGGGTAAATCACAGTGATGGAGGTTACAAACAACAAGCAAATAGCAGAATAAAAAAAGTACTTTCGGTACGGCAAATAAAAATCTTTTAATTTTTTAAACGTTTCCATATACCCCGTCCTTCCTTTAGCTAAAATGTGGCACACATATTTAAATATATCGGTTCCCGAAATAAATTACCATAATTTTTAGATAATTTTTCAAAAAAAGGTAAATAGTCATAAAAAAAGAGGCTGTGATATAATTAAATGAATCCACTCTAAAGACGAACAAATGGAATACATTAGTTGAGCTGCTTGTGATACCGCAGTTGATTTCCATGCAAGACTTTGCGCGGGCGGCCAACTTGCACTCCTATCAACTGCTAGAAGGATCTAAACAGACGAAACTATTCACTATAACAAAAAACGACCCACTAATCAAACATGTTGATCAATGGGTCGTTTTTCACTTCGTCTAAAATACGTTTGTTCCAGCCTCTTTTTTTATTGTTTTTCTACTGCGTGTCCGCCGAACTCATTGCGAAGAGCGGCAACTACTTTACCTGTAAACGTATCGTCTTCAAGTGAGCGATAGCGCATCATTAACGATAGAGCAATAACTGGCGTTGGCACTTGTAAATCTAAAGCTGATTCAACCGTCCATTTTCCTTCACCGGAAGAATGCATAACTCCTTTAATACTGTCAAGTTTTGCATCTTTTGAAAATGCACGTTCCATTAATTCGATTAACCATGAGCGAATAACAGAGCCATTATTCCATACGCGGGCTACAGCTTCATAATCATAGTCAAATTCACTTTTCTCTAACACATCAAAACCTTCAGCAATTGCTTGCATCATTCCGTACTCAATTCCGTTATGAACCATTTTCAAGAAGTGGCCGCTTCCTGCTGCACCTGAATAAAGATAGCCGTTTTCTACGTTGATGTCGCGGAAAATAGGTTCGATTGTAGCAAATGCTTCTTTATCTCCCCCAATCATCATACAAGCACCGTTTCGGGCACCTTCCATTCCGCCGCTTGTTCCGACATCAAAGTAGTGAATTCCTTTTTCAGCAGAAGCTGCAGCACGTCGTACAGAATCTTTATACTTAGAATTACCGCCTTCAATAATCATATCTCCTTCTTCAAGTAGTTCTTGGAGCTCAGAAATTACTTTTTCTGTGAGCTCTCCAGCCGGAACCATGACCCAAGCAATGCGTGGTTTCTCTAATTTGCTCACTAATTCTTTAATGGAAGAAGCGCCTTCTGCTCCCTTTTCTGCTACTTTCTGTACGGCTTCGTTATTCACATCGAATGCTACCACAGAATGGTTATGATCTAGTAAATTCAATACTAAGTTTGCTCCCATTTTCCCTAAGCCAATCATACCTAATTTCATATGTAAATTACCTCCAATAGTAAGTTTCGTATCATGTTGTTAGTGTTAGTATGGTGTAAACTCACAAGAAAAAATCCACATTTTTATATTTCCTTTATCAGTTACTTCCTACACACAAAAAAGAAAAACATTCGATGCAAGTTCTACTAAGCATCGAATGCTTTTCACCTGTTACAACTGCCTGTATTTATTCGTTCTCGCCTAATACACGATTCACGCGCTTTTCAAGCATTTTCATACCGCTTCCACCAGCTTGGAAGTGGCGTAGCTGACCTGTTTTGTCAAATACATAATATGCCGGTACATACTGATTTTCAAATGCATCCGTTAATTTATGCTCACTGTCTACAAAAATTGGCTGCGTAATATCATGTTCTGCTGCTACTTCTTTAATTTTTGATAAGTCTAAATCATCTTCAGAGCGCGGCATATGAACTGCTACTACGTTTAATTGATCTTTGTATTGGTCGCGAAATTCATTTACTTGAGGCATTGCTTCTTTACATAAATGACAGCTTACTGACCAAAAATGAATAAGCGTTGGCTTTTCGCCGATTAGCTGCTCTTTTGTAACCTCTCCGTTTAACCATTCTGTAGCGCCCGTTAACTCAGGCATTGGCTGACGTAATTTCATGAATAAAAGCCTCCCTTATTTTCACTATTATTAACTATATGTTCTTTATTATCCGATGAAAAAAAGGCCTAACGTGGACGTTAGACCTTTTAAACGTTGTGCTTACGCGTTTAAAGTAGCTTGACCTGGTTTCCAGTTAGCTGGGCAAAGTCCGCCAGTTTGTAACGCTTGAAGAACACGTAAAGTTTCATCAACGTCACGGCCAATATTGTTGTGGTTTACAACTGAATATTGTAATTCGCCTTCTGGGCTGATGATGAATAAACCGCGAAGTGCTACACCTTCTTCTTCAATTAAAACGCCGTACTCACGAGAAACAACGTGATTTGTATCAGCTGCTAATGGATATTTAAGATCACCTAAACCATTATCTTTACGATCAGTGTTGATCCAAGCTAAGTGTGTATGGATTGTGTCTGTAGAAACACCGATTACTTCTGCGTCAAGATCTTCAAACTCATCATAACGGTCAGAAAGTGCAGTGATTTCTGTTGGACATACAAATGTAAAGTCCATCGGATAGAAGAATAATACTGTCCATTTGTCATTTTTAATATTTTCTTCTAAGCTAACTTTACCGAATTCTTTGTTTGATAATACAGCTTCCATTTCAAAGCGTGGAGCTTGTTTACCTACCATACGTTCTGGCATACATGATCCCTCCAAATAATTATTAAATGAGAAAATGTATAAAACATTCTCACTTATGTACTGTTATAACGGTTTTCATTATAATGGATATTGTTTTTTTAGTCAATATTAATTAAGAATGAATTTAAACAACACCTTATAATGGTAACATAGTTGTTATGCCCGCCTTTAGGGCAAATTAAACCCTGACTTCAGCAAAAAAATGCTATAAAAGGGTTGCATTTATTTACCTTCTCAGTTTAGCATGTCTAATATCGGGAATAAACAAATGTGCTCATACTCTTACAAAATCTTTTCCAGAGAATAAATTCCCACTTATTAATATTGAAACAGAACATAGGAAGGATGAACAACTAATGTTTAAGATGCAAGACATCAACTGGGAACAGCTTCTTACCAATGCTGGAGTTATTGTGTTAAAACTCATTGCCATTACCATTGTATTTTTACTTGTACGAGCAATTGGTAAAAAAGTTATTGAACGTTCCTTTGAAAAAATGAGCGAGCGCGAAAATGCTACGCGCGGACGTATGCTCACACTCAAAAGTTTAACCGTTAATGTGTTTTCATATGTACTTATTTTTATTTTTGTCGTTATGCTGCTTGAAGCAGTAAATATCCACGCGACAGCTTTATTAGCTGGTGCCGGAGTTGTTGGTCTAGCAATCGGGTTCGGTGCTCAAGGACTGGTTAGCGACGTTGTAACAGGTTTCTTTTTACTTCTTGAAAAACAGCTTGATGTTGACGACTATGTAACAACCGGAAGTTTTTCAGGAATTGTCGAATCAGTAGGTCTTCGTACTACTCAAATTCGCGGATTTGATGGAACTCTACACTATGTGCCTAACCGTGAAATTACAAGCTTAAGCAATCATTCCCGAGGCAATATGCGCGCGTTGATTGATATTGGCATTTCGTATGATGATGATATTGACAAAGCTATTTCCGTACTAGAAAAAGTATGCGAGCGCGTTGCTGCAACAAATGAAAACATTGTAGAAGGTCCAAGCGTGATAGGAGTTCAAGGCCTAGGCGCATCGGACGTTGTGCTTCGTGTAGTTGGCAAAGCTAAAAACGGTGAACAGTGGGGAGTTGAACGTCAGCTTCGCAAAGAGTTTAAAGAAGCGTTTGACGCAAACGGTATTGATATTCCGTTCCCTCATCAAGTAAATATTGATAAAAAGCAGCCTGAAGATGCCAAGCAGCCTCAGCATGCATAAAAAATAGCCGAAGGATTTATATCCTTCGGCTTTCTTTTACCCTTGTACCTTGTTGCCTACTTGCTGACAAATTTCTTCTGCCGTTAATCCGCTAGCTGTAATAACTGAGCCTTGCGTTACTGCATCAGAAATCCCCATTACGTTTGAATCCTGTCCTGTTACAACACAGCAATCGCACCCTTGTGCATCACTTTCGTTGCGTAATTGTACCACTTCATGTCCGAGCTGCTGAAGTGCAGCTTGTACATCTGTTAAACCGTATTCTACACCAATTCGTGCCATCGTTGCCCACCTCCTCATGGTATTAATTTAGCCATAAGGAAAAATGATTATACGATTTATTGATTGCCTTTATGTTCAAAATATTTTGTAATAAGTGTAATCGCAATATCTATTGCGCCTTCATGAGGCTGCAGCTTTGCATGATGAAGCCCATATTCAGACTGAACGCCAAGCCAAAACATAAATCCAGGAATATCTTTTAGCATATAGCCAAAATCTTCTCCTGTCATTGCTTCTTTGCACTCAATCACATCCACGTCCGTTTGCGCTTTGGCAAATTCCATGAACTCTCGCGTGACTTCATGGTGATTATATACTTGATGATACATACAGCCATAATCAATGGCTGTTTCACACTGATACCCTACTTCTACTCCTTTAACAATCGCTTCAATTCGTTCTTTAACACGCGTCATTGATTCAGGAGATAGCGTGCGAATGGTTCCTTCTATGCGAGCTCGCTCCGCAATAATATTTTGAACCGTCCCGCCTTGAATTTTTCCTACTGTAATTACAGCGCTGTCTAGCGGATCAACGTTGCGAGCAACAATAGTTTGAAGCTGTGAAACGAGCTGACATGCAGCAACTACCATATCATTTGTTGTATGTGGATAAGCAGCATGGCCGCCTTTTCCTTTTAAATCAATAAATAGCTCAGACGTGTTAGCAAATAGCAACCCTTCCTTCAGCGCAATCGAACCAACCGGATATTCAGGCGCTACGTGAAGGGCGAAGATGAAATCTGGAAGCCATTCTTTCATGATATCGCTTTCGAGCATTGGCTGTGCTCCTCCTGGACCTTCTTCTGCAGGTTGAAAGATGAACAGTACATTATCTTTGATTTCATGCTGAGCAAAGTAAGTTAGTACGCCTAGCCCAATGGCCATATGCATATCATGTCCGCAGGCATGCATAAGTCCTTCATGCTGTGATTGAAAAGAATAATTCGTTTCTTCCGTGATAGGAAGACCGTCAATATCTGCTCGGTAGCCTATTGTTTTAGTTGGGTTTGTACCATGTACTTTAACAAAGAGTCCTGTTTTCCACGTCTTTACTTCTAAGCGCTCTTGCGGAAGAGTGTTAATATAATCAAGCAAAAAACGCTGTGTTTTCACCTCTTGAAACCCTAATTCAGGAATTTTATGTAGCTCTCTTCTTATTTTCACAAATTCATTTTCAGCCATGTGTATGTCCTCCTCACGAAATAAAGAAGAAAGCGTGGTTGCCCACGCTTCCAACTTGTCCATATGATACGTTCAAGGATTCAGTATCCCAATCGCTAAAACCTATTAATTCAGCAAAGAAAAAGCGCAAACTGATCGTTTTTCTTATTCTTCGTTTAATTGACGCAATTCTTGCTTGATTTCTGTTTTAGACTTTGTTTTTTCGTCAATTTCTTTAATAACGCGAGCCGGTGTACCTGCTACTACTGTGTAAGGAGCTACATCTTCTACCACAATTGCACCTGCAGCAACTACGGCACCTTTACCTACTGTTACACCTTCAAGAACAACAGCATTAGCACCGATTACTACATCATCTTCTACTACAACTGGTTTTGCAGAAGGTGGCTCAATAACACCAGCTAATACAGAACCTGCGCCGATGTGACAGTTTTTACCTACTGTCGCACGACCACCAAGTACTACGTTCATGTCGATCATTGTTCCTTCACCGATCACCGAGCCGATGTTAATAGATGCACCCATCATAATAACAGCGTTGTCGCCGATTTCAACTTGATCGCGAATAATAGCGCCTGGCTCAATACGAGCTTTAATTCCTTTCATATCTAATAAAGGAATCGCAGAGTTGCGGCGATCGTTTTCAATTACGTAGTCTTCAATTTTTCCTTCGTTTGCTTCAATAGCAGCTTTGATTTCTTTCCATTCACCAAATACTACACCTGTGTTGCCCGTTACGAATGTTTTAGAAGATGAACCAAAGTCAATTCCTTCTACTTCACCTTTTACGTAAACTTTTACCGGTGTTGATTTTGTGCTGTTTTGAATAAATGAGATAATCTCATTAGCATCCATCATTTTCATTATGTATTCCTCCTAAGTAAGCAATGTCTCATTTAATGTAACAAAATGCTTTCACAATGACAAGCATCATTATCGTTTTAATAAAAAGATAACGATTGCAAATAAAAAAAGCGAGCATCTGGGCTCGCTTTAGACCGTTTCTCTTACATATTCACGTACAATATCAACAAATGCTCGAACTTGCTTCAGTTTAAACGCTGATTCATATCCAACTAAAGAAGTGTCTCGCGTAATTGGCTCTCCATTTGCTTTCAGAAGCGGCGTCCGGTGAATATGGCTTCCAGCTTCTTTAATAGCAATCGATGGTAAAATAGCGAACCCAAGACCATTCAAAGCCATTTGCTTACACGTCTCAATCTGATCCACTACAATTGTACGCTTCGGTGTAGTATGAAACTCTCGATGCCACCATTCTAAAATTTCTTGATAATACGTTGAGTCACTTTTAAATTGAATAAATGGTCGATGAGTGTTTACTACTTCCGCTGCCCTTTCAATTTCTGAATCAACTAGGTAAAGAGGGTCTGTAAACAAATGTTCTTTGACGCCTTTCCAATCCGGATTTCCGCGTATGATTCCAATATGTACCTCATCTTCGTACAGATAGCGAAGCATTTCACTGCTCCAGCCGGTTACAAGAGAGATTTTAGCATGTGGGTAACGATCCATATAGCGTTTTAACACCGCCGGCAGCCAGTGCTGTCCAATAATCGAAGCCACCGCTAATTTGAGTGTACCATATACTTCATTATCTAAATGATGCAAGTCCTCACGAACCCGATCTTCTTTTTCTACCACTTCTTTTGCAAATTGAACAATCTTTTCTCCAGCAGGCGTTAATGACAGTCCTTTTTGCGAACGAATGAAGATTTGTGTATCCCATGCTTTTTCAATGGTTTGCAGCCTCTGTGATAAAGCTGGTTGCGATACAAATAATCTCTCTGCAGCTTTTCTCATATTTAATTCTTGAGCTAATACAACGAGCATTCGACATTCTATTAATTGCATTCAGTTATTCCTTTCAAGCCTCTTTTTACTTTCATTTTACCTTTATCATATAAGAAAAAAACGGAGAAAGATAGGCTGAAACACGATTTCTTAAAAAAATTATTGAAATGACTCTTTCGGGAGAATGATGGACTGCCTTCTTAATGATTTTAACAAATTTCTTCGTGTTAAAATCCCTTCAAAAATGCCATCTTCATTCTCTACGCACAAAAAAGGATGGTTAATCATGGCATTTATGACTTTTAATACGGATTTTTTCATGGAGACACGAGGAACATTTTGATTCATAACTTCTTCTACTTTCATGGTTTCTAATCGTTCAAATTCAATGCGCTTTAATCCTAAAATCGAATCTAAAATAAGCGTCATGCTCACGAACCCCTGCAGCTGAAATCTTGGATTTAATACGGGAATGGACGTATAACCAGTCTTTGTTAACACAAGCAAAGCATGTTCTAAATTATTTCCCACTTGAACATGAGCAACTTTATCAGAAGTGACAAGCAAATCTCGAAGTTCAATTTGATTTAACTGATTGTGATCAATATCAATCATTTATACATTCTCCTTCCATTTCTCATAACTTCCACGTGTGTAAAGAGAAAAAGAACAAGCTACAAAATGAAAATAGCTTGCTTACGTAAATGCGAACCTTTAAGAGGGAATAGAAGCAGACACACTCGATGTTCTCCCTTATATGTTAAGTCTAGATTTTTTTAAAACAAGTGTCAACGAAAGTTCATAATTATCTGAATTTTTTATCTTGATTTTTTTACAGCATTCGACCCGTTCCTTCTATTTATCAGAAAATCTGCTATCACTTTGTCGATATTTCTCGGGAAAATAGGGCGGAAGCCACCGCAAAAACTCCATACGCAGTAACAAAAAAATGCCGCAAAGTATAAAATCCTTTGCGGCATTCGTTTTGCTTTATCCCTTAATGAATAAGTTCAAAAATTTCAATTGCAATCATATCAACGTTATCAAATTGATAAACGGCTGGCTTTTCACCATCTTGATATACTTCAAGTTCGTATGTTTCAGTTTTTGCATGATATTTCACGCTGCAAATTCTTTTTCCCTCTACTTCGAAGAAGCGTTGTGGCGCTTCACTTCCACTTGCTTGCTCACGGAGATTCACAAGACGAGTTAAAATACCTTGTAATTGTGACATATAATCTCTCCTTTCACCTATTACATCATTACGCATTCGACTTTTCTACAATATCAATTCAAATAAATACTTTATCTAAACTAATACTTAAAAGACACCATTTCACTATATGCCACATACTAAAAAAACACAAGTACTTTACGTGATTTTTCATAAGAAAATGCCTTATTATAGCGATATATGTCGTTTTTTATTATAATAACATAGCGATATACTATGTATCATACAAAACTTCATTCTACTTTAACACCATTCATTTTAATATAGGGAGGTGCTTTCATTGAGATCTATAGAGTTGTACACACAACCAGCTTGCCCACCTTGCGAAATTGTTAAACAGTTTTTACAGCATCATCACGTTTCGTATAAAGAATTTGACGTATCTAAAGATGCTTCTGCTCGAAAACGAATGACTACCGAGTTAGAGTCTTATTCCACTCCGACCATTCGTGTTGACCAGGAAATTATCAGAGGATTTGATCTTCAAGCACTTGAGAAGCTTCTTAACATCGGGTAACAGAAACACTCAAAATAAGCTTTCCTCGGCTATTTTGAGTGTTACTTACTATATATAAACTTTTGCACTTTCCATTTCCCTTGTTTTTTTACTAACGTGATCATTTCATAATGATCTTGGTATTTTACCCGTTCATTATGCACGGCCGGAAAAAATTGATAGACATAAGCTTTGTTTTGGTCGGAATGAAGAGCTACCTTCGTCTGTTCATCGAAAGAAAAGAAAGGGATGTAGTGTGGTAAATATTCAGGTCCCTCTCCGACATACCCTTGAGCTTTTTGTAAGAGAGCCTCATTAAAAAATACAGATGCATACTCATCATCTAAAAACAATTTCAGCTCACGAACAGCGCCTGGATTAGTATGGGCAGACGCAGCTCTTAGCTGAGCCTGATAAGCGTCCTGCAAATTTATAAAGATTTCATGCCTAATCTCTCCTGATACTTCTGCATGAACAGATTTTCCTGAGTACAAGACAATCAGCAAAAAGACAAGTAAGCATATTTTTTTCAAATTAAATCAGCTCCTTCACTTCTTTTTTATTAGAATTCCGAAATTTCCCCTGCCTATGCATATCTCTATAATCGACTGTCGTTCTCCTCTAAAAAAACATAAAAAACCGGCAACCACTTTTGCTGGTTGCCGGTTTAACTTCAACTTATTTATTCTCTACAAAACGTCTCTTTCGTATAAAAAAGAATATGAAATATCAAGGAATATATAGTGCATATTATCAATCGGATACGAAAAAGTCCGGATATTCTCACCTGTTTCAATATCATTATACAAATCTGATAATATGCCTTTTTTTTCATAGCTCATTCGAATAATATTCTCAAGAAAATATGGGCGCCAGCTCCAATTTTTCTTTACATATTCAGGCTCAAGAATCCAATCCTCATTTTTCTTTACATAGTTAGAAGACTTTTGAAATCCGTTTTCATCGCAGATGTAAAGGCGAAAACACACGTTGGATAGTTCTTCTGCAATAACAGGCAGCATCTCGTCATACGTTTCTAGCTTTCTGCACTTTGTCATTACCTGCTGCATTTTATCTTGAAAGCGTTCTGTCAGCTGGTAAACAGCAAGCAGCTTTTTCTTTTCATGAGCGATATACATTTCAAAACGTTCCTTTAGTTTATCCTTTAAGATGTTCGGATCGACAAGTTCAGCAGCCGGCTTATGTAAATAATAACCTTGAAAATACCTGCCTCCGTTTCTCCATGCATATTGCAGCTGATAGGAGGCTTCTATATCTTCGTATAGAAGCGTAGCACCCATTTTTCTTGCTAACAGAGATAAAGAATACAATACGTCTTGATACGACTGCGCCATGTCCGTTTGTCTCAGAATATGTAAATCTACTTTTAAAATATCTGGTGAAAGCAACCCAATCCTGTCTAGATTACTACTTTCTTTTCCTATATTATCAATTGCAATCTTAATACCATATGTTTGATAATACTTTAGTAAGTGTTGAAGTGATTCCAAATCTCCACTAAAATTGTGTTCTGTAATTTCGAGAACAATTCGATCAAGCGATAATCCTTTATTTTCGAAAAGTTGCAATAATTCTAGCAAGGATTCTCCATGATCGTTCATTAATAAATTAGGGTTCTGATTAATAAAAATTAAAAATTGCTCTTCCTGGGTCAACATATGCTCGAGCGCTTGTGTTAAAACAGCATAATCAACTTCTATGCGATATTCATCCGGAATCGCATCATCATGAAAGAATGGGCCGAGACTTTCAATTTCCCCTTCATTTTGAAACCTCGCCAACACTTCATAGCCAATTACTCTATGTCCATCTGCACTAAAAATTGCTTGATAATACGGAAGAGTTTTCTCTATGTTTGTTAATACATCTAACGGGTCCACTCAACTCTCCCCTCTCCTTGTTCACTTTACGTTAGTATAATACGAATAGCATAATTTTGCTAGCCCTTCTCGGTTTGCTTTGTACTTTTTAGTACGTATCCAACCTTAAAAAGGATGCTGATTTAGCCACTGCCCCCCGTCCATTGTGATACACTCTCCATTGATATAAGACGCTTCATCGGAGAATAAGAAACTGGCTAATCCTGCTATTTCCTCAGGAGTTCCAAGGCGTCCTAATGGTACAGAATTTAATGTACGCGCTTTCATTTTTTCTGACTCAAATAATTTATCGGCTCCTCCTGTTCGCTCGATCGGCCCCGGTGCAATTGCATTCACCCGTATACCATATTTCTTTCCCCACTCTACTGCGAGCGTGCGCGTCATGGTTAAAACTCCTGACTTGGCACAAGCTGAATGAATAACACCTGCTCCTGCATTCCAGGCATATGTAGCCACAATGTTTGTAATGGCCCCTTTTGTATCTTTATCGATCCAATATTTCCCTACTGCGGAACTGCAATAAAATGTACCATTTAATACGATATTAATTACGCTGTTCCATCCGTTAATGGATAAGTCTTCAGCTGCACATATAAAATTGCCTGCAGCATTATTAACTAAAAAATCAATTTGGCCAAATGCCTTGTCCGTTTCTTGAACCATTCGTTCCACATCTTCTGGATTGCGTACATCCATCACCACTGAAAGTACCTGTCCATCAAACGTTTTAATTTCATTTTCTGTCTCTTGTAATCGATCGGCTGACCTACCTGTAATTACCACATGAGCACCTTGTTCTGCAAATCGCTTCGCCATATGTTTTCCCATTCCACTTGAACCGCCAGTAACAATTACGACCTTGTTCTTCAATTTATATTCCTCCCCAAAACGTAAGTGTTTTACAACTATCATTTTACTATTTTTTCTGAATAAAGTGAAACTTTTATCTATTTAACTCAAAAGCAGACTTCTCGTTGTGATGATAAAAAAAACAATGCTATAATGAAAACTTGAAAACTATAAGGAATAGGTTGATTTTGCATGAAAAAGACGTATACAAGACGATCTTTTTTGAAAGGACTAGCGTCTATTTCGTTAGGGTCTTTGCTCACCACGTCTTTTGGGTATACATATGCCAAATATATTGAGCCTAGACGTCTGCAAATTGTTCGTCATACAATTACTTCTAAAAACATTCCGAAAAGCTTTAACGGAATAAAAATTTTACAATTTAGTGATATTCATCTTGGACTCTCTTATGATTTATTACAACTGGAACAGCTTATGGTGACCATAAATAATTTGAAGCCTACTATTATATTATTTACCGGAGATTTAATGGATGTACCTAATGAATACCCGCATCCAGAAAGAATTCCCCCGATTTTACAGAGGCTTCAGGCTCCTCTTGGAAAATATGCCATATATGGTAATCATGATCATGGGGGATATGGAACAAATATCTACAAACAAGCCATTGAAGACGCAGGATTTAGACTTTTAGTAAATGAAGTTGACAGAGTATCCATGCCCGATAAAAGCTACATTCATATTTGTGGACTGGATGATATTATGCTTGGGAACCCACAATATGAAGGAACGCTAGGGCAATTACAGCCGGATATTTTTTCTATTGCTATGATTCATGAACCTGACGTTGCTGTCAAAGCAGCTCCTTTTCCAGTGGATCTTCAGCTCTCCGGCCATAGTCATGGAGGCCAAATTCAAATTCCTTTTTACGGTCCTTTGATTACACCGCCCTTTGGGACGGTTTACCCTGAAGGAATGTACGAAGTTGGAGATTCTAAAATGAAGCTTTATGTGAATAGAGGCTTAGGAACCACTCGCATTCCTTTTCGTTTTTTAGCTACGCCTGAAATTACGCTTTTCACCTTGCAATCAACATAAAAACGCCCTTACAGGGCGTTTTTATGTTGATTGTCTTTTTTTAGCTGATCATGACCGCCTAATTCTAGTCTTAAAGAAATAAACCAGGCTCAAAAGTTTCCGTTCAGCCATACACTACAAAGACAACTGACAAGGAGGTTAAATTATGTACTATCAATATCCCTATACAGGATATCGTAATATTCCAAATGGTGACGAGCGCTTTTTTGGATTTCCTTTTGTTGCTGGCTTAGCTGGTGGGCTGCTTGGCGGACTAGCTGTTGGCGGTTTTGGAGGCAGACCTGGGTGCTGTCCACCACCTTATCCTTATCCAGTTCCTTTTTACGGCGGTGGATTTCCTGGAGGAGGATTTCCTGGAGGAGGCTACCCTGGTGCCGGCTATGGAGGCGGTGCTCCTGTTTATAACACATACTACGGACCTGGATACGGTCCTGTTGGTCCCATTCCTAGATAATAACATGACTAAAAAGCCGAGTATTCGGCTTTTTTTATGTTATTCTTGATTGTTGCAAAGAGCATATTGACAAAAGATCTCTTGACTATTAATAGAGAGCTCATGTTCTTTTTTTATGACGTAATGATAATTCCCTTGTTGGTCTTGTTCTCGTGCTTTTACATTATCAGCAAGCATAACTTGAAGCCACTTCCACACTTTTTTTTTCAAACGTGTATCCAAGATAGGAAATAAAATTTCTACTCGTTTCACCATGTTTCTTGTCATCATATCTGCAGATGAAAAGAAACACTTTTCCTGTTTATTATGATGAAAATAATAGATTCGGCTATGCTCTAAAAATCGTCCGACAATGCTTCTTACTCTTATATTTTCGCTAACGCCTTGAATTTGAGGGCGCAAGCAGCACGCTCCTCTAACAATGAGTTCGATTGTCACACCAGCTATAGAAGCTTCATATAGCTTCATAATTAAAATTTTATCCGTCAATGAGTTCATTTTCCCAATGATTCTTCCATTGCCATACCGTCTGTGATAATGGATTTCCTGATCAATGAGATGCAAAAAATCATTTCTTATATCAAATGGTGAAACGGATAAATGATGATATACTGGTTTTTGCGTATAGCCACTTAAGTAATTAAAAAAATTGGCCGCATCTATCCCGATGTTTCTGTTGACAGTAAAAAGACTTATATCTGTATAGATCTTCGCCGTCGCATCGTTGTAATTCCCGGTGCCAAGATGAACAAATCGCTTAATATGCTCTCCTTCTCTTCTCACCACGAGCGTAATTTTACCATGCGTTTTTAAATGAGGCATTCCATATATCACGTGGCACCCTGCCCGCTCTAGCTCTTTAGCCCATTGCACATTATTCTCTTCATCAAACCTCGCTTTTAGTTCAACTAGTACCGTCACTTGCTTACCTTTTGCAGCTGCTCGTTTTAATGCTTTAATAACGGGAGAATCTCCGCTTACCCTGTATAACGTTTGCTTAATAGCGAGCACATTTTCATCGTCTGCTGCACAGTTAACAAAATCAAGTACCGGCTTAAACGATTCATAAGGATGGTGAAGCAAAATATCTCTTTGCATCATTTGGTCGAAAACATTTTGATCTGGATGTAACTCTGTTGTAAGCTTGGGAATAAAAGCTTTTTCAGCCAACTCTTCATGCGTAGATTTAAGTAATCTATAAAACGAAAATAAACTGGTTAAATCCAGCTGTCCTTCAATCTCATACACATCTTCATCGTCAATTTCAAGTACTGACTTTAAATACGCTAGTACACCCTGATCATATGGCCTCTTAATCTCAAGTCGAACAGCCGCTCCCCATTTTCGCTTCTGTAACTCTTCTTCAATTTCTTTTAGTAAATCTTGAGCGTCTTCTTCGTGAATAGTCATATCTGCGTTGCGGGTAATTCGAAATTGAGAAACGGAAGAAACCCGATATCCCTTAAACAACTTTTTAATAAAATAGGCAATCACATCCTCTAGCAATACAAATAGACGGGTAGAATCTGACGTGGCTATTTCAATGTAGCGCGTTAGCATTGAAGGTACTTGAACGATAGCTAACCTTCCTTTTATCTCGGCAATTTGCTGCTCATCATTTAAATTTTCTGAAAGGACGACTGCTAAGTTCAAGCTTTTATTCATCAACATGGGAAACGGGCGGTAGGCATCAATAGCTATAGGAGTTAATACGGGAAAGATTTGCTCGTCAAAATACTGTTCAAGCTTATCTAGATTTGATTTCTCCAGCTTTTCAACCGTAATGATTTCCACACCGTATTTCTGTAATTCGGGAAGAAGTGTGTGAATATAGGTATCATACTGCTGCTTGACTAGATCGTGGTTTTGTTTGGAGATAGAAAATAGCTGCTGTTTAGGAGTTAAGCCTGCTTTGTTTTCAGGTTTGCTAAATCCAGCTTTCACTTGATCTTTTAATCCGGCTACCCGAATCATAAAAAACTCATCCAGATTTGAACTGAAAATTCCTAGAAATTTAAACCGCTCAAGCAAAGGGTTTTTCGTATCTACTGCTTCTTCCAGCACCCTCTTATTAAAAGCCAGCCAGCTCAATTCACGATTATTGTAATAAGCTGAATCAGCTACTTGTATGGTTTGCTTATAAGTGCGATTACTTTCTAACATTAGCTTCACCTTCCAGGATAATGGATTTAATCTAGTTAGCTATACTGAATATTCTAACCGATCCAGCGTTATTCTAAAGCTTAGTAAATTCAAGAACAATATTTTTTTTCACTACTTTTTCTAGATGCTTTTTCTGTTTTTCAGCCTGATATTGTTCAGGACGAAAGGTTTTTGTACATAATAGTTTAATCGTAACTGTGTTTTCATCGCTTTTCATGTCAATATGTTGAACAACATTTCGCTTTGTTGCATGTAAACCGTCAGCTATTTTTAAAACCGCACCGAGCAGCTGGACTTTTTTTTGTTCTTCTTTTGTTAACCACTTTTTAAAAGGAGCAACATATTGCCTAAAAGAAGACTTCCCTTTATATGAAGAAACAAGCCCCAGCTTTAAACGTTCTCTATGTGAAATACCATCAATTGTACGATTAGCAAGCACATAAAACGTATGCTGGCTGCTTGATTCCGCATCAATATACTTTCCTATATCATACACTTGCGCAGCTTTTATAAGAAGCGCTAAGTCATCCTCTTTTAAATCAACCGGTCCCTGCTCCTTAAGATGCTGAAACATCATACTAGCTGTGCGCGTAAGCTGTTTGACGTAATCTTTACTTACTTCAAACTCTTCCATTATTTCTTGAAAACTTTGCTGTATGACATCGGGGTACATTGGCTGGATATTAGCATCAGACGCTTCCTTAAATAACACCCCTTCTCTTAAGCCTTTGCGGCTTAAGATGAAGCGAGTCGCGTTCACTGTTTCATATAATGATTGAAATACTTCAATCGCTGGCAAAATTGTATCCACGCGATCTTTTGACAAGCGGTCTAGCTTTTGAAGATTGTGATAAGACAATGAGCCTATAGCAGATTTCACATGCAATATATCAGCTAAATTCATTTCATATTGATGCAGACCGGCGAGAGGATAGTGGATAAAACCTTGATGCACTTGCACCATACTTCTTGCGCTTCCTCCAATTGCTACAATCGGAACTTGGCGATTTAAAAGCCACGGGACGGTATGGAAATGCCGGATCACAAAATCTCGGATTTTCATTTTTTCTTCTGCAGTGGGAATATTGCCTTTAACGAACTGCAGACGCAGAGATAAGGCACCGAATGGAAAGCTGTGGTACTGCACTAACTCTCGATTGCGAAAATACGTAACTTCCGTACTTCCCCCGCCAATGTCAATTGTAATGGCTTCTTCGACCGAAGTGGAATGAATAACGGCAACAAAGCCGTAGTACGCTTCTTCATATTCAGACAATAGTTGAATAGAAAAGTCCGTTTCTTTTTTTACAAGCGCTAGAACTTCTTTTGCATTAGCCGCTTGACGGATGGTAGCTGTGGCCACACAGGTAACATGCGGCAGCTGCTGATGCTTGGTAATAACTCCAAACGTTTTAAGCGTATCAAGCAAGGTATATATTCCTTTAGCCGTTAACACTCCTTCTTTACTTAAATAATTTCGAAGCCGTGCAGCTACTTTCACGTTTTCAATTTGCTTAAACCCTCTGCCTTTTTTGTATTCATAAATAACAAGGCGTATCGTATTTGAACCTATATCAATCAGTCCATGCTTATAAGTCAATGTAATTTCAACACCTTTTTCAAAATAACTTTATGCTCACAAAGGTCACTTTTACTTTTTTTAATCGTATACTGTTACAACATAGTCATATATCAAAGGAGCGAAGCTAATGAGATATATAGTAAAGCGCGGTGAAACCTGGCAAAGCGTTTCAGGTGACTACCGGATTCCGGTTGAAGACCTGTGGATGGCTAATCCTTTTGTAAGCCATAGCACGCTGAAGCCTGGGCAAGTAATCATCATTCCAAACCTCCCTGATAAAGAACTCATTCCTTACACGATTCACGTGTTTATTGCTGAAAAACAGCTTGAATTACGAAAAAATAATATCATACAAAAAGTCTATCCCATTGCAGCAGGAAAAATGCTGAGCGCAACCCCTACTGGAGACTTTGTTATCGTTAACCGGGAGCCAAACCCCGGGGGGCCTTTTGGCACAATGTGGCTAAGCTTGTCTAAAAAGTCATATGGCATTCACGGAACAAATGATCCAAGTTCTATTGGAAAAGCCGTATCCAAAGGATGCATTCGCATGTATAATGCCCAAGTAAATGAGCTAGCTCAAATTGTGCCAAATGGGACTGGTGTGTATATTCGACCTTCTCGACGAATGGCTCAGTAGTTCGGGATTTACTAATCAATGATGGCTTAACTGTGCGAGCAGCACTTTTTTTAAAATAGAAAGTATGACGTGCTGTTCCACTTTACTTGTATAAGGAAGCGTAACAAAACAAACCCTATACATAGGAAATTTCATTAATTACCAAAATACTTCTTCGTGTAATTATTTTCAAATGGGACAAGACACGCTATAATGAACGTATCAGCTTTCACCTTATAGGTTGAACAGCTGATATGATAGAAAGGGAGTGAACGTATGTCTCAAGCAAATGGACAAGGCTCTTTGACCCCGTCTGTATCTGAGATTGCACAAGCTATTTTCACTGTAAATCGTCACGCAAAAGCTGCTCCTGATCCTAAGCAGTTATATACGTTAAAGAAAATTGCATTAGATCAACTAATTTTAGAAGGAAAAGCCAAAAAAGAAGGACTTCACTTTTCGCCAAACCCTGGTAAAAGTCAACAAAAATCAGATGTACTTGTATCAGTTGGAGACTACTTTTTCCATATGCCTCCAAAGAAAGAAGACTTCAAAGAGTTATCACACCTCGGCCATTTAAACCATCAGTATCGAAATCCCAAAACGACTATGTCATTATCTTATGCGAAGCGCTTATTATCTAAATATACGGGTCATCTCGTACAGCCGGCCAAAAGCCCTGTTTCGACTCCAAGAAAACGGCAAGCACCTGTGTTTAAACCGCTGGGTAAAAGTTATTTTTAAAAAAGTGCCTGAAGTGGAGCAATCTGCTTTCAGGCACTTTTTTGTCATCCTACAAAATATAGAGATCGATCAACTCAACAAGCTCTCCGATTTCCGGCTTACTTACTTGTCCTTCCGCTCCTACCATTTTTCCCTTGTGACGTAAATCTTCTGTGATAAGAGAAGAGAAGATAATGACTGGAAGTATAGAAAGCTGAGGATTTTCTTTTACTTTTTTAGTTAAATGATGCCCATCCATTTGCGGCATTTCTATATCTGTAATAAGCAGCTGGACTTGATCACTGATTTCCACTCCTTCATCGATCACCGAGCTTAGATAGTTCCATGCTTCCTCGCCGTTCTCAAAAAATTCCGTGTTCTCATAACCTGCTTGTGCAAGAGTATCTTCAATCATTCGGCGCAGCAGCGGCGAGTCTTCAGCCACAACAATCTTTTTATTAGAGCGTTCCCTAGCCCCTAGCTTTTTTATTTTCGACTGATTAATACCCGCATCAGGGTTTACGTCAGAAATCAACTTTTCAAAGTCTAACAGCAGAATCATTTGACCGTTTAATTTCACCACTCCAGTAATCTGCGTTTCCAAACCTTGGTACAAATCTGAAGGCTTCTCAATTTCTTTCCAAGAAATACGGTGAATTTGCGTCACTGCATGGGTATGAAAGACAATTTTTTGCTGATTGAACTCTGTAACAATTAACTTATCCTTCTCCGGCGTATTTGAAGGTTCCATTTTTAACGCTTTTGCTATGTCAAAAACAGGAAGTACTTCCCCTCTTAGCTCTATAATACCTTCTATGTAAGAATGCGCATTTGGAACAGGTGTAATAGATACGGGATTAATAATCTCTCTAACTTTTACTACATTGATGCCAAACCAAACATTTCCTATCTCAAATTCGACAATTTCCAGTTCGTTTGTACCACTTTCTAACAGTATTCCTTTATCTGGATTCATATACTTACTCCTCTCATCTCACCTGCTTATCTAATAGTCCATATTTCCCATTATAGTGACCGCCTCTTATATCCGTAAAGAAAAATTTTCTTATTTTGTTATCCTTTTTCCCTAAAACATATACATAAAATATTGTTTTACGAATTGACAGAATATTATATACTATATAAAAACATGAGCGTCGATCCCTTTCGTCTCATCCTCTGCTCAGTTTTTTACTTACTCTACTTTACTTCTCTATACTAGCTTATGAACTTGAGTCAAACGACTACTCCTATTCGAACGAGGTGTAATTTATGAACAGAGGATTACAAAAAGAAGAAACAAAAAAACGCATCCAAAAAGCCGCTATCTCTTTATTCCAACAGCAGGGATATCAAAAAACGACTGTGTCTCAAATTACCCATGAAGCGGGTGTAGCAAAGGGAACATTTTTTAATTACTTCAAAACGAAAGAAGAAGTTCTTCACTACCTTGGAATTAATTTTACAAACCGTATCTCCTATAAATTAGAACAGCTCCTTAAAACAAAAGAATCAACTGCTGCCATTGTTAAACAACTGTTTTTATTATTAGCACAATCAAACGAAGAAGCGAACCCTCACCTAATCCGTTCCTGGTTTCATATTGCTATTACCAACAGTTCCTTTCAACAATCTGAAATTCTTCAAATTGAAAAAATGCGTGCTCATTTTACAAAAGTTTTTCAAACAGGACAAGACCGAGGTGAACTTATAGTCGATATCCCGGCCGAAGAAATGGCTTCTATTGCTATACTTAACTTTTTTGGCACACTTCTCTACTGGTGTACCAACCAACCCGACTCTACTGCCCTTCAAGAAAGAATAGACAAGTCGGTTACTCTTCTATTTAGAGGGTTTCTTATTCATTCCTAAAAGCCTGTTCACAAATTTTTAACAAGAAATCGAAGATAGCTGTGGACTCTACAGCCAAAACGGTTTATACTACACAAAGTGAATGAATAATCTTAAAAGAAGGTGTTCGTAATATGAAAGGCTCCGTCATTCTTTTTAATGACGATAATGAAATGACCATTATTGAAAACGTAGAAGAAGCTGTATATCAAGATATTAAAGAACAAGAAGGCTCTGATCACTGCGTTGTAACATTGGACGATCATGAAGTTGATTTTGGCTACGTTTCCCCCGTTTATTGGCGTGAAGGCCAAATACACACTGACTAATATACAAGACCTGCATATATATGCAGGTCTTTTTATACGCTTATTTTTTTGAAACTAGAATTGAACGTGAAGCGAGGAACCTCTGATTTCCTAACACATACCTTAGCACATTCGCAGCTAAAAACAGGGTTAACAACTATATAGAAAGGGTACATTTCAAGTAATAGAAGCTGCGTTTTATTTAAAAAAAGGAGGTTTATGTTATGAGTTCTTATCGAAAAAATATGAATCACTATCCTCACTCATCTCAGTACACACCTTACCAACACTATTACGCCAAAGAAGCTGATCGTATTTTAACGGCTATGAGTACAAACTTTAATAAACAGCATTTGAAATCTCTTATCGACGATGCGTTAGATAACAGAGACGAAGAACAATTTTATGAACTAACAACTGCTTATAATAAGCTATATAACACCTAACTTAAAACCACTATTTGCAAAATGCGCAAATAGTGGTTTTTTACCTATTTTCATTGTGATAAAATGAGTTGAAAATACGCGGAAGGATTTGAAACCATGGAGCACTTAATCAATAAACGTGTCAAAGAAATTGAACTATCAGGAATACGTACATTTTATAATATGGTCTCACAATATCAAGATGTTTTATCCCTCACAATTGGACAACCTGACTTCTTAACTCCACAGCATGTAAAAGAAGCGGCAAAATCTGCAATTGATGGTAACCAAACTTCTTATACCCACAATGCTGGAACAATAGAACTGCGCGAGGCAGCAGCTCAATTTGTCAAAGAAAAATATGACTTGCACTATAACCCAGCGGATGAAGTGATTGTGACCATTGGAGCTAGTCAAGCAATTGACATTGCTCTTCGCACCATTTTAGAAGAAGATTCTGAAGTTATTTTACCTGGACCTGTTTACCCAGGATACGAACCGCTTATCCGGTTAAACGGCGCTAAACCTGTACATATTGATACAACCGAAACAGGATTTCGACTAACAGCGGATTTAATCCAACAACATTTGACGTCTAAAACAAGATGCGTCATCTTACCTTATCCGTCTAATCCTACAGGCGTGACGTTGTCACAGCAAGAATTAGAAGAAATTGCCGCTCTTTTAAGCGATAAAAATATTTTTGTACTCTCTGATGAAATATACAGCGAGCTCGTTTTTGATAAAAAACATCAGTCCATTGCCTCCATTTCCTCTATGAGAGAGAAAACAATTGTTATTAACGGAGTATCAAAGTCTCATTCCATGACGGGCTGGCGAATTGGTCTTTTATTTGCTCCTTCTTATTTAGCCAAACATATTTTAAAAGTTCATCAATACAACGTGAGCTGTGCTTCTTCTGTCTCTCAAGCAGCTGCACTCGAGGCACTGACAGCAGGTAAAAACGATGCGGTGGATATGAAAAAAGAATACGAACAAAGACTGAATTATGTGTATGACCGACTAGTAAATATGGGATTTGACGTAGAAAAGCCGACCGGTGCTTTTTATATCTTCCCTTCTATTCAGAACTTCCACAGTAATTCATTTGATTTTGCCCTGGAGTTAGTAAAAGAAGCGGGTGTTGCACTAGTACCCGGCAGCGCTTTTTCTTCCCACGGTGAAGGATATGTCCGCCTGTCGTATGCGTATTCCATGAATACACTGCGTGAAGCTTGTGATCGAATTGAAGCTTATCTTACATCTCGTCAATCACGTTAAGCCGATGATAAAAAGTGTATGCATTTTTTTGTGAGTGACAGCACATAAGAGCGGGTATACTAGAAGCATATAAATTGACTTCAATAGTGTATCATTATAAAATGTGCATCGATTCACTAAAGAAATACATACTTTTAACGGAGGTTTTTATTATGACAAAAGATTTTTTTGATGTGGTAAATGAACGTACATCGATTCGAGAATATGACTCTTCAGCTAAATTAAGCAAAGAAGAATTAACGGAACTTTTAGAAGCAACAGTGAAGTCACCATCAGCTTGGAACTTACAGCACTGGCATTTCGTTGTTATTACAGACCAAGATGCGAAAGAACGTCTACTTCCAATCGCTTACAACCAAAAACAAATTACAGAAGCAGGCGCTGTAGTAGCTGTCTTAGGTGATTTAGAAGCCAATAAAAATGTAGATGACGTGTACAACCCACTAGTCGAAGCAGGTCACATGACAGAAGACGTAAAAAACATTTTGTCAGGACAAATTAACGGCGCTTATAAAAACGGTGCTTTTGCCCGCGATGCCGCGTTTACAAATGCTTCTCTTGCATCTATGACATTCATGCTTGCAGCAAAAGCAAAAGGATATGACACTTGCTCAATGGGCGGATTTAACGCTCAAAAATTTGTAGAAGAATTTAAAATTGAGGATCGATACATTCCGGTTATGCTTATCTCAGTTGGAAAAGCGGCTAAAGAAGCTCACGCTAGCGATCGTTTACCATTAGATCAAGTTACAACTTGGATTTAACAAAAAACCCTGCAGCTGCAGGGTTTTTCTATGTAACTAAATGGATTTTACCATGCCTCCGTCGATTAGAAACGACTGGCCTGTCATATATGAATTCGCTCCCGAAACAAAGAAAGCAACGGCTTTAGCAAACTCTTCAGGCTGACCGTAGCGTTTAAGAGGAATTTGGTTTCTCATCTCTTCTTCAATTTCTGAAACCTCTACTCCCATTTTTTCAGCACGAATGGTATCTAGTTCTTTCACTCGGTCTGTTGCGATTCTTCCGGGAGCAACCGTGTTAATTAAGATACCGTCCTCTGCTAGTTCTGAAGCAAGTGTTTTGGTAAGTCCCACGATTCCTGTACGGAAGGTATTTGACAGAATAAGTCCAGCGATTGGCTCTTTAATGGAAGAAGAAGCAATATTGACGATACGTCCTCCGCTCTTTTTCATAACGGGCACTACCTCACGAATAATACGAATATAGCTGAGAAGATTTAACTCAAACGCATGCTTCCAATCATCATCTGTTAAAGAAAGAAAGTTCCCAGCTTTAGGACCTCCTGTATTATTAATTAAAATATCAATGGTTCCAAACGTATCTACTGTATATTGAATAACATCTTGAATGTCTTGAGTTTTCGTGACATCTGCCGTTTTATGTAACACTTGTCCGCTTCCAAGATATGAAATCTCTTCCGCTACTTGAATTAGTTTCTCTTCTGAGCGACTTGCAATCATAACGTTTGCGCCTTCTTCAGCAAGTCTGGCAGCAATCGCTTTGCCAAGCCCTTGGCTGGCCGCAAATACAAGCGCTGTTTTTCCTTTTAATTCAACATCCATTTCTTTCACCTCGTCTAATAGTTCGAATCTTTTTAACTTTATCACGTTCTCGTCAAATTCTTCAATAAATATGAAATAATTTCTTTTTTCCATATGGTATACTTAATTATCTGAAAATTATTTTCTAAAGGAGGCAAAAAAGCAGTGTATAAAAAGCAATGCTTTGTCTTTCATCAAAATAAGCCTGTAACATGTACATTACGATCATATACATCAAGCGACTTCGATGAGTTGATTCGGATTCAAGAAGAAAGTTTTCCCGCTCCTTTCCCTTCTGAATTATTATGGAGCAAAGATCAGTTAAATAACCATGTTTCCCTTTTTCCCGATGGAGCGCTATGCGTGGAGATAGACGGAACAATATGCGGATCTATCACAAGCGCGATTGTTTCAGTGGAAGGAAATGCGGCTCACACATGGGATGAAGTAACAGGAAGCGGATATATTCATACGCACGATCCTTCTGGTAATACGCTTTATGTAGTGGACGTATGCGTCACTCCTTCGCATCGATCGATGGGGCTTGGGAAGCTGCTTTTGCAGTCTTTATATGAAGTCGTGATTCATTACAAGTTAGAAAGGCTGCTCGGCGGGTGCCGCATCCCTGGATACGCATCAGTGTCTTCCTTGTACACGCCCGTTGAATACATGAACCTTGTATCAGCCGGAACTCTCTACGACCCGGTTATGACCTTTTTAATGCGCTGTGGCAGAACGCCCATTGGTCTCGCAGCAAACTATATTGAAGATGAAGATTCGCACAACTACGCCGTACTAATGGAATGGAAAAATCCATTTTATACAGCTATTCAAAAAGAGGCTGGGACAAAGGTATTTTAGCCCAAGTGAAAAACGAACCGTTAATCAACATGTTTGATTAACGGTTCGTTTTTTTGTGATGGTGAATATAGTTTTATCTGTTTCGTTCCTTCTAGCAGTTGATTGGATTCATTTCTTTATGTCTCAACGTCTTTTTAGATTATTGAACTTCTTCAATGCTCCACTCTAGTTCTTTGTGAGTGAGAACAAGATGCGCCTGCAATTTACTCATCTCTTTGTGCTCAAACCGATCATTATACATTTCATTCATATCGTCAAAATCACCGATTGTATACAAAGGAATTTTAATATCTTTACGGGATTGAACCATATGTTCGAAATCAATAAACAAACCGTCATTCGTTAAAGTAAGAAGCGTATTTGCTAACACGAGCGGCAATATTGGATATTCTAACTTCTTCCTTCTAAATACAAATCTTTTTTGCTTAATTGCTGACATTTTTAACGGAATGATTCGGCTTAAAATATGCTTCATATCATATACATCTCGAAAATAGATTTTGTTATAAAATCCATCATCATGAGCTAAATAAACAAATTGATTACCGAGTTTATTATTAAATGGTGAATTGAGCGGTTTTTTTAAATGACCTAAATACAGCAGCGCTGCAATATCTTGAGGTTCTAACAAATCCAACGAAGATATATCCTCAAAATCAATCCAACAAAAGTCACCATAATTATAAACATCATCCTCTGCTAAAAGATGAATTTGTTCTTCTTCTACGTAGTCCATATGGGTTTGGTAGTGGTAATCACTGTCTTCAAAACCGTGCTTTAACAATAATATATTTGCAAGCGGCGTAGGAAGGGAATGATAAAACTCTTTAAATTCAATTCCATATGTAATAAAGCATTTTTTATTTACATGGCCATTAATATAAACGATATCTCTTATTTCATCTGCTTTACTCAACCGTTCTAACCACCTTATTGATTGATTCTGTGATCGATATGTAACCGTTCTACTGATTTATATATTATACTTCTAAAATAAACAATGTGTAAATATATATTGTTGGCAATTTCTTTTGTATTCACTACCTCTTCTACTGATCATTTTATTTGATAGGAAAGAAAGGTATAGAGCTGATTGTGAATGTGGTAGAATGTGTGTATCTTATTAATTAGCATGTATGAACACGGAGGTATACAAAATGGATGTTCGCCATTTGCATTACTTAACAGAAGTGGCTAAACATAAAAATTTCACAAGAGCTTCTGAAGCGCTGCATATTTCTCAACCTTCTCTCAGTAAAATGGTTAAATCATTAGAAGAAGAGCTCGGCACCCCTTTGTTTGATCGCGCTGGCAAACAAGTTCAGCTTACCGATGCAGGAATAATCGTGTACGAGCAAGCTGAAAGCATTTTATCTTCTCTCCGAGATTTATCGGATTCCCTCTATGATTTAATGCATTTAAAAAGAGGAACCATCAAAATAGGCATTCCCCCTATTATTGGTACATTGTTTTTTCCTACTATCATTAAAGCATTTCGAGAGCAATACCCTGAGATTCATATTCAATTAGTGGAATATGGCGCTAAAAGAATGCAAAAATTTGTGGAACAAGGAGAAGTGGATGTGGGCGTAGTTTTACTTCCAGTTGATGAAAACATGTTTTTTACGACTCCTTTAGCTCGAGAAACACTGCAGCTTGTTGTTCATAAATCTCATCCGTTGGCTCAGCATTCTACGATTTCATTAAAAGAGTTAAAAGACGAAACGCTTATTTCCTTTCATGAAGACTTCACCATGCATGAAATGGTCTATAACGAATGTTTAAAAAATGGATTTACACCTAATATTGCTTTTAAAAGCTCTCAGTGGGACTTCATTGGAGAGCTGGTAGCTGCTAATCTCGGCATTGCTCTTTTCCCTTATTCACTATGTGAAAAGCTTGATTTAGAGCATGTGAAAGTAATTAATCTCGAGAATGCTATTCCATGGGAAATTGCTTTAATCGTTAAAAAAGATCGCTATATCTCTTATGCTACACAGGCTTTTATTGACTATATTAAAAGTACAGTTTAACAAAGCTGAGACAAAAGTAGTTTAATTAAAAATCCGAATGAGTTTGATTCTTGATAGAAAATCAAACTCGTTCGGATTTTTTCATGGCGGTGTAACAAGTCATTCATACTAAATCATTTATCCTATTGGTTCGTTTTGATATGGAATTGTTTTAGGCATGTCTCCATTTCTTTTTTTGATTGCCTTTTATTAAATAGTTACACCTGATATTTCACAAACTCTTTTTTGAAAAGGTTACCAATGCATTTGTAAAGAGATTTCTTTCAACTATAACTAAAAAGAATAGTTATCATAGTTATTATATATTTCATATTATAGTCGTTTTTTTGTAAGATAAGTGTGTAGCATTCATTTACTTAAGTTGTATCCCCATTTGCAAAATCCAAATAGTTTCTCTTTTCCCATGATGGAGTCGTCTTTTCAGCATAGACGACTCCATTATTGTCTCAACAAACTAGGAATGAATGAATAAAAACATAAATAAAGGAGGCTAATCATGAAACTGATTATGGTGATTTTACAGATTTTATTACTAACGGCTCTGTTTTTAATAGGAGAAAGTATTTCACAGTGGTTTGACCTCCCAGTGCCAGGTAGTATCATCGGATTTTTCTTACTGTTTTTCTTACTGTACTTTAAAGTAATTAAATTAAGCTGGGTTGAACAAGGTGGAACACTGTTAGTGGGAGAACTATTACTATTTTTCATACCAGCCGTCGTTGGACTCATCAATTATGGAGATGTATTGATGCATTTTGGAATCCAGATTGTGATTATTATCACAATCAGTACGATTATTGTGATGTCTATAACGGGAATCATTGCAGAACATATTTCAAGAAGAAAGGAAGGTTCGCTAAAATGACATTGCTCACATGGATTGCTCTTCCGCTTACACTGCTCGTTTATGTCGGCACAAAAGTGCTCTATAAAAAATATAAGTCTATGCTAGTTTCCCCTATTTTACTAGCCCCCATTCTTTTAATTGGCATCTTATTAGTAACGAATGGCTCTTATGATCATTATAAGCAAGGTGCCAGTGCTATTAGCTTTATGCTTGGGCCAGCAACCGTTGCTTTTGCTGTTCCTATGTTCAAGTATTTTGATTTACTGAAAAAACATCGTGTTGAAATCAGCTTAAGCGTAGGGCTCGGTACGTTTGCTGCCATGATATCTTCCATGCTGTTAGCATTAGTGTTTCATTTACAATCAACGCTGGTTCATAGCTTGATTCCAAGATCGGTTACGATTCCTATTGCCGTTAATGTATCTCAAACGCTAGGAGGAGATCCGAATATTACCATTATGTTTGTGATTATAACCGGTGTAGTAGGATGTATGGTCGCTCCAAAACTGATTAAGCTCCTCGCACTGCACTCTTCTCTAGCAAGAGGTCTTCTTTTAGGAGTAGCTTCTCATGGGACAGGTACAGCAAGAGCTTTTGAATTTGGAAAAATTGAAGGTACTTTTTCTAGCCTTGGCATGATCGTAGCAGCCCTTCTTACAATGCTGTTTGCGAATATGCTTCTGCCTACTATTTTCGCTTAAAAGATAAAAAAGGTGTGATCATATATGATCACACCTTTTTATTATCCAATATGAAAAGTTGATTTTACGAACTCAATAACTTCTTCCGTAGAAGACATTGATAGAATTGTATCTAAATGAGGTTCGATATCAGCTTTTGATAATTGACGGATTTGAGAACGAGCTTTCAGAATAGATGTTGCACTCATTGAGAATTCATCTAAGCCTAAGCCTAAAAGAATTGGAATTGCAATCTCATCTCCTGCCATCTCTCCGCACATGCCTACCCACTTACCTTCTTTGTGAGCCGCTTTGATTACCATATTCACTAAGCGAAGAATCGCTGGGTTATACGGTTGATATAAATAAGACACGCGCTCATTCATGCGGTCAGCAGCAAGCGTGTATTGAATTAAATCGTTTGTTCCGATAGAGAAGAAATCTACTTCTTTAGCAAATAAATCTGCGATTACCGCTGAAGAAGGAATCTCTACCATCATCCCTACTTCGATGTCTTCCGAAACTTGTACGCCTTCTTGTTGAAGTTTAGCTTTTTCTTCTAAAAGAATAGCTTTTGCTTGACGGAACTCATCAACAGTAGCAATCATAGGAAACATAATTTTCAGATTACCGTATACGCTTGCACGTAGAAGCGCACGAAGCTGTGTACGGAACATGTCTTGCATCTCTAGACATAAGCGAATGGCACGGAATCCTAAGAATGGGTTCATTTCTTTTGGTAGATTTAAATAAGGAAGCTCTTTGTCTCCACCAATGTCAAGAGTACGAACAACCACTGGTTTGCCTTCCATACGTTCAAGAACTGTTTTATAAGAAGTAAACTGCTCTTCTTCCGTCGGAAGCTCTTCGCGGCCCATATATAAGAATTCTGTACGATAAAGTCCAACGCCTTCGCCGCCGTTTTCTAATACGCCTTTTACATCTTCTGGTGTACCAATGTTAGCTGCAAGTTCAACGTGATGATTATCAGCTGAAACCGTTTTTTCATTTACAAGCTTAGCCCACTCAGCTTTTTGTTCTGCATACTCAGCGGCTTTTTTCTCGTAAGCTTTTACTGTTTCTTCGCTTGGGTCAACGATAACTTCGCCATCTAAACCATCAACAATTACTAATACGCCGTTTTGAATGTCTTCCATAACTGTTTTTGTACCTACAACAGCTGGAATCTCCATTGAACGCGCCATAATTGCTGAGTGAGAAGTACGTCCGCCAATATCTGTTGTAAATCCTTTTACGAACTTACGATTTAACTGTGCTGTATCAGACGGCGTTAAATCTTCTGCGATAATGACAACCTCTTCTGAGATTAAGCTTGGATTTGAAACGTTTACACCTAAAAGATGAGCTAATACACGTTTTGTTACGTCACGGATATCAGCAGCACGTTCTTTCATATATTCATTGTCCATTGACTCAAACATATTAATAAACATTGCCGCTACTTCATCAAGTGCATGTTCAGCGTTTACATTTTCATTTGTAATTTTATCTTTAATTGGATTTATAAGTTCAGGATCGCTTAGAACTAATAAGTGAGCTTCAAAGATTTCTGCTTTGTCATCTCCAAGTTCTTTACGAGCGTGCTCTCTAATAATTTCAAGTTCTGATTTTGACTTTTCTAGCGCAGCTTCTAGACGTGCTACTTCTGCTTCAACTTCAGTTACTGATTTTTTTTCAACGGTTAATTCTGGATTTTCTAGACGAAATGCTTTAGCAATAGCAATGCCGCTAGAAGCGGCAATGCCTTGAATTTCCTTTGTCATTATTCGCCTAATCCTTCTTTGCTCATTGTATCTTCAAGAGCAGCAAGTGCATCTGCTTCGTCAGAACCTTCTGCAGAGATAGTGATTGTAGCGCCTTTTTGAATACCTAAAGACATAACGCCCATGATTGATTTTAAGTTTACAGTTTTACCGTTGAATTCTAAGTTGATATCAGAATCAAATTTGCTTGCTGCTTGTACTAAAGTTGTTGCCGGACGTGCGTGAATTCCTGAGTCTGCTGTTACTGTAAATGTTTTTTGTGCCATGTTAAATCAATCTCCTTTTTACTTTGAAATGTTAATAATATTTGCTTCTTGTTGAGAAACTTGGCCCTGCTTTAAGATATCAATTTTTTCATCAGCTTGTAAATTCGTGAAAATAATCGGCGTAATCGTCGACGGCGCATTTTCTTTTACAAAGTCTAAATCAATTTTCAATAGAGGCTGTCCTTTTTTCACTTCATCGCCTTGGGCAACTAAAGCTTCAAAACCTTCGCCTTTTAAATTAACTGTATCAATACCAACGTGAATTAAAATTTCACGTCCAGTCGTTGATTCAATACCTAAAGCATGTTTCGTCGGGAATAAGTTTACTATTTTTCCGTCCACTGGTGCAACTACTGTGCCTGTTTTCGGAATAATTGCAAAACCGTCACCCATTAATTTTTGTGAAAATACCTGATCTGGTACTTCCGATAAAGGTACCAATTCTCCCTCAATCGGTGAAACAATATCATTACCATTATCGCTTCCTACTTCAGATGTTGCAACAGGTTTTTCAATTGTTTTTGTCTCTTCTTTTGTGACAACCGGTGTTTTGCCATTCATAATGTCTTGAATTTGACCTTTTAACGTGTCAGATTTCGGACCGAAAATAGCTTGAATATTGTTACCAACTTCAAGAACACCAGCTGCTCCAAGTTTTTTCAAGCGGTTTTTATCAACATTACCTACATCATCTACTGATACACGCAAACGCGTAATACAAGCATCTAAATGTGTAATGTTTTCTTTACCGCCAAGTGCAGCCAAAATATTTGTCGGAAGCTCTGCTGCTTCTACTGCTACATCTTCTTCTCCCTCTTCTTTATCTTCACGACCCGGTGTTTTTAAGTTAAATTTACGGATTGCAAAGCGGAAACCGAAGTAGTAAATAACTGCTAGAACTAAACCTACTGGAATAACTAGCCACCATGCTGTACGGTTTTGCATAACTCCAAATAGAACGTAATCGATAACCCCACCTGAGAATGTCATACCGATTTTAACATTTAATAATTGCATAACCATAAATGATAAACCAGCAAATACTGCGTGAATTGCAAATAGTACTGGTGCTACGAATAAGAATGAGAACTCAAGCGGCTCTGTAATACCCGTTAAGAAAGATGTTAAAGCAGCTGAACCCATGATACCAGCTACATATTTTTTGTTTTCAGGACGAGCTTCGTGATAAATCGCAAGAGCTGCTGCTGGCAGTCCGAACATCATGAACGGGAATTTACCAACTTGGAATGTTCCTGCTGTTAAAGGCACGCCATCTGCTAATTGAGCAAAGAAAATCTTTTGGTCACCGTGAATATGTTGACCTGCTTTATTAACGTAATCACCAAACTCAAACCAGAACGGAGAGTAGAAAATGTGATGAAGTCCAAATGGAATTAATGAACGTTCAATCAATCCAAATACAAAAGCTGATAAAGTTGGGTTTGCATCAATCATGTTAGTAGAGAAAGCATTTAATCCGCTTTGAATTGGCGGCCAAATGAAAATCATAATAACACCTAAAACAATTGAAAATACCCCAGTAATGATTGGTACAAATCGTTTTCCTGCAAAGAACCCTAAATAAGATGGTAATTCAATATTGAAATAACGATTATACATGGATGAAGCTAAAATACCTACTATGATACCCCCGAATACACCTGTAGCTAACGTAGGAATTCCTAAGATGCTAGTGTAAGCTGGATTGGCACCCATTTTGTCAGGATCTAGTTGTCCTGTAGCAACTAAGATTGTGCTCATCGTTTTGTTCATAATTAAGTAGCCTACGATTGCAGCAATACCTGCTACACCGTCACCACCAGCTAAACCAACGGCAACACCAACGGCAAACAATAGCGATAAGTTGTCAAATACAATTTGACCTGCTTGCGACAAAACATTTGAAACCAATTGAACCCAGTCTGCACCAAGTGCCGGTACTGCATCCAACAATGTAGGGTTTTGAAGCGCTGTCCCTACCCCAAGTAAAATCCCTGCTGCCGGTAAAATCGCAACCGGTAACATAAGCGCTTTTCCGACTTTTTGTAATACTCCAAAAAGTTTTTTAAACATGGCGCTTACCTCCTTTTATATATTTAGTGTGCAACAAGCTATTTATTTGATACGTGAATCATTAACGCGCTTTCATAAAACGCTTTCTTTAACTAGAAAACTCATTACATCTCCTGGTGTCCTGAAGCCTAAGCTTTAAATGATTGCGCTTTCTTATAACAAAAAAAGGCATGAGGAAAAAGAAACGATAAATGGATACACTCATCCAATTACACATCGCTTCATTTCTCACTCATGCCTGATCGTATCAGTAACACGTATTGAAATGATTTTATAAATCCGTTTTTGTTATAAGTCGCTGCAGATGCATCGTTAAGTAAACTGCTTCTGCTTCATACACAGGTAAATGTAACGCTTGCTGCATTACTTTTATCACTTTCCAAGACACATTGTAACACAGGGGATATTCTTCTTTCAATAGCAAAGCAATTTTTTTTGGCTCTTCTATTTTTTCTCCTGTTTTTACTCGATCAATAGCAAAATGCAAATGACGAATCAATCTCATATAGTGCACAGATTCTTTGTCTACCTGCAGATGAAGCGACTCTTCAATCACATTAATAATCGTTTGAATAAGCTGCGAGTCTTGATTCACTTCCAGCAGGTTTTTTTCAGTCAGCGCACTGTGGATATGAAGCGCAATAAAACCAATCTCTCCTACTGGAAGCTGCACGCCTATTTTGCGACTAATAATTTCTACCACTTCAGATGCGATCGTATATTCCTCTGGATATAAAGCTTTTGTTTCAAGTAAAAATGGATTTTTAAGCCCCATTCCCTGCTGAAAACGTTTTATCGCAAACGCGATATGATCCGTTAATGAAATGTGTATATGCTCATTCAAAGGAATGTTAACACGCTTTTGAATGTGGGTTACAATATCATTCATCATTTCAATCACGTCTTCATCCACCTGAGCTAAGAGCTGCTTGTACTGTTCTTGCTCTTCTTCACTCTTTAACAAAAACATTTTCTCCACGGCTTTTGCATCGATTTCATCGCCTTTTTTCTTATTAAACCCTATTCCTTTCCCAATTAGCACAACTTCATCATAGGTAAGGTGTTTAGCAATTAATACATTATTATTAAGTACCTTTTCTACAAAAAAGGACTCTTTCACGAATCCTTCACTCCCCTGTTTCGGCTTTCTATTATTTGCTTTCCTATCTTACAAATAATACGCATAACCGTCAATTCATTTTTCTTTGTTTCAAATATTATTGAACTAAACTATTTGAGTTACGTATTATCTTAGTAGTTCTTCGCTGGAAACGCAACGTCTTTTTTGCTCGTCCCATAACAATTTTTCATAATAAAGTTTTGAAGCATAACGCTCAGAATGAATGCAACCGCTTGTAGAAGCGTAAAAAGAACAAGTGAAGTGGTAATAGATACCAGCAAAATCCCATAGTGAATCAGCAAAATATCTACTATACGCAGCCCCGCTATAATCATTCCAGCTCCAACAAAAAATTCTTTGGCTACACTCCAAACGAGGAGAATCGTAACAACACAAACGTAAATCATCGTTGCATTTACGGAATCATGAGTAGCCGACGCAAACCATCCCGTATAAAACCAATTATTATGAAAATATGCTAACAGCATAAACATAATAGTAGAAGTAATGGCGAGCATCCCGAGAAAAAATGTAGCGTAATGCACAAATGTCATATACCGTTCTGTTAGCCATACATACCAAATCTTTGAAATGCTAAAGCCTATAGTCATTAAAACGCCTGTATAAACTGTTTTCCACCAGTGATGTTCATAAATATGCCAGTGTAAAAATAATTCTTCAATCCCCATAAATATAGCTGAAATGAATAAAATATAGCGGAATTTTAATTGATAAGCAGCTACCACCATAGCCATGATTGGAAAAGCAAACGCTTGAGAAGTTAAGGAACCAAACAAATTATCAAAATATTCATTGGTCATAAAATCAGGATCGTAATCGTAACTTTCAAACAACACAAATACAACATATTCTAGTACATAAGCCATTCCAATGATAAAAAAAAGCAAAACAACTAGCTTTTTATCTTTTTTACGTATGAATACTGTAAGCAAAACGGCTGTGCTGATAATAATCAATGCAAAAAAAGCAGTATAATGAGGCATAGACGTCTCCCTTTTACGACCTAATTATTACTTAGAGTAAGACGTTTTAGCCAAATTATACATAGCTAGCTTCTATTCAAAAGAGCTTGAGACATAACTACATCAATCCAATCTAAAGGCGAACAAACGGGATACATAAGATAGTATGGATCGCTTTTTACACTGCAATTGATTTCCGTGCAAGACTTCGCTTTCCGCGCGCGGCCGCTGAGCCTCCTCGTCGCTTCCGCTTCTGAGGGGTCACACTTCTTCCGCTTTTCCTGCAGGAGTCTTTGCCTTACCCTTTAGTTAGAAGCCACCATATAAATGAAACCTACGTTCACCCTACTAATGAAAAGATCCGAACGATTCATCGTTCGGATCTTCCTTCAACTAACATACTTTTGTTTCAGCCTCTTTTAACTCTTCAGCTTATAAAAACTGGAATGGTCTCTATTATCCTTCAATCATTTTTGAAAGGTTAGCCATTTCGATAGCTGATGCTGCAGCTTCCCATCCTTTATTTCCTGCTTTTGTTCCTGCACGCTCAATTGCTTGCTCAATTGTTTCAGTTGTTAATACACCAAAGATAATTGGCACGCCTGTTTGTAAGCTTTGAGATGCAACACCTTTTGCTACTTCATTACATACAAAATCAAAGTGTGGAGTAGCTCCTCGAATAACGGTGCCTAGCGTAATAACTGCATCATATTTTTTAGATTCAGCTAATTTTTTGGCGATTAATGGGATTTCATAAGCGCCCGGCACCCAAGCCACGTCTACATCTTCATCAGCTACGCCGTGACGTTTGAGCGCATCTTCTGCGCCACTAAGTAAACGGCCTGTAATAAATTCATTAAAACGCCCTACCACGATTCCGATTTTTAATCCTGTGCCTACTAAATTTCCTTCATATAAATGATTCATCTTTTGTTCCTCCTGCTAGTAGTAATGTATAGTTATTTACATTTCTTTTCATGAATTAGCTTCATTTGTTATAACGAAAAAAAGTGTAAACTTATAAATGTAATAAGTGGCCTAATTTTTTAGCTTTTGTATCTAAGTATTTTTTATTGGCATCCACTGCCGGCATTTGAAGAGGCACGCGCTCGACCACTTCAAGGTCGTAGCCTTTTAGCCCAGTAATTTTACGAGGGTTATTCGTTAAAAGCTTCATTTGTTTGACTCCAAGGTCTTTTAAGATTTGAGCACCGATTCCATACTCTCGTAAATCTGCAGCAAACCCGAGTTTTTCATTCGCTTCTACGGTATCGTATCCTTCTTCCTGCAGCTTATATGCTCTTAGCTTATTTAATAAGCCAATGCCCCTGCCCTCTTGACGCATATACAGCAGAATGCCGCGTCCTTCTTCTTCAATTTGCGTAAGAGCCGCGTGAAGCTGAGGACCGCAGTCGCAGCGCTCAGAGCCAAACACATCTCCAGTCAAGCACTCGGAGTGAACGCGAACGAGAACGGGGCTATTATGATCAATATCACCTTTGATAAGAGCCACATGTTCTTTATTATCAAGTTTATTTGTATACCCTACAGCTTTAAACTCACCAAATGCCGTAGGTAAGCTCACTTCTACTTCACGGCTAATAAGCTGGTCATGTTTGCGGCGGTAGGCAATCAAATCTTTTATCGTAATCATTTTTAAATCAAATTGCTCTGCAATTTTTGTTAAATCCGGTACGCGTGCCATTGTTCCATCTTCATTCATAATTTCACAAATAACACCCGCAGGCTTCCCTCCTGCTAATACGGCTAAATCAACAGCAGCCTCTGTATGACCTGCACGCTGCAGAACACCCCCGTCTTTTGCAATCAACGGGAAAATATGTCCTGGGCGTTGAAAATCGCTTGCTACCGTCGCTTCATTTACAAGAGCCATAACGGTAGCAGAGCGTTCGTATGCACTGATACCTGTTGTACTTGAAATATGATCAATACTTACTGTAAATGCTGTTCCATGGACATCCGTATTGTTCGCTACCATCGGGTGAAGATTCAATTTATGCGCAATTTCTTCATTAACAGGTGTACAAATTAATCCTCTTCCATGAGTAGCCATAAAGTTAATAACCTCAGGCGTCGTTTTTTCGGCTAATGCAATAAAATCTCCTTCGTTTTCTCGATCTTCATCATCGCATACAATAACCACTTTTCCCTTTTTTAACTCTTCAATGGCTTCTTCTACTTTATGAAACATCTCTTTCACCTCACTGTTAATTTGTAAAACCATGCTGCTGCAATAAATCCTTCATGTTACCTGAACGATTCGAGGCGCCAGGAGTTGACTTATTTGTCATCATCTGATGCATATATTTAGCTAACATATCGCATTCAATATTCACCTTGTCTCCTCGCTGTTTGTCTCCAACGACTGTGTGAAGCACCGTATGAGGAATAAGAGAAATAGTAAATGATTGGTTGCTGACATCAAAAATAGTAAGACTTGTTCCGTCTACGGAAACAGATCCTTTTAACATCATAAATTCACGAAGTTCAGGATCGACTTGAATTTCATAATAAAAGGCATTTCCTTTACGTGTTTTGCTTACAATGGTTCCAATTCCATCAACGTGTCCGCTAACAAAATGCCCTCCAAACCGGCCATTTGCAGCCATCGCCCGTTCTAAGTTAACACGTGATCCAACGGTTAGAAGCTGAAGGGTACTTGCTTTAATCGTCTCCGGCATGACGTCGACCGTAAATTCATTTTGAGAGTATGCCGTTACGGTTAAACAAACGCCGTTAACTGAAATACTGTCCCCTAAGTTCACGTCTTCTAACACGGTCTTAGCATCAATCGTAAGAACAATTGCTTCTGTAGCCTTTTGAATACGTTTTATTTTTCCAATTTCTTCAATAATACCTGTGAACATTTTCTTCACCTGCTTTGGCGCTATTCCAACTTCTTATGCCGTTTTGAAACAGCAGCTGCTTTTTTTTCATATTTATCTTTCCCCCAACCACTGAAAATAAAAAAGCCCCTTGAACAAACGTCCAAGGGGTCGGCTGAGCTGAATCAGTTTTATCTATGCAAAATTCCGCTAATTGTATACGAAATAAACAGTTATATTTTGTGTACAAAAACAAGGGTAGCTTTAAAAAAGGCAAACCTGTCCCTTATTAATACAACACAAAAAAACAACTGTGCTTCCTGATCCTTCTCCCATCCAGACTTTTACTGTCGGCTCTAGATTTTAACTAGATCCACCGCTAACATACATCGTATGAAAACGGGTCACGGGCTTAAAAGCATATGCTTTATCACCGCCGGTTGGGACTTACACCCGACCCCGAAGGATAATATATTCGACTACTAGAGTCTTATTTGTTTTACATTATAGCAAAGTAAAATCGACTTGTCACATCATTTAACTTCGTTTTTTCACATCTATTCTTTAAAATCTAGCTTTTAGCTTATTTTTTCTTTTTTAATACATAGCATCCATACAAAAGCTAGTCCAATATAGCCAAATATCGGATACAAAAACTCAAGAAGCTGTGCATATCCAAATTGCCCAATAATAAAGCATGCCAAGATAATAAACGCAAAAGCTTGCTTATCATTCAGGGGAAGAAATGACTGAAGCTGCTTAGCGATTCCAAATACATTTCCAATCAATGTAGTAAAAATCTCGCCTAACACAACTACCGTAAATAAAACATTCACCCACGCTGAGATATTTTTAACAACGGCACTCATAGGAATATCAAGTTGAAATGAATAAGGCAAATTGGAAAGGGCAAGATGAGTAGAAACAAGCATAAACGTAAGTACACATCCTCCTATTACGGCCCCTTTTTTAATCACGCTCCTATCTTTCACGGAGCTTCCTAATGGAACCAAAACGGCCTGAGCCAAAGCTAGATTTAGGGAAATATATAAAAAGGGACTAACCGCCCACTTCCACTGCGTGACGAGCGTTAAATCCGGCTTCGTTTGAATCAGTGAGAAATAGCTGATATTTGGCACAAAGATGATAAAAGCAAATGAAAGCATCATCGGCACAACAAGAGAATTAACCATTAAAATACCGTTAATTCCTCTTGCGATAAATATATAAGTTAAAACAATTGTAAAAATCATCCCAACAGGAGGCCACAGCCCAAACTGTTCTTTTCCTATTGCCCCCGTACTCGCTAGCATGACTGAAGTTACTCCAAATAAAATGACAATCATTACACCGTTTACCACTTTTCCAAGCACATCACCAAATAAATATGTATTAAGCTGCTGATAAGAAGAAGCCCCAATTGCGTGCGAAAGCAGCATCATTTTTGAACCTAGCCAAATAAAAAACAAGCCGCTGACCAAAATTCCGACCATTCCAAGTTCTCCGTACTGTGTAAAAAATTGAACAATTTCCTTGCCTGTTGCAAAACCGGCTCCTACAACGGTTCCTACATACGTAGCAGCAACCTGCAGCGTGAGTTTCCACCTTTTCATGCCCATCACCCTTCTACCCTTCATAGTTCACTATATGTAGAAATGATTAAAAAAAGACGAGCCTTTTTACGTGTAAATCTACGCATACCCAGCGCTTGTGCCTTTTCGTTTATTTTTTATTTTTCATTTTCTTTTTGTATTTCTTAAAAAAAACTCCTTAACCCCTAACATAACAGTCATTTTTAAACAAAATATACGGATATTTTCCCTTTACCTTTTAAATTTTCCTCAATATTTGCTGGAAATTCATAATTTACTGTTGTATAATTTCTAAAAATCAGATAAATTATTAAATAAGTATTCTTTCTATTTAAAAAAATATGTTTCAATTATATACAATTGATTCTTATCATGAGAGGTGGAGGGACTGGCCCTTTGAAACCTCAGCAACCAGTCGTTAGAGACATGGTGCTAAATCCAGCAAGCAATTTATTGCTTGGAAGATAAGAAGGCGAAAAAAGTCTTCTTCTTAAGAAGACTTTTTCTATTTTATCGGCATATTGCATAAAACGAATCACTCGTGAAATAGAAGCGGAACAATTTAAGGAGGTTTTGACATGGGGTTACTTGAAGATTTAAAGTCTAAAATTTTAATTGGGGATGGTGCCACTGGTACCCTCCTTTACTCACACGGTATTGACAGCTGTTTTGAAGAACTAAACATCACCAAACCAGAAGAGGTTTCTCGTATTCACAGAGCCTATGTAGAAGCTGGTGCAAACGTTATTCAAACAAATACGTACGCTGCTAATTATCAAAAACTTGCCCGTTATGGATTAGAAGATTCAGTCAAAGACATCAATGTTGCTGGTGTAAAATTAGCGAAACAAGCTGCAAAAGATCAGGCTTACGTGGTTGGTACACTCGGCGGAATTCGTTCTTTCCAAAAAAACGCTATTAGTTTAGAAGAAGTTAAGCGAAGCATTCGTGAACAAATGTTTTGGCTTTTAAATGAAGGCGTGGATGGCCTTTTATTTGAAACATACTATGATTTCGAAGAATTAAAGACCGTTCTTACACTGGCAAGAAAAGAAACGGATAAGCCTATTATTACCCACGTTTCCCTGCATGATATTGGCGTACTGCAAGATGGGCGTCCTTTAGCAGATGCATTAAAAGAACTAGAAGACTTGGGAGCAGATGTTGTCGGGCTAAACTGCCGTTTAGGTCCTTATCATATGATTCAGTCTCTTGAAGAAGTACCGCTTCCTGATCGGGCTTTCTTATCTGCTTACCCTAATGCCAGCCTTCCGGCGTATGTAGAAGGAAAGCTCGAATATGAAACGAATGAAGACTACTTTGTAGAAAGCGCACGTTTATTCCGCGAACAAGGGGTTCGCTTGATTGGAGGATGCTGCGGTACAACACCAGCCCACGTACGCGCAATGTCATCTGCCTTAAAAGACCTGCCTCCGATTACAAGTAAAGTCGTTAAAATGAGACCTGCCGTTACGGTTCAAGAGCGTGAGCAGCAGGATAAACCTCATATGCATGAAATTGTAAAGAAGCGCCGCTCGGTTATCGTCGAGCTAGATCCGCCCAAACAGCTTGGTCCGACGAAATTTTTAGAAGGCGCAAAAGCACTTGATAAAGTCGGCGTAGATGCTATTACATTAGCTGATAATTCTCTTGCCTCACCTCGCATCAGCAACTTGGCAATGGCAACACTGATGCAGCAAGAAACAAAAGCACGACCGCTTATTCATATTACCTGTCGCGATCGAAATTTAATTGGACTTCAATCTCATTTAATGGGACTTCATACGCTAGGAATGAATCAAGTACTTGCAATTACTGGTGATCCGTCAAAAGTTGGCGATTTCCCTGGCGCCACTTCAGTCTACGATTTATCTTCATTTGACTTGATTAGTTTAATCGCTCAGTTTAATGAAGGACTATCTTATTCCGGCAAACCGCTTGGTCAAAAAACCAATTTTTCCATTGCAGCTGCCTTTAACCCAAACGTGCGTCACTTAGACCGAGCCGTTCAGCGTTTGGAAAAGAAAATCGACTGCGGGGCTCACTATTTTATTACTCAGCCTCTCTATTCAACTAAGCAAATTGAAGAGGTATATGAAGCAACCAAACATTTAACAACGCCGGTATACATCGGGATCATGCCGTTAACAAGCGCAAGAAATGCTCGATTTATTCACCATGAAGTACCTGGAATTAAATTATCAGAAGATATTCTAGAACGCATGGACGCAACGGGAAATGACCGGCTTCGCGGTGAAGTCGAAGGCCTTGCGATTGCAAAAAACTTAATTGATACAGCATATGAGCTATTTGACGGTATTTACTTAATTACGCCGTTTATGCGCTATGAAATGACCGAAATTCTAACACGCTATATTCATGACAAGCAACTTGTTACATCAGAAAGGAAGATATAAATGAGCTCACTTATCGAACAACAACTAAAGAAGCGAATACTCGTCATCGATGGAGCAATGGGAACGATGATTCAAGACGCTGATTTAACCGCTGAAGATTTTGGCGGCGAAGAATATGAAGGCTGCAACGAATATTTGACTCGAACAGCGCCTCATGTCATTCAGCGCATTCATGAAGAGTACTTTGCAGCAGGTGCTGACATCATTGAAACCAATACGTTCGGCTCAACATCTACCGTACTTGATGAATACGATTTAGGTCACTTGGCGTATGAATTGAATATCGAAGCTGTGAAGCTTGCTTGTGCAGCCCGCGATAAATATTCAACTCCCGAATGGCCTAGGTTCGTAGCTGGAGCTATCGGTCCTACCACTAAAACTCTCTCTGTTACCGGAGGTATTACATTCCCTGAGTTAGTAGAATCGTACGAAGAGCAAGCTCGAGGTTTGTTAGACGGCGGCGTTGACTTGCTTTTAGTCGAAACCTGTCAAGACATGCTGAACGTAAAAGCCGCATTTCTAGGCATTACAGCGGCGTTTGAAAAACTAAAAATCGAAGTTCCTATTATGATTTCAGGAACAATTGAGCCGATGGGAACAACTCTCGCTGGTCAAGATATCGAATCTTTTTACTTATCACTGGAACACATGAAGCCTCTTTCAGTCGGACTTAACTGCGCGACAGGCCCTGAATTTATGACGGATCATATTCGCTCTCTTTCAGACCTAGCCACTTCAGCAGTTAGCTGTTATCCAAACGCTGGACTTCCGGATGAAGAAGGCAATTATCATGAATCCCCTGAGCTGCTTGCTCAAAAAATTAAAGGGTTTGCTGATAAAGGCTGGCTGAACTTTGTAGGCGGATGCTGTGGTACAACGCCTGCTCATATTAAAGCACTGGCTGAAGCGGTAAAAGAGGTTGCGCCTCGTTCGCTTGATCGCTCCGAGCATAACCATGCTGTAACCGGTATTGAACCACTTGTATATGACGATTCTATGCGCCCTCTTTTTGTGGGAGAACGCACGAATGTAATCGGTTCTCGCAAGTTCAAACGCCTGATTGCGGAAGGAAAAATTGAAGAAGCATCTGAAATTGCGCGTGCTCAAGTTAAAAATGGTGCTCACGTTATTGATATTTGCTTAGCAGATCCGGACCGTGAAGAAATGGAAGACATGGAGGAATTTATTCAAGAAGTTGTAAAAAAAGTGAAGGTTCCTCTTGTAATCGATTCAACCGACGAGAAAGTTATTGAAAAAGCTTTAACGTACTCGCAAGGTAAGGTCATTATTAACTCCATTAACTTAGAAGATGGTGAAGAGCGGTTTGACGCAATCTTACCGCTAGTAAAAAAATTCGGTGCAGCTCTGGTTGTCGGTACAATCGATGAAACAGGCATGGCCGTTACTGCAGAACGAAAAGTAGAGATTGCTAAACGCTCACATGATTTGCTTGTTGAAAAACATGGCTTTAATCCAAAAGATATTATTTTTGACCCTCTTGTGTTTCCTGTAGGGACTGGTGATGAACAATATATTGGTTCTGCTGAAGAAACAGTTAAGGGAATTAAAATGATTAAAGAAGCCCTGCCTGATTGCCTGACCATTCTTGGCGTAAGTAACGTGTCATTCGGTCTTCCTCCAGTCGGACGTGAAGTACTAAATGCGGTTTACCTTTATCACTGTACGCAGGCTGGACTCGATTATGCCATTGTTAATACAGAAAAATTAGAGCGCTATGCTTCTATTCCAGAAGCTGAAATTGAGCTTGCTAATGCGTTATTATTTAACACAACTGATGAAACGTTAAGCACGTTTACCGACTTTTATCGTGATAAAAAGAAAGAAGCAAAAGTAGAAATTTCTACGTTAACACTCGAAGAACGATTGGCAATGTATGTTGTCGAAGGTACAAAAGAAGGATTGCTTCCTGATTTAGAACAGGCTTTAGCTCAATATGATGATCCGTTAGACATTATTAATGGACCGCTTATGAAGGGGATGGCGGAAGTTGGACGTTTGTTTAATGACAACCAGCTGATTGTAGCAGAAGTGCTTCAAAGTGCGGAAGTTATGAAAGCATCCGTTGCCTTTTTAGAACCTCATATGGAAGCAACTGAAAATGATTCTGGAAAAGGCAAAGTGATTCTTGCAACGGTTAAAGGCGACGTGCACGATATCGGTAAAAACTTAGTGGACATCATTTTAAGCAACAATGGTTTTAAAGTAATTGATTTAGGAATTAAAGTAACGCCCCAGCAGCTGATTGAAGCAGTAAAAGACGAAAAGCCAGACATCATTGGCCTGTCAGGTCTTCTAGTAAAGTCAGCTCAGCAAATGGTTTTGACTGCCCAAGATTTAACACAATCAAGCATTGATGTTCCAATTATGGTAGGAGGCGCTGCCCTTTCCCGTAAATTTACTGACTTTAAAATTGCCCCGGAATATGAAGGTGCGGTCCTCTACGCCAAAGATGCGATGGACGGATTAGCGTTAGCAAATAAGCTGCAGAACAAAGAAGAAGTTATTCAGCTTTTAGCAGATTTAAAAACGCGGCAAGAAAAGAAAGTAACGGTTCGAGAACGCCAGCCTCAAACCGCCCAAGCAGCTACGGCTGTTTTAGAAAGATCCGCCATTTCAACGGACGTTCCTGTTTTTGTACCGGCTGATTTAAAGCGGCACGTTGTCAAACACTACGATTTGGCACAGGTTCTTCCGTATATTAACTGGCAGATGCTTCTAGGCCATCACTTAGGACTAAAAGGAAAAGTAAATAAGCTGCTTGCTGAAAAAGACGAGCGTGCCGTTCAATTAAAAGAAACCGTTGATGACCTGCTCGAACTGGCGCTAAAAGAAAACTTAATTAAGCCAGCGGTTATTTATCAGTTCTTTCCTGCTCAAGCAGATGGAAATGATTTAATTATTTATGATCCTGCTGATGAAAAAACAGAAATTGAACGCTTTACTTTCCCTCGACAAGCAAAAGGACAGTTCCTGTGCTTATCTGATTTTGCAAAGCCTAAAGAAAACGAGATGGACTATGTATGTTTCTTCTCTGTAACAGCAGGAACAGGCATTCGCGAACGCGCGGCGAAATTCAAAGAAAACGGCGAGTTTTTAAAAAGTCACGTGTTCCAAGCTCTTGCGCTTGAACTAGCTGAAGGATTAGCAGAACGTGTTCATCAGCAAATTCGTGACCGATGGGGATTCCCCGATTCGCCAGACTTTACAATGGCGGAGCGTTTTTCAGCCAAATACCAAGGTCAGCGTTTTTCATTCGGATATCCTGCATGTCCGGACCTTGAAGACCAAGCAAAACTGTTTAAATTAATTAAACCTGAAGACATCGGCATTCAGTTAACAGACGGTTTCATGATGGAACCAGAAGCTTCTGTTACAGCTCTTGTTTTTGCACATCCTGAAGCGAAATATTTTAACGTATTGTAAAACATGGCTGCGACAAATGTATTTTAGTTGAAGAAAGATCCGAACGGCAAATCCAGATTCTTAATTGAGAATCAACTCCGTTCGGATTTTTTTCATTGTAATGGTGAACTAGATTTCATGTAGCTGTTTCTAGCTGTTGATTGGAGGACAGGGCCAAGACTCCGGGGAAAAGAATTGATATAGTTATGTCTTAATCTCTTTGAATTCACCGCCGGTTTGAGCTTTTTTTATGAGTTTCTTGGGAAACACTGATAGAATAAGGAATGTAATAAATTTGTAACACTCTTATCACAGCAAATTTTTCAGGGAAAGGAATTTTCAAGGTATGATTAAATTATTTGTAAGCGACCTAGATGGCACTCTTTTACACGAAGAAAAATACGTAGAACAGCATAATGCAGACGCACTTAGTGAACTTCAGCGCCAGGGAGTAGAGGTTTGTCTTGCTTCTGGACGAATGGATACGGAAATTTTAAAAATTTCTACTGATATTAATAATACATTTCATCGCATTAGCCAAAACGGAGGATTTGTGTGGACCAAAGAAAATCAAGAACTTCATGGAAAAGTGTTTGAAGATGATTTAGCGGTTCAACTTTATAAAAAAACGATAGATCCTAATCGTATTACGCTTGTCTGTTCAAACGACACGAATTATGTAGAGCAGCGAAATGAAATTATTGAAGCAATTGAAACTCACATGTTTTTCCCTATCGAAGAACAAATTGAAATGACGGATTCATTTGGTCACGCTCTTTCTCCATCTAAAATCACGGTTCTTGGAGATCATGATGAAATGGTAGCTCTGCAAAAAGAAGTGAACGAAGAGTTTGGTGATTATATTGATACATATATTTCTGCCAAGCAGTGTTTGGATATTATGCCTAAACATATCAGCAAAGGAAATGCCATTGAAATTTTATTAAATCATCTTCAGCTAAAACCAGAGGAAATTGCATGTGTGGGGGATTCATTTAATGATATTCCTATGTTTCAATTAACGCCGAACAGTTTCGCTATGGCTACAGCTCCTGAAGCTGTTCAGCGCCACGCCTCTGCCGTTGTGTCATCTGTTAGTGAAGCAGCGCGTATTGTATTAGAAAAAAATAAGCAAACAACCTAAAAAAAGCGGTCAACGTTTAAATTGACCGCTTTTATCTATTTAATAAGAAAACGGTAGTTATTTTTTTCGTAAAGAACGAAAAAATTCACCTAAGCTTTTTTGCTTCCCATCTGCATGCTCTCCGTGATTAACCAAGCTGCTGATTCTTTCTCGTCGAACAACAACCATAATAAGAGTGGCAAAAAAGATAATGGAAACGGCAATGACAACCAGTGCAAGAACGGATGCTACAATAGCTTCAGAAGTCGTTAGTGACGATAGCATCTGCCTCGTACACCTCCATTTCGTTTGTGGCGAAAAGGAGCCTAGCAATTAGAAATGCAAATAATCTTTTTTCTCAGCTTGATGCATGTTATTATACACCATTTTCATTTTAGAGGCTGTAGCTTTTAAAGACGTAGACGAATCCACATCTTCGGCTAACATAATGTTTACTAAGTCAACCACAGAACGAGACAACAACTCTACATTATTTTGCAACTCTAATTCGTCATAAGTCGTACGGTCTTGAAGACGAAGTCGAATAATTTCATTTGCTAGCTCCCTAACACGCACTAATTGTTGATGTTCTCCCATAGTATCTCCGCCGCAGGAAACTTATAATCAGCCCTTTTATTGGCTTTTATAAGAGCTAGAAATCCCTGCAGCTTACCCCTCCTTATAAAGATGCCTAGCACACCTTTATGTAAATCGCACTTTCACCTTGTTTACATGTATATTCGCCATAGCTGGTTCTTTTTCCTTTTGAAATTAGCAGCCATCGTCAACGACCTTCTTCGTTTATCGTTCCGATTTCAAATTTTTAAGGATGTGATATACGAAAATTAAAACGCCAATAGCCGTAAGTGTTGCTCCTGCTGCCACTACGGGTGTAAAAGCTTGGTTTTCTAGTACGATCATGAAAAATAAACCAATCATCATGGCCGGTAATCCTATATTATGCAACCATACGTGCAGTTTAGCTAATTTACTTTCGCTAAACGCAGGAAACAAATAATAAATAAGCCCCGCTAATGTAAGCGACGTCCATCCTAATAAATTGATGTGCACGTGAACAGGCGTCAAAGCGTAGCTGTGAACAATTGACATATAATACCCCAATATGATGCCAATTCCAAAATAAACGGCTGATATTTTAATTAATTTAATTCCCATTGTTTTCTCCCCCTTATATCCCCCTACGACTTCTGTACTACTTTACGCAGGAAACGTCATTTTAGAAGCGGCTGATTAACCAAAGGACACGAAATACGGAGTATGATATCTAAAAAGAGGATTCTTTACCGCAAACACAAAAAACAGCTGAGCAAAAGTACTCAGCTGTCTATTTTAAGCAATATAATGCAGCACAAAATTCAAGAAAAACAACAGCGCGCTTACATACATAAACATCGATACTTCACGCATTTTACCAAGGAATAATTTAAGCAGTGGATACGCAATGAACCCAAATGCAATTCCATCAGCAATGCTGTACGTAAGAGGAATAAGCGCAATAATTAAAAATGCAGGGAAACCTTCTGTTAAGTCCTGTAAATTGATGTTTTTGATATTTTGAATCATCAATGCTCCAATAACAATAAGAATAGGTGCAATAGCACTATCTGGAACCAGCTTGATAAATGGAATAAACAGAAGTGAACTTAAAAATAAAACTCCTGTAATCAGCGATGTTAAACCCGTTCGCCCTCCAGCTGCAATACCAGATGCTCCTTCTACAGAAGACACCGTTGGACTTGTTCCAAACACGCCGCTTAGTAACGCTGAGGCGGCTGTTGCTTGAAAGGCCCGCGGAAATTTGCTATCTTGATTCATCATACCTAGCTGACCATGCAGCAAACCGATATTTTCAAAAATCAATACCATTGTTAATGAAAAGACAGCTGCCCAAAACGCAACGTCTCCAATAGCTCCAAAAGACAATGTGCCAAAGCTGCTAAAGAAGTCGTTCACGCTCTCAGCGGACTGTCCTTTTTCTGCACCGCTTCTTACACCAAGCAAGAAGGCAAGGACTGATCCAGCAATCATGCTTAACAAAAAGTTACCTTTCACATTTCGGATAAACAGTACGATTGTGATAATTAACGTCAACAGCGTACTGATCACAAACGGATCTGACAAGTCTCCAAGTGCTACAAAAGTGTTTTCGCTTGGAACTACAAGCTTCCCTTTTTGCAAACCGATAAATGTTAAAAATAAGCCAACACCGACTGTTATCGCTTCTTTTAGCGAATGCGGAATCGAAGAGACAATTTTGGCAGACAGTCGTGAAAAAGCTAATGCTATAAAAAGAAAGCCGGATATCACTACTGCTAATAACCCTTCTTGCCAAGATAACCCCATTGATTGAACCATCGTATACGTAAACAATGCATTAATCCCCATACCTGGCACCAGAATAAGAGGCGCATTTGCCCAAAAAGCCATAATAACACAGCCTACAAAAGCCGAAGCTACTGTTGCGAATATTCCTGCTTCAAGCGGAATACCGGCATCAGACAAAATGGTTGAATTAACAGCAATAATATACACGATGGAAAGAAATGAAATGACCCCAGCTAAGCTTTCTTTTCCAACAGTTGTTTGGTGGTCGTTTAAACGAAACAACTTTTCAAATAATGCGTTCAATCTAATTTCCTTCTTTTCATCTATCCCTCGCCCACCCAGTGACCAAAAATGCCACCGAAGTTATTATAGCAAAATCAACAATTGTTGCAAGGAAAACTTGTCTCCTTTAGCTTAAGCGTTCATTCCTTATTTAAAACTGTTATCATTTTCTAAACGTAACGTCTTCCATTCATTCTATATATACCTTGGATTGGACATAATAAAAGAGCGCTTTATCAGCGCTCATTGTTTTAATAATAATAAGGGTAATATGGTGGGTACGGCGGATAATAATATGGTGGTGGATAACCGTAATAACCTGGACCTCCTAGTGCACTTCCAAGAACTAATCCTCCAAGAAATGGAGCTCCAAAGCCAAAGCCGAACCCCGGACGGCCGAAGCCAAAACCAGGACGACCGAAACCAAAACCAGGACGGCCGAAACCAAAACCTGGGCGACCGAAACCGAATCCTGGACGACCAAAGCCTCCAAAGCCTCCAAAACCACCGAATGGTCTTCTTATGTCATTAATATCAAATTCTTGCATGATACATGCCTCCTCAAATTATATTTCATTCTCTTTATTACATATGTTATTCACCTACTTCTTGCATAGGCAATCGCCTCTTTTTTTGTGATTTCTTAAAAAATATTCCTTTTCTACTACCTCATTAGGATTAAACAAGCGTACAAACATATATTTTTTAAGGCTTTGAAACATACTACATGTAACTTATGTAAAATAAGAGAGATGAAACGAGGAATGCACCTTTATAATTTGCAGCAGCTGCTGCAATGAGAAATAAACATAATATGAACATATAAAAAGAACGCTCAACAAAAATGTTGACCGTTCTTCTTATGAAAATACATAGCGATTTTTTATTAATTTATCTGACCCTTTGCTTGACCGTATATGCCCTAAAGCTATATAATCCCCTTTTTATACAATACGCTTTGAACATAAAATCATAGGAGCGTCTCCCCAAACGCTGCTATGTATGTATATCTGTAATCGCTTACAAACCTTTAATAAAAAACCGATATGATTTTCTATCTATTTACATTAAACAATATTTCAGGCTAAATTTCAACATTTTTTTTGTTTTTCTTTGTACTCAGCAAAAAAACAGGTGATATAGCACAGTGATTTTCCTTTTTTCCTGTCCCTTTTACTTATAGCCATAATCGTTTATAGTTTATAACGAAAGGAAGTGACGCAATGTCTGATCAACTAGAAGAATACTTAGAACGAGGAATGTACGGAGCAAAGGAAACAAAAAGAGACGAAAGAAGATATTTCTTAACTGCTCTACGTGAGAATATTGAATTTGCGCTAAAAAAGGGGCAAGTCATGAAAAAGGATGCAGCAAAAATAAAGCCTCTTTTAAAAAAAGTGAAAGACGGTCATTTGTTTTTAAATGGCTCCTTGTCTTATTCATACCTCTCCCCCTATATTCAAGCGGCTAACCAACATAAAGTGCCTTTTACCATCGTTCAGAACTTAGAAGCTGATACTGATATTGGTCTGGTTTTAACGGGTTCTGAAGGCAGTTTGGAACGAGATATCTTTGTAGACTAAAAAAAGAGGTTGACACATAACGAAATGAATCCAATCTAAAGACGAACAAATAAGATACATGAGCTGAACCGCTTGTGACACGGCAGTTGATTTCCGTGCAAGACTTCGCTTTCCGCGGGCGGCCGCTGAGCCTCCTCGTCGCATACGCTCCTGTGGGGTCTCACCTGTTCCGCTTTTCCCGCAGGAGTCTTCCGCCTTGCCCTCCAATCAACTGCTAGAAAGACCTAAACAAATCGAGCCTACGTTCACCTTAATAAAAAACGAACCACTAATCAAACATCTTGATTAAGGGTTCGTTTTTTAATTCGTCTAAAATACTTTTGTCGCAGCCTCTTTTTTATTTAGCAAATACATGATGATCAATTGTTTTAATTACAGCACGTGAACGAATCCAGTTATCGGTAGCTGTTTTTGGATTATAAAAGTAAATGGAATCATCTAAACGATCTTTTCTAGTCAATGCTTGCTCTACTGCTTTTTTCGAATCTTCTGAAGCAGGTTTGTTAATTGATCCGTTTTGGACCGGTGAAAAAGCATATGCTTTTCCGACAACTTGTTTAATAACTCCTGTTACCGTATCTGGAAACTTCGGAGAATCTACACGGTTTAACACCACTGTTGCTACCCCTACTTTTCCTTCATATGATTCGCCTTTTGCTTCAGCTTCTACTAAGCGAGCTAATAAATCTTTTTCACTTGCAGAGATCGAAACTGCAGGTGTTTCCTGCTCTGCGGGTTTTGCTTCTGGCTTAGCCGTATGAGCCGGTGCTGCCGTTGAAGGTTCCGTTGTTTCAGCAGCCAGCACTTTTGTCTTACTCGGAATAGCTAATGTTTCACCAATATAAATCATATCTCCTTGACGATTGTTTAATTTTTTAATATCGTCAATTGTTACACTATATCTTTTACCTAACTTCCAAAGACTATCGCCTTTGACTACTTTATAATTAGTTGCAGCCGTAGCTGTTGCATTAAAACCTATAAATGAAAGAGTAGCTAAACATGCTACTACCATTGATTTCATATAACTATGTTTCATAGGTAATACCTCCTGAAATTTCGTATGGTATTACTCTATCATAGCTATATAGGGGTTTCACCGAACGATTCAATTACATTTCTTTAAGTTTGATGAACAAAATTACGTTCGGAACACAAATATGACATTGTACCTTGTTTTTTGTCATAATCACGGTAATTTTTCTAAAATACAGGTATATTTTCCCGCTTTATTTCAGTTTAATCAGAAATTTCTCCAATTTTATTTCCCTTTTGCTTCTCATAGTAAACATCTAAATTCATCTGCTTTTACATAAAAAAGCTGAATGTTGTAATCAACATTCAGCTCTTTTTAATCTTCAATCTCAATTTCTACAACGTCATAGAAATCAATCACTAGCTTAGCACCCGTATCATCCATAAACGTAAAGACGTCTTGATCATCTGCTAAATGTATCACGTATCCGGTCAACTGCTGTTCACTGTTGTCGTAAACAGTAGTAATTAGAATTTTTTTATGATCTACATATGCTTCTTCTAATAACGAATGGAGGTCATAGTCCCCGTCATCTTCGGGCCGGTTCGTTAACAGCATCCCATAAGTCGTCATTCCATTTTTATCTTTCCATATATGATCTGCAAAATAAAAAGGTGCTGTACTTTTTCGAAACTCATCCATAATATCCCTCCTATAACTAAAAACGTTTATTCGCTCTTACCGTACGCTACTAAATAAACGCACAAGCACTTGTAACAGTATATTCTCTACTGTACAGGCTCATACATCCATTATATAAGGCATAATCAAATAATGCCATCATTTCGTTTAGCTCCTAGGAATTTCTAGATACGTATAGGTGAAATCTCCACCGCGTCCGGCTATTCCACGAAAATGTTTGAAATCAGGGCGATTTACTAAAAAAGGGCGAAAAGCAAGAAAGTCTTCTTTTTTAACTTTAATTTCGGTTACTTTTCCTTCACTTAACTCATTCAACATGTTTATGGCTGTTTGTTCATCCATTCAGTTTCACCTCGCTTTTAACTGTTCAGCCAATTTTGCAGAGATGCAAATTGAGCTTCAGCTTCTTTATATCCTTGGTTGTAAAGAGCGTCGAGACGCTCACGATTCTTCTCAATTCGTCCTACTACAAGAGGGGTTTGCGGACGAATCACAAAGATATTCCCCTGTCTTTCCTGTTCTTCAATATATGACAATGTTTCATTATACAATTTATAGCGGTTTTCAAGCGCACGAGTCAGCCCATCATAATGACGATATTTGCGCTTCAATAACCAAAGCATATTTGATTTCTTTTTTCGATATCCTTCATTTCGCGTTAGCACAACAATATTTTTTCTATATCCATCCTGCACTGCTTTTTTGATTGGAATCGGATCACTGATTCCTCCGTCTAACAGCTCTTTTCCTTTATATGTAACGACAGGTGCTAAAAATGGAAGGGAACTAGAAGCGCGAACCGCTGTCAAAATGTCCCGGTCATACTCATCAAAATAAACGGGTTCTCCCGTCACACAGTCCGTTGCTCCTACTACAAGCTTCTCTGTACGCTCAGCAAATGCCTCAAAGTCAAATGGAAGAAGCTGATTAGGAATTTCATCAAAAACGAAATCCATTCCAAATATCTCTTTTGTTTTAAAATAATTTTTCCACGACAAGTAGCGAGGATCCTCTAAAAAATCTAAATTAGCTTTGCGACTTCTTCCTATTTGTCTAGATAAATAAGAAGTGGCATGACAAGCGCCGGCTGAAACGCCAATTACATACGGAAGGTACAGATTTCTTTCCATAAAGTAATCTAAAACTCCAGTTGTATAAAGGCCTCTCATACCGCCTCCTTCGAGCACGAGTCCAGTATCTTTCAATTTCTACACCTTCTAATTCTTATAATTTATGACAAGATTATACCTCGTTTATTATAACGAAAGATGAACAAAGATGGAACTGTCCTGCTTCTCTCTTTCGTAAAAGCTACCAATTCCTTTTGTTTCTCAGCACATTTTACTTATTTTTTCAATTTTATTTTATATTTTTTCAAAAAACTCTTTACTAATTCCCAGTTTTAAGGCAAAATTGTAAAAAAGAAAACGCTAACTAGTTTTACTATTTTTAAAATTAAAATTATTGAAAAAATTTATAATGAACTAATTTAAAACAAAGGAGCGATGAATCATGAAAATAGCAGAGGTAGGAAACTTGATAGAATTTAAAAATGGCTTACAGGGCATTGTCGAAAAAGTAAATGAAAACTCCGTGATTGTAGATTTGACTTACATGACAAACTACCGCGATTTAGACTTAGAACAGCGAACTGTTGTCAACCACAAAAACTACATCATCATTAATCCAGCTATGTAAAGAGAAAAAGCAGCCGGAAAGCAAAAGCGGTTGCTTTTTTATTGGTTTTGAAAGAATTGATTCTTTTGTTCTTCTGTAATAATCCCTAGTTTATACATGAGGTAAATATACTGTTGCACCTTAACATCCTTCGAACTTTTTTTCACTGTACTCCCTCTTTTCTAAAATGTTTCTTCATACAATAATATATGGCTAAGATAAAAAAAGTTTCCTTAAAGAAACAAAAACAGGCCCCTTTTTTCTTGAAAGGGGCTTATTTTCGTGTGACAATAAAAAAGCTACTACTATCTTCTTACCGAAAGGAACTACTAGCATGTTTGATACTGTATTGTTTATCGTCGCTCTTATTGTCATTCTTTTTTTCATCGTGCAGTTCGTTTTTAAACGCAAACAAACTTCAAATAAAAAAACATCCGTTGAGCCCATGAATTATGCCGAAGAAGATTCTAACTCCTACACAAGCTGGAGTGAATCTGCTTCTAATCACGATCATGATGGCGATGGAGATAGCGGTGGAGATGCGGATGGTGACGGAAGATAGAAAAAAAGCCCCTTCTTATGAAGAGGCTTTTCTTTATTTTGATAATACTCGCTTGCCGTTGGTAAACGAATAATAGCATTCACCTGTATAAATGTCTTGGCTTTCATGTACATGAACGCCACATTTATCTTCAAGAGCAGCTTTCATCATCGATTTGGCTACGTTATACGCTTTAATTGGACGATACTTTCTCCACTTTCCTACAAGGCAAAATGAACACGACTTCAACGTGTATCCCCCAATCTTTTCAAATAGGCGAAACTCTTGGCGCTTGCCTAATAATAACGATGGGCGGAAAAAGTGAGTAGAACGGATATACAAGCTTGCGATATCTTCTTCTACTTGTCCCTTTACTTTACTGTAAAAGAATGGCGAACGAAGATCAGCACCAATTGCTGTAATCGTTAAAAAGTTTTTGCAGCGATATTTTTCTGCACATTTAGCCGCTTTTAAAGGAAATTCGTAGTCCACCTTAATGAATTTCGCTTTTGTTTTTGCTTTTTTCATTGTCGTGCCTAAACAGCAATATACATCATCAACTGCAAAGCATTCTTCGTGCTTATCAAGCTCTGAAAAATCAATTTCAAGCTGACGTAGCTTTGTGTGTTCGATTGGTAGCTTTTTTCGAACAAACACTGTCACATGGTTATATAAGCTGTTGCTTAATAACATTTTTAAAAGTTCTTGACCAACAAGTCCGCTTGCACCTAATACTAATGCTGATCTCTGTGACATTCTTTCACCTTCTCACCTGTTGTTTTTGCAATGGAAAACAGGTTGCATACACAACCTGTTTGTTCGAATTAACGATTATCAATTGTTTCTGGGTATAAATCATGATTCATCAGGCGATAATTAGCCATTTCTTCATACTTCGTACCGGGACGGCCATAGTTTGTATATGGATCAATTGAAATCCCGCCGCGCGGTGTGAATTTTCCCCATACTTCAATATATCTTGGATTCATCAGTTTAATTAAGTCATTCATAATAATGTTCATACAGTCTTCATGGAAATCTCCATGGTTACGGAAGCTGAACAAATAAAGCTTTAACGACTTGCTTTCTACCATTTTTTCATCTGGAATGTAGCTAATATAAATGGTTGCGAAATCCGGCTGACCTGTTTTTGGACATAAGCTCGTAAATTCCGGACAGTTGAATTTCACAAAATAATCACGATTTGGGTGTTTGTTATCAAATGCTTCTAGAATCTCTGGTGCATATTCAAACAAATAGTTTGTTCCTTGATTTCCAAGGAGTGATACACCTTCTAATTCTTCATCTTTTCGACCGCTCATTTGCATTTCCTCTCTTTCTACGATTGTCATTCTAACAGCGTTTTTTTATTTTGTATATATCTGTTTTTATTTTTCTTTGTAAATTTTTTGCTATACGCTTACACGCCTCGTTTATTTCCCCAAACAAGGGCGTGAACCTGCGGCAGAACTCTTACATCGTTCATGTTTTTAGCTGCTACTGCCTTATCAATTAACCACTCATACTTTTTAAGCAATTCTTGTGTTAACGACGCATTATCGATTGTCGTTAAGTCCTCGTTGCCTACTTGAACAAAAAATGGAACCTCAGGATAACGTTCATGAACAGACGCTGCATACTCAAAGTCCTCATCATTAAATACAACGACTTTTATGCTTATATGCGCCATGCGTTTTTCCTTTATTAATGTCTCTATAATATCGTCTAATACGGAGAAATTTGTTTTCATTAATGAACTTGGAGGCTTAGGAGAAATCGTTAAATCATCGATCTTTAGAAACCAATCCTGATAACGGCTTCCCTGTGTTTCAAGAGCTGCTTTTACCCCATGACTGTGCAAAAGCTCTACAAGTGAACCAATCGCCTTGATAAGCGCAGGGTTTCCTCCAGAAATGGTGACGTGATCAAAGCACTCTCCTCCAATTTCTTTTAGCTCCGTCCAAATTTGTTCTGCTGTTAGCTGACGAATATCGTTTTTAGCTGATCCATCCCATGTAAAAGCTGAATCACACCAGCTGCAGGAATAATCACAACCGGCGGTACGAACAAACATCGTCTTACGTCCTACAACCATTCCTTCCCCTTGAATTGTTGGTCCGAATATTTCAAGTACTGGAATTGTATTAGCCACGTTTTTTCACCTTCTTTGGGCGGTAAACTACGTAACTTGTCGGCGTTTCCCGCACGAATACTTGTACGCAAGAAGGCTTATTTGGTAGTGTGTCTAGATATTCTTGAACCAACTCATAAATTTTACGGGCAACAACTTCAGTTGTAGGAAAATCATTTGGATTTTCTTCGTTAAAGATAGAATGATCGTTCAATAATGTATGATCAAATTGACCAGAAACAATTTTTTTCAATAGCGCAAAGTTTACTAAAAAGCCCGCTTCGTCTAATGTATCTCCGGCAACAGTTAGATTTACAAAATACGTATGTCCATGGACTTGACGGCATTTACCTGCTTCTGTGTGAGGAACAAAATGTGCCGCAGCAAACTGCATATCTTTGTTCAGTTCATATTCATAGTCATGAAACACTTGAGGATACATTTGTTGCAGCATTATTTTTCTCCTCCTTCTTTTGTTTGCAGGTATTGATCTAATCCACGCTTTCGCAATTGACATGCGGGACATTCACCGCATCCGTCAGCAACAATACCGTTGTAGCACGTTAACGTTTTTTCACGCACATATTCAAGCGCTCCTAGCTCATCCGCTAATGCCCACGTTTCTGCTTTATCAATCCACATAAGCGGCGTATGAATCACAAACTCAAAGTCCATTGATAAATTAAGCGTGACGTTTAACGATTTCACAAATACGTCTCGACAGTCTGGATATCCTGAAAAATCAGTTTCACAAACGCCTGTTACGATATGACGGCCTCCGCTGTTTTTAGCCAGTACGGCTGCAAATGATAAAAATAACAGATTGCGGCCATCCACAAACGTTGTAGGCAACTCTCCTTCTTTTTGCTCGATCTCAATATCATCTCGCGTTAAGGCATTTGGTGCTAATTGATTTAAAAGTGACATATCTAGTACGGTATGCTTCACACCTAAATCAGCTGCGATATCTTTTGCTACCTCTATCTCTTGACTATGACGCTGACCGTATTGAAAAGTAACCGTTTCTACTTCTTTAAAGTTTTTCAAAGCCCAAAACAGACATGTTGTACTATCTTGACCTCCGCTAAATACAACAATCGCTTTTTCATTTTTCATCATTATTGTTCGTCTCCTTTTTGATTGAAATCAAAAGAAGAAGAAACTTTATTGAACCGTTCGTTCCCTTTGTGACTAATTTTATAACACAAAAAAGAGACTGCTCTTTTCCAGCAATCTCCCTAAAAAGCAACTAAGATACACGTCCTTACCAAACACGTCAAAAAGACGTGTTAATAGAAAAGCACGTGAAAGAAGACACGCTAAAACCGTGTCTTTTGTCATCAACGATGATCTTAGTTTTTTATAGAGGGAGTTTTCGAACCTCTCCCGTACGTATACAAACGTGTACGGCGTTTCTTCTTGAATTGTCATCGTATACTATACCACATGTGTATAAATAATGCTATGTTTGTTGGCTTCTATCGCCTTTAGCTGCCTTATTTTTCTTTATATAAGAAAGCGCAATAAATAACAACGGAAAACAGACGCTTAGTACAAATAAATAAAACGGCCAGTAATATTTTTCAAAATAATTGAAGTACGCTGTATTGGGAATAATGTAATACGCCACGCCTGTAATAATTAGGCCTAAAGGAAAGCTTAAAAAATTGCGCACCCGTAAATTACACAATTGGACGATACTTAACTGAATAGCATAGAACACAATGACAACTTTAAAAAAGATAGATAACATCCAAATAATAGCTACTAATACTTCAACATGCTGAATCGTTGCACCCAACGAAATCATTTTCCCTAATAAATAAACTGGATAACTGTGCATCGATGCAATATTCGCGCCAAGAGCTAATATACAAGCCGCAACTGCAATCGTAATCGTCAAGCCCGATGCGACAGTGCCGATAACAAACATTTTTTTTACCTTTTTTCCACCTTTTACATGAGGCGTAATCATTAGAATAAAAATCAATTCCATAAACGGGTTTCCTAAAAAATAAGTGGTCCCTAATACTAAATCACCCATGCTGAATTCAAAAAAAGGATAAAGACGATCAATTTTCATCTGAGGAATATTTAAAACAATTAACAATAAAAAGGGGACCACAATCCACGGCAAAAAGATTTCCGCGGTTCTAGCTACCACTTCAATACCTAAATACCCTCCGTATATAACAGCTAAAAGAACAAGAGCATGAATCCACGTAGGCAGCGTTTCAGGGACAATTTGAGTCGTCATAAACGTACTGATGTCTCGAAGCGAAAACGTAGATTGAATGAACATGAAGAAAATGTAAATAAGAGAAATACACGTTCCGGCATAACGACCGAGCGCCTTTTTAGCTATTTGAATGAATGTTTGCTGAGGGTAACACTGAATCAGCCATAAAAGCACCGCAACGATTAAAAGTGCAAAGCCAATAGCAAGCACACCGCAAAACCACGCATTTTGTCTATTCGTCTCTAATAATGTAGCCGGAACTGCCAAGATGGCGCTTCCGATACAAAAAACATAAATTAGAAAAAGAAATTGTTTCGGACTAATATATTCTTTTATTTGCATCATACACACCTTCTCTCCTACATGCTTGCTCACGTGAATAACAGATGATGAACGGTTCTAGTAAGAGGCTTAATTAGTGCCTCTAAAAAGTACAGAGGCGTAGGAACTTCTTTACGGAGTGTAATCGCTCCCCAAAAGAATAGACCCAAACCTATGAGACAAAGGTAGACGACTATTTCACGGTAATACTTTTCCTTTCGGAAGTTGATCATGATTTTTTTAGTCAAATAAGCAAGCAGTACAAGTAAGGCGATAAATCCCTCCATTTTCTTTCTCCTTAATGCTTCATTTGCTTCATATATGAGTTATTTAGCGTGCCTAAGCGACGGATTTGAACTTTTGCATCTAAATCGACGGTTAAATCCTCTGCGTAAATTCTGTTCCAGTCTCTTTTCATTTTGTACCATCTTTTCACATCTTGTCTGTAAAACGCTTCGCCAAAACCAAAGATATCGCTTTTATAGGTTTTTTGAGCTTTTTCCACCGCGTCATTCATTTTTTCTTTTACGTCGGCTGCTGTTTTTCGTTCGAGCATATTGATTACAGCTGGGTCCTGTAAATTCACTTGACACTCTACATCAGCCACGTTCGCTTCTCCTTTTAAATCAACGTGAATATGAGGTTTATGATTTTTCATAGTAGCTGTCACCTTGACATTCGTTCGAAGCATTTCTACTCCGATGATATCATGCTGTTTTTCTTTTTTTTCGCATGGAATAACAATTAACGTACTTTTTACATTTCCTGTAATATAGTTATATCCTTTACTTTCGTCTTCATTGAACCAGCCGATAAGCTTATCATTTTGAAAGACACCCAATCCTTTGAAATTGAGCAGAGTGGAAAGATTGGTGCGAGAAATGCTAGACATATCTCCTGCATTTTTCACATTGCCTTTTAACAATACTCCTGATAACACCGCCTGCTTTCCTTCGCTGGTTAAATTGCTAATCAGTTCATTTAACTTTACTCCTCTAGTAGGTGCCCAAATACGCTGTGACACGTCTAATGAAGCAAACATATGGTTAGCTGGTATTTTTTCGATTGTTGTTAATACGTTCAGCACGCTCGATGCTTTCGTGTTTTTAGCAATAACAACAAAATAATCGGTACGCACTTCATGATCCCGAGCAAAGAAATCAAGCACTTCAGCGATACCGTCTTCCGCCATACTTTCGCTAATGACGAGCATTCGTAAATGAGAAAGATAAATTTTCCGCGGGGATTTTGTCGTTATTTTTCTTAACCCTTCCATTACAGACGAAGCCTTAATAGAAAATGTGGTAACAGAAGGCCCGTTTGTAGGGGTTTTGGCCTGAATATCACCAGGGTTAATCAGCTGAACTGTAACAATGATGCCATCTTCTGCTTTATCAATTCCGACAGCAACCGTAATGGCTAGTTCATTCAACTCTCGACTGCTCCAGCAGCCGCTTAATAGCAATGAACAGATACATAACATTAGAAATGCTTTCATAGTAAACGGCCACCTTTACACAGTTTAGTTTTTTTGCGTCTTTTGACGTGAAATATTCTTCTCGTTAATAAGCTTTGGCCTTGTTTTCATTTTTTTGATCGAACGTCTAATTAGAACATCCTTTTGATCACGCTTCACAAATGGAGCCATAGGTGTCATATAAGGGACTCCAAATGACCTTAAGCTGCATAAATGTAAAATCATTAAAATTAGCCCCAGAATAATACCGAATAAGCCAAAAGTAGCTGCTAAAACCATTAAAATAAAGCGCAGCATCCTTACTGCAATAGCCATATCATACACAGGTGACACAAAGTTACTAATAGCGGTGATGGATACAACGATAACCATTGCAGGTGAAACTAATCCCGCTTGTACGGCAGCTTCTCCTAAAACGAGTGCTCCCACAATCGAAATAGCTGAACCTACTGCTCGAGGCAATCGGACTCCTGCTTCTCGTAAAATTTCAAACGTGATTTCCATAATAAACGCTTCAATAATAGCAGGAAACGGAACACCTTCCCTTTGAGCTGCAATACTAATTAACAAAGCAAAAGGAAGCATCTCTTGATGAAAAGTAGTTAAAGCAATATAAGCGGAAGGTGTTAAAAGGGCTAAGAAAAATGCCATGTAGCGCATTAAGCGAATCAATGTACTAATATCTGCACGCTGGTAATAATCTTCGGCTGCTTGAAAAAATTGAATAAATAGGGCAGGGACCATTAATACAAAAGGTGTACCGTCTACTAAAATGGCTATTCGCCCCTCTAAAAGACCTGCTGCCACGGAGTCTGGACGCTCCGTGTTATGCATAGTAGGAAAAGGTGTATAATCTTCATCTTGAATCAACTCTTCTATGTATCCGCTCTCCAAAATACCGTCTATATCAATTTTAGAAAGACGCTCTTTTACCTCTTGAATGACCTGTTCATCCGCAATGCCGTCTATATAAATGAGCGCAATATCCGTTTTTGTAAACTCTCCTATTTGCTGAGATTCAATCCAAAGTTTTGGAGATTTTATTCGGCGCCGAATCAATGCGGTATTCGTTCGCAGTGTTTCTGTGAAACTGTCTCGAGGCCCTCTTACAACGGTCTGAGATTGTGGTTCAGAAACGGCTCTGTCTCTCCAGCCTCTTGTACTTGCGACAATACACGTTTGATACCCTTCTAAAAATAGCACGGTGTCTCCTGATAAAATATGAAGAAGAGCGTCATTCAATGTTTTTGCTTCGGTGATTTCACCCGCTGCCAAACTATAGCTTTTAATCAATTCGTACATATTAACGATGCCGTCATCATGTGTTAAATGTTCATCGTGATAGTGCATAATGGAGTCCAGCGCATAGTGTTCAACTTCGTCTTTATTTACTAATCCGTCGATGTAAGCAACGCCTAAAGTGAATTTTTCTTCAATCGAAATTCGAAACTCTCGCACAACTAAGTCCGTGCTCTGTCCCAGTGCTTTTTTCATGCGGGATAAATTATCTCCCACCCTCTCCGATAATTTCTGCTCTTCCTGTGTAGAAGAAGCACTAGTTTCCTTAGAGTCCTTCGATTCATCAGCTTTTTCTTTCCGCTGTTTGGATTTATTCGTTAACTCAGATAGTTTTTTTATACGCATTGCTCATCCTCCACTACATTGAACGAAAAGAAACGGAATTTCTTCTTTTTAGTCTTTATAGTTTTTGTATGAAAAGGAAATTTATACTTGAAGCCATTTTAATAATCTTTATTTTTGACATCATTTGTGCATTTCTATAGGATAGTAATGGATAATTCTTTGTTATTATGAAGAATGTTTATGCAGAATATTGAAAGGAGTCTATACATGGCACAATCACTTAAAGGCAAAGTAGCTCTTATTACAGGAGCAGGAAAAGGCATCGGTCGTTCAACTGCGGTTGAATTAGCAAAAGAAGGCGTAAATATCGGTTTAATTGCTCGTACAGAGGCAGATTTAAAGGCTGTTGCTTCTGAACTAGAAGCATTTGATGTACACGTTGCTTATGCAACAGCAGATGTTTCTTCTATGGAAGAAGTAAACGCAGCAGTTGAGCATCTACATACAAAATTAGGGGCAACGGATATCTTAATCAACAATGCAGGAATCGGTAAATTCGGAAGCTTTTTAGAGCTAGACCCAGCTGAGTGGAAACAAATCATTGATGTGAATTTAATGGGCGTTTACTACGTAACGCGCGCCGTTCTACCTCAATTAATCGAAAAAAACGGTGGAGACATCATCAATATTTCATCCACTGCTGGTCAAAAAGGCGCTCCCGTTACAAGTGCTTACAGTGCTTCAAAATTTGGCGTGCTCGGCTTAACTGAATCTCTAGCGCTAGAAGTACGCAAACACAATATTCGTGTAACAGCGCTAACACCAAGTACAGTAGCAACGGAATTAGCATATAAAGAAAACTTAACGGATGGCAATCCTGATAAAGTGATGCAGCCTGAAGACCTAGCAGAAATTATGGTAGCACAATTAAAACTGCATCCGCGTATTTTTATCAAATCTGCGGGCATGTGGTCCACAAATCCATAAACAAACATAGAAAAAGGAGAGCTTCAGCTCTCCTTTTTTGTGTCTTCCTTTATATGATGGTTACCTTATTTACGTTTAGGCGTGATTTCTTCTGATAGTTCTTCAAAAGATTTTACTTTTCCATGCGATGGGTTTTGTGATTGTTTTCGTACATTCCACTGACGCTCTTTTTGACTTTTAGACTGAGTCATTTTGCTTCATCCCCTTTTTATATGCTTACATGTAGTAGGATAAAACAAGCTGCTCTTTTCCATTCATCAAAACTGCTTCCAATTTCTTTACTGCTTAGCTAAATGTATTTTAAACCATTTATCAATTTCCGCGTTATATTGATCATAATAAGCAGTTAGGGGATGGTCTCCGTTTTTGTACAGTACATATTTGTATTCTTTTCCCTGCTCATCTAATTGTTTCAAAAGCTTTTCAGCCTGCGTGTGGTGAACTTTACGATCATGATCACCCTGTAAAATCAAAAGAGGTGAATTTACTTTATCGCTCCAATAGACAACAGAACGACTTTTATACCTCTCTGGATACTGCGCCGGATCTCCTACAATCGTCCGCAGCACTTGTTTCATTTCAGGCCCTCTTTGATCATAGAATTGAAACATGTCTGTAATACCTGATTGTACGACAACTGCATCAAATTTAACGCCGTTTTTCATCGTTAAATACGTCATCATGCCGCCGCGTGAATATCCTAGCGCTACCTTTTGCTGGTGATTTACATAAGGAAGCTGTTCTCCCCACTTAATAAGATTTAATACGTCGTCAATATCTTTACCGCCGTACGTCTCTGTACCTTCACTTCCGCCATTTCCCCTGTATTGAGTCGCAACCACGACGTAGCCTTTACTTGCCCAATATGATAAGTACTGCAGTGTTTTTGCGCGAATCATGCCATGTTCGCGATTTCCTCCGCGATTATATACTAAAAGCGGATAATGTTTGTCTGCAATGTCTTTAGGCTGTACTAAAAACCCTTTTATCTTTAAATTATCACTAGGATACGTAATGCTATATACATCTACTTTATTTGAATAAGGCGATAATAAATTCAATTTTTCTTTATTTACATCATCACTTTCAGCTCGGTTAAAAACCGCTGTCACACCGAGCACAGCTACAGTGATTAATGCAATGATGCCCCATTTTTTCAACAGAAACCCTCTCCTCAATAAATATCTTTTCTCTTTTATAATGAGTGTTTTCATTTGGCTTTACCCTTCTTAAATGTTTGCTAAAAAGGGCATTCATCCCATCGCCAATACAGCTTATTTATCATAACGCAAAACCCAAATTTCTTCATCTGTAAAGAAATAAGAATTCATACGAATACATGAACAAGAAAGACGTATAGTAAATTGTATTATTAAATTATAGATTTGAAAAGTGGAATAATACTTTTTTTGTCGTTTTTTACCTGTCCTTTTTCAAAAAGAAAAAAGCCCAGTTAAGACTGAGCTTTTTTCTTGGCAATACCAATGCCTGTATATGCTAAAATAACCGAAAAGATCGGACATAAAATGCTAAAGAATGTAAATGGAACGTAGTCAGCTGCTGGAATATTTAATGCTGTTGAAATAAAAGCACCGCTGACACCCCACGGAATAATAGCATTAATAACCGTTCCTCCGTCTTCAAGCGTTCGTGATAAGTTTTTTGGGTCTAAGTTCCACTTTTCATAGAGCGGCTTAAACGTTTGCCCAGGCAGAAGAATCGATAAATACTGTTCTCCTGTAATAACGTTCACTCCAATTGAAGATAGAAGCGTAGCAAAAATAACGTCTCCGCTGCGGCGGATTTGTTTTGCTAATCCTTCTAATAAAGCATCAATAATTCCAATCGCTCTCATCAAGCCACCTAGCGACAAGGCAATCATGATAAGAGAAATAGAAAACATCATGGACTGTAATCCGCCTTTATTTACAATCGCATCGACTACTTTATTTCCTGACTCTACTGCCGGCCCGCTTTGAAGAACGCCTAGCAATTGACTCAGCGTAAATTCATGCTGTGTAATCATTCCTGTAATAATGGCGGTTACAATCCCTAAAACTAACGTTGGCAATACATCGACTCTTCTCATGGAAAAAACAAGAACTAAAAGTGGAGAAAGCAACGTTAACACGTGTAAATTAAACGTATGTTTTAATGCGTCTTGAATTCCTTGAATTTCCCCGTAATTGACGCTTTCCTGATTTCCGTTGATTCCGATTACCAGTGCAATGATTGCTGTAATGACAATACTTGGAACCGTCGTCCACGTAATGTGCTGAATATGTTTAGGAAGCGGGACTTCAACGATACCAGAAGCAAAATTTGTTGTATCAGACAATGGAGACATCTTATCTCCAAACACAGCTCCTGAAACAATCATCCCCGCTGCTAGACCTGGATGTACACCAATAGCAGTTCCTACGCCAAATAAAGCAACCCCTACCGTACTGACGGTTGTTAATGAACTTCCCGTGAATGTTGAAACTAATACGGTAATAACCAAAGCACTAATTAAAAAGTACTGCGGTGAAATCCAGTGAAAGCCGTAGGATAAAATCGTCGGTATCGTTCCTCCTACCATCCAAATCGCAATAAGCATCCCGATCAGCATTAAAATAAGGATAGGCTTAATGCCCAGTCTAACACCGTCTAAAATCCCTTTTTCCATTTCTGTCCACTTATATTTCAACAAAAAGCCAATCACACTAATAAATGCTACACCAAATATCAGCGGAATATGAGGCGGCAGCTTTAACATAAATAATGAAACAAAAATAATAGCTAATAGCACCAAAACCACCGCTATTGATTGTATAAATGAAATTTCTTTTTTCATGAGGTATTCCCTTTCTATCTTTCTTTTTCACTTAAACGCTTTTATGCTTTTACGCAGTTAAGTGCAAACCTTCTTGAGTATAATTTTTATCCTTCTTGCTGTCAATAACTTATTTTATCCAACGGTAAGCTCTGCACTCATTTTGTCCACTTTTCTTCTTATTAATATTTGTTCTCTATCTAAGCAAATCATTTTACAAAATGCTTCTAATGTTTTTACATATATAAAACGGGTACACACAAAACACACGTTTTTTTAATGTACTACCTTTTGTACATAAGAGAAGAACTTCCCTCAAAAATTTCTTAAGCAAAAGACTTGAAAGTCAAAAAAGGTCAAAGTATAATGGAATTACGAAAGGTCAAGAAAGGTCAAACACCTACTGATCTTCGATTAAAATCATTTAGGGAGGCTAATTAAATGATTTGTCAAAACTGTAATAAACGTGAAGCATCTATTCAATTAAATGTACAAACAAATAACCAAAAATCTCAATATCGTTTATGTCATACATGTTATCAAGCACTAATGAAAGAACATAAAATCCCATCGGGTTTTGGAGGTGGCGGCTTTATGAACATCGATGATTTATTCAAGCAAATGGCTCACGAACAAGCTGCACCGGAACAGCCGCAGCAAGGAAATGGCGGCGGAAGCTTTTTAGATCAATTTGGTCGAAACTTAACTCAAATTGCGAAAACGGGATTAATTGACCCTGTTATTGGCCGCGAAGAAGAAGTAGAGCGTGTCATTGAAATTTTAAATAGAAGAAACAAAAACAACCCGGTGCTAATCGGAGAACCCGGTGTTGGTAAAACAGCTGTAGTCGAAGGTTTAGCTTTAAAAATTGCGGAAGGAAAAGTTCCTGCCAAGCTGTTAAATAAAGATGTATATCTGTTAGATGTAGCATCTCTCGTAGCTAATACGGGCGTGCGCGGTCAATTTGAAGAGCGCATGAAACAGTTAATTTCTGAGCTTCAACAGCGAAAAAACGTAATTTTATTTATCGATGAAATTCACCTTCTTGTAGGAGCCGGTTCAGCGGAAGGTTCAATGGACGCAAGCAATATTTTAAAACCAGCTCTTGCACGAGGCGAACTTCAAGTAGTCGGAGCTACAACTTTAAAAGAGTACCGTTCCATTGAAAAAGACGCGGCTCTTGAACGACGCTTCCAGCCGGTTATGGTTCACGAACCGTCTGTAGAAGAAGCCGTTGAAATTCTAAAAGGAATTCAAAGTAAATATGAAGATTATCACGGCGTTAGCTATACAGATGAAGCGATCCGCGCTTGTGTAAATTTATCACACCGCTACATTCAAGATCGCTTCTTGCCTGATAAAGCAATTGACTTGCTAGATGAAGCGGGTTCAAAAATGAACTTACAGGCAGGCATTACAAATAAAGACGACGCGGCCGCTCGCTTAAAAGAAATTACAAAAGAAAAAGAGCAGGCGCTAAAGGATGAAAAATATGAAGTAGCGGCAAAACTGCGCGATGAAGAAGCTGCTCTTGAAAAACAACTAAACGAAGAACAGCAAAAAATGAATGTGGATATTGCTGACATTCAAGCAATTATTGAAAAGAAAACGGGTATCCCTGTTGGTAAACTTCAAGAAAATGAATCAGCAAAAATGAAGCATTTAGCAGAGCACTTAGCTCAAAAAGTAATCGGACAGCAGGAAGCTGTAGAAAAAGTAGCAAAAGCGATTCGACGTTCTCGTGCTGGATTAAAAGCGAAGCATCGCCCAATTGGTTCATTCTTATTTGTCGGCCCAACAGGTGTCGGTAAAACAGAGTTAACCAAAACATTAGCTGAAGAACTGTTCGGCTCAAAAGATGCTATGGTTCGTCTAGATATGAGTGAATATATGGAAAAACACGCGGTGTCTAAATTAATCGGTTCACCTCCTGGCTACGTAGGTCACGAAGAGGCAGGACAATTAACAGAGAAAGTACGCCGTAATCCTTATTCCATCATCTTACTAGATGAAATTGAAAAAGCTCATCCAGACGTTCAGCATATGTTTCTGCAAATTCTAGAAGACGGACGTCTAACAGATAGTCAAGGTCGCACAGTAAGCTTTAAAGACACAGTTATCATTATGACAAGTAACGCTGGTATAGGTGAAAAGAAAATTACGGTTGGGTTTGACGCAGAAAATGACGCACTTAAACAGGCATCCGTTTTAGATTCACTTTCATCTTATTTCAAACCAGAGTTTTTAAATCGATTTGATACAATCATTGAATTTAATCATCTTGAAAAAGACAACTTGATTAAAATCGTGGACCTTATGCTTGCTGAATTAAAAGAAACATTACAAGAACAAAATATCACGCTGAGCGTAGCAGCTGAAGTAAAAGAAAAACTGGCTGAACTTGGCTATCACCCTGCATTCGGTGCTAGACCGCTCCGCCGAGCAATTCAAGAACAGCTTGAAGATCGAATTACAGACTTACTTTTAGATGACGCAGACGTATCGACAGTGAACGTAACGTTAAATGAAGCAAGCGAAATCATCGTACAAAACTAATAGAAAAAGCGACTCTACTTGAGTCGCTTTTTTTATAGAAATACTTACGTTTATTTACTTTCATCTGTTTTTTCGTCAGCACTATCCGTTGATTCTTCTTGATCATCAGCTGCTTCATCCCCAGATGAATCATCTGCTTCGTCTTGCTTCATTGTTTCCTGTGAATCATCTGTAGTTGTATCCTCCGCTTGAGTATCATCCGACTGTTCTGTTTGCTGTTCTGTGGCATCTTTTTCATCTGTTTGTGAGTTGCATGCTGTGATTAACATAATTGCTAGAAGTGATCCAAATAACTTGACTAATAAACTTTTGTTCATTTTACCGTCTCCTTTCGAATCATCTGAGCCTCTATGTAGTCACCATTCATATGGCTCTACTGGGAGTATAGCCTATCCAATTAGAAAAAAGTTCACTTTTACAAGGTTATCACAAAAGCTTTACATCCCCTTCATTTCGTTCATATTCCCCTTATATTTCCTTAATAGTTTATGACCAGCTACATTCTAGATCTATCTTCCTTGGTCTAAGTGCTCAATTCGGCTATTCACACAGTTGTAACTATGCTAATATGAGTGATATATCACTATATCGTGCGACTAGCTGACTATAAAGTTATTCTCCTATAAAATTATTCACCATTTAAGAAAGGGATTTTTTATGGAATCACACAACCTCATAAAAAAACGGAATTTTATTCTTTTACTTATTTTTTGGCTGCTATATCTTGTCCACATCGTGTTATATCACTTTATTGCAGCTGATCCTCATATGATTGTTTTTATAAGCGGAGGAATTTTATTATTGGTAGTGACGGCTATGTACTACTTTCGTTTTCATCCGGCTATCATTATGTATTCTTTTTTTATATGCTATTATGCCTATATTGCGTACATAACATCTATTGAACCTGCTGTTATTAATTATTTGTTTTTGTTTCTTGGAATAATTGTTAGCTTTATTTACTATAGCTATATCGCTATTGTAACCTCTACATTAATGTCCATAATAATTGTTTTGTACTTTTATGTAAGCAACACTCTTTTTACATCTGTGACTTTCGTGAAATTAGATATCGTTTATTTCATTTTGTTTACGCTGATCACAATGATTATTTTGTTGTATTGTGCTCATTTCTCTAAAAAATTGATTGCTATTACGACGGTCAAAATGAACAAAACCGAAGATGAACTTTACTCAGCTCAAGAGTATTTACAATCTTTTTTCACATACAATCGCGACGCCATTTCCGTGTTCAGTCTAGACGGCAAAGTGATTAAAGTAAACGATGCTTTTGAGCAAATATACGGATGGAAAGCGGAAGAAATTGTCGGAAAAGCCATTCCATTCATTCCTGCTGGCTTAAAAGGCGACGCTGAAAGCCGATTAGAAAGGGTTAAAAAAGGAGAAAAGCTGGTAGCCTTTGAAACCCAAGATAAGCGAAAAGACGGAAAAATAATTGATGTAGAAATCACTGTTTCACCTATTTTTAATCGTGATCAGCAAGTCGTTGCGCTTTTTGGTATTTCACGCGATCTTACAGAAGAAAAGGAAACAGAAAAATTTCTTCGCCAAACCGATAAGTTATCTTTAGCGGGCGAAATGGCAGCGGGAATCGCTCATGAAATTCGAAATCCGCTTACTTCTTTGAATGGATTTATTCAGCTTATTCATGAAGACAGCAGCCGCTATCATTCTTATACAACCATCATGCTGAGTGAACTGAATCGTATTAACTCAATCGTTGGAGAATTTTTATTGCTCGCTAAACCTCATGATACGGTTATGAAAAAGCATGCATTCTCTACTATTTTAAATGACGTTATCCTTCTGTATGAATCAGAATGTGTATTAAAAAATGTCATAGTTAAAACGCAGGTGGAAGCCCCGCATACATACATCTGCTGTGATGCAAATCAAATTAAGCAAGTACTCATTAATTTATTAAAAAATGCGCTCGAAGCTATGCCTAGCGGAGGAGAAATCCATTTAAACGTTACTCAGCATACTAAAGACCTTACTATTTTCATTAAAGATACAGGAGTCGGCATTCCTTCACATTTGCTTACGCACATTCAAAAGCCCTTTTTTACCACGAAGCCCTCAGGCACCGGTCTTGGACTTGTTGTGATTAAAAACATTTTGTATCAGCATAAAGGAACATTTGAGATTAAAAGCACTGTTGGCGAAGGAACCAGCGTTACCCTTATGATTCCTCTATGGAAAGAAGGAACATGTCAATAAAAAAAGCCGCGAACGCGGCTTTTTTTTATAGCTTTTTATCATCAATACTATTTAAATAGTTTTCAATTTCATCTACCACAGACTGCACGCAGCCCTCTTCGAATGGAGAAATCAAATTCGCTTCCTCTACTAATTCTAAAAACGGCTTACTTCCCCCAAGCTTACACAAATGAACGTAATCTTGCCATGCTTGTTCATGATTTTCTCGATCTTTTTTCCAAAATTGAAATGCACAAATTTGAGCGAGGGTGTAATCAATATAATAAAACGGAGACGTGTAAATATGAAGCTGGCGCTGCCAGAAGCCCCCGCTTTCTAGATAGTGATGGCCGTCATAGTTTTTAGAAGGCATATATTTCTTTTCAATTTCTCGCCACGTTTGTTTTCGTTCCGAAGGCGTCATCTCAGGGCGTTCGTATACAGCATGCTGAAATTCATCTACCGCTACCCCGTAAGGCAAGAAAGTTAAGCCTGAGCTTAAGTGAGAAAACTGGTATTTATCTTTGTCTTCTTTAAAGAACAACTCCATCCAAGGCCATGTAAAATACTCCATGCTCATCGAATGAATTTCAGCTCCTTCATGCGTAGGCCAGTGATACTCATTGGTTTCCATATCTCGGCTGGAATACACTTGAAAAGCATGCCCTGCTTCATGCGTTAACACATCGATATCGCCTGATGTTCCATTAAAATTTGAAAAAATAAACGGCGCTTTGTATTCTTCAATAAACGTACAGTAGCCTCCGCCTGCTTTGCCCTTTTTAGCGACTAAATCCATCAAATTATTTTCAAGCATAAAGGAAAAAAATTCGTCCGTCTCTTTAGAAAGCTCCTTATACATAACCCGTCCATTTTCAATAATCCACTTTTCATCACCTTTTGGCACTGCGTTTCCTGTTTCAAACTGAAACGGTTCATCATAATAAGTTAAGCTCTCTACTTGAATTCTTTCCTGCTGACGCTTTTTTAGTTTTTCAGTAAGGGGAACAATATACTCTTTTACTTGTTTGCGAAAAGCGGCAACCATTTCAGCATCATAGCCTATTCTAGACATACGAGCATAGCCCACTTCTACGAAATTTTTATAGCCTAATTTTTCAGAAAGCTTGGTCCTTACTTTTACAAGTTTGTCGTAAATATCATCAAATTCCTCTTCGTGATCGGTGAAAAATTGAAACTTCGCTTCTGCTGCTTTTTTTCTCATTTCTCGATCAGGTGACTCCATAAACGGATCGAGCTGAGCTAACGTTCTTTCTTCTCCTTCAAATACAATTTTAGCTGATGCCACTAGTTTCGTATATTGAGATGATAGCTTATTTTCTTCCTGCAGCTCTTTTACTATTTCAGGAGAGAACGTTTTTAACTGCATTTCAGCAAGAGAAAACAGCTGCTTTCCCCACTTTTCTTCTAGTTTCTCTTTAAAAGGCGAAGAGATTAAGGCTTTGTAAAATTTCTCTACATATCCTTCTAAAAGCGGCTGTGTTTCATCAAAATAGTCTTGTTCTTCTTTATAAAATTCATTCGCTGTGTCGATAGAATGACGAATATAGCAGATGTTCCCCATTGTACTGTACTGAGAATACGCATCGTTTGCTAGACGAATTGCCTCATTTTGCTGACTGACTGACGCTGCTTCCGTAAAATGTGTAATGGCCTTTTCAAACTGCTTTTCAATTTCATTCATATCAGGTCGCGTATATGTATAATTCTCAAATCTCATCATTTGTTCCCCTTCCTCTATTGTCTGTATGTAACCTAATTCGTTTTTATCCAGCTGTATTCCTGTTAATTTCAATTTTTTGTCACTTTTTATTTTTTATGTCGATTGGTCATGAAAGAAGTCATAGAAAAAACTCGTTTGTTCAACAGAAACAAACGAGCTTTCCTTAATTAATTAGTCGATTCCGGCAAAAATTCATCTGCATAGTGCCCTAGTTTCTTAAGCAGCGAAATGGCAACTTCCTTTTCTTCGCTAGATAAAACGGATAAAATATCATGAATTCTTTTTTCGTGACTCGGAAACATGCTTTCAATCATTTCCTTGCCTTGCTTGGTGATAGCTGCATAGGTTACGCGACGATCGTTCGGACAAGCAACGCGCTCTAAGAAGCCTTTTTTCTCAAGCTTGTCTACTACATACGTAATACTGCCGCTTGCCAACAGAATTTTTCCGCCAATTTGCTGAAGAGGCTGCTGGCCTTTGTGGTACAATAACTCTAGGACAGCAAATTCGGTTGGATTCATTCCATGCTGTTGAATAAATTTATGCACATGATCATTAATTGAACGATTGGCACGAGATAGTACAATAAATAATTTAAGAGATTGGTCTAACTCTTCTCTAGTTACATCATTCGTCATTTTAATCAGTTCCTTTAATATTATCTTGATATCAAGATAATACTAAAATTTCCCTTCAAAGTCAATCAAAGCAGGCTTATTTCATCGGTTATTCTCTCCGCTTGTACAATTTTTTTGATAAAAAATGTATATAAGTGGATTTATACATATGCTTTTAATACAATAAACATATGACCATTACATAAAAAGGTGAATGATTATGAAACCAACCCATTTATTATTTAATTCCGCGATTGGTTCACAAAAGCCTGAAACAATCGTTAACCGGCAAAATCCCTGTCCATTTTGTGACGTTGAATCTCTCACAGGCATCATTGAAAAACAAGGACCTATCATTTGGCTGAAAAATAAATTTCCTGTTCTGCAAGATGCTTATCAAACGGTTATTATTGAGACCGATGAATGTTCTTCAGAACTGTCTATTTATCCAAAAGAACATCTGTACACCTTGCTGAGCTTCGCTACTGAACGATGGATATCGATGATGAACAGCGGTGAATATGCTTCTGTTCTTTTCTTCAAAAACCATGGACCTATGTCCGGAGGATCGTTACGGCATCCTCATATGCAAATTATTGGTTTAAATGAGATGGATGTAAATGAAAACGTGAAGCTAGAGCAGTTTGAAGGAGTCACAATTGCCAAAAATGAACACGTCACATTTAATTTATCTGTAAAACCTAGAATGGGCTTTTTTGAATTTAACGTGATAACGGATCAGCTTGACAAAGAGCTGCACGCATTTGCAGATTATCTTCAAACGGCTGCTCACTATTTATTAAATCATTTTCATCGTAGCTGCACGAGCTACAACTTATTTTTTTATAATCTTAAAAACGGCAAAATTGCGGCGAAAATCATTCCTCGCTTTGCCACATCTCCTTTGTATGTAGGATATGGCATTCCTCAAGTTTCCAATAAGCTTGAGCATATTGCTAACCAAGTTCAGGAGCTGTACTTTACCTAAAAAGTTGAACCTTCACTGGTTCAACTTTTTTGTAAGGTTATTGCATAAAGCTATTCATTTTTAAAATAGTCATGCTCATAGAAACCAAAAAAACATACACTAAAAGAACGATGTGAATTGAGGATAAAAAGAAGAATACGTAAAAGGAGACGGTTTATGACTGAGGTACTAATTGGAAGCATTCTTTCTGCGCTATCGACTGGAGTAGGCGCTTTGCCTATTCTGTTTTTGAATCAAGAACTCACTCATCGCTGGAAAGATATACTTCTTGCGCTCACTGCAGGTATTATGACAGCTGCTTCTACTATGAGCTTGATTCCAGAATCTCTTCAAAGCGGCGGATTTTTTGCCTTAGCAATTGGCTTACTGCTTGGAGTTGTAACATTAACACTCTTGGAGCAGAATATTCCTCACATTGATCTTGAGCATTCTAAAACCGGCATTCAGTTTGATGAAAAAGCGCTTTTAATTGTTTCCGCTATTACTTTACACAACCTTCCTGAAGGATTGTCTGTTGGTGTTAGCTACGCTTCAAATGTTGAAAATACAGGGAACTTAATTGCCCTCGCAATCGGTCTTCAAAATGCACCTGAAGGACTGTTGGTCGCGCTATTTTTAGCTCAGCAAAATATTAGTAAAATAAAAGCATTTTTAATTGCGACCCTTACAGGCTCCGTTGAAATTGTAACGTCTTTACTCGGGTTTTATTTAACTAATTTTGTTGATTCTCTCGTTTCATATGGATTAGCTTTTGCTGCTGGAGCCATGCTTTTTATTATTTATAAAGAGTTGATTCCAGAAAGTCACGGCGATGGAAACGAAAGATTTGCCACTTATTCGTTTATTTTTGGTATTTTGTTTATGATTTTTTTAATTAACATTTTTTAAAGCTGAAGAGAGGCCACGGGCAGCGTAATTGTTTTACTGCCCGATCCCGAATGCTTGTCCTGCATTACAGCTTTGAAAAAGATAAAAAACGGCTAATCAGTGTGGCAAACGATGTCTTTTCTTCCTCTTCTTTTAAACGCTGCTTTTGATAAACGAGTAAGAGCTGATCAAGCTCTTGACTACAGGTAACGGTTTCTTCATTAGTCAGACCTTTTTCTTCTCCGAGCTGCACCATCTTTTGTCTTTTTTGGACGATTTCCACTAATAATCTCTCTGATTTCGTTCTATTTCTCACTCCAAACACAAAATCCTCTCCTATGACAAAGAAATTAGCTTATAACGCATTATTACAAATTCTACTAAATATGTAAATAGAGTCGCAATAATAGACATTTTTTTCGCGAAAAAATTATTTTGTCGGAATTTACAAACGCTTACATTACTATAGGAATACCGTTTATCTTTTTTTTACAAGTTGTTTTTCGACAAAAGATGCTGCTTGTCGAATAAAAAAGTCACCGTCTTTTGTAAGACGGTGACTTTTTTATTCGGCTTTCTGGGCAGCAATTTGTACAGCATCCCATACCGTAGCAAAAGGAGGAGCATACGAAAGATCTAGCATGGTTATTTCATCTGTTGTGAGGCGGCAAGTAATAGCTGTCGCAAATACATCGATTCGTTTTGCTACTCCTTTTTTACCAATCATTTGAACCCCCAAAATCTCTTTTGTTTCAGGATGATAAACAAGTTTTATCACAATCTTTTCAGCTCCTGGATAGTAAGAAGCATGACTCGGAGCTTTGGCTGTGATGGCTTTGTATAAAAGAGAATTTTCTCTTGCTTCTCTTTCCGAAATGCCGGTTTTTCCAATTTCATAGTCCATCACTTTGACAATACTTGTACCTACAACACCCGGAAATTCTCTATTTTCTCCCCCTAATCGGTAGCCAAGAACCCTTCCCTGCTTATTGGCAATGGTTCCAAGAGCAATATGAACATCTTTTTTTAATACGCGGTGATAGCTCGTTGCACAATCTCCTGCTGCGTAGATATGAGGCACGTTGGTTTCCAACTTCTCGTTTACTAAAATAGCTCCATTTTCAAGCATTCTTAGTCCGTTTCTTTCTAAGAATTGCGTATTCGGACGAACTCCTACATTTACAATCACCAAATCCGTTTGGTACGTTTGACGGTTTGTTTGAACGTGAGTGACGAAACCATCTGAATGCAGCAATGCTTCCACTTCTTCTTCGAAATGAAATAAAACATCGTCATCTAGCTGCTTTTGTAAATGCTCTGCCATTTCTTGATCTAAAATGGATAGAATCTGCTTTCCCTGTTCAATAACCCGTACTTCTTTTCCCAAAGCCTTCATTGCTTCAGCTGCTTCCATTCCGACATACCCTCCGCCGATAATGGTGACTTTCTCTACGGAGTGAGCCTGCAGATATGTATAGATTCTTTCGCTGTCTTCTAGTGACTTTAATGTGCATACATTCGGCATGTTATCACTCATAAAATTGGGTTTAACAGCAGTTGTTCCAGTTGCAATGATGAGTTCATCATATGTTATCTCTTTTTCAGCGTGCGTTTTTACATCTTGTGCTACTATGTATTTTTTTGTATGGTTTACTTCTTTAACTTCGTGAAAAAGATGGACGGAGATATTTCGCTCTTCAAACTCTTGTTTCGTCCGAGCAATCAAATCGTCTTTTTCTTTTACAACACCTGATAGATAGTAAGGCATGCCACATGCGCTGTAAGAGATATCTCCACCTTTTTCAAACACAAGGATTTCCACTTCTTCTTTTTCTTTCATCCGGCGAAGCTGTGAAGCTGCGCTCATTCCGGCGGCTACTCCTCCTATAATGACGACACGTTTCATCTATACTCCCTCTTTCTACATAAATAATAGATTATACTATTGTTTTTCCTTATTCTTCCCGATTTCAAACGAAAAAAAACGGCTGTTTACACAGCCGTAGATGTTTGTTTCGAGCGGTAATACGTTAAAGCCAAGGCTCCTGCCAATACAGCTCCTTTAATAATATCTTGCATATAATACGGAACATTTAGCATCGTTAACCCATTTAACAGCACACCAATTAAAATAGAGCCAATCAGCGTCCCGAATACATTCGGTTTCCCTGCTCCAAATACGGAAAAGCCAATGTATGTAGCAGCTACGGCATCCATTAAAAATGGTGAGCCTGCGTTCACTTCTCCTACTCCAATACGGGCAGCTAAAACGACTCCTCCAATTCCAGCAAGCAAACCTGAAAACATATAGGCATACATACGGTAACGATTAACCGGTACACCCGAAAGTCTTGCTGCTTCTATGTTACCTCCTGTTACGTAGAAAAAACGCCCAAACTTCGTATAGGAAAAAACGATATGAACAAGCAGCACAGTCAGCATCATAATGATAACAGGAACGGGAATACCTAGAAAGTGACCTTGTCCCAGTGCAAGGAAAGAAGGAATAAAAATTCCCGGAGCTCTGTCTCCGCTTGGTAGAGGCATATTGGTATAAATAGCTGAGCCTTTTGTATACGTTAATAAAATCCCTTGTACGATGAACATCATGGAAAGAGTGGCTAAAATATCAGGAATCTTTACTTTCACTACTAAAAAAGCATTTACTAACCCGATAAGAAGCGATGCAATAATCGGAACAATAATAGCAACTGCAATTTCTTGTCTGTGTAAAACAAGCATAGAGGCTGATAAAATAGTGGCTAGCCCAGCCGTAGACCCTACAGATAAATCGAGTCCATTGACGGTTAACGATATCGTCACACCAAGCGCTATTAAGGTAACAATGGAAATAGAACGCAGGATATCACTAATGTTTTCTCCTGTTAAAAAGTTAGGTGTGGCAATGGAGAAAATAATCATAATAACAAAAATCATTAAGACTGTCCCATATTTATAAAAAAAGTCGAAAACGCTTATTTTTCTCTTTGATTTCGCTACAGGTTCTGTTACATACTCCGCACTCATCCTTTTACTCCTCCTGCTGTATAATAAAATAATTTTTCGCTAGTTGCTTCTTCTTTGGATAATTCTTTCACGATTTTTCCGTTGTACATAATATAAATTCGATCCGCTACCCCTAGCAGCTCCTCGAATTCACAGGTTGCATAAACAATACCTTTTTTCTGTGACACAAGATTTGTAATTAAGTCGAATATCTCTCGCTTAGAGCCGACATCAACTCCTTTAGTTGGTTCATCAAACAACAGTACGTCAGAGTCCGTAACAAGCCATTTTCCGATTGCTACTTTCTGCTGATTTCCGCCGCTTAACGTTCCAACTGACTGCTCGATAGAATGAGACTTTACGCCAACTTGCCCAGTCGTTTTCTGCGCTTTTTCTTTGATCTTTCCTTGCTTTAGAAACGAATAATTTGTAAAGCGGGACAGACTTGGCAAAACTAAGTTATCGGCAATCGATTCATGAACAAAAATTCCTTCTTTTCTTCGTTCTTCAGGAACAAGAGACAGACCTTGTGCAATATAATAATACGGCTGCTTATTCAACTTTAGTTTCTTGCCTTTTAACCGAACGCTGCCGCTGACATATTGCTCTAAACCAAATAGACTTCGGCAAAGCTCCGTTTTCCCCGCTCCTACAAGCCCTGCAATACCGACTACCTCTCCTTCTTTTACATGAAAAGAGATATTCGAAAGGCGCCCTGGAAGAGATAATACTTCTACATGTAAAAGTTCGTTTCCAACTTCTACTGATTTTTTGACCCACTGTTTTACAGAAGACGTTCCTAACATGAGCGTAATCACGTCTTCAATTGATGTATGTGCAGTTTCTTTTGTAGCTACATAGCGTCCGTCCTTTAAAACTGTTAAGCGGTCGCAAATATCAACCACTTCTTGAAGGCGATGTGAAATGTAAATAATGCCTACTCCGCTTTTCTTCAGCTCTCTCATCACAGAAAACAATTGTTTCGTCTCTTCCACACTAAGAGGTGCGGTTGGTTCATCCAAAATTAAATAATCAACGTTCTGTACAATTGCACGTGCAATAAGCACCTGCTGTTTTTCTGATAGAGTTAGATCAACGACATTTTTTTTAACGGATAGAGAAGAACCAAGTAAAGAAAGAGCTTCTTCCGCTTTCTTATAAATAGATTTCCAGTTTACAAATGCCTTACTTTTATTAGAAGCCTGCACGTCTAGCACGATGTTTTCAGCTACTGACAGCGAAGGAATCAGCGCTACATCCACTTCTTGATGCACAATTCCAATTCCGTGGCGCTTAGCTTCTTTAGGAGAAGAAATAGAGATTTCTCCTCCGTCTTTATAGATTTTTCCTTCGTACTCGTCGTAAGCTCCGCACAATATTTTCATCAGCGTACTTTTACCGGCACCATTGGCTCCCAATAAAGCATGAATTTCCCCTTTTTGAACAGTAAAATCAACTTTGTTCAGCGCTTGAAAAGAACCAAAGTTTTTTGTAATGTTCTTCATTGAAAGCTCGTTCGTCATGTCTGTCCCTCCACTTCTACTCTTTTTTGCCCCATTCTTCTACGTACTGACTAAGCTGATCCATATTAATCGTTTGATTAGGCAAGTCAGTTTGTTTGACTAAAACCGGATCAAAGGAATAGTAGCGAGGGATCTCTTGACCGGAAATCTTTTTAAGAAGCAGATCAACTTGCTTTTCTCCTACTGAAGCTGGATTTACGGCAGCTGACGCTTTCCACGGGCTGTTTTTTGCCTGCATCATTTGCAGATCTTCATCAGATAAGTCTACTCCGTACACTTTAATCTCGTCTCGTCCTGCTTCTTTAATAGCTCTTGTGACTCCTTTTGCAAATTCGTCCCAAGGCGCCCAAACGGCCGCAATGTCTCCTTTATTTGGATACTGCTTCAACACAGCTGCCATTTTATTTTGCGTGTCTAGAGAAGTATTGTCCGTTGCGCTTCCGAACGTGGCAATTTGTTTTACATCTGGATAGCGATTCATCATAATTTTATAAATGCTGTCGCGTTTTTCCATCGGTGCAAAGCCTCCAACAAATGCATATACAATATTTCCTTTTCCATTAATGTCCTGCATCATTTGTTTCAGACCCTGCAGCGCAAGCATATAATCGTCTTGATCAATGGTTGTAACGCCTTCTGCTTTTAATTCTACATCGGTTGCAATAACGGGAATTCCTTTTGCAATCGCGCGCTTCACGCCAGGTTCAAGGGTTTCAGCCCGGCCGTGGTCAATCATAATGCCGTCAACATTTTGGTTAATAGCCGTGTCTAAATAAGCCGCCATTTTAGATTGATCATTGTTTGAATCAGAAACGGATAGCTGTACTCCTTCTTTTTTAGCCGCTTTTGTCACACCTGTTATGTACTGAGCAGCGTGAGTGCCTGATGTAAATTCAGAAATAAGCGCAATTTTTGTATCTTTCGTAATCTTTTTTCCTTCTTGCTGTACAGGCTTAGCAGAAGCCGCTTGCGGCGCTGGAGCTGCCTGTGTTTTCTCGTTTAGACTTGGCTGTTCTTTCGTGCAGGCAGCCAGTGCAAAAACTAGAAGCACGAGCAAAGTAAGTGGCCACAGCATTTTTTTACTCTTTTTCATGGTGTTCCTCCCATTAAACTTATTATTCATATAAAAATAGTTAGTTTTATAATAATCCAAAGAATACCCCGCTTTTAGATGTAAAAGCGGGGTGATCATGACCTATGCTTTACAAGTAGTTGTTATGCGTAAATAGGTACCCATCCTTCAGTTGTCACGAAAATTCGGACAGCGACTACTTTACGATCTTCCATTAATGTAAAGTAATGAAGAATGTTTTCTGGTACTGAAATTAAATCGCCCGGCTCTAATTCAACATCAAAAAATTCGCCGTCTTTTCCTTGAATAACAAAGATTCCATGACCGCTTACAATAAAGCGAACTTCGTCATCTGTATGAATATGCTTGCGCTGAAAGTTTTTTAACAATTCATCAATATTTGGTGTAGATTCCGATAACGAGATAACATCTTGCGCTTTATAGCCGCGGCGTTCAGAAATATCTTTAATATCCTCACCAAAAGCGTTTAAAATTTCTGTTTTTTCTTCATCAGTTAAATCATATTTTTCACGAAGATTTTCTGGAAGTTTTGTAATGTCCCAATTTTCATAAATAACTTCATTGTTTGCCAGAAAAGCTGATACTTCCTCTTGAGTTTCAATTCTTTTATTGTTTATATGTAAGCGAATTTGCGCCATTGTTGTTTCCTCCTTTTATAAATGCACCTTTGGCTTAATGCCTTTAAGTGACAGTAATTTCACATGGTAGCTAAATAGAAATTCATAGGCTTCTAGCGCTTTTTTTGTTTCAAACGCATTTTTCCCCCATACCGTAATCCCGTGGTTACGAATTAAAATCGCGCCTTGATCGCCTTTTATATGGTGAGAAAACTCTTCTGCTAGTGTCGGAATATCCGAGTAATTCGGAATAATCGGAACAGTAATTTCCGCATCTTCTTCCCAAATACCCAGTGCCTTAATAATTTCTTGGCCTTTGAATGAAATAAGCCCTTCATCTCCGTACAGTTCAGAGATCACGTTGTTGTCGATTGTATGTACATGAAGACTGCACCCAGCGTTCGTTAACTCGTAAATCTTAACGTGTAAAAGCGTTTCAGCAGAAGGCTTTAAATGCGTTTCTTCTGCAGGTTTTCCATGTTGATCAACTAATAAAAAATCTTCATTTGTACGTTTTCTTTTGTCTTTTCCACTTGCTGATACAAAGAAAGTTGTCGGATTTTGGTCCACTTTAATTGCTAAGTTTCCGCTTGTACCGAAGAACCAATCGCGTTCTGCCAACTCATCTTTTATATCCGCAAGCTCATGCAACCTTTGCTGAGCCATGATACTCATGCTTTCACCTCTTCTGTTAATTCTTGTAAATGATGAATGACATCATAAAAAGTAGAAAAAGGACGATACGGTAGAGATAGCTCTTCGCATTTTTCAATTAAAAAGTCACGTGCAATGACAGTGTCAGCTAATTTGGCAGCCTGCAAATCCGTAATGGAATCGCCAATAACAACCGTATGATCTCTTTCATCTGCAAGATTGCGAATAATCGTTGGCTTACAGCAGCCGCAGTCGTTTGCACACTGTTTATCACATGTATGAGGCCACGTAATGGAAATATGTTCACCAGAAAAATCAGATCCGTTGCAGTAGAGCATTTCCTCTGCAACTCGATTTCCCAAAAGCGGTTTTACAAAAAAGTCAATTCCTCCGCTTACAATATAAAGCGGAATATGATGCTCTTTTGTATAGACAATAAAATCATCAAATCCATCTCGAATAGCAGACGTCTTTAAAATATAAGAAATAATATCTTCCTTTAATTCCACGGGGAGTAAGGCAAACATTTGCCCTACTCCTTCTTGAATAGAAACGCGCTGTGCTAGTACGTCGTCTTTAATACTTTCCCACTCCGGAGGAGCAAATTGTTTCATAATCGCAATAATGTTATCGCTATTTGTGATTGTTCCATCAAAGTCACAAAAGATTTTTAACGATGTCATGCTTTCACCTCTACTGTTCCCCATAGTTGCAAAGCTTTTTGCAACTCTTTTGATTCTTCCGCTTTTTCGGCTAGTGTTTGATGAGAGAGTACTGCATCTATCGCCGCACGGAATGCCTTTCCTCCTCCGATAGCGCCGTCTGGATGACCGTGAACTCCGCCTCCTGCATTGATAATGCTGTCGATTCCAAAGTCCTTCACAAGCTGCGGTACCATTCCAGGATGAATTCCTGCTGAAGGAACCGGGAAAGTCTGCTTATATTTGTACACAGGACGCGTTAATTCGTAGGCAATGCCTGTCGTGTCTTCAAGAGAAAGCGCTACGCTTCCGTATGGTGATGGAAATAGCGAAAAATCTGCTCCGGCTAAGCGTAATAGCTTTCCAAGCAGTAATGAATTTGAAAAACCGTAAAACTCTGATGGCGTAAGCGCTCCGCTAACAGCTGGGTGAGCCATAATCGGCAAGTTAATTTCATCATCTTCTCGAAGTGCCTGCAGTACGTCTAATCCGTAAGCAAATACGTTGAATAAAAGAGCATCGGCTCCTAGCTCAGCTGCTTTTCTCGCTTTTTCTTTTAATTCAAACGTTCGTCCCGTTAAATTAACAGCATACAGCGTGCGGTGTCCCGTTTTTTCGTATACTTCATTCAGTACTTTTTTTCCCTCTGTAACGCGAGCTTCAAAAGGTGTTCGTTCACTATCAAACAAAATCTCGTCGTCTTTAACCAAATCCACTCCGCCAAGCGCTTGCTCACGCAGCTGAGTTGTTAAGTACGTCATGTCTCTTCCAATCACGCCTTTAAAAATACTCATCACAAGCGGACGGTCATAAACGCCTAGTTTCTCTCGGATACCTTCTATTCCAAAGCGCGGTCCTGGGAATTCAGCTAATAATTCATCAGGAAAATCCAAGTCTAATAATTTCACTTTTCCATCAAGTGATAGTTTTCCGAAAACAGTAACTAAAATAGCCGGTAAATCTCTTGAAAAGTTGGCAGTTGGATAAGCAATTTTGACAATAGCCTGCTTAACCTCTCTGCCTAAATATCCGTTAACACGTTCGCAATCTTGAAGCTCCGTTACGGACACGACGCGCCCTTTATGCTTTTGAAGCTGCTGCTGATCTAAAAGCGGCAGATCTGTCCATGAGCCGACGGTTAGTCCTAAAGCGATTCCTTCCGCTTTTTTATGAAAATTTCCTTTATTGTCATGTAGTAAGTAGCTTGCAACGATTTCACTCATTATGCTAAAAACTCCCTTGCTGTTTAATATCGTTAATAAAAAAAACCTCTTCTGTGATTAAGAAGAGGCTTTCGTTGCTCTTCTTATCTCTCAGCTGCTGCTGCAAGAATTAGCACCGTGCTTAACATGCGTTAAGTCGGTTGCCGGGCTTCATCGGGCTAGTCCCTCCACCTACTCTTAATAAGAAAGTTGCTATTTATTTAAATTGAATTCGTAGATTATATACTAAATAAAAAATACCGCTAGGATTTATCGGTTATTAATCTCGTTAACTTCTTACATATTAAGCCAACTCAAAAAGGATTGTCAATGCGTTTTTAAAATAAATTTAATTTTTTTATTCGAGATACAGCTTCTCTCATGCGCTCTTCATCCGTCAGCAGTCCTACGCGCACATAGCCTTCACCATATGTTCCGAAGCCTACTCCAGGTGCCACTACAACGTGGGCTTTTTCAAGAAGTAAATCTGAAAATTGTTCAGAAGTATATCCTCCAGGAACTTTTAGCCATGCAAAAAAGGAGCCTGCTGGGGATGTAACGTCCCAGCCAATTTCTCGAAGCCCTTGAATAAATGTATTGCGTCTAGATTCATAGCGCTTAACTAAATCATTCACACATTGTTGAGATTCTAACAGAGCTGCGGCTGCTGCCTCTTGAACCGCCCCAAAGAGACTGACATACATATGATCTTGAAGAAGATTAATAGCTTCTACAACACTTTCATTTCCTACAGCAAATCCAACTCGCCATCCCGCCATGTTATACGTTTTAGAAAGAGTATAAATTTCAATTCCCGTCTCTTTTGCACCAGGAGTCTGTAAAAAGCTGATTGGCTTTTTACCATCAAATCCAATTGCTCCGTAGGCAAAGTCGTGTACCACACAAATATCGTGCTTGGCAGCAAACGCCACGGTGTCTTCAAAAAATTCTGCCGTTGCCACTGCACCAGTAGGATTATTGGGATAGTTTAAAAACATGAGCTTTGCCTGTTCTTTAGCACGTTCACTTATCTCTTCGTATACGGGTAGAAAATGATTTTTAGCCGTGAGCGGCATCACTTCCATCTTGGCTTTTGCAAGCTCTACTCCAGACCAGTAATCAGGATATCCAGGATCCGGAACCAGCACCGTATCTCCAGGGTTTAATAAGCACTGCGGGATTTCAACAAGTCCACCCTTCCCGCCAAACAAAATAGCTACTTCTTTTTCGGGATCCACATCAACCCCGTATTCTCGCTTATAAAAAGTCGCAACGGCCTCTTTCAAAAACTGATGCCCCCGAAATGGAGAATATTTATGATGTATAGGATTAGAACTTGCTTTTTGCAGTGTTTCTACAATATGTGAAGGAGTAGGCTGATCAGGATTTCCCTGCCCTAAGTTAATAACGTCGTGCCCTTGGGCCATTACTTTTCCTACCTTGCCTACAAGTGATGCAAAAAATTGTTTTGGTAAACTTTTTAATAGTTCCGATTGCTCAAATTGTTTCATCATCGCACACCTTCTCAAAAAATTCTTGAAATTCTAGTCACAAATAATATATTGTAATATTCAACTTGTAAAGTCATTTTTTTCAACTACTAAAAAAGGACGGATGATAAAGTGAGTGTAAAAATTACGTGTTTGCAGCTTGATATTGCGTTTGGAAACCCAACTAAAAACCGAAAATATATTCAACAAAAAATGACAGAAGCTCTGAAAGAAAACCCTGATATCCTCGTGCTTCCTGAGCTATGGGATACAGCTTATGATTTGACGCGGCTAGACGAAATTGCAGATGATGAAGGACAGCAGGCCAAGCAATTAATCTCTCAGTTTGCTAAAACGAACGAAGTAAATATTGTGGCAGGCTCGATCGCGAAAAAAACAGAGCAAGGCGTCACGAATACGATGTATATTTTTGACCGAAAAGGTCGTGAAGTATCACAATACAGTAAACTGCACTTGTTTAAATTAATGGATGAGCACCTCTATCTAGAAGCAGGAACGGCAAAAAATCTTTTTACACTTGAACAGTCACTATGCGCAGGAGTTATTTGTTACGATATTCGTTTTCCAGAATGGATTCGGGTTCATACTAGCAGCGGAGCAGAAGTCTTGTTTGTTGTCGCTCAGTGGCCGGCTCCAAGACTTGCCCACTGGAAAGCACTTCTCATTAGCCGTGCAATCGAAAATCAATGCTATGTAATCGCGTGTAATCGTGTAGGCCAAGATCCTAATAACACATTTGCCGGACATTCCTTAGTCATCGATCCGTGGGGAGAAATAATCGCTGAAGCTGGCGATAGCGAAGAACTTTTAAGTGCTGACGTTAACCTGGAACTTGTAAAAGAAATTCGCAAACAAATTCCTGTCTTTACAGATCGCCGCACAGAATTTTATTAATTATGTATTGACAGCCGTTTTTTTGCATGATACGATTTTCACCAGATATCATAAAATATTCAAACAAATCAAAATTGAATAAGTAATCGTACTCTTATCAAGAGTTGGCTGAGGGATTTGGCCCTGTGAAGCCCAGCAACCGACCGTCATTCCATCCTAAGATGGATCACACCCGTAAAACATGTTTTACAAAGGCACGGTGCTAATTCCAACAGAAAGTAATTCTTTCTGGCAGATAAGAGGTTTGAACACTACAATCAAGCCTCTTTCCAACGAAAGAGGCTTTTATATTTTCTAAAATTATAAAAGCCTCCATATATTCTTAAACCTATTAACTTAGTAAACAAATCAGTTTAATAAACTATGGAGGGATTCCGATGTCAACAACAAAAACAGAGAAGTATCAGCCTTTAACAGAAATTTCAGCAATCAAACTTGTGAAAAAGCTAGGTCTTTTTGATGCCACAGAAGCGCTGACTGCCCGTGAAATTGGTGACGGCAACTTAAATCTCGTCTTTCACATCATAAATGATCAAACGAATAAATCCATTATCGTCAAACAAGCACTTCCCTATGCAAAAGTTGTAGGCGAAAGCTGGCCTCTATCATTGAACCGTGCCACAATTGAAAGCAATGCGCTCAAGCAATTTGGTGCATTTACGCCAGAACTTGTGCCCGCTGTTTATTACCACGATGAAACGCTTGCTGTTACGGTCATGGAAGATCTGTCTCATTTAACGATTTCTCGCGCCGGACTTATTCAAGGTGAAAGTTATCCTCTGCTCTCACAGCATATCGGTTCTTTTTTAGGACATATTGCGTTCAAAACGTCTGATTTCGCCTTAAAGCCTCAGGATAAAAAAGAAGAAATTGTTAAGTACAGCAACCCGGACTTATGCAATATTACGGAAGATTTAGTTTTTACAGATCCTTTTTTTGATATTGATACAAATGAATTCGAAAAAGCGCTGCGTCCTGATGTAGAAGAATTATGGAATGATAGTGATGTAAAGCTACAAGCAGCAAAATTAAAATATAAATTTTTAACAAATGCGCAAACGCTAATCCACGGTGATTTACATACAGGCAGCATCTTTGCTAGCAGTCAAGAAACAAAAGTGATTGATCCAGAGTTTGCTTTTTACGGTCCGTTTGGATTCGATTTAGGACAATTTGTTGCGAATTTATTTTTAAATGCTCTTTCTCGAGAAACAAATCGCGAACCATTATTTGAACACATTACGAACACATGGAACGTATTTAAAGATACCTTTACTGCGCTTTGGCATTCTGAAAACACTGAACCTTTCGCTAAAGATGAGCGCTTATTACATGAAATTTTAACGCAAACGTGGCAAGATGCTGTTGGATATGCAGGATGTGAAATCATTCGACGTACAATTGGCTTAGCTCACGTCGCAGACTTAGACGAAATTTCTTCAGAGGAAAGAAAAATTAACGCTAAACGTACTGCGTTAAAAATTGGACGCTATTTGCTTCTGCACCAACAAGACGTTTCACCAAATGAATTTGAACATTTACTTCGATAACGAATAATGTACACAATGAAAGGATCGGTATCAGCATGACAAATACACTATCACTTCCGCGCTCAGTGGAATGGAATGAATCATATATTACTTTATTAGATCAGCAGCAGCTTCCTGACAAAGTTGAATATATTAAGCTGCAAACCATTAAAGACGTATGGGATGCTATCACTACCTTGAAAGTACGCGGAGCCCCTGCAATTGGCATTACGGCGGCTTTTGGTCTTGCTCTTTCTGCGCTTAGCTATGACACAGATTCAGTCAAGGAATTTAACCAAAAGCTAGCTCTTGATCAACAGTATTTAGCTAGTTCACGCCCTACTGCCGTCAATTTATTTTGGGCACTAGAACGCGTAGCAAAAAGCGCTGAGTCGGCTTCGTCCGTTAATGAAGCTAAAACAAAAGTTGTTCATGAAGCTATTCAAATTCAAGTAGAAGATGAAGAAACGTGCTACCGAATTGGAGATCATGCTCTTTCTTTATTTAAAAAGAAAGATAAAATCATGACCATATGTAATGCTGGTTCAATTGCTACAGCTTATTATGGAACAGCCTTAGCACCTTTTCACTTGTCTAAGCAGCGCGATATTCCGCTTGAAGTATTTGCCTGTGAAACAAGACCTGTTCTTCAAGGTTCTCGCTTAACAGCATGGGAACTTCAGCAGTCGGGAGTGGACGTTACGCTGATTACGGATAATATGGCCGCTCATACGATTAAAACAAAAGGAATTAATGGGATTATTGTAGGCGCTGACCGCATTGCAGCAAATGGCGATACGGCTAACAAAATTGGAACATATGGACTTGCTCTTTTAGCGAAAGCATTCGGTATTCCATTTTACGTAGCAGCGCCGCAGTCCACATTTGATTTATCTATTCAAGACGGCAGCAGCATCCCTATTGAAGAACGTTCACCTAAAGAAGTAACGCACATTGGAGATACGCAAATTGCTCCAGACGGAATCTCTGTGTACAATCCCGCTTTTGATGTGACGCCAAGCGAACTGATTACGGCCATTATTACAGAGCATGGAATTATCCATTCCCCGTCTTTTGAATCCATTCAAAAAGTTTTGCTGCAATCCGCTCAATAACAAGAGGCTGAGACAAAAGTATTTTAGCCCCACTGAAAAACGAACCATTAATCAACATATTTGATTAATGGTTCGTTTTCTTTGTTATGTTGAGCATAGGTTTTATCTGTTTCGTTCCTTCTAGCAGTTGATTGGAGGGCAAGGCGAAGACTCCTGCGGGAAAAGCGGAGCAGGTGAGACCCCACAGGAGCGTATGCGACGAGGAGGCTCAGCGCCCGCCCGCGGAAAGCGAAGTCTTGTACGGAAATCAACTGCGGTGTCACAAGCGGTTCAGCTCATGTATACGAGTTGTTCATCTTTAGATGGCATTGATTTTGTTATGTCTCAACCTCTTTTAGTAAACAGCGCTTTTCGGCTGCATTTGTAACACAATTGTAACAGTACTCTCTTCTTTTTCTACATATATTATAGGGGATTCTTTTTGAATAAGGGGGAGTAAATATGAGTTCAGAGCAAAAAACGGATAAAAACAAAGCGCTGAATCGCAAGCAGCAATATCAACTATTCGATTTATCCAAAGATGAAGAACTAAATTCCCTCCCTTCTCCTCAGCAAATTGACGGTGTGTTTGTGCAAGGAGAAGGCTGGAAATTAGACGGTGAATAGCTATTAACTATAAGCGCCTTTTGCTACATTTCTTTCAAGCATTAATAGCTTCTCTTTTATATGAGTTTGGGAGCCTGCATAACCTGTTAAAGCTCCATTTTTGCCAATCACACGGTGACAAGGCAAAATAATAGGCAGTGGATTTCGACGATTCGCTTGTCCCACAGCTCTTACGGCTTTAGAGCGATTAACAGACTCCGCTACCTCACTGTAAGACCACGTTTGTCCATAAGGTATATGTTCAAGCGTTAACCACACTTCTTTTTGGAAGTCTGTTCCTTTTATATCCAAAGGTAAATCAAATGTTAGCGTGCGCCCTGCAGCATAATCCTGCAGCTGTCTCTTTGCTTCTTTCACATGGTGATAATTCTCGTCATGGACAAGTTTTTTAAGCTGCTCGTTATGATCATCGCTATCAAACCAAATATGTTGAACCCCTTTTTCCGAGGCTACAATATAAATTTTCAAATCAGAAAATAAGTTCATTTCTCCATAGTACATACTTGCGTATCCTTTCTTTTTAGGCTGGAAGAATAATACGAAAAGCTGTGCCTTCTCCTATTTTGCTTTCCACTTCAATTCGCCCTTTATGTTCTTCGATAATTTTATACGAGACCATCAAACCGAGTCCCGTTCCTTTTTCTTTTGTCGTATAAAATGGTTCTCCTAAGCGCTTGATGCGCTCTTCGGGCATTCCGTCTCCTTGATCTCGGATGGAGACAGTCACGTAGTGCGGCTCTGTCGAGTAAACGTCAACAAAAATTCTTCCTCCGTTTGACGTGACTTCAATTGCATTTTTAATTACATTTATTAGTACTTGTTTAATTTGGTTAGGTTCGCAGTATACCATTGGCAGCTGAGGGGACACGCTTAGTTCAAACTGAATATTTTCTAAAAGTGCTTGAGCATTTAATAGATCAATCGTTTCTTTAACAACCGCAGCTAGATTTTTCTTTTCAAACTTTACGGCCTGTGGCTTAGCTAGTACTAGAAACTCTGTAATAATGGTTTCAATTCTTTTTAATTCGGATTTAATAATATCAAAATAAAGAGAATGATCTTCTTGAATGTTGCTTTCTAACAGCTGAACAAACCCTTTTAAAGCTGTCATTGGGTTGCGGATTTCATGCGCAATCCCAGCTGCTAACTGTCCGACTACTTGAAGCGTATCTGATTTCCGAATCTGCTCCTGCATTTGATTTCGTTCCGTTACGTCTCTTAAAAGCGTCATATATAGACCTGGCAAGATATCTTTTTTCGTGGAAAATTCGATATTTTTAACTTTTTCGTTTCCCGTAACGTACGTAATCTCTCCTTCAGCTTCCCCTTTTTGCTCAATTGTTTCTTTGTGCTCAATGACCGCATCTAAATTCGCTGAAGAAATAAAATCCTCCATGGAGTGCGCACAAATCTCCTCTTTGCTGAGTTCTAAAATATCACAAAGAGAGGAATTTACATCAATAATATTTCGCTTGCCGTCCCATAAAACTAACCCATCGATCGAACCATTAAAAATCTGTCTAAATTTCTCTTCGTTATTCCGAAGCTCCTGTTCGATTTTTGTACGTTCACTGATGTTTCGAAAAATCGTTAAATGGTCTCCTTCTATAATGCCTTTTTTCCCTGTGAATTCCAACTGTTTGATTTCTCCATTTGGCATGTAAAAAGGAAGCTGATTGCGAATTTCTCCTTTTGTTTGAAACGTTTGGAGCACCTTTAACGCACTAAAGCTTTTCGTATCAATAAATGTATACAAATTGCTTCCAATTAATTTATTTAACGGCAGCTCAAATGTACGCGAAGAAGCAAGATTAGCGTTCAAGATTTCACCACCGTCTCTCCAAATCAAGATCGCTTCAATCGCATTTTCAAAAATGGCCCTGAAATTTTTTTCGCTTCTCAACAGCTGCTGCTCCATCAGCCGTTTTTCCGTCACGTCTCTCATAATGGACATATAGTATTGACTGTATATATTAGCCGTTGTGGTAAATTCAAAAAAAGTAACGTCTCCATTTTCGAGCCTGATTGGCAGCTCACCGCTTGTCTTTCCTTCTTGATGCAGAGTTCTCCATAATTTTTTTACCTTATAATGATAAGTAGGTTCTACAAGCTCTTCTAATGTTTTGGTTAGAAGCTGTGCTCTTGTATAATTTAATCGTTCGCAAAATGAAGGGTTCGCGTCGATAAGCTGACCAGTTCGATCAAAAATGACAATTCCGTCTACCGCTTCATTAAATACATCCATAAACATATGATGACTAATAAACCGTTCATTTTCCATCATCTTGTGCTGCGTAATATCTCGAAATGTACACACAATAATGCCCGACATGTGACTATGTTTGTGTGAAGTAAATTCAACATGCTTCATCATGCCGCTTCGAAGCGTCATCGCGCCTTCATATTTGAAATAGCTTTCTTCTAAAAGTGCTGGATAATACGCTTCAATCATGTCATACGGAAAATACATCAGAAAATCTTTCATTTGATACGTTAATAGCTCATCCTTTGTTTTTTCAAACAGCCCGCAGGCTGATTCATTTGCATTCATAACTTGAAAATACTCATCAAATACGACAATGGCATCTAATACGTCATTAAAAATAGCTCGTAGCTGCTGTAATTCACCTTGCTGCTTTTGCTCAGCTTCAGATGTTAATTCTCTGTGTGGTGACATGCTCATTGCTCCTTTCTTTTGCACTTCCCATTTCCCCACCTTTTATCTATAGACTTAGTATTCTACAAGATTTGCTTTTTACCTTTTTAAAATTAGCCACGTTTATTCAAAATGCGACATTTCTTCGCATTCTCCCGCTATTTAAAAATGGAGCATGAATAAAAGAGGCTGAGACATAACAAAATGAATTCAATCTAAAAACGAACAAATGAGATGCATGAGTTAGCTGAACCGCTTGTGACACCCCTGTTGATTTCCGTGCAAAGCTTCGCTTTCCGCAGGAGTCTTTGCCTTGCCCTCCAATCAACTGCTAGAAGGAATGAAACAGATAAAACCTATGCTCAACATAACAAAGAAAACGAACCGTGAATCAAACATGTTGATTCACGGTTCGTTTTTCACTTCGGCTAAAATACGTTTGTCCCAGCCTCATCGATCATTTACTACAACATAAGTTGCTTGAATAGGTCCATGCACGCCAACTACTAAATTCATTTCAATATCAGCTGAATTGCTAGGTCCCGTAATAAAGTTAATGCAAGAAGCAATCGTTTCTCCTCGCTCTACTTTTTCATGAATCATTTCAGCGGCTTGTGTCATGCGAGGGACAATTGAGCTTTGAGGAATGATCGCAATATAAGTGGCGGGCAGCAAACTGACCGATCGTCCTTTTTCAGCGCTGCTGAACAAAACAACTGTGCCGGATTCCGCTAGCGTCAAATCACTGAAGGTAATGCCAACATTTGCTTGTTCAGCTAGTTTAATATTCTCCTCGCCTTTTGCAGAATTCCATACATGAAGGCTACTGCTTGTTTCCCATTTCTCCATCAGCAGGTTCAATCCATATTCGGAAAACCTAGGATCATCCCACGTGCTCACAAGACCATTTCCATAGTTCGCTACGGCTTCCTCAAGGACAGCTGGCAAGTGTTGTGATGATGTTTCTACATAGCGGGTATGAATACGTTCGCAATGGTTTTCAAGCTCTTTCTTTAATTGATCTGGCGAATAGCTGCGGTAGACCTCATGCTGAGGAGCATGCTTCCATTGTGGCCTTACTACGCCGCTTGTTCGCCTGCTTCGCTTAAGATTAGCTGCAATATTATCTAAAAAACTGTCTCTATTTTGAATGCTTCCGTTCATCATCATCACTCCTTTTATCAAACCAATCTCGTAAGCGCTCTTTTGTAGGCGCCGGAAACTCTCTGCTTTCCGTCCACGCTTTTAATGGACCAGGTCCTTTGGAAATACTGCTTCCTGACATAAAAGGATTAAGAGCTGCCGGTGCTACTTTAGCGCCCACTGTATATAGAGAAGAAGAAGCTGCCCCCAAGCCAAATGCTTTCATCGCCAGCTTTTCTGAAATAGGTGCTTTTCCTTCCTTTTCGACAATCCGCTGACGGTGCTTGTGTAATAGCTCATGCAGCGGAATTTTGACTGGACAGGCATCTGTACAGGCCGCGCATAGCGTTGAAGCATATGGAAGCTCTTTGTAATCTTCATAGCCTCCAAGCAAAGGAGATAATACAGCTCCAATCGGACCTGAATAAATAGATCCATATGAATGTCCTCCAATATGGCGATACACGGGACATACATTCACACATGCCGCACAGCGAATACACTGTAAAACAGATTGAAACTCAGTTCCTAAAATCGCAGATCGTCCGTTATCTACAATCACTAGGTGAAATTCTTCCGGTCCGTCTACTTCCCCTGGAAGTCTAGGTCCCGTAAGCGCCGTTACGTAACTTGTAAGCCGCTGACCTACTGCACTTCTAGTTAACAGGCTTACCAACACTTCAAACTCTTCAAAAGTTGGCACAATTCTTTCCATTCCCATAACCGTAATTTGCGTTTTAGGAAGGGCAGTTGTTAACCTTGCATTTCCTTCATTGGTTACAAGTGAAATAGATCCAGATTCTGCAATCGCAAAATTACATCCCGTGATGCCAATATCTGCTGATAAAAATTCTTTTCTCAGCATTTCCCGGGCGTGAAGAGCTAGTTCTTCAGGTTTTTCTGTTTTTTTATACGAAAGCTTTTCCTGAAATACATCTCTAATTTGTTCTTTATTTTTATGAAGTGCAGGAGCGACGATATGAGAAGGCGGATCGTGATCATCTACTTGCAGGATATATTCTCCTAAGTCCGTTTCAATAACTTCACAGCCCAGTTCTTCTAAAGCAGCGTTCATATGAATTTCTTCTGTAACCATTGACTTGGATTTAACGACTTTCTTTGCCTGCTTTTGCCTCGCTACATTTTTTATGTACTCATTCGCTTCTTCAGCTGTTTGAGCGAAAAAAACGTGGCCTCCGCGTTTAGCTACATTATCAGTGAGCTGTTCTAAATAGTAATCTAAATTTTCAAGCGTATGCTGACGAATTTCTTCACCAAGCGCTCGCCATTCTTCCCAGTTCCCTAGCTCTTCTGCCGCATCTAATCTACGGCTTCTTAAGCGCTCTTGAGCACTTGAAACCGCAAAGCGCATAAACGCATTATTGACTCCATCATCAACGCGTTTTTTAAACTGATCGTTTCCTATTTTCATAGACATTCAGCATTCTCCTTTCTTTACATTCTGCTATTTAACACTTCAGCGATATGCATCACTTTTACAGGCTGTCCTTTTCGTTCAATTCTTCCTCCAATATTCATAAGACAGCCGCAGTCGGCTCCAATTAAGTACTCTGCGTTTGTCTTAGCTATACAGCCCACTTTTTCATCGACCATTTGTTCAGAGATTTGCCCCATTTTAACCGAAAACGTCCCGCCGAATCCGCAGCAGTTATGACTGTTTTCAAGGTTCTCCATTTCAAGACCCTTTACATTGTTTAATAGTGTAAAAGGTTCTTTTTTTACGTTTAGCAAACGCGTCATATGACAGGAAGAATGATAAGTCGCTTTCCCATTTAAGCTGGCCCCTACATCTTCAACTTTTAAAACGTTTACAATAAAATCCGTTAGCTCATACGTTTTATCAGCAAGCTTCACGGCAGGTTCATACCATGCAGCATCACCTTTAAAAAGATGGGGATACTCTTTGAACATTGTCACACACGAGCCGGATGGAGATACAACGTACTCTGCATGCTCAAACGCTTTTATCATGTTTTTTATCGCTTCTTTTGATTCTTTTACGTAACCGCTGTTATATGCAGGCTGTCCGCAGCAAACTTGACTCTTTGGAAAATCCACTTCGCATCCTAGTCGTTCTAACAATTCTACCGTCGCTTTTCCTACATTTGTTTGAAACATATCAATCAAACATGTCGCAAATAAAGATACTTTCATCATTTGCTCCCTCCAAGTTGATCATTTTACTTCTTTTAGTTAACAGGTCATCAGATGACTTAATGCTATTATACTCCTATGTTTTTCTAATTTCACTAGTTTTTCAAAAATACCTTTCTTTGTTTGCTATCTTTTTTTCATAAAAAATAGGAAATTGAGACATAACTAAATCATTTCAATCTAAAGACGAACAGATTGGATAAATGATTTAATGTGGATTATTTGTTAGACCGCGGTTGATTTCCGGGCAACTGCTAGAAGAAACGAAACACGTGAAACCTACGTTCACCACAACCATAAAAAAATCCGAACGAGTTTCATTCTCTATCAAGAATCAAATTCGTTCGGATTTCCTTCAACAATACGTTCGTTTCAGCTTCTTACTTATTTATTTCCAAAAATCATCAAACACTGTGATTGGCAATTGGCGTTTATGCTGCGTCTTTAAAAAGTGACCTTCAATGACGTGACTTGCATGTTCACCTACATCTTTGCCTTCTAAATAATCGTCGATTTGCTCATACGTTACGCCAAGCGCTTCTTCATCCGGAAGCTGTGGACGATCTTCTTCCAAATCTGCTGTTGGTTTTTTCATATATAGATGCTCGGGACAGCCTAATTCTTTTAGCATTTGTTTTCCTTGTCGCTTGTTCAGACGGAAGATAGGTACTAAGTCAGCTCCTCCGTCACCGAATTTTGTATAAAATCCTGTAACAGCTTCAGCGGAGTGATCCGTGCCGAGTACGACTCCACTGTACATGCCAGCTACCGTATATTGTGCAATCATTCGTTCACGTGCTTTTACATTTCCTTTGTTGAAGTCGGAAACTTTATCCTCTGCCGCTTCTTCAACAGCAGAAAGCATCGCATCTACTGCTGGTTTTACGTTTATAGAAATAGATTTTGTTGGTTGAATAAAACCTAGTGCATCTTGACAGTCTGCTTCATCTGCCTGCACACCGTATGGAAGACGAACAGCAATAAACTGATAGCGCTCTTCTCCCGCTTCTTCGTTCAACTCATTAACCGCTAGCTGCGCCAGCTTTCCAGTTAACGTAGAATCTTGCCCGCCGGAAATACCTAGTACAAACGAACGTAAAAAAGGATATTTGTTCATGTAGGATTTCAGAAAATCAACGCTGCGGCGAATTTCTTCCACGGGATTAATTTCTTTTTGGACATGCATTTCTTCAATAATTTGCTTTTGTAGCTCTTTCATAAAAAAACTCTCCTCTCATCACTAGCTGACGGAATCTACACAAGTACGGTATCAGATAGTAACTTGCTTCTAGTCTCTTCAATATTTTGCATTTTGTTATCCCAGCAGCTCGTACTCAAGTCTACCGGATACTCTGTAGGACGGAATACATCTTCGTTCGATTTTGTAATAACTTTGTAGTCATCCCATAGATGCTTTAAGTTTTGTAAGCAGTAGGCTCTCATTTCTTCAATGGTAGGCTGCTCGTACACAAGCTTTCCCTGCGCAAAGATTGGCTGGTGAATTTTACGTGCGTTAAAGTTCGTGACAAACTTGCTGACGTGCGTATGAATAGGATGAAACATTTTTAAATGCTGCTCTTCATTCGGCACTTCGTCTTGCATCGTAATATAATCGCCTTCCCATTTGTGATTCACTTGATTTACAATTCGGTATACCTCTTTTAAACCAGGAGTGGAAATTTTCTCTGGATTCTCTGACAGTTTAATCGTATCCACCATGTTTCCATGATCATCTTCAATCGAAACCAGCTTGTACACAGCTCCTAGCGCAGGCTGATCAAAAGATGTCATGAGTTTTGTTCCAACTCCCCATCCATCAATTTTGGCACCTTGCGCTTTCAAATCTAGAATGCTGTACTCATCGAGATCATTCGAAGCAAAAATTTTCACATCATAATAGCCAGCTTCATCAAGCATTTTTCTTGCCTCTTGAGAAAGATATGGAAGTCTTCCGCTATCTAATCGAATACCGATAAAATTAATGCGATCTCCCATTTCTTTTGCTACTTTAATAGCATTGGGAATACCTGATTTTAACGTATTATATGTATCTACTAAAAAGATACAGTTACGGTGTGATTCCGCATACTTTTTAAACGCGCTGTACTCATCACGATAGACTTGAACAAGTGCGTGAGCATGAGTGCCGGACACGGGGATTCCAAATACTTTCCCCGCTCTTACATTACTGGTTGCATCAAAGCCTCCAATATAAGCAGCTCTTGCTCCGTAAAATGCAGCATCCATCTCGTGTGCTCTTCTTGAGCCAAATTCCATAAGCTGATTCGTACCCGTATGCTCATATAAATTATCTTCTCCCGCGGCTAGGCGAATACGCGATGCTTTTGTCGCAATCAGCGGGTGGAAATTTAAAATATTTAAAAGCGGCGTTTCAATAAGCTGCGCTTCCGCTAAAGGAGCGTCAATTTGCAGCATCGGTTCGTTAGCAAAAATCATTTCGCCTTCTACAACCGAACGAACATTACCGCTAAAGCGAACTTGCTTTAAATAGTCGATAAACTCCGCTTCGTAATGCAATTCTTCATATAAATAATCTAAGTCCGTTTCGCTAAATCTGAAATTAGCAATAAAATCAATTACTCTTTCTAGCCCGGCAAACACAGCATAACCGCTTTCAAACGGCATCCGACGAAAGTAAGCTTCGAATACAGAACGGCGTTTATGAATATGGTCTTTAAAATACGTATGTGCCATATTCAGTTCATATAAATCTGTATGCAAAGCTAAACTATCATCTCTATATTGCTTTTTCATACTTTGTAACCCTCCATTTGACAATCCTAGTTTCTATTATGTAAATCTTTTCACAATAGAGCAAGCATAAATTATCGGAAGGTGCTTGAATTTTAGTTTTTCTGTTATTTGGTGCACACTTTTCTACCTGAAATGGCATTATTTTTCTTCCGGTATGTATTTCATTAACACGTGTTCAACATTATCAAGATGACTCATCATAAAATGCTGAGCGTCTTCTGCATGCTGAGAAAGAATAGCTTCATAAATTTGCTGATGCTCTTTATAAATCCGTTCAGCCGTTTTTTCTTCTGCATAAAGCCAGATGCGTCTTGTCTCTTTCATCGTTTCAATCATCATTTCTGATACGTTGTTCATAAGCTTCACTAAAAGAGGGTTTTGCGAGGCTTTGGCAATGGCTAAATGAAAAGCAAAATCCGCTTTCTCTCCCAGCTCTTCATTGCCAAACGCTCCTTTCATTTGTTCTAGACTATCGGACAGCTGGTTGAGATCCGCATCTGTTCTCTTTTGAGCTGCCGCTCGAACAGCTCCAATTTCTAATACTTTTCTCACTTCAAGCAAATGTTCAATATCATTTTTATTCATTAATACAGCGCTAGTTACAGGCAAAGACAGCATGTCTGAGTTGAATTCCCGTACAAATGTGCCTTCCCCCTGCTTCATCTCGAGCAGCCCCATCGCCCGCAAAGCACTAAGAGCTTCACGAATAGCTGAGCGCCCTACCTGAAAGTTTTCCGCCAGCTGCTGCACTGAATCCAAACGGTCTCCAGGCTTTAAACTGCCTTCTTTTATATTTTCAAGAAGCGTTTCGGCTACTTCTTCGTATATTTTTTTTGGCTTAATTCGCTTATATTCCACGTTTTCCACCTCATTTTTTTCGTTCACCAAGGTTCATATTAACCGAGACTCTTTCTTCTTTTACGTTTCTGTTACATTTTACCGAAATCTTTTCCCCTCCACAACAAAAGTGGCAAGGTATTTATACTTTATTTCTCAAATGTGCTAAAATAGTAAATTGATTTCATATTACGAGTTAAAAGGAGCTTTTTGAATGAACATTGTTGTCAGTACATTGAATGCGAAGTATATTCATACTTCTTTAGCCCTTCGATGTTTAAAAGCCTATGCCGAGCCTGACTATAAAGTGGATATGGCCGAATATACGATTAAAGATCCTGCTATGAACATTGTCACGGATTTATATAAACGCAACCCAGATATTATTGGTTTCAGCTGTTACATTTGGAATATTGAAGAAACGATTAAAGTCGCACAAATGCTTAAAAAGATCAATCCCGAGCTCATCATTATATTCGGTGGACCAGAAGTAACCTATGATGTAACTCACTGGCTAGAGCGTATTCCTGAAGCTGACTTTATCGCGATCGGTGAAGGAGAAGAGACATTCAAGCAGCTGTTAGACGAACTTCACGGAGAGCGTCAGTTTGAAAACGTAAGCGGCGTGGCTTTCCGAAAAGAAGGAAAACCAGTTGTTAACCCGCAGCGCAATAAAATTGATCTGCGCGAAATGCCTTCTCCTTTCCGTTTTGAAGAAGACCGCCAAGAACTTTCAAAACGCGTTGTGTATATTGAAACGAGCCGCGGCTGTCCGTTTAGCTGTCAGTTCTGTCTCTCTTCTATTGAAGTAGGCGTTCGTTATTTCGACCGAGAAAAAGTAAAAGAAGATATTCGCTATTTGATGGATAACGGAGCGCGCACGATTAAGTTCGTAGACCGCACGTTCAACATCAGCCGCAGCTACGCCATGGAAATGTTCCAATTTTTAATTGATGAACACCGCGAAGGTACGGTATTTCAATTTGAAATCACTGCCGATATTATGCGCCCAGAAGTTATTCAGTTCTTAAACGATCATGCGCCAAAAGGATTATTCCGCTTTGAAATTGGCGTTCAATCTACAAATGATGCTGTCAATGAACTAGTCAAACGCAAGCAAAATTTCAAAAAATTAACGCGTACCGTAACAATGGTAAAAGAAGGCGGAAAGATCGACCAGCATTTAGACTTAATCGCGGGACTGCCAGACGAAGATTATAACTCATTTAAGAATACGTTTAATGATGTATTTGCACTTCGCCCTGAAGAGCTTCAGTTAGGCTTTTTAAAAATGCTTCGCGGCACCGGCTTACGCTTAAGTGCGCCTCGCTATAATTATCAATACATGGATCAGTCGCCTTATGAAATTTTAAGCAATAACGTCTTACGATTTTCAGATGTCGTACGTATTAAACATGTAGAAGATATTTTAGAAAAGTTTTGGAATGACCACCGAATGGATGAAACAATAGAGTTTTTAGTAGAGCACTGCTATGATACACCTTTTGATTTCTTCCAAAACTTCGGAACGTATTGGGATGAAATGGGCTGGGTTCGAATCGGTCATCAGCTTGAAGATTTATTCAGACGTCTTAAACAGTATATTGAAACAGAAAATTTTTCAAATGAAGAAGTAATTGAAGGGTTTATGAAAATTGATTATTTACAAAACCAAAAGCATAAGCCTCGTAAGCCTTGGTGGGACGATAAAGTAGAAAAACAAGTCCGCTCTCATTACTATCAGCAAATGCTTGCTAATCCTTCTATTATGGGACAGGCTTTTGAAGCTGAACAGCTTGCTGAAAAAGAATTATACAAGCACACTGTTTTAGAGATTCTTCCATTTGACTATATGTATTATAAACAAACGGGCCAAATCAATGAACAACCATCTGTTCTTCTTGCTTATTATGATCAAAAAGCAAATGATACAAAACTTTATTCAGCACCTGTAGAGGCATTTGGCCTTCCAGTTGTAAGCTAAAACCTCGGATACCCGAGGTTTTTTTCTTTAACATTCTTTTTTCTTTTCATGCTCTTTATCAGACTTTGTCTTTCCTAGGGATTCATATATTTTAGCTGCGTTAGGATCGCCCATTTCCGCTCCGAACTCTTCTTGCAGTAATTGTTTTTGTTTTGCTTCAGTGCTCGCGATGTGCTTATTATTTTGTTTATGTTTGCTCATTGTTACTTACCTTGCTTTCCTTTTTTTGAATTACGATTCGCGCCTTTAGCCGGCTCCTCGCCGCCAGCATATTCAGCAGCAAATTCTGCATCTGAAAGGCTCTCTTTTGGTGTATTGTTGTTAGTTAGTGCTGATTTGTACCCTACTTTACGCTTTGCCATCATCTATCCCTCCTATGCTTGGAAGCTCACTGAACTTCCTTTTCTTAGAATGCACTTTCTGATGCGCAATATAAGCAGAAAAAGCTGTAAAAAAGCGGTTGAAACATAACGAAATCACTTTAATCTAAAGACAAACAAATGGGATAAATGAGTTCATCTGAACCGCTTGTGACACCGCTGTTGATTTCCGTGCAAGGCTTCGCTTTCCGCGGGCGGTCGTTGAGCCTCCTCGTCGCCTATGCTCCTGCGGGGTCTCACCTGTTCCGCTTTTCCCGCAGGAGTCTTCGCCTTGCCCTCCAATCAACAGCTGGAAGCAGCTAAACATATGAGACCTATGTTTTACCATCATAAAAAAATCCGAACGAGCTTGATTAAGAATTAAGCTCGTTCGGATCCTTCTTCAACTAACATATTTTTACCTCAGCCTCTTTTATCCAATAATAATACGTTCTTTCGGATAGTGATAATCCGGTCCAGACGTTGGACGGCGAAGCATTAAAATAAATGAAAACATGCCGATTCGGCCAATGAACATTAAAATCATAATAACGCATTTACCGATATCAGAAAGCCCTCCAGTAATTCCCATTGATAAACCTGTTGTCCCAAAAGCTGAACACACTTCAAAAATAAGCTCAATGAGAGAAAAATGTTCTGTAATACTTAAAATAAGAAGAGAAATCGAGCAAATGATTACCGCTAACATCGATACAGCTACCGATTTAATAATGTCATCTTCATGAATTTCGCGGCGAAAGATTTTAATCGTCTTATTTCCTCTTACGTAATAAAACAGGAAAAGAATATTTAATGCAAACGTCGTCGTACGAATTCCTCCCCCTACTGAGCTTGGTGAAGCCCCGATAAACATCATCGCGCTCATCATAATTAACGTAGGAAGTGAGAACTCATTAATATTCATGGTCGCCACTCCTCCGCTCCTTGTGGCAGCGGATTGAAAAAACGCATAAAAAAACGATTCATCCCAAGACTTATCTGCTAAAAACCCTGAATGCTCTAGCACAAGAATCAAGATTGTTCCCCCTGCTAACAGCAGAAAAAACATAATGGTCGTTAGCTTCGTAAATAGCGAAAATTGAAATTTACGCTTATCTTTAAATGTTAAAAAATAATGCTTAATTTCAATTAATACAGGGAATCCAATCGCTCCAAGCGTAATTAAAATAACGGTTACCACCTGCACAAAATAATCGTGGGCATACGGAATAAATGAAGATCCTGTAATATCGAAGCCAGCATTTGTTGTAGCGCTGACAGAAGCAAAGAAACCATGCAGAAACGCATCTGTCCAGCTCGAATAATAACGGAGAAAATGTAATCCTAAAATAATGGCCCCAGCTAGTTCAATGGCAAAAATAATAAATAAAATATTTCTCATCAAGTCAACTAATCCTGATAAACGGGATTGGTTATGGTCTGTCATAATGAGCTGACGTTCCTTTAAACCGATTTTTTTACCCAAAATCATCCAAATAAATGTACTGAGTGTCATTACACCAATACCACCGATTTGAAAAATAAAAGCGAGCAAAAAATAGCCCGTCGTACTAAATGTATCCGGAGTAGAGACAGGTGTCAGCCCTGTTACACTTACCGCACTGACGGCAATAAATAAGCGATCAATAAATGCTAACTTCACTCCCGGCTTTAAAGCTTCTGGGATACTAAGTAATAGAAATCCAAGCGTAACAGCCACTATGTAAAATGTAACAATAATTTGAGCTGAAGACATCTGCCTTACTCGTCGTTTCCATGGTTGCGGCATAATCTGACATTCCTTTTTTGTTATAATACTAATAGTTTTCTTCTTTCTTCCCAAAGCATACTCATTGTTACACGGATCGCAATATCCATGTAAAAAATCCCATGTTCAAGAAGGTGACTACATTAGTATAAAAGAAGTCACCTCACTTGTCATTAGATATCATATATTCCAGCAGCCCGCATAAAGAACCGTCAATCAATATTGTCTGTTTACAAAAAAAACGAGGTTGAGACATAATTAAATGAATCCAATCTAAAGACGAACAAATGGGATACATGAGCTGAACCGCTTGTGACACCGCTGTTGATTTCCGTGCAAGACTTCGCTTTCCGCGGGCGGCCCGTGAGCCTCCTCGCCGCTGACACTCCTGCGGGGTCTCACCTGTTCCGCTTTTCCCGCAGGAGTCTTCGCCTTGCCCTCCAATCAACAGCTAAAAGCAACTATATATTTGAAACCTACGTTTACCATAACAAAAAAACGAACCACTGATATCAGTGGTTCGTTTTTCACGTCGGCTAAAACACTTTTGTCCCAGCCGCGTCTTTATTTTATTTAGAACGTTTTTCTAGCCAATCGCCGATTGAAGGATATGTTTCCTTCACTGCTTTTGGGCCAAATACAACAGATACGTGACCTGTTTGCAGCAATTTGTACTCTTTATCTTCACTTGAAACAGCGTCCATTAAAGCTGCCACTTGATGCGGCATCGCAATATGATCACGGCTAGCAGCAATGTTTAAAATATTAGCTTTAATATTTTTCAAATCTACTTTGCGTCCGCGAACTTCAAGTTCACCATTGATTAATTTGTTTTGTTGATAGAAGTCACGAATCCACTGACGATAAGCTTCACCAGCAAATGGGATTCCATCGGCAACCCACTTTTGCATAAGCTTCCAGCTTTCAACAAAACGCTGATTTTCCGAACGGTCCACTAGCGTTACATATGGGCCGTAGAAATTCGTGATTGGCTTTAACATCTTGTTTCCAAAGTCAATCATCTCTGGAGGGATGTTTCCGAATGTATCTACTGCTTTATCTAAATTAAAGTAGCGATCGTCTAGGAATGCTCCGTATAAACCTGTATCCGAAAAATCAAATGGACTTGTCATAAAAATTAAGTTTTTAATCGGCAAGTCTTCATTTAATGCAGCAAAAATAGATGTCATAGTTCCGCCCATGCAGTAACCAAGAACAGACAAATCAGGAGATTTAGAAGTGCGCAGCACCTTTTTCGCCGCTTTTGGAATATAGTCCACGATATAATCATCTAGCTTCATATTGCTGTCTTCAAGCCCAGGAGTTCCCCAGTCAAGCAAATACACGTCAAAACCGCGGTTTAATAAGTATTCAACAAGGCTGTTTCCAGGTGTTAAATCCAAAATATACGGTTTATTGATCAGTGCATATACGAGTAAGATTGGTGTTTTGTGCAGGTTATCTTTTACTGGCGTATAGCGATATAATTTCGCTTTGTTCTTTTTCCAAATAACCTCTTTTGGTGTTAATCCAACTTCCGGTTCCGCTTCTGTTGTCATAATTTCATATGCACGCTTAAAACGTCTTGCAGAACTTTTATATTCACTTGGCATTGATTTGATTAATTTTTCCCACTCTTGCACGTAAGGAATTGCCACGAATATACACACCCTTTCATTTCATTAGTAGTTAGTTAACAAGCACAGCCCCGACAAAAGTCAGGGCCAGCATCTATTACATGTATAAGCCGCCGTTAATGTTTAACTGTTGTCCTGTAATGTACGCGCCGTCTTTTGCTAAGTAAACAACTCCGCGTGCAATTTCTTCAGCATGGCCTAAGCGACGAGTTGGGATTTTTGCTACAACTTTTGCAAGAACTTCTTCCGGCATTGCCATTACCATTTCCGTTTCAATAAATCCTGGGCAAATTGCATTAACCGTTACGCCAGTTTTAGCTAGCTCAAGAGCTAATGATTTAGTGAATCCTAGCATACCTGCTTTAGCAGCTGAGTAGTTTGTTTGACCAAATCCGCCCGCTTGACCAATAATTGATGAAATATTGATAACACGACCGCCTTCAGATTCTAAAAGGTGCGTTAGCGCAGCTGATGTTGTGTTGTATACGCTATGTAAGTTTACATCAATTACTTTTTTCCAATCTTCTTCACCTAACTTCTTGAATGAACGGTCGCGCGTAATTCCAGCATTGTTTACTAGAATGTCTAATTGACCAAACGCAGCTTTTGTTTCTTCGATTAGGTGTTTTGCTTGATCTACATAAGACACGTCGGCTTGAACCGCAATAGCTTCTCCGCCGTTGTCTTTAATTTCTTTTACGATAGCTTCTGCAGATTCTTTACTGCTGTTATAGTTTACTGCTACTTTTACTCCATTAGAAGCAAGCTCACGTGTAATTGCTGCCCCGATACCTTTAGATCCGCCTGTTACGATTGCTACTTTACCTTGTAATGTTGTCATGAAAAATTTCCCCCTTGCTTCTTCAGCGATGATTTTTACTGTAAATACAGCAGTTAATGTTGTTATAAAATCCCCTACACCTTACTTGCGAGCCGGCTGCTCAGTTTTTTGAGCGTTTGACGGTTTTGCTTCAGATTTAGCTTCTGCCTTTGGCTTTTCAGCTAATTTTTCTTGTTTTTCTAACAGCTGAGCCTGAAGCTGCTCACCTTGAGTTTTAATTTGTTTTTGAATAGTTTCTTTTAACTCGTCTTGGTTTTTTTGCTGCCCTTCAAGAAGAGACAAAACTTTGTCGAGTTTTTTGTCTAACGATTTGACATCAGATTTCAGCTTAGTGACATCTTTTTTCAAAGCAGATGCACTTTCTTGCTGTGCTTCTAATTCATCAAAACGATCGTCAAATTGCTCTTCTAATAATTCTACTTTTTCTTCCACATTGATGACTAATGACGCAACGTTTGCTACATCTTCTTTTGTGGGTACATTTACTTGGTGCAGATAGCGCCCCGTTACTTCATTTACTGCTTGTTGATATTGAAGGTTCATATTTAGCACATTTCCCATGAGCTGGGAAAATTCTTCACGATTCATATTGTCCCCAATAACTTTACCCCAGTAAGATTCGGTTTTGTCATATACGTCTTTCCATGCTTGAAACGGATCAAATACTTTTTGCTGTTCCAAAACTCCATCTCCTTTCTTGTGTACGTTAAAAGTGATGGCTTTCAATATGGACACTTAATGTGACAAGCGACATATTAGAAGCTCTAAGTAAACGCAACCAATTCTGCGTTTATTTATTGGATAATGTAAATCTTTTCACAATTCACTTACCAACAAATTATAAATGTTATAAAAATTACCTACATGTACTATTATAAATTCGTTTTCCAAAATAAACAATTCTAAATCTTTGTTTATTTTTGAATTTTTTTGACGCTTTTTGTCGAAATCCAAAAAATCGTTCTTTTTTCCTGTATTTGAAAGACCTGTTTTAAAGTGTTGACAATTTTTTCATCTAGGTGTAAATTACACATATAGAAAACAAATTCTCTTTTTTCGAAGGGGTGATTACCTTGGGATCAAGTGAAAAAGATAACACCTCTAATTCAAACAACTTAGAAAAATCGATTAGCGGTGCACCAAAAAACTTGATGGTTCCTTTTCTTCTTTTAAGTTTAAGAGGGTGGAATCTACATGGTTACAAGCTCATTCAGCAACTAATGAGCTTTGGATTCACATCAGTTGATCAAGGAAATGTCTACCGCACGCTGAGACAGCTTGAAAAGGACAACTTGATTACATCGCAATGGGATACGTCAGCTGAAGGACCTGCACGCCGGATTTATTCATTAACAGATGCCGGTGAACAATATTTAAGCATGTGGGCTAATTCACTTGAACAGTATCAAAACATGTTAGATTCATTTTTTCACATGTATACCGACATGTTGTTCCCTTTTAGCTCTTCTTCTTCTAAAAAGTCAAAAGAATCAAAAGAGGAAGAAAACGATTAAAGGGATTCACGCAGTACATCTGCGTTTCCTAATATAATGTTAAATTTCACGGTCAACCAGCGAGCGCGGAATGTTAGGTTTATCACACAACTACGAATTTCTTCTTTAACGTTTTGTTCATTACGATAACTGTTCGCCAGACCAAATTATTCAAGGAGGAATTTGATTATGTCAACAGTAAAGTATGATACAGTAATTGATGCAATGTGGGAACAATGGACAAAGGGGTTACAAAACATTGCAGACGGAAACAAACAAATTGAGCAATGGACGTTAAAAGCACTTGAGCAACAGCAAGAATTTGTAACAAAAGCAGTTGAACAGCTTCAAGCAACAGACAAACAATGGAAAGCTGAATTAGAAGACCTTCAACAAAAAACAGTTGAAAATTTACGTAAAACAGCTGGAAACGCTGTTGCCGATTCTTATGAAGAATGGACAAACCGCACGCATGAAGCATTAAATAAATTACAAGAGCTTTCTCTTAACCAAAGCAAATCAAGCTATTCTTTAGTAAAACAAGCTCAAGAACAATATCATCAAGTAGTAACACAATTAGTAGAAGAGCAAAAGAAAACACGCCAAGAATTCCAACACGTATCTGATGCATACGTAGAACAAGTAAAATCTCTTCAAAAGTCATTTGCTCAGTCTCTTGAGCAATATGCAGTTGTAAAATAATATATAAAAAAGCCCAGCTTCTTTGAAAGCTGGGCTTTTTTATACTTTCTTGCAAACCATTACCAGTATGCAAAATAGTAAACAGCAAATAATACAGGTACAGCAGTGAACTGCTGTACCACTAAAAAAGGAGATGACTAATCATGGCTAGAACAAATAAACTATTAACACCAGGCGTAGAACAATTTTTAGATCAATATAAATATGAAATCGCTCAAGAATTTGGGGTAACTCTAGGTTCTGACACTGCTGCACGCAGCAACGGTTCAGTAGGCGGAGAAATCACAAAACGCTTGGTGCAACAAGCTCAAGCTCACTTAAGCGGCAGCACACAAAAATAAAACATAACTTCATAACATGGCTAAAAAAAAGGCACCTGCGTGTGCCTTTTTCTTACATAATATAGTCTTTTAAATACACGTAGTCCCCCGCTAATATAATAACCATCGCGATAATATATTTACGGTTTCTTTCAATTGTTTTCCGGCTCACTTTAACATGTTTTTCAATCAAGCGAATAGGAAGCTGCCGCTTTAAAAACAGCTTATCTTTTAATTCTTTTTCATTGACGATAAATGATGCAACTTCCACAGCATTTCCCCTTGCATCCTTATGTTTAGGAGACGTGTTGATAATGTCTTCAAGAGTTAATTTAAACAATTTTAGCGTCTGACAAAAATAAGTCATTTCCTCTTGAATATATGAAGTTTCACTTTGCCTTTTATAGTTAGAAAGCGATATATCCCTTTCTACCTTACCTTGAATAAAACCTTCATTTTCAATTCGGCTATAGAGCAGCGTTTGATTTCTCTTTTCTTTTCGAATATAGTCGATTACTCTTCTTTTAATAATAAGTTCCGCAAATGCAAGAAGAGATCGCCCTTTTTGGATTGTGTAATTTTCAATGGCTTCATTAAATGCAATCAGACCAATGCTAAATTCATCGTCAGCTTCACTTATATAACGTTTACATACAGCTGAAACAACTTTAGCAATAAACGGTTTATATTGTTGAATCATTTCATTATGTAATTGTTTATCCCCTTGCTGAATCGTCAGTACAAGCGTTTCAAGCGATGGAGGCGTGTGAACTTTTGTGAGCATTGGCTTCACCTCTTTTACTATACTCAGTTGCTTTATACCATGTTAATATCGAACAGGGTTGAGAAGCGCTCTGCTCCTTTTAATTTCCCTTTATTATAACCCATAATAGCTCAATTTTACCAATTAACATACATTTGAAATATATGTTTATAAACTGAAATAAACTTCATTGAACTGAATTACTCACGGCTGCTTCTGTTCTCTACAGAATATGAACGAAAAAGCAAAACATTCGGATATACAGTAATTAAACAGCAGTTAGTTCTTTTACCCTTTATCTAAACAATCTAAACTAGGTATTTTGTCTCAATATAGAAAATGCGCCTTCAATTAGCATTGAAGGCGCGTTTTTTTGTTATTGATTTTCAATTTTTTTTAACGATTCTTTTTCTTTCTCTGAGCCTTCAAGATCAGTTTGTTCTTTATTTTTAGATAGAAACCACCCTGAAGCTGCTATGGCAAGTAACACAATCCAAAACGTAATTTTCCACACTTTTGATTCAGGGAAATGTTCATTAATAATACCTAATTCCGGATGAGCAAGGGTATACACCGCTAACTTAACTCCTACCCAGCCTACAATAGCAAAAGCCGCCGTTTCTAGACCTGGGCGCGTATTTAATAGCTTCACGAACCAAGTTGCAGCAAAACGCATAATAATTAATCCCATAATTCCTCCGGCGAAGATCACCAAGAATTGTCCCCCATCGAGTCCGCCAATTTGAGGAAGATTTGTTGTTGGCAATGTAACGGCGAGAGCCACAGCGGCCAAAATTGAATCAACGGCAAAAGCAATGTCTGCTATTTCTACTTTTAAAACCGTTATCCAGAAACTTGAGCCCTTTTTCTCGTCTGCTTCTTTCACTTTTTCATGATTGTCTTTTTTCACATATCGCTTCACAATATGATTAATGGAAATGAACAATAAGTAAATGGCTCCTATAGCTTGAAGCTGCCATACGTCGACTAAAAATGAAATCAAGAACAACGAACCAAATCTAAAAATAAAGGCACCGGCTAGTCCGTAAAATAATGCCTTCTTGCGTTTTTCTTCCGGTAAATGTTTGACCATAATAGCCATCACAAGAGCATTATCCGCCGCCAAAATTCCTTCTAATGCAACCAGCACTAGCAATACCCATCCATACTCTAACAAAAGCGATGCATCCATAAAAATCCCCTCTCGTTTCTTGTATAAGTTTATTTATCCTCATTACAGGAATAAAACACAAAAAGACCTTTGCCAAATATGGCAAAGGTCTTGCTAAGCATAATCATTATGCCAACAAAGCCGATGGAATACTCCATGTAATGACGACTTTGTTTCAGGTTTCCCTGACGCTACTCCCCTTTACTCCTTAAGAAGTAAATGTATTAAGTTGTTTTTATTTTACAAAGAGTCCACTAATAAGTCAATTAAAAGCCCTCTAAACTTTTGTTAAGCTTTTGTTAAGCGTTTTAATACATTCAAAAACGTTGCAATATGAATAGGCTTTGTTACGTATTCACTAAAACCGACTAAAAAAGCTTGATCGATATCGCTTTGCATTGCGCTTGCACTCAGGGCGACTCGCGGAATATGCTTCAATTCTTTTTCCAGCTGCAGCTGTGTGCATACCTCAAAACCATTCATATCAGGCAGATCAATATCAATTAAGATTATATCCGGTGAAATGGACCTGATTAGCCCGATGCCGTTTTCTCCTGTTTTGGCAACTAAGAGCTTAACGTTTCTATATGGAGAAAGAATCGATTGCATAAGCTCAATATTTGTATCGTTATCCTCAATATATACAATTGATGTCGGCATGGAAAAACCTAAAAACGGCTCGGCTTCTCCTTCATCGGATAATCTTTTAGGAACAGGTGGATGTACTAAGGGAAAACGAACCCAAAATGTACTGCCTTTTCCTTCTTCACTTCGCACTCCGCACGTACCATTCATTAATACAACAAGCTGCTTTACCAGCGCCAATCCAATTCCTGTTCCGTCTTTTTCTAGTCTATTTACACGGTAGAAAGGTTCAAAAATCCGATTTAATTCTGAAGCTGGAATTCCAAAGCCCTTATCTTCAATCGATATAGTTACGTGATGCTGAGTGATGTCGGTATAGATAGTGATATCGCGATAAGCGGGCGAATATTTAATGGCGTTTGTAAGCAGATTTAATAAGATCTGCTGAAACCGAAGTTCATCTACTTCAACAAAGACTTCTTGGTATGCGTGAAAGCGAGTATAAAGGATACTATGCTTATCTTTTGCTAATGGTTTCATAATTTTAAGCGCGTCTTCAATCGCCTCTTTTACCGACACCGGTTCAAGATTAATCGCTAAGTGACCTGATTCAATTTTCGATAAATCAAGCGTTTCATTTATTAAATAAAGAAGATGATTACCTGCTTTTAAAATTTTTCGTATACGATTCAATTGTTTTTCTGTTAAATCTTTTTCCCCTTGTTCTTCCAATATCTGTGCATAACCTAAAATACTGTTTAAAGGCGTACGAAGCTCATGACTTACTTTTGATAAAAATTCAGACTTGGCTTGATTTGCCTTTTCGGCTTCTTCTTTTGCTATAATCATTTGTTGATTGGAATGAAGCAGGTCTTGTTCTTGTTCCTGCTGCTTTGTAATATCATAAAATGTGACAACTACGCCTTTATAATATTTGCTTTCTTGAAGAGGTTCAGCATTCACCGAAAGCCAAGTCAACTTTTTCTCATTTAAATAAATGCCCATCACTGTATTTCGCACAGGCTCTTTTGTATGAAGACAGCGGACAGATGGAATATCTTCGAGTGCAAAAGCTGTGCCATCAGGATGAATAATTTCCCAGTCTAAACCAAACGGGTTAACCGATAACATTTGGTCATAAGGTACGTTTAGAATCTTAGCAGCGTATGCATTGGCAGCAATTAAGTTACCTTCAAGGTCATGAAACACCACCCCTTCTGACATTGTAGAAAGAACGGATCGATACATGCTTTCACTTTTAGCCAGCTTTTCTCTTGCTTCGTGAAGATCTGTAATATCTACTATAGAACCAATGACTTCTTTTACTTCTCCTTTGGAAATATGAGGTATTAACTTCGTATAATAAGCAAAGTCGTTCAAAAGTACTTCATACGACACTTTCTCTCCCGCCCATGCTTTCTCATAGTATCTCTTATTTTCTTTTGCGTAGGATTCAGGTAAAAATTCTTCAAGTGTTTTACCGACAACATCTATTTCCTCATATCCCATTTCACGAATCATTTTGCCTTCGCACATGGTATGAATATACCCTTTATCGTTTTTCACAAATTTAAAAATAGCGCCATCTTGCTGTGAAAGCGTGCGTTTTAAATCTTCTTGTAAATCCATAAGCTGCTGTTGCGCCTTTTTTCGGTCTGTAACATCTTTGGCGATGACGTAACTGCCTTTAAGTTGACCATGAACAATAATAGGCATTTGCGTTACTTCAACGTATACAGGCTGATTATCTTTGCGAATGAGCGTTGCCTCATAATAAACAGAGTCTCCGCTCAGGGATTTCCACATATATTCTTCAGCTTTTCCGGCTTCTCTGAACATATAAGGAAACGGAATTTTCTCCATTTGATGCAACGTGTATCCTGTTAGTTCTATTCCTTTTGGATTAATCGTTTGAATATTACCGTACAAATCAACCGCACACACAATATTGGGATTGTAGTTAAAAAGAGATTGATAATACTCTTCTTTTAATTGACTTTCCCTCACTTCTTCCTGACGCTTAAAAGCAGCAACGAGCAGGAAGACAATGAGTAGCGTAATCGTGATGCTTGCAATAATGTTGGAAAATGGCGCTTGATACGGCAGCCACTGGCCCCACCTTCTAGCAACTGAATGTGTAATATGCAGCTTCATTCCATACATACTGATGAAATGCATAACTGAAATTCCAATACCTAGCAAAATAGAGCTAACAAGTTTAAGAAACGGATTAGCTTTCACGCTTTTCGAACGAAAAAACAAGTGCATCGCATAAAATGCAACGACCAGGGCGATGATGACGGAAAGCAAAACAGATAGCACTGCATAATGAATGCGTGCTTCTGTTTCGATTGCTGCCATTGCAATATAATGTGTACCCAGAATACTGCTTCCTAAAATAAGCCCTGACCATACCGACGTGCGCCATTTCCAGAATGTCCAAAACGCAACTAGTGACCCGCTAATTGCTATCATTAAAGCAAGGATAGAAAGTACAGCATCAAAATGAAAGCTAACAGGAACATAATAAGCAAGCATAGCAATATAATGCATCGCCCCCACTCCAAGCCCCATTGAAGCCGCTGACAGTGTAAGCCACAAATAATTGTTCCGCTGTTTTTTCATCATTTTGCTCATAATATCAAGTGCTGTATAAGAGGCAAGAATCCCTACAATGACAGCAAGAAATACGGTAAATTCATTATAGTGACCAGTAATTGAAATCATTTTCTTTCCTTTCAATTCAACGTTACTTCTTCTATCTAACTCTTCTCATAAGAACTATATTACTATTGTTTGTTCCGAAAGCAGACACATGAAATAGACGAAACTTACATAAGCTTCGTCCTTTCATCAACATAACTATTTTAGAAGCAGCAGCATCTCTTAATTCGTCATTAACTGATGCAGCTGTTTTTGAACGTCTTGGATTTTTAATTTTGAGATATGAGCATATTCATCAATTTCTAAGAAATAAACAAGATATGTTTCGTTTTTTGGTGTGATGTGCGAAACTTTCTGTAAATTCACGATATAAGACCGGTGTGTTTGACTAAATACAGAAGGGTTCAAATACATATAGATATCACTAATATTTTCATATGTCTCATAGACACGTGATTGAGTATAAATTAAGCATTTTTTTCCGGATTTCTCGATAAAAATAATTTGATCAATTGGAATGTAATAAGTAGAACCATTAAATTTTACAGGCAGTCTTTTTAATTGCTCACCTGGCTTTTTTGACTGATTTTTATCAACTCCAATGGAGTTTTTTGCCCGCTCTAACGCCATATAAAGCCTGGTTTTTTCAATCGGTTTTACAATGTAATCCAGTGCTGACAACTCAAATGCCTTCACCGCAAATTCATCATAACCGGTGATAAAAATGAAGTTTAAATTCGGCTTAATGCGCAGGCACTTTTTTATGGCATCTACACCGTTAATCGTAGGCATATTAATGTCTACGAGCACAAGGTCTGGACTCTTAGCCATCACTTCCTGTACAAGCTGCTCTCCGTCTTTGCAGATGCTAATCACTTCAAATTCCGGAAGCTGTTCTATAAAATAATCTAAAATTTCAACCGAATCTTCGTTATCATCGGCAATAATTAAGTTAATTTTGTTCATCCTGACTCCCCCTAGGATACAATGTTAAAGTATAGTACGAACTATTGCCCATTCTGTTTTATGCATGTCTACACATCGTTATAGTGTTTTTATGTTGAGATGAATGATCTACACGGACGCTAATCGTTAATGAACACACAACGATTGTTCATGGGGAATATTGCAATAATTGTAGGTTTTCTAGAAGAAGACATAAAAACCGTTTATCTATTATCATTTATTTTCCTAACAATGATTTAATACCCTTTTTATAATCTGTAAATCAGCATGCCAAAATCTTTATTTAACATTTTCGATAAAGGCGACACGCTCTTTTCAATCATTTTGTTTTCTCTTACTATTAAAACATGTTCTACGCTCTTTCACCCATACTTTTGTTAATTTTTTTACTTTTTATTCAAGGTAATTACTTACATATTGTCCTTAATAACCATGACTTTGTGATTTCACCCAAAAGAATTTATGTATTTTTTATTCATTTTATTATAAAAATTCTAGCATATAAAGGTATGAACTTACATATGTATTCCGAACTAGTTCCTTTTAAAACTATGATTATTATACCATTTCATAGTATAAATCACATATAGTTAAACGTGAAGACTTTCCATTCCTTTAAGTGTTCAAAGCTATTTATTTGTAAAATAAATTAATTCATTCTTCTATAAAGGCTACATAACTTAATTAACCATCTATTATTTGTAAAAAAACAGGCCTAATGTTATAACGCGGCCTGTTTTGCATTCATTTCTTATTTTTCATTTTTTACAATTTGCTGTGCTTGTTTTGATACAAAGAAGCGATTCTTTTTATCCTGTACCACCACGCTGTCCATTTGAATTTCTCTTCCATTTACAATAGCAATATTTTTATTTACTGGAAAACGCACCGTTCGCTTATTATTTGTAACAACCAGCACAGGATTTTTTTTGTCTTTTGGGTCAACCGCTACCTTTGAGCCTTTAAAAGCTTTATTTGCTTCAATAAATAATTCATTTGTTAACTCATTTAAGTTAATATTCATTGATTTAGCCATATGTTTGGCAATATCCGTATTATCCAAGTGCCCCGTTGGTCGATTTACGCCGTATGAATACAGAAATACATCCTCACCCGTATGACCGCCCGTTGTGAATCCAAGGTTTGCTCGGTTGGCTAATAACTTCGATAGTGCAGCACTGATTTCTTTTTTATCTCTTGCTTTAGTCAGCTGCGCTTTTTCCTCTGAAGTTAGATTTGATAAACCATGCAAAGCAGCTACTTCTTCTTTATTTGATAAATCTTCTTTTAATTTAGACGTGGCACCTTCTAACGTCATTTTTGCTTTTTTTAATGGATTAATATAAGCAGAAACAGGTGTAGTATCGTATCCTTTTGTTGTATTTGCATTACCGATTGAAAGACCGCTGTTTCCGTGATCGGCAATCGCAATAACCATCGTATTTCCATCTTTTTTAGCGAACTCTACTGCCTTGCCCACTGCTTCATCAAACGCTAATACATCGCTAATCATTCCTACTGGATCATTCGCATGAGCTGCCCAATCCGTTTTGCTGCCTTCAACAAATAAGAAAAAACCGTCTTTATCTTTTGACAACGTCGTTATTGCTTTATTTGTCATCTCGGACAACTTTGGCTGTTCTGCTTTTGTCTGCGGGCGGTCCATATCATACGCCAAGTCTCGGTCGGCGAAGCTCCCCCAGATTTTTTTGGCGCGTGACTGTTCTAATTCCTTTTTATTTTCTACAAAGTCATATCCTCTTTTATTCAATACATTGACTAAGTTTTCACCGTCTTTCCGGCTTTTTTCTTCTTTTCCCGGAAGAAGAGATTGCTTACCTCCTCCAAGTACTACATCAATGTTTTGATACACTTGCTGCTCCGCTAGCGTTTGAAAATCATCACGATTATAGTTGTGAGCTGAAAAACCAGCTGGTGTGGCATGCTGGATTTCAGAAGTAGCCACAATTCCTGTCGCGCGCCCTGAAAGCTTTGCTCCTTCTAGAACGTTTGCTACCGGACGAAATTGATCCTCTTTTTCTACTGGTTTAACCCCAGGCGTGTTCACTACCGAAGGCAGCACACCTACATAACCTGAATTTGATTTATTTCCTGTCGCTAAAGCAGTAGCTGCCGGAGCGGAATCTGTAATAGCAGATTCTGCCGAATACGCACGTACTCCCCCGGCCATCAGCTGATCCATATGTAACGGTTTTCCCTTGTACCATCTTGCGAGTGTAGTAGCATTTGAACTCGTCCCATCCATTACCATCATAATGACATTTTGAGGTTTCTTAGCTGACTTATGCTCCACTTTTGCTTCCGTTTGAATAAGGGAGTTTCCTACACCAAACGAGGCCAATGCTACTGCTCCTGCCAGTGTAATACCTGCTAATTCTTTCTTCATATAAATGTACCCGCCCCTTTATTTAATTGTCTTCGACATGTCTAAAGTTACCATTCAAACGTAAATCCACTGTTTACCCGCTGTAAAAGAGTGTAAAGTTTGTCTTTATATTCTTCCTTTCTTCTTGAGAAAAAATAGTCGAATAAAAAGGAAGTACATGAACAAACTACCAGTAATAGAAAGTCATGCGAGGGGCACGGTTATGTTTAAACATTTATTTAAAAAAAAGAATGCAGACGATCAGCCCAAAAAAACATTGGATGAACTGATTAAACAATTTAAAAAATCAAGTGATTTTACAACATTAGCCATTGGTTCGCAGCATCGAAAGTACATCATTACTTATTTTAAGCAGCTCGTAAACATGCAAAGTGTTGAAGATAAAATACTCGAGCCTTTTCAAAAACTAGACTTCACGTTAAGCAGTATATATGAAGTTGAAAATGTTCTGCCGATTGAAGATATTTCAGTCACAAAAGATACAAAAGAAATTTTAGAAAAGATGCTGCGCGGCTATGTGATGTTTCAATTACATAAAGACGATAAGCTAGTAGCGCTTATTAAAGTTCAAAGCTTTGATACAGGGTTTCGAAAAGAAAATGAAACGGAAAATGAGTTCAGCGTCGTTGGTCCTAAAATTGGTTTTGTAGAGGATTTAGATGTCAATCTCTATTTAATGAGAAAAACGGTCATTTCCGAAAACCTTATTTTTAAAGAACTCACCGTAGGAAATAAATCGAAAACGCGCGTGGTGCTTGTTTACTTAGAAGGCGTAACGAACCCTCAGCACGTGGACACCATGACCCAACGCCTTAAAGATATAGATTTCGACGTCATTTTTGATAGCACAATGCTTGATCAATTAATTTCCGATAATTCTTCTACGGCGTTTCCGCTTTTCTTAACAACAGAGCGGATTGACCGAGTCTTGTTTAGTCTGTTAAACGGGCAAGCTGCCTTCTTTTCAAGCGGTTCACCCTACGCAGTTACGGGACCGTCAACGCTGCTTGACTTCTTTATTTCACCTGAAGACTACTATTTACCATGGGTTCTAGGATCGTTTTTCCGCGTTATTCGTATTTTAGGCGTCTTTTTCTCTATTTTTGCTACGCCTCTTTATGTAGCCATTGTTACTTATCATTATGAGATGCTTCCAAAAGATTTGCTGGGTCCTATTATCTTTTCAAGGACCAATGTTCCTTTTCCACCCGTCATCGAAGTACTTTTTTTAGAAATAACCATTGAACTGCTTCGCGAAGCCGGAGCCAGACTTCCAACAAAAGTAGGTCAAACGCTGGGAATCGTAGGCGGGATTGTTATTGGGCAAGCAACAGTCGAAGCGGCGTTAACAAGCAATATTTTGCTTATTATTGTTTCACTGACAGCTTTAGCTTCTTTTACAACGCCTATTTTTAAAATGTCTAATACCATCCGGCTGCTACGTTTTCCGTTTATTTTGTTTGCCACTGCGTTTGGTTTAGTCGGCATCACCTTTGGTTTTTGTTTCTTACTGGTTCATTTGCTTCGTTTAAAGTCTTTGGGCATGCCTTATCTTGTTCCGCTTTTTCCGTTTCGTCCAACAGAGTATAGGGATACCTTTCTGCGATTGCCCTATAGTCATACGGCAAAGCGTCCAAGCTACTTGCGTCCTTTAGAACGCTTTCGCTATAACCCTAATAAAGCGAATAAGACTAAACGAAAAAGTAATTTAGATAATGAGTAAAGCGGGGAAACGTCATGAAGAGAATACTTATTTTATGCACTTGCCTTACTTTCTTAACGAGCTGTGCAGACCGTGAAACAATTGACGAAATTCAAGTAGTTAACTCCATAGGATATGATTATATTCCTCAAAGCAATAAAGTGAGAGGAACCATTTTATACCCTATCTATAAGTACGGGCCAACGGAAGAACCCAGTATTATTGCGGCTACTGCTAATTCATCATTTGATATTCCACTTCGCTTAAACAATAAATCATCTCTTCCGGTCGCTTTTGGGCAGCTGAGGAGCATCGTCATGGGAAAAGAATTTGCAACACATGGCGTGGATGAATTAGTAAATACAATTGCTAGAAATCCAGACCTTGGACGTAATATTAAATTAAGCATTGCAGACGGCAACGCACATGAATTATTGAGCTCCGTTACAAAAAAGAAAATTAAAGACTATCAGTTTATTTCTAATTTGATTGAACAAAATATCCGAACAGAAAATTTGCCTAACACTAATTTACAAATTTTTTTATTCAGTTTTTTTAGCGACGACCGGGACCCGTATCTTCCTGTTTTAGCACAAGAAAAAGATGCTATTAAATTAAAGGGACTGGCGCTTTTCAAAAAACAAAAAGTCGTTACAACTATCGGAATGAAAGAAACATTTTTATTTAAGCTGCTAACAAGCGGAACAAAGCACGGCCGCTACTCAGTGAAAGTTAAAGAAAGTGACCGCGAAGGCGAAATCATTCTACAAAACTTGCGCACCAAAACAAAGTATGAAATTAAAGGAAATCATCAACACCCAAGTATTATTGCGCACTTAACTATCGATGGCCTTGTAAAAGAGTTTCCTGGATGGATAAATTTAACAGACTCGTCTAGTATTAAAATGGTTGAAAAAACGCTTCAAAAACATATTGAAAAAGATGGGGATGCATTTATTAAGAAACTTCAGCGGCACAAAATCGACCCCATTTGTTTTACAGATTATGTTCGAAGTAAAACACGCGGGTTTAACAGTGAAAAATTCAAAGCGCAATATCCGGATATGAATATTGAAGTAAAAGCTCGCGTTCATCTTATTCAAACCGGTATTAGCAACTAGGAGGAAGAAAAGATGCATAATACAATTAAAGAAGAAAATCAAGTTTCCCCTTCTTTTCTTTTTTTCTTAGTGCATTCTACGCAAATTGGCGTTGGGATCCTAGGATTTCAGCGTTATATTATTAAAGGAGCTGGATATGAAGCTTGGATATCCATCTTTCTTGCTGCGATCAGCGTCTGTATTTTATTAGCGATGATTTTTAATATCTTAACTCGCGAAAACAGCGATATTGTCGATATTCACCGGTTATACTTTGGGAAATACCTTGGAGGAGCTTTAACTCTTGCGGCATCGGCTTATTATTTTATCTTTGCGTTAACCATTTACCGGACGTACGTAGAAATTTTACAAATATGGATGTTTCCACAGCTGGAAACATGGATTGTATCACTTGTTTACTTACCTATTATTTACTATACAGTTTCCGGTGGGTTTCGTGTGATCACTGGGATTGCTTTTTTTGGGGTCGTGCTTCCCTTACCGCTCGTATTTGCATTGATTTACCCATTAAAATATGGGCACCTTAATAATTTATTTCCTTTGTTTGACCACACGATATGGGAATTTTTAATTTCAACTAAAATGATGACTTTTGAGAATTTAGGATTTGAAGCCGTGCTTTTTTTCTATCCTTTTATAAAAAATGGCGCTACTAGTCAGAAGTGGGGGCAACTTGGCGTTTTGTTCAGCACTTTTTTATACTTGTGCACAGCATTAGTTTCATTTGCCTACTTTAGTCAAGGACAGTTAATGCATACGATCTGGCCAACTTTAACGATGGCCAAAATTATTGAAATTCCATTTTTACAGCGTTTTGAATATATTTTAATTTCTCTGTGGCTTTTAGTCGTTCTTCCTACAATTGCTGTCAGCGTATGGTGTACAATTCGTGGATTTAGTAAAACATTTAATAAGCCGCCTACGATTTTTCTCATATTAGCTCTTATTGCCCTTCTTGGTTTTTCTATTTTCTTTGATGATCGGGAAACCATCGATCAGCTTAATACACGTTTATCCATGACCGGCTTTTATTTTATTTATGGCTACATTCCTTTCCTTTTTCTCTATAGCCTCATTCGAGCCAAAATAAAACAAAAGAAAACACAAAAAGAAGAGCGTGAGCCAACTTTAAGTTGAATCACTCTCTTCTTTTCATACTACCTTATTTGTTAAATAAAACAGCGTATTCCCCGTATCCTTCTTTTTCTAAATCTTCTTTGGGAACAAAGCGAAGAGCTGCTGAGTTGATGCAGTAGCGCAAGCCGCCTGCATCTTGGGGACCATCATCAAATAAATGGCCTAAATGAGAGTTAGCCGTTTTACTTCGTACTTCTGTACGAACCATATTATGACTAACGTCCATATTTTCTTTTACTTCATCTTTATTAATCACTTTTGTGAAAGATGGCCATCCGCATCCGGCATCATATTTATCAGTTGAACTAAACAATGGCTCTCCTGATACAACATCTACATAAATTCCCTCTTCTGTATGATCCCAAAATTCATTGCGAAACGGAGGTTCCGTTGCATCATTTTGAGTCACTTCATACTGAATAGGCGTTAATGTCGTTTTCAGCTTCTCATCGCGTCCAAAGTCTTTCCAGTTTTCTTTAATGAAACGATCACGTCCAGACCCGCGTCGATACATAGCATAGCGGAATTTATTTTTCTTATAGTAACCTTGATGGTATTCTTCCGCTTCATAAAACGGTTTTGCCGGTAGAATTTGTGTAGCAATCGGCTCAGAAAAACGACCGCTTGCTTCTAATTGCTGCTTCGATTCTTCAGCTAGTGTCTTTTGGTGTTCATTGTGATAAAAGATAGCTGTTCGATATGAATCGCCTCGATCCGCAAATTGTCCGCCTGCATCCGTTGGATCAATTTGAGGCCAGTATAGTTCTAAAAGCTTTTCATATGGAAAAACCTCTGAATCAAATGTAATTTGGACCGCTTCATAGTGGCCCGTGGTTTCTGAGCATACTTCTTTGTACGTCGGGTTCTCTTTGTGACCGCCTGTATAGCCAGATACAACTTTTATAATGCCTGGCTGTTCATCAAAGGGCTTCACCATACACCAAAAACAGCCGCCCGCAAAAGTTGCTACTTCATATTGTTCTGTCAAAAAGATGACCTCCTTCATGTGTTCTTTCTATTATTATACGCTGATTTTATGTTCTCACCAACTAACTTGCCTTTTATACTCTTTGCGTTTTAAAACAAAAAAATAATCAGTGAAGCTCATATTCACTGATTATTCTTCCGTATTTAAAGCGCTTTATTTTTGATGGCCTTTAATTTTGTGAAACAGCTGATTCATCGTTTCAATTTCTTTATCTGTAAAGTGCTCAAAACGCTCAAGGAAATAGGCTCGTTTCTTCTCTTGAATAGCATTAAAAATATCCTGTCCTTCCTTGGTCAGTTCAATATCAATAATACGCCGATCGTTTTCAGACCGTTTGCGTGCAATGTAGCCTTTTGATAAAAGCAAGTCGGTTACCGCCGTAATGTGGCTTGCTGACACTTGAAGATACTTGGATAAATCAGTTGATCGCTGTCTACCTGAATCAACCAGCATACGAAGCACCATAAATTCATTTGTTGATAGCTCTGAATTGTATACTTCATTAATTTCTTGGCGAAGCTGTCTGAACACAAAGCGAAACAGCGTCTCCATTTCTTGGACGAGCTCTTCTCTTTTTTTCACTTGTCACTCTCCTTAACGCTATCGCATGATAACGAATATGTATTTACGAAAGTATTTCACTTTCTTAACTTAATTAGTTTTATCAAATTACTAAGCGTTTCGTCAACTATTATTGAGATTTTTTTCCACAATTCTGTACGAATTGATGTATTTTTCATAAAATTCCATAAAAAAAGCGATTTACCGTTATGGTAAATCGCTGCTAGTAGCTAAAAATACCGGTTAAAAAGCTTCTCCATCTCGGAACAGGCTTTTTACCTTTTAAGCTGTCTTCACTTTTTAACTGACTTTCAAGTTCCACTACTCGATTTTCTAATTTCGTAATAACTTTATTTAATCGATCGATTTCTGAACGATGCTCTAAAATTTGAAACGTCACTACTTCTCCCGCTTTTTCTTCTGTACGCTTTTCATTTTCAATTAGCCTTAAAAAAAGCTGATCAAGCTGCTTTTGCATGTCTTGTGCACGTTCATCAGATATAACGACTTCCTCTTTTTCCACTACTTTTTCTACCACTTTGACGACGGCTTGGCGATTGCGGTTTTTTTGAAAGTTTCTAAGTGCTTCAACATTTTCTTCTGTAAACTCACAGTGTCCCGATTCATTTCTCTCTAGCTCGATATCCGCCATTTTAACCCATTTTAATACCGTACTTGGATGTATTCCCAGCGACTTTGCCACATCTACCGTTTTCATCGTCATGTTCCATCCCTCCATTTTTTTCATTTACTAGCCATTTCGAGAGAAATTTTCAAATCCCTTCATACGTGACAAAACTAGTATGAATTCGTCAAAGAAAGTGGACGTTCAACAAATGAAGAAAATGATGTCATTATTGCTTAGAAAAACTCGTACAATCCTTCTGCAAAATAACAAAATTCGTGCTGTGAAATCCCCTTGCCGTATCCCTTAATAAAAGCAGCGCGCTCTTTACCTATAAAGATTCCGTCTTCAAAGCGCACAGCAAGCGCCATATCACATAACGAGCATCTCCGCAGGTTCTCCGCTCCAGTCAATAACAGCTGTTAGAACGAATTTGTAAGCACTCGGGCTTTGAAAGTCCGCCAGTGCCCGTATATTTTTTAATACATAATATTCCTTATATAACCATTTTCTGTACTTTTCCCTTTTTGCTCTCTTTAAAACATATCTCCCTTTAGCCGTATGAAGGATATCAACATCTGAGGTACACCTTTGCTTTGGAAACGTCACTTTTTCCATTTGCTTTACATATTTTTTTATTGAATAAGGAATTTCTTCTATTATAATAGGATGCAGCTGTCTCACTCTCCTTTCTTTCTACATTCTCTTTTGATTGCTCTTTCCCTACAAAAAGGATAAGACATAACGAAATCACTTTAATCTAGAAACAAACAAATGTGGTAAATGAGCTGTTATGAAGCGCTTGTTACGCCGCTGTTGGTTTCCGCGCAAGACTTCGCTTTCCGCGGAGCCTCCTCGTCGCTTCCGCTCCTGCGGGGTCTCACCTGTTCCGCTTTTCCAGCAGGAGTCTCCGTCTTTCCCTCCAATCAACAGCTAGAAGCAAATAACTATTTACTTGAAACCTACGTTCACCATTCTAATAAAAAAATCCGAACGATTACTCGTTCGGCTCTTTCTTCAACTAAATTACTTTTGCCCAATCTCTTACCCTTTACCAAGCACCCAACGGCTTTTGTTAAACATTGTATAACCAATCGTAAATAAAGCAATAATACAAACCGACAAGCTTCCTGCTGTATACGCAAGACTCTGCATGTCATAGACACCATATAGAAGCTGTTTCATAAGTGCAAATACGTTATAAATAGGAATTAAAAATACATTTGACTGCAGTTCGTGTACGGACTTCCCCATCATTAGGAAATATGGAAGCATCGCTACCACCACTATTTGTGATGTATAGCTTTGTGCTTCTTTAACGGAACTCGCTAAAAGGCTAAGGATGCATAATACCATCGCTCCTAAAAGCGCTAATAGGGTAAGACTGACTAAAAACGAGAAAATAAATGTTGTAAAATGACCGTTGAGCTGCAGTGCTTCATTCAATGTGGTTGTTAAATAACGTACAGAAAGCACAAATGCAAAAGTGGACAAAAGACCGCTTACTATACCAAACGTAGAGATAGTCAGCCATTTCCCAACCAATAATTGAGTTCTTTTGACAGGAGACATCAATAAAGCTTCCATCGTCTTTCGTTCTTTTTCACCTGCAAAGATATCATTTGCGGAAGGAAGAATACCACCTAAAACCCCCATAATGATAATCATTGGCGCGAACATAGCAATCATAGTTAAGGAGCCGTCATCTTCCTTAGACACTCCTTTTTCAATTACATTAAAAGGGTCAATCGTTTGACTATTAATATTTAATTGACCTAAACGTTCGTTGACTATAGCTTCTCGATGTTTATTCAGTATATTTTGTATATACTCCGCCGTAGCACCTGAATTCATACTCCCAGAATCGGTATAAACGGTAACTTCTGGTGATTTCATGTTAAGGACTGCTGAAGAAAAGTTGGATGGCACCTTTAACGCCACTAATGCTTTTCCTTCCTCTACAGTGTTGAGTGGATTTTCACTTTCGACTACTTTGATATTGTCGTCATTTTTTAGCCAGTCGATAACACTAGTATCAGAATCTTTTTTAACAGCTACGGACATGCTATTAGATTGATCACTAGCCATTATTTTGTCGATAAAAAAGATAATCCCTATATTTAACAAAATAGGAATCAACACACTAAAAATAATCGTTTTGCGATCTCGTAAACAATCAATTAACTCTTTTTTATAAATGTGCCAAATCATATTAAGCCCCCCTCACGATACGCGACATAAAGATGTAGTTTAAGTCTGTGCTTTCTTCTTCTTTATACAGCTGTTCATTTGTTCCTTGATAAATCATTTTTCCTTTATGAATCATGATGATAGACTGACACAGCATCTCCACTTCTTCCATAATGTGACTGGAAAAAATAATCGTTTTCCCTTCTCTTTGCAGACTTTTAATAAGCTCACGAAACATGTTTGCTGATGTAATGTCTAATCCTGTAGTCGGCTCATCAAACAGGATAACGTCCGGGTTATGAAGAATAGTGCGTGCAATGGCTACTTTTTGACGCATTCCTTTTGAAAAGCCTCCGACGCGGCGATCCAAGTAGTCTTTCATTCCAAAACGTTTGGCCAGTTCCTCAATCCTTATCTTTGTTTCATGTTTGCTCATGCCATAAAACTTAGCAAAATAAGCCAAGTTTTCACGAGCGGTCAAACGGTCGTATAAACCTGTTTCACCGCCAAAAAGCACGCCAATTCTTTGTTTTATTTTATCAGGCTGTTTATGAATGTTAATTCCGTGAATGAACATATTACCTTCCGATGGTTCAAGTACAGTCGACAGCATACGTAAAAGAGTTGTTTTCCCCGCTCCATTTTCACCTAATAGTCCTACAATTTCTCCTTGTGCGATGGTTACATGAATATCTTGAACAGCTGCAATTGTTTGCTTTTTCTCTTTAAAATATTTTGTAACACCTTTGATTTCAATCATATCCGCTCTCCCCTTTTACTGTGATTGACTATATCTTAGCTTTTTTTTTATACAGCATCTTCCATCTTGTCATAAAGAGGGTTTTTTATGTCGCGAAACGTCCTTTCCATCTTGTAAATCATGGTAAAATAGTGTGGTAATATCCAATAGAATGAAACAAAGAGGGTTTTTATTTATGAAGGTAGGATTAGTGGACGATCATTCATATGATTTAGAAAAATTGAGGATTTCTTTAGAAAGAGAAGATGATATAGACATACTTTTTTCGACTAGCAGCGCGGAGGAAGCTTATAACGAAATTAAAAAAAATGAAATTGATTTATTAATTACAGATATTGAAATGCCAAAGCTATCAGGTTATGAGCTTGCAGACTTTATCAATGCTTACGCACTTGATATTCAAGTCATCTTTGTCACTGGGCACAGCGGCTTTGCCGTTCATGCATTTGAACTCAACGTTTTAGACTACATTATGAAGCCTTATTCTAAAGAGCGTCTGTTAAAAGGCATTCAGCGTTTTCATCAAAAAAAACAATCAACTGACACAAGAGATAAGCTTATTTTAAAACAAAAAACCGAAATGCAAGTGCTGAACAAACAAGATATTATATTTGCAGAACGAACGGGTCGTTCTACCACAATCATAACGACAAATGGAGAATTTAGTACCTATCAATCATTAAACGAAATTGAAAAAGAATTAACAGCGAGTCATTTTCTAAGGTCGCATCGAGCTTTTATTATCAACATTTCCTATATTCAAAATTTCTCCCTGTATACTAAGCACTCCTACTCAGTGATGTTTCAAAGCACCGAAAAAACAGCTTTAATCACGAAAACAAATTTAGACATCTTGCAAAAAGAATACTTTTAAAGGAGGGACTATCTAAAATGAAACTATTTTACACACTAGTTTTACTAACTGCTTTCGTGCTCCTCTTTTTTAAAGACCTGCCTGTTAGTTTACATCTCCTACTTAGTTTTTTTATAATTGGTTCATTTTTTATATGGAGAAAAAAATATCAAACGGCTCCTTTAATAACTATAAAAAAAGCAATCGTACTGACGTCTTTTTTTCTGCTTTTATTTAGCCTAGCTTCACCTTTTAGTGTTAGCCTAACCGTTATCGCAATGATTAGTTACATGACCGACATGTTTTCTTCTTATCAACAATACATATTCGTAACTAACCGGGAAAGCAGTGCTTCACGTGAAATTCAAAAGAGCAATGAGCTTTTTCAAGCGTTAAGAGCTGAAAGACATGATTTTATTAAACATGTCAGTGCCGTATCCTATCTTCTAGAAACAAACCAAAGACAGCAGGCACAAGAGTACATTCAAGATTACGTTGAAGCTTTGAATGATACCCATTCATATATTCAAGGTGAACATTCGCACGTTGCTTCTGTTGTACATCAAAGCAAGAATCAAGCACATACGTGGGGAATACATATGAATGTTCAATTAGATTCACCGTTATCACAGCTGCCTTTAAAGCACCTTGACCAAATGAATCTCATCATGAATTTAATGCATAATGCTTTAGAAGCCGCTCATTCTTCTGAGAAAAAAGAGATAACCGTTTCGAGTATGATTCGAAGTGGCATTTACATTTTAGAAGTCAGCAATTCTACCGCTCCTTTATCACGAGAGCGTCAAGATCACTTGTTTACTTCTTTTCATGTTACGGAAAAGAAAGAACGCCACGAAGGCCTTGGCACGTGGATCATTTCTGAACTTGTTTCCAACTACCACGGACGCTTGGAATATACGTACCACGATTTAACTCTTTCCATTAAAATAAAATTTCCGATAGTCGTTTCATCAAGACAAGCAACATAGCCGCTGCAGCCCAAGCGGCTTTTTTCGTATGAGCCTCTTCTATACGTACACACTATAAAAAGCACCGAAAAAAAGAAATATTTCACACTTGTTTTAGCTCTTTTATCGTCACTTTTTTAGTTTTTGATTTTTTATATGCAAATCTATTGCATTTCAAGTAAAAAACGAATATTATATATCATGTTGCTTTTAATGTTCGTTATTTTTGGAGGTTACTTATGTTTAAGTTAAAAGAATATAACACGGATGCTAAAACAGAGATTTTAGCTGGTATTACAACGTTTTTAACCATGATTTATATCGTCATTGTGAACCCAGTTATTTTGTCCAGCGCCGGCGTTCCTTTTGATCAAGTTTTTACAGCTACTATTATTTCAGCGGTCGTAGCTACGCTATGGATGGCTCTTGCAGCTAACTATCCAATCGCTATTGCTCCCGGTATGGGAATGAACGCATACTTTGCTGCTTTAGTTGTTGGTTCAAATGGAAGTATCGACTATGCTACTGCTTTTTCAGCTGTATTTGTAGCGGGTATTATCTTTATCATCCTATCGTTAACATCGTTTCGTGAAAAATTAATTGAAGCTATTCCAAGCAATTTAAAGCACGCGATTAGTGCTGGTATCGGTTTATTTATTGCTTTTATCGGGCTTCGTTCAGCCGGTATTATTGTTGCAAATAAATCAAATTTAATCGGACTTGGTGATTTGCAGTCTGAAAAAGTAGTGTTAACACTAATCGGACTTGCAATTACAATCATTTTATATACGCTAAATGTAAACGGCGCTCTATTCTTCGGTATGATTATTACGGGATTAATTGCTTTCTTTAGAGGACAGCTTTCATTTGATAAAGGTTTGTTTGCATCTCCTCACCTTCCAGACGGCTTAATGATTTCAAATCCTTTTGCTGCTTTTGGAGATGTTATTCATCATGATTTGTACACAGTTGTTTTTTCTTTCTTACTTGTTACGATTTTTGATACAACAGGTACAATGGTAGGAGTAGCTCAACAGGCCGGTCTTATGAAAGGTAATAAGATGCCTCGCGTCCGTCAAGCATTGCTTGCTGACTCATTTGGTACAACGATTGGCGCTTTATTTGGTACAAGCCCAACAACGGCTTACGTTGAATCTTCATCTGGTGTAGCAGCAGGCGGACGTACGGGTCTAACGGGTGTGACAGTAGCTATTTTATTTATTGTGGCAGCATTCTTTAGTCCAGTTGTAAGCTCGGTTTCTGGCGTAGCAGCTATTACTTCACCTGCATTAATTATTGTCGGAAGCTTGATGATGGGTGCTGTAGCTAAAATTAATTGGAATGACTTTGATGAAGCGTTCCCTGCCTTTTTAGTTGTTCTAGCGATGCCTCTTACATCAAGTATTGCAACAGGAATTGCGCTTGGCTTCATTTCTTATCCGTTAATGAAGCTGGTAAAAGGAAAAGGCAAACAAGTTCATCCGCTTGTGTATGTCTTTGCTGTTTTATTTCTCTATCAGCTCATCTTTTTACCGCATTAAAAAAGCTTGGAGATTCGTCTCCAAGCTTTTTTTATTGAAAGTGATTGTTATTTTCTTTTGTTTGATAAAGATAATTTTCCACATAGATTTGTTCTGCGTCAGAAGCATTCTTTATCCCTTCTTCTGGATCTAGCTCGATACTTCTCTTTTTAGCTATATAATCCACTAGTGCCCCAAATCCTAAAAGACCGCCTATGATCCCAGCAAATACAATCCATATCGGCAATTGCTTCACTCCCTTTTTTTAAAATTATATCATCATCAGCACAACAGGTAAATATTAACATATTTTCTTCACTTATAAATAAAACGCTTTTTACCAAATATACGCAAAAAACGTCTTTGTATTTGGTATACTAAACTCACGGCATGTTCTACAGAGAAAGGGGCTTAATTGCATATGAACAAACAGCTTGGAACGTTAATGTTTGTTATTTTTATGGTATTTGTAGGCTTTGGAGTGATCATCCCGATCGTACCTGAAGTTATTCGTGCCACGGGTGCAAGCACGGTCAATTTAGGAATACTAATGGCTAGCTATTCGATCGCATCTTTTATTACTGCACCTTTTTGGGGGAAGCTTTCCGATATAAAAGGCCGGCGTCCCATCTTACTTTGGGGCTTACTCGGCTTTAGCGCAAGCTTTTTTCTTTTTTCGGTGGCAGAAAACTCCCTGACTTTAATGTATACGTCACGCATCATCGGAGGTTTGTTTGCAGGAGCTGTTATTCCTTGTGCTTTTGCATACGCTTCTGATAGTACAGATGAAGAAAACCGCACGAAAGCAATGGGACTGTTAGGAATGTCGATTGGCTTAGGCTTTATTTTTGGACCGGCATTAGGCGGTGTCCTTTCATCTTTCGGCTTGTTTGTTCCCTTCGTTATCTCTGGTATCTTGTCACTGATTATGACAGCGTTCTCATTCTTTACGTTAAAAGAATCGTTACGAAAAGAATCTGCTGATAAAGTACAGACATCGAGATGGCATGACTTCACGTCAGATTTCCAAGGAGCTATGAAGTATTTATATGTTCTTTCATTTTTAGCGACTTTTACGCTCGCTGGTTTAGAAGCTACTTTTCAATTTTTTCAAATAGCGAAAATTAATGCTACTCCTACGACAATCGGATGGATGTTTATGGCGAGCGGTTTAACTCAAGCGCTGATTCAAGGCGGTGTGCTGCAGCGATTTAAAAAAGGAAATGAAAAAAAGCTGATGGCCATTGGCTTATTGGTTTCAGCAATGGGATTTACGTCTATTTTGTTATCTTCCAGTGCCGTTAATGCTACCTTATTTTTGTGCATATTTACAGCAGGAAATGCCCTTATTCGTCCTTGTGTCCTCTCATTAATTACGATGAGAACCAAAGTAGGATATGGCTCTGCTTCGGGGCTAACCGCCTCAATGGATAGCTTAGGGCGTATTTTTGGCCCTCTGCTTGGTGCATTTGCCTTTAAACTCAATATGACGCTGCCTTTTATTATCGGAGCAGTTGTAACTCTAGCTGCTTTACTGTTGATTCAGCGCCATACAGCTCTAGATTATTCTGAACAAACACTCTCATCGTAGAGGCTGGAACAACATTATTTTAGTTGAAAGAAGATCCGAACGGTGAATCAAGATTCTTGATGGAGAATCCAACGCGTTCGGATTTTTCATTGTTATGAGTATTCTAGCTGTGTTGATTGAAAAGCAAGACGGAGACTCCTGCGGGATAAGCGGAATAGATGAGACCCCGCAGGAGCGGAAGCGACGAGGAGGCCCATCCCCGCCTCCGGAAAGCGAAGTCTTGCACGGAAATCAACAGCCGATTCCTACTAGCTCATGTGGCTTATTTGTTGGCCTTTGGATTAATTTAGCGATGTCTCAATCTTTTTCATCGTTACTAACACAAGATTATCAGCAGCTGCAGTACGTTTTATAATTGAAAACTGATGAGCTTCGTATAGCTTAATCGCAGGTATATTTTTTTCGGCTGTAGACACCATACATTCACATTCAGAATATCTTTGAAGTACATGTGTTAAAAGACGGCTTCCGATTCCTTTTCGAAAGTAACGAGGACGCACAACGAGGCGGCAAATCGTCAATCGCTCATTTTCTATTTCAAACGACAGCACGCCAGCTAGCTTACCTTCAATCATTTCTCCGATAAACACTTCCTTGCTTTTCATAATATCTTCTTTGCTTTCTGTAAGCTGAGGAATGTCTGAAAAACCAATAAGCCTTGCTTCTTCTTGATAAGCTTCTATTTGCACAGCTACTATTTGAAGAGCGATATCCACTCTTTGATGTTCGAGGATTTGAAGCATGAAAACCACTCCATTTCTTTCACAAATTTAGACAAATTCCATGTTTTCACTATATCCAAACGCCTTCCTTGTACATATTGTATTATGTACCGAATTAGCCAGGAGGTGTTTATATGCATATCACTGCTGAAAGAATTAGAGAAGCAACAGAAGCGATTGCTTCTACTGAGCTTGAAACATTTATGTACCAAGAGCCAACTGCACGCCACAGACGCTCTCGTCGCCGTTCTACTCGCCGTTCTACTCGCCGCACTACTCGCCGCACTACTCGTCGTTCTACTCGCCGCACTACCCGCCGTTCTACTCGCCGCACTACTCGCCGCACTACTCGCCGCACTACTCGTCGTTCTACTCGCCGCACTACCCGCCGTTCTACTCGCCGCACTACTCGCCGCACTACTCGCACTACTCGCCGTTCTAGCCCTCGCCGCTGTCGCTGCGGTTCACCTTGCTGCTCATATCCATGGTTTAATAAATCATTTGGCTGCTGCTTTAAAGGGCATGGCTGTCGTCGCTAAATAAATCTAAAGCAAGTCGAGTTTAAAACATACGCGGCTTGCTTTTTTTAAGATTTTCATTTTACATAATCATTCGTTTTACTCTTCTTGAAAAGGAAAACAACGTATAATAATGGGAAAGAATCTCTCTTAAAAGGAGGCCTATCCGTGCACTTATCTTTTGATCATCTTGTTCATTTTTCACCTGATCCTATTAAAGCTCAGAAAGAACTAAACGAATACGGAATAAATGTCGTCAAAGGCGGCATCCATGAAAAATGGGGCACTTTTAACACGTTGGCTTATTTTAACCTCAGCTATATTGAATGGCTTGGGCTTAGAGATATCGCGTTAGCTCAAACTGTTACAGATAATGACCTTATTCAGCAGCTTGTTAACGAACATACACCGGTTGGTCATTTTGGTCGATTTGCATTCCGTACAGATGATATGGATTTGCTGATAAAAGAGCTGGAAAGCAAGAACGTCACTCTAAAAGGTCCTGTAGCGGGTTCTCGTCAAACCAATGATGGAGAAAGACTTCAATGGAAAATGTGTTTTATTGAAGCTGACCACCATTCCCTGCCTCTTCCTTTTTTTATTGAATGGGGTGAACCAGAAGAAAAACGCAAGCCAAAGCTAGCGGCTCTTTCTTCTCACCAAGCTGGTCAGCTGCAGCTAAAAAATATTTACTGTGCTGTACATAACCTCGAAGAATCCATCAGCAAGTGGACGAAACTGCTGGACATTCAGTCTGCCGAAAGCTATAAAGACTCTTTACTTGATGCACGTTGTCAAAAACTATATGTCAATGGGGGAAACCTTATTTTTTGCAGCGGAACACAAGGTGTTGTCCATGATACATTAAAAAAAGTTGGAGAGCGTCCATTTTTGGTTGAATTAGATCACGCTCTAACACCGCAACAAATTACCGTACAAGGAGCTTCTTTTAAATTCAACAAATAAACATCCGCGGACGGATGTTTATTTGTGTGCTTCTTTTATAGCTTGATAAATGAAATGAGGCAAAATTTCAAAGGAATACTGAACGTCTAATCTTTCGGTCCATTGATGCGCATCTCTTCCCAGCGGTCCAATGTTCAGCACCGGCATCTTCAGCTTCTCTAGATCTTCTAGCGGGATATGATACCCTTTATTCCATAGGGGCATGTTTGCTACCAACGTGTTAAATGTATGAAGCGGATGCTGCAGGCTGGCATAGCTTAGATCCGAAATTCCGCCAAAATAACTTTGTTCAACTAGCTCCACTTGGAATTGCTCTTTGGCAGTTGCCTGTACGTTTGACAAAATCTCTTGTACAAACGGATCATCATGTGAACAAACGGCCGGATAAAAAGGCGGCGTAAAAAATAAGACCATCATCGGAGCTGATTCTTTACATAAACCAGCTAAAGAGTTTACTAAGTTAATGGTTTTATTTCTATCGTCATCCTCTTGTGCCAAAAGTGCTGCTTCCATTTCTTGCACATATTTTTCACCGTGCTGTTTGACTGCATGAGTATAAAGTTCTTCATACGTCCATACGTTCACGTCAAGAGATGAACCCTCCATTCCCGCAGCATACTGCCTAGCGGCTTTATTATAGTGTTTTTTCACATTCAAAGCCGCTTTGTCAGCCGATTTCGACAGCAGATCTGTTACTTCTTTAAGAGAGCGGTTTAACATAAATAAATTAAATAAGACAACGGCAGAGTGCGGAACTTGAACTGAATACTCTTCTTTTAAATCTTTTTGTATCAGCACCGTAGGAGGTGGACTTGTTTCATCTCTTACTTTTTCGCAAAAATCAACGTTTAATTCTATTTCTTTTGTTAAATAAGAAGCTAGTAAATTAGCATTTAAACCAGCTAGCGGTTCCCCTACATGAGTTTCTTTTCCATAACACAAAAAGCTTGGCATGATTTTCCCAATCGATCCTGAGTACACGTAGTTCGTTTGATCTCCAGGATAGCGGCTGAACACTGGTTCTGCATTCAGCATGAGAGAAAAATCCAGCTTATGTTTGCGGGCAATCTCTAAAAGAACAGGCACTGCTTTTCTCATCCCAAGCGAATTTACTTCTTCATCCGGCACCGACAGCAGCAGGATGTTTCCGTCAAACTCTCCGTTGCACGCTCGTTCAACCATACTGATATGCAAGGCAATGCCTGCTTTCATGTCCATCGTTCCTCGGCCAAAAAGCCAGTCTCCTTTTATCATATCTTTTTGTACGTGTGCCGGAACTTGTTCCATATGGTTATAAAAAGTACTCGTTAATGTATCAGCGTGAAAAGCATCCTTTTTCCACTGTCCATAATCTTGTACATCCACTACATCGTAATGACTTACTAATACAACTGTTTTATTCGTATTTTTCCCTTGAACAAAAGCTGTGACAATTGATCGCCCGTCTCCTGTTGAATGAAGCTCGACCTGCTCGTTTTTTTGAAAGTAAGGCAGCTTCAATAAATACGACGCTATCGATTCAGCCATTTCCACTTCTGCCATCGTTCCTGTCACGCTAGGTATAGAAACCAATTCGCTTACAAGCTTTTTTAACTGTTCTTTTGTTTGATACAAAGATGTTTTGTTCGACATACCCTTCATCTCTTTCCTTTTTCTAAATTTTCTATCAAACAAAACCATTCGTCAATCCCTTTGACAGAGACCCTTTCATTCTATCCCTATGTATCATAGTATGGCGCTGCCTTTACGCACATGATAAAAAAAGAGTGCGCGGCTAGGGATAGCACCGCACACTCTTTTTTACTTTTCGTCATCTTCTAAAAAGTCTAGGATACGATCAATAAGCTGTTCGCTTCCTGCATCGTTTCCGTGTTCAAGAGACATTTCCATTTCAATGCTCCTTTCATAAAATATTCTTGTTTTATAACATACCACAATTCATTTCGAATGTAACCTTTAATTTGTGTAAAAATTTCGACAATTTATGATTAATCTTAAAACCTAGTGAATATTGATTATACCCACCAGATTCTTTGCTTGTCAAAAACCATGCTTTCTATTTAAAAATACTTAAAAAATAGAGGCGCGAGCAGACTTCTTCTATAAAAGACAGCCTACTCGCTCAAGTTTGGAACAGCATGATGAATAAATTTCTAGTTCATTTGCTTTTTGTACATCTTTAATATCTATGCCTACAGCATATGTACGAACATGGTTTTCGACCACAATTTCATAAAATGTTTCTAACTCACGATAAGCTACTTGATAATGCTTTCCTAATAATTTCACCGCTTCCTTTAATGCTTTCTCTCCTGTATGTGCTGCAACTGCTGTATGACTCATAAAACCCTCTCCTTTTAGAAAAATAAAAAAAACTCATTTTGCTTTGATGCAAAATGAGTTTTTCACCCGTTTTATCACCCAAAGCACATGCTTTGCTGGTAGGAGCACCTTACATTCGTAGGTTGCTGTGGAGTCAAAGAGCCAGATCTCTCGTCCACTCGTGATAACTTTTTTAATTTAAAATTTATTTTATCAAACAATTTCATCCGCGTAAATAGAAAAATAAAAATATTTTAATTTTTTAGGTAATGGAATGAATTCAAAAAATGAAAGCTTAAATTAGCAAAATACGCAGCTGCTACAAGCAATGCCTCTTCATTTAATGAAAAAGAAGGATGGTGCCATTCATATTCTCCAGCTGTACCCATCCATACAAAAAATCCTGGTATATGCTGCTGATATACGGCAAAATCTTCTCCTCCAGGCGATTGTTCAGCTTCTACGACTTGATAACTAAGATCCTCCGCCGCTTTAATAGCCAGTTTTTCCAGCGTATCATCATTGTTTACTACAGGAAGATATGGATACCATTTAACGTCTACTGAAGCCCCGAAAGCTGCGCCGACCCCTTCAGCAGTTCGTTTCATAAGAGCCGGTATTTTTTCTCTCGCTTCTTCTTGAAAGGTACGCACCGTTCCTTCAAGCGTTACTTTGTCAGGAATGACGTTCCACGAGCTCCCTCCATGGATTTGAGTTATGCTGACAACAACATTTTGAAAGGGGCTGAGATTACGGCTGACAATGGTTTGTAAACTAGTAACAATTTGACCAGCAGCAGCAATCGGATCTATTGTTTTTTCAGGAATACCCGCGTGACCTCCTACTCCTTTGACGTCAATTTCAAAACGATCAACACTTGCCATTAAAGGTCCCGGTTTGATACCAATGGTTCCTACAGGAAGATCCGGTTTGTTATGCATCCCAAATATCGCTTCCACTCCTTCGAGCACACCTTTTTCAACTAGCATTTTTGCTCCAGAAGCCGTTTCTTCAGCTGGTTGAAAGATAAATCGAACCGTGCCGCAAAGCTCCTTCTGACGCTCTTTGAGAAGAATGGCTGCTCCGATTATAGAAGCCGTGTGAAAGTCATGGCCGCATGCGTGCATAACACCGTTCACTTCAGAAGCAAAGGGCAGATTGGTTTTTTCTTCAATTGGCAGCGCATCAATATCAGCTCGAATAGCGATAGTAGGTCCCGGCTTTCCTCCCACAATTTCTGCTACTGCTCCTACGTCTAATTGGAATTCATCCGCTATAGAAATATCATAGTGTTTTAACCACTTTTTAATACGTTTAGTTGTTTCATATTCTTTCATTGAAAGTTCTGGAAACCGGTGCAGCTCACGGCGTATGTCTATTAGCTTATTTAGTAGTAATTGATCTGTCATCTTTATCACTCTTTCACATGTCTTAATTTGGATCACTTCTCTATCTTTTACGACAAAGAATGTACCTCGTTGAATTTTTTATAAAGAAATACAGTCGTATAACCTTCTGCAAGGTGCTTTTCTTTAGCTTGAACATATCCTTTTCGTTCATACATCTCAACTAACCAAGGATGTTCTTTTGCTGTTCCTAAAGACACACCTGGTGATTTAAACATATTTTTTATTATCTCTTCCTCTACTAGATGCAGCAGCTTAGATCCAACGCCTTTACTGGCAAACGACGGGTCCACTGCAAACCACCAAAGGTGCGGAACAGCAAACGGACCTGGATGTTCTCCCCAAGGCATTCGTATAGACACAGTTGCAGCGATTCTTTTATCTTCTTCATATACATAGCAAAGGTTTTGAGAAATGTTTTTCTTAACGAGGGCAAGATCAGCAGTAGCTGCTAAGAAAGGAATGCCTAGCTCTCGAATAGGCTTATATGCTTGTAGAGTCAAGTTCAATAAGTTATCTGCATCGTCATTTGTTGCCAAACGGAATTCATTTTTCATCTCTTCGTCTCCTTATGTAGTGCTTAAATATTTCATTTAACTTATAAGTTTACTAAGAATTAAAAAAGACAGACTGCCGCCTTGCGTACTCACTATACAACTGCTTTTATAACGTGTCAAATTTCATTATCTCTTTCTATGAAAGCTATCATAAAAACCAATACTTACAGTTTATTATACTGAACAAATATCAATAAATCCCCTTACGAAACCCCTTTCATTACTTTCGTTAAATTTTCAACCGCAATTATAGAGCCACGTATGATAAAATAGAACACGGTAGTTGTAAGAAAAGCAAACAGAAATGTAATCACTAGCATAATCGAGGCTGCTTGCTCTTGTTTCATAATAAGATAATAATTTGTCACTTCAATTACAGTAAGTGTTATGACCATCATATATAGCATTTCACATGTAAACTTTGAAACGCTTTTTTTATTTTTCATTCCCTATACCATCTAAAGACATAGAATGTCTAATCTATATTAGTAGTATCGGCATATTTTTATATGTTTTTGTAAAAACTAAAGAAGAATTGAAGCAATTATTATTGGCGCTTTTCCACTAAATATTGGAATACATATCATTCTGCAAGGCGCTGCAACAGCAGTTGATAACTGTCTGATTATTCTTTCATTTGACCAAACTCTACCTTTGCTTATAAAATGAAGATTTGTAGAAAGGAGTACGAAAAATTTTATGTATACGTATCAAACAGGCAATCAAACAATTGACTACAAAATTGAAGTCGTTCCAAATAGAACCGATATCACGGTGCAAATTTGTGACAAAGAAGGGGTAAAAGTTATTATCCCAAGAGGTCTTAATGAAAACAATGTGCGTTCAATCATCGCACGCAAAGCAACATGGATTTTAAAACAACTAAACGGTTCACAGCCAGCTGAGGAAAAGCCAGCTGCTCCAAAGAAAGAAGCAGTAAAAAAAGAAACAGCTAAAAAAGAGGCTCCTAAAGCAGCAGCTTCTGCAGCTAAAACTGGTTCTTTTGAAGAAGGAGACAAATTCCCTTACCTAGGACGTCAATACCGCTTAAACATCGTTCGTGGAGATGTAGCAAAGGCTGAAATGACATTCCGTGCAAAATTCATTGCTACAGTACCTGAAAGCTGGAACGAGCAGCAAACAAATGAAGGTATTGGACAACTATTAACAGAGTGGTACCAAGGCCGCGCAGGTGAAAAATTCCAAGAAGCTTTGAAATCTGTTAAAAAAGCAGCTGACAATGCTCCTGAATCTGTTAAGTGGGACGAGTTAGGTGAAGAATACGCTACGACTCAAGATAATACAATCGTATTAAACTGGCGTTTGCTAACAGCTCCTCTTGCAACAATTGAATATGTCATCGCTTCTCAATTTACAAATGCAGATGAGTTATTCGAAGATGCAGCTGAACGCAAACAGTGGTTAAGCGATAACACCCTAAACGCATTTTAAGTTTATACATAAAAAAAGCACGCGGCGAACGCGTGCTTTTTTTATTTAAATAGAAGTACTCGAATAATCTCACTGCTCAAAAATTAGTTAACCTGATAGGTTCATTCAAGTGCATCTTATAAACAAATATATAATATACATGTTTAAAATGTTATTAACCTAATTTTAAAAGCAGTAAGTAAGACTAAACTGATTCTATAAAAAGCTGCTTTTTATCCTTTTAATACTCTAAACGCTTCTCTTACTTTTCGTGCAAAATCTAACGGTGACTCTACGGATTCAAAGTGCATATACATTGCTCTCGGCTCTTCAAATAGCCAATGGTTGTGAACGGCCGTAACCTTAATATCTCTTTTTCTAAGCTCCGTTAATAATGGATTTACTTCTTCTTGCAAAAGCACGGTTTCACCTAGATTTAGCGCTCTTCCTTTGCTGTCTAAATCTTCAAAAGTGAAAAATTGAGGGGTAACTAACGGAGAGCGTGTTGGACGCCCTAAAATTTTAAAACGAATCGTACGAAACTTTTGTACCAAACAAACGCCATTTTCATCTAAACTGCCTTGTCCACCTAGAATTCTCGCAAACTCCTGACACAGACTCTTTTTATTTTCCCAACTCATTATGCTGACTTCCTCTCTTATAATAACTTGTCCTTCCTTAATCAATATATGTGAAAGTTGTCAAGTAGAAACGGCAGACACACAGGGAAACTACCCATTTTATGAATCCTGCTTATCAAAAGTCATATTTATTTTTCTTTGTTCATATCAATAGCATGTATTTTTGAATTTAACTAAAAAGAGAAATTCAAATGCCCATTTAAAGAATTTACTTAAACAATTTTTTAAAATTGAATTTGTAGGGGGAAGTAAAATGAAAAAAATAGGCAAAGATGATTTTATTTCAGGGTTTGTTCCTCATCATAATCATGGCTCAGTGGACTACACTTCTGTTGCGTCAGGACATGTCCATCAGTGCCTCGATGTAACGTCTCCTCCAATTCAAAGCGAGGATGGAAGCCACATTCACTATACAGAAGGCTATGTTGTTTTTGAAGACGGACATACCCATCATTACAAAGCCTACTCTGGTCCCGCTATTCCTATTGGCAACGGTATGCATGTTCACTATTATGACTTTTACACCAGCGAAGACAACCAGCATCGGCATCATGTCAAAGGTGTAGACCATCCTGCTCCGGGCGATAGATAATGAAATAATTTAATGCAATAAAGCCAAAGTCTCAGCTTGCGTTTATATAACCTCTTTAATAAAAGTGAGGCTGGGATAAAAGTATCTTAGCCCAAGTGAAAAACGAACCATTGATCAACATGTTTGATGAGTGGTTCGTTTTTTTGTGATGGTGAATATAGCTTCATCTGTTTCGTCCCTTATAGCAGGTGATTGAAGGGCAAAGCGAAGCCTTGCACAGAAATCAACTGCGGTGTCATAAGCGGTTCAGCTCATGTATCTCATTTGTTCGTCTTTAGGTTGGATTCATTTGGTTATGTCCCAGCCTCTTTGTACAAGTCTCTCCCTCTGCTTATGCTTAATCTGCTTAAGCGAAAAAGGATACGCGAGCTCTTTATTCCAAAAATTCGACATACCAGGTCTTTGGACATGTCAAAGTTTCTACACTAATCGATATATTGTGTTTTAAAAGAAAGATATATATAATCAAGAAAATGTTTGATTTTGTTTAAATGTGGATACCTATACCTATAAGCAAGATAGCAAACACTTAAGATGAGTGGTTACGCTGTAAAAGTTGTAATGACCATGTAAAGAAAGGAAGTGCAGCTTATGAAAGGACAGAGCTTTTTTATTTTAGGACTTATATTTGCTCTTATCATTGCTGTTTTAGCTGTAATTAACAACGATCCTGTACAATTTAACTATGTATTTGGTTCACAAAAATGGCCTCTTATTTTAATTATCTTAACAACGGCTGTGTTTGGAGGAGTTGTTGCTGCTTCATTGAGCTTTGTAAAAATTGTTCAACTAAGAGGACAAGTGAAACAGAAAAACAAGCGAATTGCTGAGCTGGAAGAAGAAATCAAGCAGCATAAGCCTGTTGAGCCTGTTGTGGAAGAAGAACCAAATCAACCAGCTACTCGAACTGAGCGCGCTCAGTTATAATAAAGAAGAGCCGTTATTCTCTCGAATAGCGGCTCTTTTCATTTTTTTGTTCCGCCAAGCATATTTTTGGCATATACGCATAAACAGATAGATATGGAAAACTTTAGTTCTGAGTGGTACAATCAACACTGTTATATCTCTATGAAAAACTTAAATTGACAGTCTTACCGTTAAGAAGGTGTTCATCCATTATGGTCAATAAAAAAATAAAGCGTGAAATTCTTACATACACAAGCGTCATCCTCGGCACCGTTTTGCTTTCTGTTGTCGTTCAGCACTATTGGTTTCAGCCCTATACTGTAAAAGGCGATTCTATGAAGCCTATTTTGCACGAAGGCAATCGAATTATTATTAACAAACACAGCAAGCTGGAGCGCTTTGACATTGTCGTTTTGCAAGCTCCTTATAGCAGTGATTTTCTAGTAAAGCGGATTGTGGGCTTACCAGGAGAAACGGTCGAATACAAAGATGATGTTCTCTATATAAATAACAAAGTCAAAAAAGAGCCGCATCTTCATAAATATTTATCCAAAGTGCCCGCTTACGAGCGATTTACTGAAAATTTTTCCACGTACGAATTGTCTCCAGACGGCACGATACCGGATGGATACGTATTAGTGCTAGGTGACAACAGACGCATTAGCCGAGATGGCAGGCATTTTGGCCTCACTCCGATTTCTTCAATCATGGGAGAAGTCAATATGAAATACTGGCCTTTAAAGGAAATGACTTTTATGCATTAACACATAAAAAAGAAAGCTCAAAAGTGAGCCTTCTTTTTATTTTGGATTTTCCTTATTTTCTACATGCTTTTCTTCTGCAAATTCTGTGTCATACGCTAGTTTTCGCTTAAAAGCCGGACGCGTTCTTGCTGTATGTTTCGTTTCAATATGGTTGAATAAGTAGCGGTGAACAAAAACCTCGGCAAATGTAATAATAGCTGCAGAAATAATGCTTCCCCACGCAATTTGAACGTAGCTGTCTAATAACAATGTGCCAAAAATCCATACGCTCATATAGGTTAGAACAAATTCAACAATAATGGCATCGCGATTGCCCACTCGAGGCAGTACAATTCGATCTACTACTAAATATGTCACAACTGTTGTTAGCAAGCTAAAAGAAATAATGTCTCCGATGGTTGCATCAAAAAACAAATCAAGGCCTATACCAAACGCAATAAGTGCCGCTGCAAATTTAATGAGCAATAATGTTGCATGATTCATATTTGAACCCTCCTTTTTCTATTTAATTTGAACAAAAATAGGGAAATTAATACCTTTTTTGCCAAGAAGGGTATAATATAAGCAAAGCCAGTACGTTTGAGGCTGCTCAATCGTACAAGAATGATTTGGGAGATGTTGTAATGATTGTACTAGAAAATAGCAAAATGAAAGTCAGCATTCAAGAAAAAGGAGCGGAAGTTGTAGAAGTATTTCATAAAGAAAAAGACCTGCAGTTCATGTGGAGCGGAGACCCCGCTTATTGGGGACGAGTATCGCCCGTGTTGTTTCCAATCGTAGGCAGATTAAAAAATGATCAGTATACCGTTGATCAGTGCGAATACTCTTTGCCACAGCACGGTTTTTTACGTGATTCTACTTTTAGCGTAATCGAACAAACAAACGAAACAGCACGGCTGCAATTTGCTACAAACGGCCGCTTTAAAGACGTATATCCGTTTGAATGTTCAGTTGAAATCAGCTATCGTCTTGAAAACAACCGATTAACGTTTCAGTGGAAAGTAGTGAATGAAGATAAAGACGATATGTATTTTTCAATTGGAGCCCACCCTGCCTTTCGTATTCCGTTACGTGAAAACGAGCAGATTTCTGATTACTTTTTAGAAATAGAGCCTTCTGAAACTACGCCAAAGGAATTTGTATTAAAAGACGCTCTTATTCATGAAAAAGGAGATGCAGAAAATTTGCACCAGCTGCCGCTAAGCGCAGATTTATTTGCAAATGATGCGTTAATTTTTAGCCATATTGACGGAATTACGATTAAATCACCGGTTAATGAAAATCAAATTAACGTTCAGTTTAATGATTTCCCGTATGTCGGTATTTGGTCAAAGTATGATGCAGAAAATCATACAATCGCTCCATTTCTTTGCATCGAACCTTGGTTTGGAATTGCAGATACGCATGATCACAACGGAAATTTCAAAGAAAAATTAGGCATCAACCGTTTATCAAAAGACGGTGTATTTCAAACAGAATTCTCTGTTTTCTTTAGCTAATTCAACACATAATAAAATCAATCAACAGCTAGAAGCAGCTAAATAGATTAAGTCTGCGTTCACCATAACAATAGAAAGCTCCGAACGATTACTCGTTCGGAGCTTTCTTCGACTAAACTACTTTTGTCTCTGCCTCTTTTTATATTAGTTATTTACAACATCGCTATTTTTTAGCGCATGGACTTGCTCTATTAGCTTCTGAACGTATTCTTCGCTAAGTACACCTGTTGCTCCTCGAATAATTTCAGTCGAATAGTGATCCGGAGGTGCGACTTCTTTTTCTTTATTTAACACAAAAAAAGTAAGAACATGATCCACCATCTTACCTTCATGCTCGACAGAAATAATAGCAGGACGATAGCCGTTATTATCTACGCCTTCTCTGCCATACAAGTACGTAATCGCTTCGGGCGGCACGCGGTATAGTTTGCCTTCAACGACTCCGCCTTCTTCAACCATGTCTGCACGTCCTCCGTCATGAATAACGTGGTTATATCGAAGCGTATAGCCTTTAAAAACCGCTCTGCCGAGACAGTCCTGGAAATGCTGATCCACCCCGTGCTTAATAAAACGATCGTTATCCATACATGAACCGTAAGCAAAATATAGCATACCTTCTAATAAACCTTCTTTCCATACGCGCCAGTTTCCGCCTGGGATAAATTCTTGCAGCAGGGAACGGTCTCTTGCTACATACACAACGGCTTCAAATTCACCTTGGTCCGTTTCAACCGTTTGCACAATTTTATCATATTCATTGTCTTTATGACCTTCGTGAATGTACCCTTCTAATTCATCAAGCGCCTTCCACATAAGCTGATCGGTCACTTCATATACTTCTCCGTACGTAATATGTTCACTGTCGATATCGAGCATAGGATAGCCGTGCTTAGTGTCATATAATTTCCCTTTCGTTTTTGCCTGCTTGGCAATAGGGCGCGCATGATGCAGCAATCCGTGATTACCTTCTCCTTCAAGAAGCGTTCCGTATACAAATAAATAATTGCACATACTTCTTATTCCCCCTCTTTCTCTTCATAAAGCTCTAGCGGTAACCCGTCCGGATCAGCAAAAAATGTGAATTTTTTTCCCGTTAGTTCATCTACCCTAATAGGTTCCACATCAATCCCTTGCTGCTCTAGTTCACGCTTGGAATCCTCTACGCTTTCAACCGCAAAAGCTAAATGGCGTAAGCCGCACGCTTCAGGTCTTGAAGGACGTTGTGGCGGATTTGGAAACGAGAACAACTCAATTTGATAGCCAGGAGCTACTTCTAAATCTAGCTTATATGAATCTCTTTCTTTTCTATATATTTCTTCTATAATCTTGCATCCTAACACATTTACATAAAAAGCTTTTGAACGTTCATAATTACTTCCTATAATGGCTACGTGGTGCATTCGTTTTAAATTCATTTCATTCTCCCATAAAAACCCTTTTCTAATCATCCTACACAAAATGCCGGCAAACATCAAATAATTACGTTATCACCTTTGGCTAGAGTGATAAAAGTCACGGACATAGCGCCTCATAACAAGTAATATAACAACGAGGTGAATAACATGATTTCGTTAACATTTAAAGCAAGAATTGACCGAACTCAAAATTTAGATTCGTTAAAAGAAGAAGCTGCTATTATGCACCGTATTGCTGATCAGCTATCTCCAATGAGCCCTGAGTTCATAGAATATACTGAACGTATTCAATATGTGTATGAACGCATGCACATTATCGTACGTCATCCTACTAAAAAACTCGCTTAATACAAGCGAGTTTTTTTATAAAATCTTTGTCAAACTACCTTATTTTGAGATATACTGAATGCTAACAAAAAAAATGAAACTTTTTGATCTTACGCGCGTATACTTAATTACGATAGGATAAAAGATAAATAGTTACGTAGATAAAAACCATCACGTGATGGTTGATATAGTTAAAGGAGGTGGCATTCTGATGGGGTTGCGACATACAAAATTGGCGAACTTGCAGAGATGGCACATGTAACGAAACGCACGGTTGACTATTATACCAACATTGGGTTGTTAAAAGCAGAACGCTCTGCTTCTAACTATCGCTTTTATAACGAAGAAGCGCTGAAACGTCTTTACTTAATTGAAAAATTAAAAAACGAAGGCCGTTCTCTTGATGAGATTTCTTCTCTATTTTCTATAGAGCAATCCGAGAATAGCCACTCCAAAGACGAATTAGCATCCAAATTTTACGTACTAAACGACAGTTTAAAAGAAGTTGCACCGCTTATGGAAAAGCTTAATGAAGAAGATCGAAAAGTAATGATGAATCGGCTCTCACCAGAAAGCGTCACTCTTTTGCACTCTTTACTGCTGCTGCTGTCGTAAATTTATTATTTACAGGAGGTGTTTACTTACTTTATAGCACTATAAAGTAAGTATATTCATTGATAACCATTAACTTAATTATTTTTGCGATTTTAATTGTACTCACTGCTTTTTTCGTTGCTTCAGAGTTTGCAATTGTGAAGCTTCGTAGTTCACGGGTAGATCAACTTGTTGCTGAAGGAAAAAAAGGAGCGAATGCGGTTAAAACCGTAACGACACACTTAGATGAGTATTTATCTGCGTGTCAGCTTGGTATTACGATTACTGCTTTAGGTTTAGGTTGGTTAGGAGAACCGACTGTTGCGAAGATTTTAGAACCGCTGTTTGAAGAACTGGGTGTTGCTGCATCTTTAACACACATCCTTTCATTCATTATCGCATTTGCGCTTGTAACGTTTGTTCACGTAGTTGTTGGTGAATTAGCGCCAAAAACATTTGCCATTCAAAAAGCTGAAACAGTTACGTTATTGTTTGCTCGTCCGTTAATTTTATTCTATAAAATTATGTTCCCCTTCATTTGGTTGTTAAATGGTTCTGCCCGTTTATTAACTGGAATGTTTGGATTAAAGCCAGCTTCAGAGCATGAACTTGCGCACAGTGAAGAAGAGCTGCGCATTATTTTATCAGAAAGTTTTAAAGGCGGGGAAATTAACCAGTCTGAATATAAGTATGTGAACAACATTTTCGAATTCGATAACCGTGTTGCTCGCGAAATCATGGTACCAAGAACAGAAATTTCAGCTGTTTCTGAAGACGACAGCATTGAAGATTTCTTAAAGCTTGCTGTAGAAGATCGCTACACTCGTTACCCTGTTACCGTTGACGGAGACAAAGATAACATTATCGGCTTAGTCAACGTCAAAGAGATTCTAAACGATGTCGTCATTAACGATGCGTTAAAAAAGCAAAGCGTGAAGCTTTATATGAATCCTATTATTCAAGTAATTGAAACCGTAGCGATTCAAGACCTATTGCGCTCGATGCAAAAGAAACGTACGCATATGGCTGTGTTGATTGACGAGTACGGCGGTACGGCTGGTATCGTTACCGTTGAAGATATTTTAGAAGAAATCGTTGGAGAAATTCGAGATGAGTTTGATACAGATGAAAAGCCGCTTGTTCAAAAAATCAGCGATCAGCACTTTGTCTTTAACTCAAAAGTACTGCTTGAAGAAGTCAACGAAGTCCTTCATATCGAAATTGAAAACGACGATATCGATACAATTGGCGGCTGGATGCTAATGCAAAATATCGATATCCAGGAAAGCGAATCGTTCAAACTTTTTGGATACGAGTTTATTGCAAAAGAAATGGACGGTCACCAAATGAAAGAAGTAGAAGTACGCGCCCTTCCTGAAGAAGAACGCGTGCAGCCTGAAAGCCATTCACCAGAACAAGAAGTTACACAAGCATAATAAAAAGAGCTGCTTCTTCATGAAGCGGCTCTTTTTTTATTATTGTTTTACTTTAATCATGCAGCAGCTTATACACAACGTTCTCTTCTGCCTCTTCCCCAGTCTTTTCCTTCGCTTGGTCCATCGTGCCGACAAATTCCAGCTTTCCTTCCTTTAAGACCGCAAACCGATGACACACGTCTAAGATTTCATTCAAATCATGGGTGATATAGATAATCGTCTTTCCTTCTGCAGCCAGCTGTTTAATATAACGAATGATCTCAAGCTTAGATTGCAAATCAATTCCGACCGTCGGCTCGTCCATTAACAAGACGGACGGTTCATGAATAAGCGCTACGGCTATATTTAGCTTTCGCTTCATGCCTCCTGATAAATTTTTCACTTTTTCCTTCCATTTTCCTTCTAGCTGTACAGCTGAGCAAAGAGACTGAAGCTGTTCATTCGACAGAGAGCGTGAAGTCATTTTGCTCCACATTTTCATGTTTTCTTTTACGCTAAGCTCTTCCCACAGCGCTATGTCTTGTGGAACGTAGCCAATGACTTCTCGAATTGCTTTTTGATTTTTCTTAAGCGATAAGCCTCCAATCATGACATTACCGCTTGAAGGAGCCGTAATGGTAGACAAAATAGACAGAAGCGTTGACTTACCAGCGCCGTTTGGTCCTAAAAGACCAATGACTTCTCCACTTTCTACGGTCAGCGTAACATTTGCTAACGACCGTTTTTTTCCGTATGTTTTGCTAACATTTTTAATTTCAATCATTTGATGCTCCTCACATTCCACACTATTTTAAACGCGCACAAACATATACATGCAATGGAAACAGCTATCTCTTTCCAAAGGAACGTAAGCGGCAGTGTATGCTGATACAGAAGCAGATGTTGCGGAAGCCACTGACTTATTCTTTCAATCGTTGCAGAAAGCTCTCCTACCGGGAAAAAGCTCCCTCCTATTATACTGAGTCCTGTGACCATGACAACGCTGATCATATAATAAGATCCAACTCGCTGACTTTCACTTGCAAGCCACGTGCTAAAAGCAACGCACACAATCACATAGATACACATATATAGCAGCACACTGTAAGACTCCGCTCCATACAGCCATTTAAATAGAGCAAAACTGATGAGAGCTTGAAGCACGTATAGCACCACATAAGCGGCGCTGACGCTTCGAATATAACCGTAAAGTCCTTTTTGCATTGTTTTCATTCGTTTAAAAAGATGACTCCGCTCTTTAATCATCCAATCTGATGTGATGCAGCAAAGTAAAAGCGTAAAAAATCCCCATACCGGCACGTATCCGGTCATTTGAACGTTCCTTTGCTTTGTATGCTTCTTCGTTCCTTGCACCTCGTAATCAATTGTCATCAGCGGCTTTGGCTTCCACTGGTTATCGGTATAGTGATACGCTTCTTTCCATAAATCCGATCCTGCATGAATGTTATAGACTTTATATAAAAAACGCACTTCATTTGCCGCTTTAACATTTGTCGTTAACCTTGTCACTTCACTCGCCACGACTTCTCGAACCGCTTCTGTGGCAACAGAAGAAGGCAGTGTAAGCAAATCAATGACTCCTTGATAATTCCCCGCTTCTACTTCTTGCTGAAATCCGTTAGGAAACACAAAAATGCTGTCAATTTTATTTTTGGCCAGCTGCTTTCTCGCTTGTTCTTCATTCATAGAAAGAAACTGAATTTCTGTTGTTTTCCGTAGTCGATCCATCACTTGTTTAGACATGTTGCTGTGATCTTGATCGACAAGAGCAACGGGTATTTTTGAATCACTTTGTACTTTTGCTAAAAACGAGCTGCTGATGACCGTTCCTATTAAAGGTAAAAAGAAGATCATGATAACAAGCATAGGGCGCTTCAGCAGCTGCTTTATTTTTTCACTGATCATTTTCTCCACCGCCTTTGCAAAGTCATCACGTAGCCAACAGTAAGAAGAAAACTTCCCGCTGCCGTAATGAGAATAGGCTTAAGGTAAAGAAAAGCTTCGTTTGTGTTATATCCAGCAAATTCATAAAATAACAGCTCCAAGACGCGGGTGTTGAGTGACCATTTCTGAAAAACACTTGCCCAGTCCGGTAAATAGACGACCGGCACAACGTGTCCACTTAAAATCGCACTCAGCAAAATAAACAGCAAACCGGTTAGTTGATAAGCTTTTTGTGATAAAAAAAGAACTCGAAGAAGTAAAAACAAACATAAAAAAGCAAACAAGCTTCCGCTTACCCCTGAAAAAAGCTCTCCGTACGTACCGGTTACAGGCAGTTTCAGTCCTTTAATGAGGCTTCCAAACAAAACGACAGATACCGGTAGCAAAAGAACAAACAGAGCCGTCAGCTGCGATAAATAAATGTGGAGAAACGATACACCTCTTGTTTTCATTCGAGCCAGTACGGGAGAAGTTTGCGTTTCACTAGCAAGCAGCCATCCGCCGTAGCTCCAAATCATAAGCAGCAAAGCAACAAAAGACAGGACATAATATTGCTTCATATCCTGCTGAAAGAAACTCGTTTCTATTTGTTCATCAAATAAACTTCCTCTATCTAGTACGTGAAGCCCAAACGTCACCAAGCTTCTCTTAAATTCTGCGCGTCTATTTTCATCGGAAACATTTTCTTTTTCTAAAAAGGCATCAACCGTATTAATACCGCTTTGAGCAGCTGACGTGTAGTCAGCTGCACTTTCCATTACGTAGCGAAACAGCTGTGACTGAAGCGGCTTATTGCTATTCCCAATGACGTGTAAAGGCTGATTTTTTCCATGAGCAATATCATGACTAAAACCTTTTGGCAGCGTCACAATGGCTGCCACTTTATTTTGTTGCAGCAGCTGTTTAGCTTTCTGTTCATTCGTGTAAAGAGGTTTCATGATCTTGCGAAGCTTACCTTCAGTCAGCTGTTCGATGACGTACTTCGTTTGTGCAGTATCATCTTTATCTACAATTGCCACGGGGAACCGATTTACTCTCTCCTCACCTTGCATGGTCTGACTAATAATGATCCCTGCTCCAAGTAAAAACAGAGCAGGGATCATTATTAGCAGTATGAGAGATTTTATATTTTTCAATAGAGCTTTACATGTAAAAAGAGTCAAAGAGAAATATATCTTCATCTGCTTTGCACCTTTTAGTAACCAGCGGTTCCCATATTCATCATGAGACCTTGAACATTTTTAGCGAAATTTTCTTGAATCGACAGCATATCTTCAGGCGTTACATCTTTTACATTTGTTGCATTAGATGCGTCAAGCTCTGGAATAGCTGCTGATTTTTTTAATTGAGAAGCAGAGTCAATTTTTAACGTAACGTTTGCCGGATCTGCTTTTGGTCCTATCTTTGTACGAATATCAAACGAATAATCTGCTTTTCCTTTTGAAGCACTGATTGCTTGATTCTGCTTTACTTCCCCGTTTACTACTAGATCTTCTTGATCACCTAAGTCTAAAGAGAAAGTACGGTCAGCCGTTTGTTTCGCATCGGTTTTACCATTGATGACCGAATTCATTTTAAACGTCATATTCGTGTCTTCATCTTTTGAATCTTTTGTTAACAAATGAATAGACATGTTTTCTTTTCGTTTTTCACTTTCCGTTGTTACGTCATTTTTCATATCAAACGTAAACGCATCATCGGTAGTGCTATCCGCTAGAACTGCTTTAAACTGCTTAGCCGTTTTGTTATCTTCATATGGAATATTTTTAGTCACTACGTTAAGTTTGCCTTTATCGTTAGAAGCATTTTTTACGCCCATGTTCATATCCCGAGCTACCACAACATCATCTTGAACGTACACAGTTGATTTAACACCGCCAGGGTAAGTCGTATCTTTTGCTTCTTTTTGGAAGTCTTGAAGACTTTCTTTTACTGATTTTTTCAATTCTTTTGGATCTGCCATATCTTTTAATTCTGGATTCGTTGCTGCCGAAGATTTAAACAGCTTAGATACATGATTTGCATAGATGGTATGAAGCTTGTCATCTTTTGCTACTTTCGCAATAAGCTTATCCATAAATTGTTTTGTTTCTTTATCAGACATGTTAAGCGTCACGCTTGTTAACTGAAGCGTTTTGCCATTTGTTTTATAATCCACATTTTTTTCTTTTGTAAAATAATCGCTGTCTAACTGATCATAAATGAACGTTCCGTACTCTTTTGCAATGTAGGTCTTTTCTTTTTCCGTTAACTTTAAGTCTTCTAAACTCACGTTGCTTGTGTTAATATCAAGCGTTTCAGGACCTGAATACGAAGGATCGAACTTACGCGCTACCTGTCCATATTCGTCTAAGTTTAAATAGAAATATTCATTTGCTAGAATCGGGGCTTTAAAGCCTATTCTTTCTTTCGTTTGAAAACCTTCTAGGTCAAGCGCTTTTGAACCGCCGATATTAAGAGCCAGTGAACCGTATCCTTCACTTTTTTTCGGATCTTGTTCCGTTTTAATTTTAATTTCAGCTTTACTGATAAGGTCTTGAATCATTTTAAAGCTTGGATCATACGAAAGTGAATCCATGTTAAATCCGCCTTTGATAGTAGCATTTGTGGTAGAAGGCTGCTTCATCGCTTTTTCCTGATAAGCCACCGTTTCACTGTACTTCGTTTCTAATTCATCTGCTGCTTTTTGATACGTATTTACTTCAGAAATTAAGTATAATTGCTTAGGAGATTTTTTAAATACCGTAGCAAATGTAATTACTCCTCCAATAATCACAATTAAAGCTGCCAAAATGATAATCCATTTAGCCGGCGCTTTTTTGGGAGCGGGCGCTGTTTCTAGCGAAGCCGCTGTTTCGTCTGTTGTTCTGTTTTGATCTTTCTCACTCATCTACACCAGAACCTCCTATGTATTTTGTTAGTCACTTTGTACATGATAAGGAATGGTTTCCATAAATTCTACTACTTCGACAAAATAAGACAATAATTAGTCCGATAAACCGATGTCTTTCGGTGCAATATCGTGTGCAAAGTACTCTACTTAAGTACCCAATATATTGAAAATAAAACCAATTATTCAAAACTATCTCAATAACTATTAAAATAGGTAAATGACTTATCTTCTTATATTTTTACAATATATTCCTATAATTAAGCATTTACACCTAAGAATTACAAAGCGCAGTTTTTCTATAGCTGATCTCTTTTTTCTATAATCACATACAGGTGATATCTATGTATGTCTTTATGAAAACATGATAAAAACATCAGCGTTTTGTTCCGTTTTGAAAGGGAAATAATAATAGTAAGAAAGCTTTTTTCTTGCCCGTGACATAAAAATCGAATAAAGTATTCCTAAATACATTTCACACAATTTAATTTGAGAATAGAAAAAGGAGGATATCATTATGAATATACGCGTCACTCCTTCTGCAAAAGAAGCGTTGCAGAAAGTAGAACAAAATCAAATGATTCAGCTTTCTTTTGATCGGGGGAGCTGCGATATTGTTAATACAATTTATGAAATGAAGATCATCTCAAAGCGCAGCCTTCAACCTTATGAAAAAGTTGTAACGGTTGAAGACTTAGAATTTATTGTTGATGATGACATGGAAGAAGTGTACGACAATGAGCTGGTGATTGATCATGCAGCAGGTGCTTTTGTCTTCAAAAATCACAACCAAATTTTTAATAATCGCGTAGGATTGCGCTATATCAATTCATAAAAAAAAGCAGGGAGCTCCCTGCTTTTTTTCTTGCATATGTTAGTACAATCGTTTTTATCGATTGACTTTCAATCGCTCTTGGATAAATAACAACACGTTCACAAGGCTATTTTCTTCATATACATTCACTTGCTGACGCTTAAATTCCCCTTGTTCATGGTAGTAAATAATATCTCCCGTTCCTTTGTCTTCATTCATATGTAAATGAAAACTAAGCGGCGTTGCCAAAATAGATCCGTCTTCATCTCGCTGAAGAATTTGACAGAGCGTTTGATTCCCTTGTTTTTCAGATAAAAAGTCATAGCCAAATTGACGTGCTAACTTCTCCACTTGTGCAGCAATAAGAGCTGTAATCTGTTGATTGTCTTTCATAAGCAGTATTTCTCCTTACTTCATCTCATTAGGGTTTTCTTATTAGTATATTATACCTTAAACTTCTGGAGCTAACGACTTAACCTGTACAAATCATGACCACATGTCCATCCGGATCTTTTATAGTAAAAAACGAAAAATCCTCAAAAGAAGTAATCGGAGAATCAATCGTATAGTGCAGCTCTTTAACAAATTCATACGCTTCTTTAATATCTTCCGTATGGAAATTAAAAATTGGATGGAGACTAGCCACTATTTGTTTTTCTGTTCCTTCAGGACCCGCGTCTAGTGTTAACCCTGTTTCTCCAACAATTTTAAGATTATAAACGGGGTTCTTCACCTCGCTCATCTTGTATTCTTGATTCAATAACTCGCTATACCATTTTACTGAAGTTTTTAAATGAGATACGTGGATAAATACCGTATTCATTTTGTTGAAAACAGGACTCGGCATTTTTACCCTCCTTTTTGTTTTTCTGTTCATTCTATACCATTATCCACGTATCACTTTATACCTGCTACTCCCTTAACTTTTGCTCATATAGATACAAAAAAGCTTGCGAATACTATCCACAAGCTTTTTCTTCATAAAAAATATGTATGCTGTACAACTACAATCACAACCGCAATTAAAATCGAAGGCAGTAAATTCGCAACTTTAATTTTAATAATTTCTAATAAATTAATTCCAATCGCTAAAATTAATACGCCCCCTACCCCTGTGACTTCGGCAATGATACTATTCATTAAATCTTGCGGCACGACCGCATTGATTTGCGTGGCAAATAACGCAATGATGCCCTCGTATAGAAACACGGGCACTGCTGAGAAAATGACGCCTATTCCAAGCGTAGTCGTTAATAATAATGAGATAAATCCATCCATCACCGCTTTTGTAAACAATACGCTGTGATCGCCGCGTATTCCGCTGTCTAATGCCCCGACAATCGCCATCGCTCCAATGACAAAGATTAACGTCCCTGTTACAAAGCCCTGTGAAATACTGAATGTTTGCTTGTCATTTTGCGGTGATTGAAATTTTCGTTCAATCATATTGCCTAAAAGGTTTAGCTTTTCATCTAAATCAATGAACTCACCAATAACCGCTCCGATGGCTAAGCTCAAAATTACAATTAAAAACTGATGACTTTTAAAGCCCATTTGCAAACCAAGCGTGATAACGGATAAACCCATCACTTGCATCACTGTCACGCTTACTTTTTCAGGAATGCGGTGAGCAAGCTTGCCCATTAATGTTCCTACAACAATCGCTAGTCCATTTACTAATGCTCCTATAATAAACATGCGGTCACCTTTACTCTGAATAATGCCGTTTCTGTTTTCATTTGTTCTACTCCCTCTCTGCTCTGCACTAGCTGTATCAAACACACTAAATTTTAACACAAAATTCTTGCAATTATGAAGAAAAGAAAAAGATCCGAACGATGAATCATTCGGATCTTTAACTAAAACACATTTGTTCCAGCCTTTTTATTAAAATGTAATAACGTCTTTTGTACCTTGCTTTTGGTAGCCTGTTTTTAACAGCTTCACTTCTTTATCCGCTGGCAAGTTGGTAAATACAACTGGTGTCACAATAGACGGTGCATGCTTTTTAACATAGTCTAAATTCACTTGTAAAAGCGGCGTCCCTTGTTGAACGCTGTCCCCTTCTTGAACGAGCGCTTCAAACCCTTCGCCTTTTAAATTCACCGTATCTAACCCAACGTGAATAAGGATTTCAATTCCTTCTACTGTTTTTAAGCCAATCGCATGTTTTGTTGGGAATACAGTCATGACTTCACCGTTAATCGGTGATACGAGCGTTCCTTCAATCGGTTCAATCGCAAAGCCGTCACCCATCATTTTTTGTGAAAACACTTGATCTTCTACTTCACTAAGCGGCTTTACAACGCCTTCAAACGGTAATAAAAACTCTGTACGTGCATCTGCTTGAAGAGACGGTTGTACAACAGGTGCAGCGGTTGATGCTGTGCCGTATTTAACTAATTGATTCATTGCGTCCGCAACAAACTCTACTTCTGTTCCGACAATGACTTGAACATTTGTTTTGCTGAGCTTCATGATGCCTCTCGCTCCGTGACGCTTTAAGGCAGCTTCGTTAATGTTGCCGGCATCAGCTACTTGTAAACGAAGACGAGTCGCACAGTTATCAATTACGGTTAAGTTTTCTTTTCCGCCTAAATCTTCAATAAAATAAGAGGCCATATCCACATATTTATCGCCTGTTGCCACAACCGTTTCGTTTGATGTGTCTACTTCTTCATCATCTTCACGTCCCGGTGTTTTTAAATTTAACGCTTTGATCAGCGTATAGAAAATAACAAAGTAAATGACTGCATACACAATTCCAATTCCCGCTAACAGCAGCGGTTTTTGTGAAATTCCGTAGTTTAAGAAGAAATCAATGGCCCCTGCTGAAAATCCAAATCCAGCGTGAATACCCAGAGCAACAGCTAAAGCCATCGAAATTCCCGTTAAAACGGCATGAATAACATATAATAGCGGTGCTACGAACATAAATAGAAATTCAATTGGTTCCGTAATTCCCGTTAAAAAAGAAGTAACAGCAAGTCCAATTAACATACCGCTGACTTGTTTGCGTTTTTCTTTTTTAGCTGCTGCAACCATCGCAAGCGCAGCTGCCGGTAAACCAAACATCATAACCGGGAAGAATCCAGACATAAATGTTCCTGCCGTTGGATCACCTTTAAAGAAGCGGTTCAAATCTCCCGTTACGCCGTGATAATCTCCGAATACAAACCATACTAAGCTGTTTAACACGTGATGCAGTCCAATTGGAATCAGTAGACGGTTTAAAAATCCGTATATACCTGCACCAAGCGCTCCTGCTCCTGTAATCCACGTTCCTAAGTTGTTAATTTGATCTTGAATCGGTGGCCAAATAACTCCAAAGATTCCTGCAAGCGCAAGCATAACGACTGAGGTAATAATCGGTACAAACCGCTTTCCCGCAAAGAAGCCGAGCCATTCGGGCAGCTTAATCGCTGAGAAACGATTGTATAATAGACCAGCCGTTACACCTGAAACAATCCCGCCGAGTACTCCCATGTTAATATCTTTATCAATAGCTACAGTTCCTTTTGTTAACACAAAATAACCGACGACTCCGGCAAGTGCTGCTGCCCCGCTTCCATCTTTTGAAAGTCCTACAGCAATTCCGAGTGCAAACAGTAGTGCTAAATTCGCAAAAATCGCATCTCCGGCTTGAGCCATAAATGGAATATCTAATAAGTCCTTTTGACCTAAACGAAGAAGCAATGCCGCAGCAGGTAATACTGCGATTGGCAGCATAAGCGATTTACCAATACGTTGTAAAAAATTCAGCATGTTTCTATCCCCTTTGTATAACGTATTTAACCCGATGTTACGAGCAAGGATTTTCGTAACAATATTTATCGGATGACAAGTTACCGCATTCGTCCCGGCCTATGATTACATCATCATCAGCTGAAATAACGGCGGTTTTACTGCATGGACTCATACTAGCACATAAAATATATAGTTGTCTATACCAATTTTCTTTTTAAAAATCTTTCTATATCAATGTTAAAAGCCCTTACAAAACTTTCTAGTTCACAAAAAAGAATTAACTGGTCTAGACAACTATTCCAAAAAGCGTTACACTTAAATCAATACCACGAGCAAAGGAGTGTATGTATGGATACACATTCATCCATCATTATTTATAATGTAACCGTTTATAGTGAAAATCAGACATTAAAAAACGGGTATATTAAACTAACGAACAAGAAAATTACTGAAATCGGAGAGATCCATCAATACGTAGGTCAGCCAAAAGATCATGTGATTGAGCTTTCTCCTTCCTATAAAGTCATTCCTGGTGCCATTGATGTGCATATTCATGGCGTGAACAATGCGGACGCTATGGACGGTACTGCAGAAGCATTAAAAACAATGGCGCGCACGCTTCCTAAAGAAGGTACAACAAGCTTTTTAGCAACCACTATGACGCAATCAAATGAAGCGGTTGAAAAAGCACTTCGCAATGCGGGCGCTTATATTGAAGAACAGACAGATCAAGATGCTGAAGTAGTGGGTATTCACTTAGAAGGTCCGTTTATTTCACCAAAACGTGCGGGTGCACAGCCGCCTACTCACATTCAAGATCCAAATGTGTCACTGTTTCAAGAATGGCAAAAAGCAGCCGGAGGACATATTAAACTTGTCACATTAGCTCCAGAGCAGCCAAACGGCTTAGCGCTTACTTCTTATTTAAAAGAAACAAACGTTGTCGCTTCTATTGGCCATTCTGATAGCACATATGATCAAGTTGATGAAGCTATCGAAGCCGGAGCGTCTCATATTACGCACTTATATAACGGCATGCGCGGCCTTCACCATAGAGAGCCGGGCGTATCAGGCGCCGCTTATTTGAGAGATGAATTATTTGTAGAGCTCATTACAGACGGCATCCACTGCCGACCTGAAATGGTCAAGCTTGCGTACGATCAAATCACAAGTGAACGCATGATTCTTATCACGGATTCTCTTCGTGCCAAATGGCTAAAAAACGGTACGTATGATTTAGGAGGACAGCCTGTTCACGTAAACGACACAACGGCTACCCTTGCAGATGGAACGTTAGCGGGAAGCATCTTAAAGATGAACGATGCAATTAAAAACACGATGAGCTTTACGAACTGCTCATTGGAAGACATCGTAAAAATGACTGCTGAAAACCCAGCAAAACAGCTTAATCTGTTTGATACAAAGGGAAGTCTCAAAATTGGAAAAGATGCGGATATCGTGGTGTTAAATGAAAACCTAGATGTTGAAATGACATTTTGCCGAGGCACATTGAGCTTTCAAAAGGAGGACTAACAATGAATATCATCCAAGTGAAAAACTACAGTGAAATGAGTGCAAAAGCAGCTGATATGCTGATTAGCAAACTTCATAAAAAACCAAATATGAATCTGGGACTTGCAACGGGAGGCACACCGAAAGGATTATATGATCGTTTAATTCAAGATCATAAAGAGCACGGCACGTCTTACAAACACGTTACTTCCTTTAACTTAGATGAATATGTCGGAATGAAGCCGCAAGATCCAAACAGCTATCACTACTATATGGCAGATGCGTTATTTAATCACATTGATATTGACGTAAGCAACACGCACGTTCCTAACGGGCTGGCTGATACGCCTGAAGAAGAATGCCGCCGCTACGATGAAATGATTCAAAATCACGGAGGCATTGACCTTCAGATTCTTGGAATCGGCCAAAACGGACATATTGGCTTTAACGAACCTGGTACGTCATTCAACTCTCCTACTCATATTGTGACGTTAGAAGAGTCAACGCGAAAAGCCAATGCGCGCTACTTTAATTCTCTTGACGAAGTGCCTACTCAGGCTATTACAATGGGAATTGAATCAATTATGAAAAGCAAAGAAATTTTACTGCTTATCTCCGGGGAAGCCAAAGCAGAAGCCATGTACCAACTGCTTAACGGAGAAATCACAGAAGACTTTCCTGCTTCTATTTTAAAGAAGCATCACTGTGTTACAATTATTGCGGACCAAGAAGCTTTAGCTAAAGTGAACCTTTGAAAGAATAGTCAAGTAGCCTGCCCTGGCTATAATCAATCCGTCTTTATGAAAGAAAGATATTTGACTATTAGTTAGAGCATATATAGATAACATACCTCCTCGTCTTTTTAGATGAGGAGGTTTACATAAAGGAGAGAACTTAAGTGATTGATAAAAGCTCACCTCTTCCGATTTATTATCAAATTGAAGAACAGTTGAAAAAACAAATTGAAAACGGAGAGTTAAAACCAAATGATTCGCTTCCTTCTGAACGAGAGTTTGCAGAACGATTTGAAATCAGCAGAATGACCGTTCGCCAAGCGATTAACAATTTAGTAAACGACGGTTATTTGTATCGTCAAAAAGGGCGCGGCACCTTTGTGTCTGAAAAAAAATTAGAGCAGCAGCTCGTTGGATTAACGAGTTTTACAGAAGATATGAAAGCGCGCGGAATGGTGCCAAGCAGTAAATTGCTAAGTTTTGAAATCATTGCGGCTTCGGAAAAAATTGCCGAGCAGCTGCACATTTCTCTTCATGCACCTGTTTATGAAATCAAGCGTATTCGTTTAGCTGATGACGTGCCAATGGCGCTCGAAAGCGTGTATGTATCTGCTAACTTAGTCAAAGGATTAACAGAATCCATTGTTAATGACTCTCTCTACCGTTATATTGAAGAAGAGCTCGGGCTGAAAATTGGCGAAGCTAATCAAACGTTAGAATCCATTTTAGCTTCTGAAACCGAATTGAAGCATCTTGGAATCAGCTCATATTCACCCGTTCTATTGATTCAAAGAAATACGTATTTGCAAGACGGCACGCCGCTTGAAGTGGTGAAGTCTTCGTACAGAGCAGACCGCTATAAGTTTACGATTAACATGACACGATCTTAACTAAGGAGTTTTTTTATGTCTAGTTTATATCTACAGGAACTAACAAAACTGCTTGCTAAAGTGGAGACGCATGAACAGCAGGCAATAGAATCCGCAGCCGAGAAAATTTCACAGCAATTAGCTTCTCATCACCTCATTCATTTATTTGGGTGCGGTCATTCTCATATTTTAACAGAAGAAGTGTTTTACCGTTCCGGAGGGCTTGCACCGATTCATCCTATTTTTGTAGAAGAACTGATGCTTCATAAAGGAGCTTCGCGCTCTTCACAGCTAGAGCGTAAAAACGACTATGCCTCCACCTTTATGGAAAAAGAAGATATCGTACCAGGCGATATCATGATTGTAATTTCTACGTCGGGCGTAAATCCCGTTCCGATTGATGTGGCTTTAATTGCAAAAGAAAAAGGCGCCTTTGTGATCGGACTTACCTCTCCTTCTTATGCCACGAGCCGGGCTTCGCGGCATAAAAGCGGAAAATACCTTCATGATGTCGTGGATCTTGTTATTAATAATCATATTCCAAAAGGAGACGTTCTTCTTCATCAGCAAGACATTTCCTTCGCTTCTGGTTCCACTGTAATTGGAGGCGCTATCCTAAATGATGTCCTATCTAAAGCCATCCAAAAACTGCTCAGCCGCGGCATTACGCCTCCTGTCTTTTTAAGCGGAAACATGGAAGGTTCAGATGAACATAACCAGCGGTTGATTGATGCTTACAAAGGAAGAATTACTGCCCTATAACAGCCCCTGCGGCTGTTTTTTTTGCACAAAAAAAAGATGCTTGAAAGCATCTCATCAAAGTCGGACTGTACGATTTGGACTAGATCTCCTCTTTATCAGTAGAAGTCTTGTTCACAGCACCATAACCTACTTATCCTACATAATTACTATGTTTAACATAAGTATACTCTTTTATACTTTAAGTGTCAAACAATAATTGTCCGTACTGCTACTCCACTTCGTGTCATTCTCACTACCTACTACAATGGCAATATACTAGTACCTTATATTTACTATACTAGCAAATAAGTTTATACTTATACATAATTAGGTATATATACATATTTTTTTATGAAGTGAGGAGCTAACGTTTTATGAAGAAGATCCTATTTTGGACATTTATAGCAGCCTGCTGTACGGTAATTATTGCATTAGGTGTTGGGTTGATTAGCGCTTTCCATACTAAATCTGCCCTTCCAGCAGCTAAAGAAAGTAAGGAAAAAGACCAACAATTAGAAGAGCAAGTTTCTTACATAGGAGGAACGCCTGAGCCCGAAGTTGAACTGAATCAATCTACAAGTGAAGAAACAGTCATTGAAACGATGCATAAAATGACTCATCAAAAAGTATATTCTCCTGATAAATGGGGCGCAGTTGAAATGACTTCGGCTAATATTCAAAAAGTTAAACATGTATTAGAGATAAATGAATTTGAACATAAAGCTCAGCTTCTTCAAATTTTAAATAGATGGGAGAATAATGATTTTAGTAAGGTAGTAGAAGATCATAATTATTTTTGGACCCTTCAAGGAGGCAACATTGGAGAAGCAACCGGCAGACTCAGCGAATCGGATGAAAAAACATTTATTAAAAACAATTTCCGTTAGCTTCTTGCAGTAAGCTAGACGCAAAAAAAACGGCTGAGAAAAAAGTATTTTTGTTGCAGGATGAACGCAAATTTAATCTGTTTAGTTGCTTCTAGCAGTTGATTGGAGAGCAAGACGAAGACTCCTGCGGGAAAAGCGGAAGGGGTGAGACCCCGCAGGAGCGCAAGCGACGAGGAGGCTCAGCGGCCGCCCGCGGAAAGCGAAGTCTTGCACGGAAATCAACTGCGGTGTAATAAGCGGTCCAGCTCATCTATACTTATTATTTTATGTTCATAACCATTAGCACCCTATTATAAATGGAGCTTTAATCCTTCATGAGAAGCTGTGAACCCAAGCTTTTGATAAAAACGCAAAGCCTCCGATCGTTCCTTGTCCGTTGTTAATTGTACTAACTGACAATTACGTTCTTTCGCTCGTTCAATCGCCCATGTAATCAGCTGATAGCCAACCCCTTTTCCGCGCTGTGACGAAGCGGTTCGAACTCCTTCAATCGTGGCTCTCCACCCGCCTTGTCGTGCAATGTGGGGCGTAAAGGTTATTTGTTGAACACCTATTACTTTACTATCTTTACATGCGACAATCAGTTCATTGTTTGGATCCGCATCAATTGCCTGAAATGTTTGAACATAACAGTCTGGAAGCGGTAATTCGTAGCGCTCTCGTTTGCTTCCGAGCATATCATCAGCGAGCATTTCAACAATTTGTTCTAAATCTTCCCGCACTGCTTCTCTAAAGGTTATTTCTCCCATTTCACACAGCACCTTTCCCGTGTCTATTTATGATGTTAAAAAGAACATGACGAACAAGCTGAGAACCGACGCCAAAAACAAAGCAGCCGCTAAAGCACCAAGACTCATTCCTTCAAAGCCACCAACTCCAAATATGCTATATAGAAATAGAAATATACTTATTATCATGCTGCTAAGTGAAATTCCGTACTGCACGGGCGAGTTCTTTCTATAGAAGAAATACGACGCACCAGCAAGCAGCACAAAGAAAGCACCCATTAATCCAAATAAAGAAATCATTTACACCTTCCTCCTTCTCTAAAAAAGGAATTTATATCCATTATATACTATCATTTTTATTTATTCTATCTATATTAATAGCCCTGCAGCCACAACTAAATAGACATGACCAAAGCGGCCATGTCTATTTTTCTACTATATTAAAAAGAAAGTTCTTTGAACCAAAAAGAATAAGGGGCTAAGCAAGCTTCATCAATTTCATTCATACGTTTTTTGCATCGCTGCAGCACCTCAGCAGGAATGTGTCTCTCTAAGTATGCAGATTCTCCGTTAGCTTGAATCGTTTCTTCTACTAGCTCTTCAAACACATCTAAGCATGCTAAAAACTGCGGAAAAGTTGTATTCACGAAACGCTCGCAGTCATCGTTGGACGTATCGAGCAGCACAACCGAACCGTTTTTTTGATGAAGACAAATTGGATCTCCAGCGCCGGTTGTTCCTAAAAACCAATAGTGTTGATAGCGAGATGATAACTCAAATGTTTCGCATAATGTTGTTAGCTTTCCTTTGGATGAAACGAACTCTAGAAATGGTGAAGCTTCTTTGGGCAATCCTTTTTCTGTTAGCAACTTCTTTGTCTCTTTATCAATATCAAGGGGTGCAAGCTGTTCGGCATCAAACTTCATTCGTTTTTCTTGTCGTTGCATCACATTTGACAACTTCTTTCACTCCTTTTCACCATTTGCTCTTTCTTTGCTTTTGTTTATTATAAAAGAAATCCAGCTCGTATTATATGCTACAAATGAACTTAATTAGACTGAAATTTTTTCCAATCTTTATTTATATAGCCCGATTTCCTCTTTATAAACACAGGTAAAAAGAAACCGATCAGATTTTCTCCAACAGATTCTGCTTTTAAAAATAATTCTCATTCCCTTCTTTCCTTTTCAGCGTACTTTCGCCTCTTATAAACAGGCTCAATCTTTATTATTCCAATTTTTTCTACTTTTTGCAACTAGGACTTATCTCACCATTTCTTATACGAGATTAATAACTTGACAAAATACTAAAATAAGCAACAGTAATTATTTACAAGTTTTTAAACTTTATGGTTTAATAGGTATGTAATTCCTGTTTTTTACTATATTTTTTTGGAGGTTTAACATGAAAAAAGGGTCAATTTATCGTTTTATTGCTTTTGCTTTAATGTTCACCTTGTGTTTTAGCCAATTAGGCTTACTGAAAACACAAGCGGCAGGCAATCCTCCTGCTAATGAAAAAACATTAAGCATTGGTAAAGCAGCAAAAGGAACATTTACAGAACCAGAACAAGCACATTGGTACAAAATTAATCCTTCTAAACAAGATGTAGCAAAGTTTTCACACTACCGAATTAAGCTTCAAAGTGATGATGAAGTAAACATCACAGTTTACTCTAGTCTTGAAAATGCCAAAAACAACGTGGCATTTGACCGTTATATGGGATACTCCTACAAAGACGAGCCTGCTCAGCTAGATTTTCCAATCGCTTGGACTGGCCCTTATTATGTGAAAGTTGAGTATTATGGAAGCGAAGACGACATGATTGAAGAAGATGCGGAAGATGGTTCAACTTCTCCAGAACCACAGCCGGAAGAAAAAACAGAAGTTCCATATATAATCAGCTATGAAGGCGCTTCACTTCCTCCTTCTCAAATGATGGAAGAAGAATGCCCGGCTGAATTAAGTACAAGCCAAAAAGAAAACGGAAAAGGTATTTTAAAAGATTTGCGTACGATTCGTGACGCTGTGCTTTCAAAAACAGCAAGCGGAAAAGACCTTTCTTCTCTTTACTACAAAGCCGCTCCGTTTATCAGTTCTAAAATGATTATTGATAAATCGATGCGTGAACAAGTATACAAAGATTTAGTTCAGCTAAAGGGTCTATTTACAGATGTAGCGAAAAACGGCGCATCAAGCACATATATGATTACAAGTGCTGATCAAAAAGCAATCAATGATTTATACAGCATCGCTTATAAATCCGTTCCCGCTGCTTTAAAGAAAGACTTGGAAAAAGTAGCAGCACAGACAAAATTAAAAGACGTAACGGACTTAAACGTATCGTCTGTATTAGTAAGAGCTAAGTTAGTCAGCGCAAACAGCGTTTCAACAAAAGCTGAAACGCGCTATATTGTTAAATTAAAAGATGGTGCAAATGCTAAATCATTCAAAACAAAAGCACAGTCAAAATCAGCAAGCATTGAATCTATTAATCCATTAAAACAATCAGCTGCTTCTTTTGATAATATGTTTGTTATTCAATTAGATGACAGTAATGCAAAAAGCTTCAGCACGTCATCTGCTCAAGGTAAAATGACGGCAAAACAAATTCAAGCACTTCCTGAAACTGAATTTATCGAGCCGGTTCAAGAGTACCACGCTCTTTCGATGGATTCACAATATCCGTATCAATGGTCATTAAACAACACGGGTAAAAATGATGGCACTCAACATGCCGATATTCAATATGAATCGCTTGAAAAATTACTAAACGGTCAAAAATTAAAAGATACGGTTATTGCCGTTGCCGATACGGGCGTCGATTCATCACTAGCTGATTTAAAAGGCGTAGTGGATACAAAGACAGGCTATAACTACGTGGATCGTTCGTCAAATGCAACTGATGACAACGGACACGGAACTCACGTAGCAGGTATTATCGCAGCCTCTGCAAATAATAACTATTCAATGGCCGGCATTAATTCTCACGCAAAAATTTTACCGGTTAAAATTCTAGATGCATCTGGAAGCGGAGATACAGAACAAATTGCGTACGGTATTAAATACGCGGTTGATCACGGTGCAAAAGTTATTAACTTAAGCCTTGGCGGATCTTACAGCCGCGTGCTTGAATATTCGTTAAAATACGCATACGATCATAACGTAACGGTTGTAGCTGCAAGTGGAAACGACGGTATGGAAGAGCTCTCTTACCCTGCTTCATCTGCCTATGCGATTTCAGTAGGCGCATCAAACCGTTTAGATATCGTATCTGACTACTCAAACTACGGAAAAGGATTAGATATTACAGCTCCTGGCTCTGATATTCCAAGTCTTGTTCCAGACGGAAACGTCACTTATTTAAGCGGAACATCAATGGCAACGCCTCACGTGGCAGCCGTTGCGGGATTATTACTATCCCAAAACCCAGGCTTAAAGCCAAAAGACGTTGAAAAACGCCTAACGGATACAGCTAAAGATATTAAATTTGATGAAAAAGATGCTCCTGTATACGATGATGAAGAAGGTCCGGCAGAACCCCCTGCTCCAGGCTACGATTACGTATCAGGATGGGGACGTTTAAATGCGTACAGCGCGGTAAGTGCACAGCAGCTGCAAGCGCAGGTAAATACGTTTGTCAGCACGCAAAAAATTGTTACAGGTAAAGCTCAAAGCGGTTCAACTGTTAAAGTAATGAACGGCTCAAAAACACTTGGCACAGTTAAAGCTGATGCAAAAAATACGTTCTCTGTGAACATTCCAGCTCAAAAAGCTGATACCGTTTTACAAGTAGTTGTCACAGACGGAAAAGCAAGTACGAGCATTCGTGCAGTTGTTCAAAAAGCACCTGCCAAACCAGCGGTAAAAGCGGTCACGAATAAAGATGAGTATGTAACAGGAACGTCTAAAGCGAATTTTACGGTAAATGTTAAAAACAGCGCCAAGAAAGTGATTGCTTCAGCAAAAGCTGACGCAAAAGGCGCGTTCAAAGTGAAAATTCCAAAACAAAAAGAAAATACAGTTTTATATATCACGGCTACAAACAGCCAAAAACAGGAAAGTGAAGAAGTAAAAGTAACGGTGCGTGACGTTATTGCTCCAAATGCACCTAAAGTAAATCCAGTCAGCGACGCGGATACGGCTATTAAAGGGACAACGGAAGCAAATGCATCTGTTGTAGCCAAAGTAAATAACAAAGAAATTGGCAAAGCAAAAGCCAATGCAAAAGGTCAGTACAGCATAACAATTAAAAAACAAAAAGCAGGTACAGCAATCAGCGTAACAGCAGCAGACGCAGCCAACAACACAAGTAAAGCTACGACTGTAAAAGTGAGCGATAAAACACCGCCTGCTGCACCAAGCGTAAATGCTGTCACAACAAAAAGCACGGCTGTAACAGGTAAAGCAGAAGCAAATACTACCGTAACGGTAACAGTAAACAAAAAAAGCATTGGCTCTGCTGCTGCTAACAGCAAAGGACAATACTCAGTAAAAATTAAAAAGCAAAAAGAAAAAACAGTCTTAAGCGTAACCGCAAAAGACAAAGCGAACAATACGAGTAAAGCAACAACAAAAACGGTGACAAAATAAAGAAAAAAGGCGCTTGGCTTATGGCCAAGTGCCTTTTTGTTATAAAAGCTGTTTGTTTTTAAAGTATTTCCACATTCCCCACGTTAACACAATTAACATAACAATAATAACAGCAGTAGCCCAGTGGGAATTTTGATATGGAATCGGTACGTTCATCCCAAAAAATCCGGTTACGAACGTGAGCGGAAGCATAATCGTTGAAATCAGCGTTAAGACGTTCAGCTTTTCAGATGAAGTTGCATTGGTAATAGAATAATACGTATCAAGTGCACTGTTTACGAGGTCTCTAAATGTTTCAGCAGAGTCTACAATACGCTCTAAGTGGTCAAGCAAGTCAATGTAGAAAGGAACATTTTCTTCTCGTATGTCGAATTTCCACTTTCCATTAACCGTTAAGAAAATTCGGCGCTGAGGCAGAATAACGCGCCGGATTAAGATAATCGTTCTTTTTAACGCCAAGAACTCTTCCGTCACTCCGCGGACTTCTTTGTTGTAGATTTCATCTTCTAATTCATCAATACGCATGTCAATTCGGTCTAAAATCGGAAAGTATTCGTCCGTGATGCCATCAATCAAAGCATACAGTAAAAAGTCGGCGCCGCGGTTCATAAACTTTGGATAGCGTGAGCACACAGCATCCATTTTGCGAAGCCAGCCCATTTTATGTTTATGAATCGTCACTACGTAATTGGATCCGACAAATGCATTTAACTCAAGCGTCGTAATCTCGTCATCACTTTCTTCGTTATAGCGAAGCGCGTGAAAAACGAAAAATTTATAGTCTTCGTAATCATCCATTTTAGCGCGAGGACTGTCGTGTAAGCAGTCTTCAATCGCCAATGGGTGAAAATCGAATAATTTAGCAATTTGAGCAAGCTCTTGTCCGTGGACATCATACAAATCAATCCACAGCAAATTATCAGGATTGCGCAATTTCTCATGCACGTCTCCTAAATCAAGATTCGTTACCATTTCTTTTGTTTCATCATCATATAAGTATGTTTTAATCATTGATTTTTCACCTCACATCATTGAGGCATTAAGGAGTATTTTCCTTTGTTGAAATGAGAGGAACATATACACCTTTGTTGCCCCTATCTTGTTTTGCAGTAACCTTCATCGAAATGGGGTCATCAGTGCCCATTCATCTCACCTCCTAATTAGTTGAAGGAACGCTGACTTGTAATACAGCTACTTCACAAAGTTTAATTTTAACATACAATCCAACTCTAGCGTAGCGCTTTTTTCAAAACCTTTTCCTCACCATTTAAAGTTTCAAACAAAACTTCCGATACTATAAAAGCAAGTTATTATGCCCTTATTTTATAAAAGCCCTACTAGTGTATCCACTATTTAATAATACAATAGTACTTACAAACAGTAACCACTACCTCAGACCTCTCGAATACTCCCACAAAGGTCCACCTAATCGTAGACGATCAACCCCGCAAGGGGGATCGTCTACGATTAGGTCTAGAATATCTACCATGGCCGGTCTATGGCCATGGTAGATATTCTACATCGATAAACATTATATGGGGGATGGGGAAAAACGTGTAGGAATTTTTGGACTTTCATCGAATACTTACTTAACAAACTTAGATTACGAAAAGGACTGATAATACATGCATTTCAAACGTGAAGAACCGTTTCGCTTTTTATTTGAGACTCCCATTGTTGGAACGTTTTCCATTGCTAAATACGACAACAAAGAAATCGATTCTAAGCCAGGTCCTTTGTCTGTTATCGACCTTTCACCGAAAGGAATCAAAATAATTACGCCGCTTGATTTACCTATTTTCAACCATCAAATTCAGCTAAAAATCAGCTTTTATTTAAATGAAAAACCCATCCATATTACCGGACTTTGCGTGTGGAAAGAAAAACGGCATACCGAATACCTTTATGGCATTGAAGCTTTTAACAATGTGGAAGAACAAGCGATTTTAATTACAGAGCTCAAAACCTACGCCAAGAAAAAGCAAGATAAGCAATAAAAATAGCGCTCATTTGTTTTACTCCCCTTTTAAGATGGCAATACTACGAACGACTTCGATAGAAAAAGGTGAGACGATGAGCAGCAAAGCAAAAAAAGAGTGGATTGGCGGTCTCGTACTATTTTTACTCGTCAGTTTTGTCAGCATCACATTTGCAGGCTATCATACGGTGAAAGCTGCCGTTGATCAAACGTATGTACCGCTTGAGCATGGTAACAAAACACACGTCAATTTAAAAAAAGGGCAACCGTTTTCCCTGCTTTTAATTCAAGAAAACCATCAAAATACTTCATTTGTGTATATGACTGTTAATAAGCAGCATGAATCAATAAAAATGACCCACTTGCCAGGGTCAACTCAGCTCGGCAATGAAACACTGCGAACCATTTATCACCAAGGAAATATGAAGGCTGTCGTAAAGAACGTCGAAACGTATGCAAAGCTTCCTGTTGATTATTATGTCAAAATGGATCAGCAGTCAGTCGTCGATGCTGTAGATAAATTAGGCGGCATTATCGTCACAAACAAACGTGCTTTTGAACATAGCAACATTGTTTTTCCAAAAGGATCGATTCGCCTTAACGGAAAAGAAGCGCTTGTTTTTTTAAAGGAGCGTAATGATCAAGACATCTTTACTGCGCATGAAAGACAGCTGTCTGTCGCGAAAGCCATTTTCAGCCAAGCAGCTACGATTCCCAATGTTGCAAAGCTGCATTCCCTTGTATTTACGCTCGCTGATCACATTGAAACCAATGCAACGTTTAATGATATCAAACGGATTCAAAAAACCTACAAACCGGCCGTTTCTCACGTAGACAAGCAGCAGTTTCCGCAAAACGAATGGAACCAAAAACAAGTCACAACGCGGCTTTATAAGCACTTAGAACGTAGCGATCTGTTTTTATAAAAAACGCTTCACGAAAAAGAGGCTGGGACATAACAAAATGAAACCAATCTAAAGACGACCAAAGGAGATACATAAGCTGAACTGCTTGTGACACCGCAGTTGATTTCCGTGCAAGACTTCGCTTTCCGCGGGCGGCCGCTGAGCCTCCTCGTCGCTTGCGCTCCTGCGGGGTCTCATCTGTTCCACTTTTCCCGCAGGAGTCTTCGCCTTGCCCTCCAATCAACTGCTAGAAGGAATGAAACAGATGAAATCTACGTTCACTATAACAGAAAAACGAACCGTGAATTAAACATTTTGATTCATGGTTCGTTTTTCACTTCGCCTAAAAGACTTTTATCCCAGCCTCTTTTTTTGCTACTTATCTTCAGCAGGCACAACTTTCTCATTTATTTTAACAACAACCTTTTCAGCCCGTTCATCTTTGAGATAGCTCTTTTGATAAATAGAATGATTATTAGGCGGTCCAATCACAACTGTATCCGTAATCGGTGCAACGGCTTCTGCTACTTCGCTTGCGCTTACTCCGTATGCTTTTTGAAACACGAGCGGAGGCGTTAAGCGCAGCACGTCGGATCCTTCTGTAGACTCAAATTGATCATTGTTAAAAAAGAGATGAAGATGCGCTTCTTCCGATAACGGTTCAATCCAATGCCACCAGCCCATCGGTATAAATACCACTTCCCCTTCTTTTATCCGGTAATTGTGCATGCTGCTTGTATCAGGGTCTAAGACAGACACCTGCACTTCACCTGAAACGACGACATCTAACTCCCACGCATTTGGATGCCAGTGCGGCTCTCTCATATGCCCTTTCGTCATATATAAATCAACAAACGCACCTCCGAGCATTGCAGGCAGCTGAGTTGAGGTTAGTTGATACGCTATATTTTGATCATTTCGTTTGAACAGGACGTTTTGCTTATAGTTCACTGACAGATTAGGCGTTCCTGAGCTTTTTTTAATATTTGAATTATCCGGCACAAATCCAGATTTACTCATAGTGTCATACCCTCTTTTCATCAAAAAGTTATATGCACTATCCTATTAAAATTCTTAGCTCAGGGTGTTTTAATTAGGAAAAATAAAAAACGAGCGTTTCCACTCGTTTTTTATCCGACAAGACGTTCAATTTTCTTTTTCTTCCATACAAATTGATAATAGCTGTACTGCAGGATTAAGCTGACCACAAACGCCGCTGGATACCCAATCCAAATCCCTTTGATTTCAAGAGACGTGAACTGCGATAACACGTAGGCTACGGGTACTTCTACACACCAAATAGCCATAATACTAAAGACCGTAGGCCAAAGCACCGTTCCGCTTGCTCGCATCGTAGCGGTAATAATTTGCGCATGACCGAAAATCAAATAGCTCCAAAGTGTTATCACTAACAGCTCTTCAGCAATATGGAGCGTGTGCTGACTTGTTAAAAACAGCGCTAAAATTTGATTGGAAAAGAGATAAATAAGTAAAATCAATACGCTGCCAATAACGTAATTCAGCATAATTCCAGAGCGGATAACTTCTTTTAAACGCTCAAATTTATTGGCGCCAATCGACTGCGCCGCAAAAATAGAAACCGCAATTCCTAAGCTGATTGCCGGCATTTGTACATAGCTTGCCACTTGGTTCACCGCTCCGTACGCTGCTGTAGCGTCTGAGCCAAATCCATTTACAAACGTAATAACCGCGATTTCAGAAAGAGAAACTAAAATCATATTGATACTAGCTGGAATCCCTAAACGCATAAGCAGCTTTAAAAGCGTTCCGTCCATTTTTAATGAAATAGATGAGTCAAACTTTAACGGATGATTTTTCTTGCGTAAATAGATAATCATAATAACGAACGTTAATACGGTTGAAAACACCGTTGCGTACGCAGCGCCGTACACGCCAAGCTTTGGTACTCCGATCCATCCAAAAATTAAAATCGGAAGGAAAATGATATTTAAGACCGTACTCACAACTAAAAAGTAAAAAGGCGTTTTAGAGTCTCCGGTTCCGCGCATAAACGTCGTATAAACAAAGTATAAAAACAAAACAGGAATTGCCACAAACAAAATGCGCGCATAGTGAACCGTTACGTCGATAATATTAGCCGGCGTTCCCATAATCCGAAGAATATCCGGAGCAAATATGCTTCCCAAAACAGCAAGCACAATTCCGACTAAAAAGGTAAACGTGAGCGTGGTACCGATAATTTCTTTCACTCGTTTTTCATTTTGTGCCCCGTACGCTTGCCCGATTAAAATGGAACTTCCTGACCCAATTCCAATTGAAAACGACACGAGCAGAAAAAACAGAGGAAAAAAAGCGGAAATAGCGGCTAATGCATCAACTCCAAGCGCTCTTCCGACAATAATACTTCCCGCCAGCTGCCCAACTGACTGCATAGCATTACTTAACATGAGCGGAATCAAAAACACAAGCATCAGCTTACTGACGGACTTTTCTGATTCCACTACTTCACTTTTAACATCTTGATTCTTCACACCTATTTCTCCTTTGTATCAGCTTTCGGCGAATGATAGCCTTTTTCGCCGTAAGGCTGCAGCTTCTCTAACCATTTCGCTTCCAGTTTCAGCAAATCCTTTTTTGAAAGTGGTTTTTCTTCTTCTCTTTTAATCGTTTCCAGCATCTCAATTGAAAAAGCATCCGCTCCGTACGTATTCCACTCGTTTTGAAGCTCTTTATTTTGATGAGTGTTCGTCTTTAACGTGAACTTTACGCCGTTTAACGTTTTGATGTTAGGCGTAGAGCCAATGTAAATTTTATCGTTTTGAAGGTTTTTTATTTGATACACGCCGCCTTCTGTTTTTACTTCTTTCGCTAGCTGTTTCATTTGTTTTTTATAGTCTTTTGAGTCCATACTCATCCCTGTCTCTCCTTTTCTCCAGTAGCTGCTTCCGTCTGCGCTGCGCTCTAAGAACCCGTACTCAATTAAATAGCGTCGCAGCACCGCATAATCGTCATAAAAAGGTGTTAACCTATCATTTACTTCTTTTTCGGTATACGTGCTACCAAAATCAAAATGCCCGCTTAATTCTTCAAGAACAACAAGACGGTGTTTTTCTTGCAAGTGAAAGGTGCGAAGAGGTCCGCTTAAACCTTGCGGAAAATTCTTCGCTAAAATTTTTTCACGCTCTTCATCACTCACGCTGTAGCGCTGACTTCTTCTAGGCGCCGTATTGGTTACGGGTACCGCCTTCTCTTCTTCCCCGTCGTTCAACAGTTCCATCAGCGTTAAAAACACTTTTGCCTGACGCTCTTTTTTCTTTAACGTAAAGCGGTGGTTCCGAATGGTCGATGAACTGCCGATTCCCATTTCTTTTTGAATATCACTATCGCTTTTTCCTTCTTTAAAAAACTTCACTAAATTTTTTTGATGATCAGAAAGACCGGTTACCTCTTTATCTAGCTCTATTAAATGATGAAACACAGACCCGTGCTGCTGTTCCACATGAAGCTTCATATAACGTTTTGCTTCATAAAAAACACCTTCCACCGGATAAATAATGCCTTTTTCAATACTTTCACCGCACAGTAAGCAGTGGTAGTGATCTTCGCTTTCCCCGTACCCTTTCTTCATATCTTCAAAAGATGATTCCCAAAACAAGTCGTTTACCATTTAAATAGACACCTTTCTATTTTGTTTATTAATTTATAAACAAATATATTATATGTTTATTATTATGTCAATCTTACGTTTATGATACATAAAAAATGTTGAGACATAACGAAATGAATCCAACCTAAAGATGAACAAACGGGATACACGAGCTCGTATAGATCGCTTATGACACCGCAGTTGATTCCCGTGCAAGGCTTCACTTTCCGCGGGCGGCCGGTGAGCCTCCTCGTCGCTTGCGCTCCTGCGGGGTCTCACCTTTTCCGCTTTTCCCGCAGGAGTCTTCGCCTTGCCCTCCAATCAACTGCTAGAAAGACCTACACATATGAAACCTGGGTTTACCATAACTAAAAAAAACGATCCACTAATCAAACACGTTGATCAATGGATCGTTTTTCACTTGGGCTAAAATAATTTCGTCCCGGTTTCTTTATTCCACTCACTTAAATACGGAAAATCCTTAGATACAACAGGCTCATCATTCAAAAGCGTAATTAATTCCAAGCTGTTACCGTCAGGGTCATTAAAATACACGCACGCTGCCGGCATCCACGTATGAACAATCGGCTCTGTTTGCGGCTTTCCAAACGACGTTTCTTCCGGTTTAATGCCTTTTGAACGCAGCCACGTTAACGCTTCATGAATATCTGCTGCTTCAATTCCAAAAGCAAAATGACTTCTTTTCAGCTCTTTTTCATCGGTTTCCCAAAGTCCAAGCATCTGCTTTTGTTCCCCGACAAAGAAAAAAGCACAGCGCCTCTCTTCAATTTTATGAACAAACGTCAGCCCAAGACGTCTATAAAACTCAATCGAATCCTCTAAACTCCGAACCTGCACATGCGTCTCATAAATACTCTTAATCATAGCCTCTCCCCCATCCTTTCCTACTACTATAAGCCATTTCACACCAAACAGCTTCCTAACAAAGAACGAAAAACAATCAGCCTTAAGAACGAGAAACACTCACACAAACGTACAGCTTGGAAATCCCGAAGAGCACTATGGGTTTGGGCTTGGGTTTGACTTTGAATTTGACTAAGGGTTTGAGGCTACCCCGCAAGGGGTGCCTCAAACCCTTAGGTCTAGAAAAACCCCCATGGCTGCACTCTAGCCATGGGGGTTTTTCTACATCGATAAATTAAACGTGGGCTTTTGCGAGGCCTATGCAGATACCGCCTGAAATAATCAGTACACTCGCAAGAGATACATAAAATAATTGACGCTTTGTTTTCTTTTCTCCCAAGAAGACAATACCGCCAAAAATTGAAATAACGATACCCATTTGCGATAATGAAAAGCTTGTTGCTACGCCTAATCTTGATTGAGATAAGAATAAGAACATATTTCCAGATGCCCAGATTAGACCTGGTAAGATATTACGAATCGTATATTTGTTAAATGGCTTATGTTTGTATGTAATGATTAAACCGCCAATTAACATACCAATTGCTTGCGGGAATAGCGCTGCCCATGCGTCTACGTTGAAAATACGTGCGATAACGACGTAAACTAAGAATCCAAGACTTGAAATAATAAGAGTGATAACTCCTTTTTTCGTTTGTCCCGGAGTCCCTTGTGCTCCTTCTTTTTTACCATCTAATGAAGAAAGCACAACGCCTGCTAGTATTAAAAGAATCGCAATAGATCCAAGTACAATCGTTTGAAGCGTTGACCATTCTTTAAATACAATAACACCAAAAAGAGCTGTTGATACTAATTGCATACCCGTTGAAATCGGCATTGACTTTGAAACACCAAGGTATGGAACACTTTTAAACTGATTGCTTTGACCTACTGACCAGAACAAACCTGAAACAATTCCGACAATAACAAGCGTTGGCGTTAACACCGGCTGAACAATCATAAACTGAACAAATGAAAGAATCAAAGCTCCAATAATTGTTCCAAGCGTTTGACTGTAAGGTCCACCGCCCATCTTCATACTAACTAAAATCATGCTTCCCCACGCAACGGAAGGAAGAACACCTAGCAAAATATCCATCTTTCTCTTAACCTACTTTCCTATTTCTAATCTATGTACATCGTATGTAACGACCTGCTGCTTTTCTTTTATCAAGGGCTACACGCTTGTTCCCCCTTGAATATTCCCCCAAAGGTTCACCTATGCGTCTGCTGCCTACCCCGCAAGGGGGGCAACAGACGCATAGGTCTAGAAAATTTAATAGGATCGCTTTTTGATCCTATTAAATTTTCTACATCGATAAAAATATATAACGTTTTCATAAATGGTGGTAAAACTGCTATTTCTTGCTGCTCGTATTATACTAACACGAACATTTATTATTTAGCTAGAAATTTTTTTGATTATTTTTTAAAAACAGAAAAAATTTTTTTCTTATTGCTCCGCAGCTCGCTTCTTCCTCATATGTGATCTGCAATCAGCAGAAACTAGCGCCTCTGCTGATTGAAAATAAGAAGAGATAAAGCCTTTTCATTTTAGTTAGCTACAGGCTTACAAAATTGCTCTACTACTTCTTTAGCCGGAATTGAACTGATCGCACCTTTTCCAGTTGTCGTTAAGGCACCGCTTGCATTTGCAAAACGTAAAATAGCATCGTGATCAGAATCAAGAATAGCCGTTAAGTTTTCTTGTGACACATCGCGGCTTAATAGCTGATAAAGGAATCCGCCAATAAACGCATCTCCTGCACCTGTTGTATCAACAACCGCTACTTTGTAACCGTTTGATTCATAGACAGCTTCTTTTGTATAAAGCGTTGCGCCTTCTGCACCCTTTGTGAACACAACTACTTGAACGTCACCTGTAAATAGAGACTGAATCGCTTGCTGTTCATCTTCAATTCCTGTGATAAACGCTAGCTCGTCGTCTGAAATTTTGACAATGTGCGCTTGAGGAATAAATTCTAAAATCGTTTGACGGCATAGCTCATGGTCTTTCCACAGTGGAAGACGTACATTTGGATCAAAGCTGATAACTCCGCCTTTTTCTTTCATGCTTTTAATCGCTTTCATATGAGCGTATTTCATAGGACTTTCAACTAAATCAACCGAACAGAAATGAAGAACATCGTTGCTTGCAAACCAATCAGGGTTAATTTCGTCTTCAGTTAGCAATAAATCTGCTGAAGGATTACGATAAAAGCTGAAATCTCTTTCTCCGTCTTCACGCAAGGAAACGAAAGCTAAAGCTGTGTTTGCTTCTTCTGTACGATAAACCATATCAGTACCTACTCCTACTTCACGAAGCGTATCTACTAGAAAGTCTCCAAACGCATCTTCCCCAACTTTTGTAATAAGCGCTGATTCATTACCATATGTAGCAACAACTGCTGCAACGTTTGCCGGCGCTCCGCCTGGCACACGCGTAAACGATTCCACTTCTTTCAATTGAAGACCTTTTTGAGCTGGAATCATATCAATTAATACTTCACCGATACTAAATAACTTACCCATTCTATTCACCTTACTTTTCTTTTTTGTCATATTGTCATACTATGTTCCAAAAAATCCTTAAATCAAATTATACGTCCCAAACATCTTTTTCGTAAAGAGAAATTTCCAATTTATTTTAAAAAAGTCGTAAATTATCGTTTTTTTCTCACAATCTTTTATTCATTAAACCTTTTCCATCCCTTGTCAAATCTGGGATTTAAATGACCTTGTTAAACAAAGATCACAGAATAAAAAAAGTGAATTTCCAGTTTAAACTGTCTCTCTATTAATTTTTCGTTCGACATCTCTTTCCTTATTTCCTGTTTATTCGCCTCAGATATGCAAATAATGATAAAAATTCGTGTTTTTACCCCTATTTAAGAAGGAATAGCTTAAAATGTGTCGAATAGACTTAGGTAGGTATATGACATTATGTATGTTACACTAAATACAAGGCAAGGAAGGGAGAATCAGTCATGAAAATCAATGTTTTTCTAGACGACTATCGCAAGTGCCCTGACGGTCATGTTTTAGCCGAAACGATTGATGAATGTATTGATCTGCTAAGATCATTCGACGTTGAACATTTATCACTCGATCACGATTTACTCAGCAAGACACGGAATGGATTAATGCTCGTGCATTTTATGGTAAAGCATCATTTATATGCCGATCGAATTACGATTCACTCCGCTAATCATTCAGGCAGCAAAGCAATGTACAACTGCTTTAAGGAAGCTCAAAAAGAGCATAAAATGCCAAACAATATTAAAATTCTAAGATGCCCTCTGCCTCTTCGATGATATCTGCACCCTCACACATTCATTTCAACAGAATCTGTCCGGATTCAATTCTCACAGACTTCCTGTTTCTATAAAATGAAGAACGATACTGCTTGTTCGATACGTATAGATGTGAATACGCTTTAAGCAGTTTATATTATATAGAAGAAAACCGCTCTAAAATACCGTTATGATAGCTTTAAAAAGCAGACTATATGGTACAAAGAGCGGTTTTTGCTATTTAGACAGTTTAGCAGAATCCAAATCAGCTGAGAGAGCAGCCGGCTGTTTTTTAGCTTCTTTTAGTTGCCTAGCGTTCACGAACCAGTAAATGTTTCCTACAAACAATCCTCCCCCTACGATGTTTCCGAGTGTAACAGGAATCAAGTTATGAAATAGTCCAGCAGCCGAAATCGCATCGGAATGCGGAAGCAATAAAGCTAGACCAAGAAACGTCATATTTGCCACGCTGTGCTCGTATCCTGAAGCCACAAATGCAAAAAGCATCCAAAAAATAAGCATGATCTTTGCCGCATCGCTTTTAGTGCGCGCAGCCGTCCAAATCGCCAGGCACACAAGCCAGTTGCAAAGGATGCTGCGGAAAAATAATTCACTGACCGGCAAATTCATTTTTTTAGCTGCCAGCGTCATGAGTAAATGGTTCGGTTCAATTCCTTTAAACAAACCGGTTCCGGTAATTAACAAACAAAGCCCAAACGCACCTATTCCATTTCCGATAAAACACCACGTCCAGTTTTTGAACGTATCTTTCCATGTGGTGACTCCCGATAGCGTACTGACCGTATAAACCATATGATTCCCCGTAAACAATTCAGCTCCTGCAAATACGACAAGCAGAAGAGCAACAGCAAAAGATAACCCCATCACAAGAGAAACGACCGGTAAAGAAGCAGAAGCTAAAGGCGCTCCTACCGATAGAGCTAATATAACGCCAAGTCCTACATAAGCACCCGCTAGCACAGCTAACAGCAAATAACTCGGCAAATGATCATTCACAAGCTTCGTTTTTTCACGGGCTAACTCATTCATTGACTGCAGTGAATTCTTAAACAAAAGCGTTTCCTCCTTTTATTCATCTTAGACGCATACTTTTTCTTCTGTTTTTTCCAAAAACCAAGAAAGAGCAGAAGCTTGCTTCACCACTTCACCAATCACAATCATCGCGGGATTGCTCACTTGCTGCTCCGAGGCTACGCCTACGATAGTGCCAAGCGTACCTGTAACCGTGCGCTGATAAACCGACGTGCCTTGTTCAATAAGAGCGACCGGCGTATCTGCGCTTTTTCCGGCGTCTAAAAGCTGACGGCAAATATACGGTAAGTTTTTAACGCCCATATAGATCGCAAGCGTATCAACGCCTTTTGCTAAATGCTCCCAGCGAATACTTTCCGGCTTGCCGCTCAAGCAGTGTCCCGTCACAACGGCAAACGAACGGCTCAGCTCCCGATGCGTCACAGGGATTCCAGCATAGGCCGGTGCCGCGATGCCTGCTGTAATACCCGGAACGATTTCAAATGGAATTCCATGCTGAGCGAGCACTTCTGCTTCTTCCCCGCCTCTTCCGAAAATAAACGGATCTCCGCCTTTTAACCGGACGACGATGTTTCCTTTTCTTGCATAGAATACAAGCAAATCATGAATATCCTCTTGAGAAACGCAGTGATCACCAGGCTTTTTCCCGCAGTAGACGAGTTCGGCTCCTTCTTTTGCATACTGAAGAAGAACAGGGTTCACTAACCGGTCGTATAAAATAACATCTGCTTTTTCTAAACATTTGGCTGCTTTTATCGTTAGTAAATCTGGATCTCCTGGTCCGGCTCCTACAATGTACACTTTTCCTGTTCTCATTTTTGCTTCGCTCCTTTTAGTGTGTCCCCTTGAATTTTTGTGGCGCGTTGAAAATCAACGCGCCACGTTACTTATTCTTCAATTAAAAGATACAGCAAATCTCCTTCAACAGCCGCTTCGTACGTGTCTACACATCCGCTGTCAGGCTCTTGCACGTTACCGTCATGCAAGCAAATTTTCCAGTCGTGCATCGGACAAAACACCGAGTCGCCGCTCACGATTCCTTCACTTAACACCCCGCCTTTATGCGGACAGCGATTTTCAATTGCCCGTATTTTTCCGCTTGATAGCTTAAACACCGCAATTTCTTTTCCGTTTACTTTCACTGTTTTACCCAGGCTTACTGGAAAATCATGAATCGACCCTACGCATACTTTTGTAATGTTTTTATTCACCATCTTTATTTCCCCCCAGCTTTATGATGTGACAACTGTTTCGAACAGCTCTTTTTTTGTCTTTTTACTTTCGACGATTTCTTTCCAAGGATCACGGTACGTAGATAACGCTTCGTCCATCCGCAGATTCAGCTCTCTTCTCGTCTCAGCGTCATCAAGCACGGACTGAATGTGCGAAAGTCCCATGCGCTCAATCCATGCAGAGGTACGTTCTAAGTAATTAGCCGTTTCTCGGTAATACTGTAAATACGCTCCTGTAATGTCCATCAATTCTTCGTCTGTTTTTACTTTATACAACAAATCTCCGCCGCGAAGATGCGTACCTCCATTTCCGCCCACGTAAATTTCCCAGCCGCCGTCGATTCCAATAAAGCCGATATCTTTAATACCTGACTCAGCACAGCTTCTCGGACAAGCAGATACAGCCATTTTTACTTTATGAGGCGTCCATAATCCTTCAAATTTTTTCTCAAGCGCAATGCCAACGCCCATTGAATCCTGCGTGCCAAATCGGCAAAACTGTTCGCCGACGCATGTTTTCACCGTCCGCAGCGACTTACCGTACGCGTAGCCAGAAGGCATATCTAACTCTTCCCATACGCTAGGCAAATCTTCTTTTTTAACACCAAACAAATCAAGACGCTGCCCACCCGTCACTTTTACGAGCGGAATCTCATATTTATCAACAACATCTGCAATTTTTCGTAAATCTTCTGCATTAGTGACGCCTCCGTACATGCGAGGAACAACAGAATACGTGCCGTCTTTTTGAATATTCGCGTGCATCCGTTCATTCACAAATCTTGATTCGCGTTCATCAACGTATCCGGTTGGATTCACCATACCTAAATAATAGTTTAGCGCCGGACGGCATTTCGAACAGCCTTCTTCATTATTCCATCCGAGTACATTCATAACTTCACGCGTATGCGAAAGTCCTTTTGCTTTGATTTCTTCGACAACTTCATCTCGTGACAGAGTCGTACAGCCGCAAATCGCTTCTTTTTGAGCCGCCGCGTCAAAATCAGCGCCAAGAGTATGCTGAAGCACTTCCGCTACAAGCGGTTTACACCCTCCGCAAGAGCGAGAGGCACTTGTACAAGCTTTGATTTCATCAACCGATGAGCATCCTTGTTTTTGGATAGCTTCCACAATCGTACCTTTTGTTACGCCGTTACAGCCGCAAATAATATCATCTGCACTCATACTTGCGACTAAGCTTTCACCGGCGTTACCGCCAGACGGCTGTAAAATCGACACTTTCGCGACATCGGATACATCTTCTTGCTTTTGAATCATTGAAAACAGTCGATTTCCGTCGCTGCTGTCTCCAAAAAGAACGGCTCCTACGATTTGATTCCCTCGCAAAACAAGCTTTTTATAAATGCCGTCTTGTTCATCGAACACTTTGATCGCTTTTTTCTCTTCATCTTCTGTGAAGTCTCCTGCCGAAAACACTTCAACACCTGATACTTTTAGCTGCGTGGATAAAACCGATCCTTCATAAGGCACTTTTTCTGCCCCGCAAATCGCTTTTGCTAATGCTTTTCCTTGCTCATACAAAGGTGCTACCAGTCCGTATACCATTCCTCTATGCTCTGCACATTCTCCAACGGCGTAGATGTTTGGGATATCCGTTTGCATATAGTCATTCACGACAATTCCTCGGTTTACGTTAAGTCCCGCTGCTTTTGCAAGCTGAACATTTGGTTTAATTCCAACGGCCATCACGACTAAATCAGCTTCTAAAAACGTCCCGTCTTTAAAGGATAGCCCTTCAACTCGCTCATCGCCGACGATTTCCCCCGTTTGTTTTTCAAGCAAAAACTTCATACCTTGTTTTTCTAATTCGTTTTGAAGCAGTTTGCCGGCAGTTGGATCAAGCTGGCGTTCCATTAAATACGGAGCTAGATGAATCACAGATACGTCCATTCCTAAATTTAAAAGTCCGCGCGCCGCTTCTAATCCAAGCAGTCCGCCTCCAATAACCGCTGCTTTTTTATACTGCTGAGATGCCTGCAGCATTTCATCCGTGTCTTTTATATCTCGAAAAGCCGTAACTCCTTTTTTATCAGACCCTGGAATCGGAAGAATAAAAGGAAGAGAGCCCGTTGCTAAAATTAACTCATCATACGATTCTACTCTGCCGCTGTTTGTCGCTACTTCTTTTTTTACTGAATCGATACTAGTAACCGTTTCGCCCGTATATAATGTAATATTGTTTTCTTGATACCAGTTCCAATCGTTTAACGTAATGTCTTCAACATTCGTATCTCCTTGCAGCACTTTTGATAGTAAAATACGATTATAGTTCGGATGCGGCTCGCTTCCGAAAATCGTAATTTCAAACGTTTCGCTTGAAACCTTCAATACTTCTTCAATCGCTCGAACTCCAGCCATTCCATTTCCAATCAATACGAGTTTCTTTTTTTGCATCTTCCATTCCTCCCCTGGCGTCTATACCTGCTTGTTTCAAAGATATATTTTCTATGCATCTTTAAAGATACATTTAAGATATATGAATTTTCTGAATCGTTCAACTTATGTGTTAGGTTATCTAACACAGTTATGGTATGTATGCGATTCCATTACTTTAACAGCAAGCAAAAAAAATAAATGATCTAATGATGTTATTTGTATCATCCTTTGCATTTTATTTTGTGATATTTTTCACAACATTAATGTAGCAAGAATAAATAACCTGAGCTATGATAAAAATCACTCCCATTAAAAATGATTAATGGTTTCATAGTCTCGTTTTAATTACTTGGGTTAGTATCTTATCATTTATCTTTTATCAGCATGTAAACTGATTATTGCCTGTATCACAGACCGAGCAATCCTAAATGTTTATATACCAAAAATAATAATCCCAAAAAATTCTTTATAAAGAATTTTTTAGATAAACTGTTCTTTATAGTATTTACTATCTCCCTTGAATTCTTTATAATGAAATAATGAAACCTTTATAAAGAACAGAACGGAGAATCATCATGCCACTCGTAAACATTAAAAAACTTTGGACACCTTTAGAGATTTTTGGCTTTAAGCTTTATAAGTGCAGAGACACAAAAAGCTATTACTATAAAACAAGGAAAAGTCATAATCTAATAAAACTATAAAAAGACAAGCCCTCTTTCTTTTGAAAGAGGGCTTGTCTTTTTATTCTCCTGTAAACCAATTCACAACGTACTCTCCCCACACCTCATTTCCTTTTTTTGTTAAATTACCGCTGTCTTTATTTATATACTCTCCTAAATGAAAGGGCCAAATGAGCGAGTGATTCATATAATATACCCAGTTTGCTTCAGATACTCCCCTGATTGCTTCTACCCCTTCTTCATAGGACTCCGTTTGTGAAATGTACGGCTGTGAAGGCTGAATCATAAGGGTTTTTTTCAAGTCTTTAAGCTGATGAATCAGCTTGTCTGTATTTTCAAGCGTCTCATCTAGCGTAAGGTGCTGATAATCATTTTTAAGAGGGGCTTCAAACAGAATAATGTTTGGCTGAAGTTGATCAATTTGATCAGCAATATGTGAGGATAAAAGCTCATCCGTTGTCCCGTTACCATATGAAAGTGTTTTAACCGTAAATACATCACGTCCATATGTAGCTGCTAGCTCTTTTTTTACCTGCTGAGGCCACCCTGCTTCCTTTGCGGATGTGGCAATTACAAGAGTCAGAGGTTTTTTATTTGCGATAGATGACTGGATTTGCTTTGTGATAAAGTCTGGAAGATTTTTTGTATAAGCAGATACATCGGAAAACTGTTTTTCTTTATGTACCACAGCAGTTTTTACTTCACTTGCCTGCGCTTCCGTTTGCTCCTGCCAGTGCTGCGTCCCCGCATACATCACCGCCCCGCACAAAACAGCCGCCGCCACATTTACCCCAATCATTGCCTTCATTCAATCTCCCCTTTACCCGTTTTAAAAAACCAAATATATCCTATCCACCAAACTTACATTCAACAAAATAAACAAATGGACGAACACAAAAATACTTCACTGAATCTGCCCTCAAAGGTCCACCTATCCGGATGAGGCCAGCCCGCAAGGGAGGGACTCATCCGGATAGGTCTAGCAACTCTACCATCACCGCTCTTCCGTGATGGTAGAGTTGCTACATCGATAATAGATATAGAAATAATTATAGATTAGTAGAAATTGGAATGGGGGACCTTTCGTACGTAAAATCTCTACAAATACACGTATACTTCGCATATTTCCTAGCGAAACATGAAGTTTCCGGGGAAATTACGTCACGTTTCTTAAAAAGAAAACATAATGTACATTCATTCGCGCATGTGATCTTCCCCTTGTACAGTAGAGATACCGGCGGAATACAGCAAAAACGCGTTTTTGAAAAAGGAATGCTACATGCAAAAAAGCTCGTTTGATCAAATTGCTTCATCTTTTCATCCATTAATTGTATCGATGATTAAAAAGTTTCACATTTACAAAGACTACGACGAATATTATCAAATTGCGTTGATTGGTTTATGGAGAGCGTATCAAAAATTTGACGAAAACAAAGGCTCTTTTTCCGCTTATGCCTACACAACCGTGCGCGGTACGATCCTTTCTCATTTAAAAGGCACCATTTTATACGAAGAACGTGAAACACCTGCTGAGCAGAACCTGCTTTCACTGAACGAAGATCCCGCTCTTCCCGTTCCGCTAGAAAGTGAAATCATCGAGCAGCATATCGAACACTTAACAGGGAGAGAAAAAATCTATGTACTCGAACATCTGCTAGAAGGCTACTCGTATAAAGATATTGCCTACAAATACGGAGTCTCCACGGGGGCCGTTAAAAACTGGGGAAAAGCTGCTCGCAAAAAGCTAAAGGCCTCACTTCTTCAGGAGTAAGAAAAGGAGGAAGCTTATGATAAGCTTCCTCCTTTGGTCCATATGTGTAGTCCCATGCAACCGATTGTTCATATGTAGGACAAGTTCGTTTGATAAATCGAACGAACTACGCTAAAAAAAGCGGACTTTCTAAACAATAATTGCGAATAACAGCCGCTCTGGCCAGCTTTTTTTCTAAACTATAATAAGAAAGCTTCACTGGAATGAACGTTCCATCTTTGAAGTGAATTAGCATGGAGGTTGGATCAACTGTAGCAAGCGTGTGTGAAGTATGAACGTGAGAGGAGAAAATCCAAGCGCAGCTGTAGTCATTGGGCGAAGATGTAGGGAACGCAATAATCGCTTGTGAACGACTAATAACAAGCGGCGTAAGCTGTTTGTACGGAAACATTTTTCGAACGGCGGCAATGGATCCCTTAAACGTACTTAATTCTCGAATGCACGCTTCTTCTAATAATTGCTTACACGTCTTGCTTAACATGTATTCTCCTGCTGCATCTAGCACTTTCGTTCGGTGAATAGGATCATTCACTGGAATTAAGGCTTTTGTCGTCAAACCAATTTGATAATTTTCAACATTTGTCATACATCTACCCCCTTTTGCTACTTTATAACTATTCTATACTATCGAAAAGAGGAAAATCTAGTCTTTTTTCTCATTATTTGAAATATTTTGAATTTATTTCATATCCAAAGAAAAAAGCGCTGAAGCCAGCGCTTTTCTTTTAAATAAAAATGTCTAAAATAAGAACCATTGCAAACGCTGCAAATGATAGAATCGTTTCCATCACTGTCCACGTTTTTAACGTTTGAGCCACTGACATGTTGAAGAACTCTTTGATTAACCAGAAGCCAGAATCATTTACGTGTGATAGCATAACAGAACCTGCGCCCGTTGCTAGCACCAATAGCTCTGGGCTTACGTTTGGCATCGTTGCTGCAATCGGTGCGACAATACCTGCCGCTGTTGTCATGGCTACTGTTGCTGAGCCAACTGCTGCACGAATTAACCCTGCAATCACAAATGCAAGTACGATAGGAGAAAGATGTGCATCTTGAGCAAATCCTGCAATTGCGTCACCTACACCGCTTGCTGTTAAAATTTTATTAAAACCGCCGCCTGCACCGATAATTAAAATGATCGAAGCAACGGGTCCAAGACATTCGTTTGTGAATTTTAATAAATCATCTTTGTTGTACCCTCTTGCAAAGCCGAACGAATAAAAAGCAAAAACTAACGAAATCAACAGCGCTACGATTGGACTTCCAATAAAGTTTGTTACGTAGCGAATCGTACTTGTTTCTGGATAAACAAACCCAGTAATTGTTGCTAAAAGCATTAATAGTACCGGAAGTAGAATCGTGAATAACGTAATTCCGAAGCCAGGAAGATCTTTATGCTTCGACTCTGTGAACTGTTCCATAATTTCACCCGTTGGCTCGACGTGAACACGGCGTGAAATGAACGATCCGTAAATAGGACCTGCCACGGCTGCAGCTGGGAATGCCACAACTAATGAATACAAAATCGTTTTACCTAAATCTGCTTTAAAGATATCCACCGCTAGCATCGCTGCCGGATGCGGAGGTACTAAACTGTGAACAACAGCTAAGCCAGCAATTAACGATAAACCAATTTTAATAAGTGACGTACCTGTATGCTTGGCAATTACAAACACAAGCGGAATTAATAATACAACACCAACTTGGAAAAAGACCGGGATACCGCAAATAACGGCTACAACCATCATTGCCCAGTGTACATTCTTTTCACCGAATACTTTAATTAACGTGCGGGCAATACGCTCCGCTCCACCTGACTCTGCCATCATTTTACCTAACATCGTTCCAAGACCAAGAACAATCGCGATAAATCCTAAGACGCTCGCTACTCCTTCTTGGAAAGCCGTTACGATATCAGGCAGCTTCATTCCTGAAATAAGACCCATAAACAAAGCCGCAACAATCAGCGCTACGAATGGATTTGTTTTAAATTTAGCAATTAAAAAGATCAGTCCGACAATCGATACAATCGCATACAGCAAAAGACTTGCTTCATGACTTAATCCGAATACTGAATTCATATGTTCATCCCCTTAGTGTGACCATTTTTCATGTACGTACATCCAAATAATGTATACGCTTTCAAATATTTTCTAAAGTGAACGCACCTCGTACGTTCACTTCTTTCTATTTACTTAGTAATTCAACCGTTTCTCGAAGCGTTGTTTTGGTTCCAACGTTTCCAGGGAAAATAATGTATGCAATGCCCGGAAACTTGCTTTCCTCTCCCGTTACCCATACCGGAATGCCCGGCTTGATTTGTCCAGCAACCGTTGCACGCTTTACAGATAAGCCGTTTACGCCAATATCACTTGACGTAATGCCGCCTTTTGCGACGATAAAGTTTGGACGAACGTTTAAGCGGCGAACAATGCTTGTAACCGCATCTGAAATTTTTACCGATAATTTAAGCTCTTCTTCTTTTTTGCCTTCGCCAAGATCTAAGCGCTCACGTCTTGTATAGACGGCTACCGTTTGACCTTGTGAAATAAGCTTCTCTGCTTCATTGATAATACGGTTCACTTCTTCTTCAAACTTTTCAGGTTCTAAGACAAGATGACAATCAAATTCAATAAATTCAATGAAGCTGCATTTCTTTAATTCTTCTAACTGCTCCGTTGTTTTTTTAACATGCGAACCTACCATAATTAATCCGCCGTTTGATGACTTTTCTTTAATGAGCTCTTCTTTTGTTAACAAATCTTTATCGCTCACGCCGCCCATCACTTTTGTCAGAGCCGCAGCGCTTCGATACATAAAGTGCTTTCCAAGCTTCATCGCGCGAAGAAGCGCAATCGTCACAACTTTCACGTCTACATAATCCACTGCGTTCACGATTACTTTATTAAAGTCTTTCACTTCCATTAACTGATTGGTAATCGTCACTAAATCAAGTGCACGAATGCTCCCGAGCGAAATATATGTCGTATGACTTGCTTTAAATTTCCCTGCTGACTTTTCTTCTACCCACTCGCCTAAATGAGACTTACTGTAGCCAAACGTACGGTCTTTTGCAAACTCGGTTTCTCCTGCCGGCACTAAGTAGTCTTCATCCTGCACGTAGTGAATGTTATCAATCGTAAATCTTCCACCTTCTTTAAAGAAAGGAAAGATCACTTCGCCGTCAAGCACTTGGTTTGAGTGCTGTTCAACGGTTTTCTTTAATACTTCCGTTTCTAACGGATAGTGACCGCGAAGAGTTGAATCACCTCTGCTGATAATTAAAAACTCTTTATTTACTTCAGCCGCTACCTCTGTAATAACGGCGGCAATGTCCGCGTGCGCTTTTTCCGTTTCAGAAGCGGTAAATCCGCGTGAATTTGTTAGAATAAAAAACATGGAGTTTTCTTCTAAAAATCCTTGCTTGATGCTCTCTTTGCTCCAGTCTGTGTACACGGAAATACCGTTAACCGTTTGAACACCCGTTGGATCATCGTCTAACACAATGATTTTTTGGTTGAACGTCAGAAGCTCTTCGTCGAGCATTTTTTGCACAAGTGCTTCATCGACCGCTGGAATGTCTTTAAACACATCGCTTACAAGGCGTTTTTCTTGTTGTTTAATCATGCTTCCACCTTCTTTTTCACTTCAACGTTTGCTAACTTTTCATAGTACTGTACAATTCCGCCGTGATCATCGCTTGCTTTTCCGTCTACTTTTAACGCATGGAAAATTTCCACAAGCTGACTTGAAAGCGGAAGCGGTACGCCAATGTCATGAGCCGTTTCCATCACGTTTGTCATATCTTTTAAGTTAATATCAATGCGTCCGCCTGCTACAAAGTTGCGGTCTAAAATAAGCGGCACTTTTGCATCTAATACAGCGCTTCCTGCTAATCCGCCGCGAATCGCTTGATACATTTTTTCAACGTCAATGCCTGCTTTGGCTGCTAGTACAAGCGCTTCAGACATTGCTGCAATGTTTAAGTTCACAATCACTTGATTTGCAAGCTTAGCTGTTACGCCGCTTCCGTTGTCTCCAACAAGCGTTATTTCTGCTCCCATCGAATGAAGAATAGATGAAACGCTTTCAAAGATATGTTCATTTCCTCCGACCATAATCGCAAGCGTGCCGTCAATTGCTTTTGGCTCTCCTCCGCTAACAGGTGCGTCTAGCATGTGAATTCCTTTTTGTGAAAGCTCAGCCGCAATTTCTTTTGATGCTACCGGTGAAATGGAACTCATGTCGATGATAACGCTTCCTTCTTTTGCGCTATGAATTAACCCTTCTTCTCCAAGTACTACGCTTTTTACATGATGTGAAGCTGGAAGCATCGTGATCATTACGTCGCTGTTCACCGCAACTTCAGCAAGGCTTTCTGCTCCAAATCCTCCTGCTGCTTTCACTTCTTCTACTGCTGCTTTATTAATATCGTAAACCGTTACCTCAAAACCTGCTTTTAATAAATTGAGTGTCATCGGTTTTCCCATAATTCCAAGTCCAATAAATCCAACGCGTTTTGTCATTTTCGTTTCCTCCCCTTGTTGTATACGTTTTCAAATAGTGTTTAAAAAAGAATGTATACGTTAAAATATTTTTTGTATACATTTCTGATAATTTTGTATACACTCATCATATTCGCATTTTATTTATTTGTCTAGCCTTTTTTTAAATGAAATTTATTTCTAAAAGCGAAACTTTCCGTCCCACCTTTTCACAAGTTATAGTATGATTTGGGTATACACGTACAAAATGATAAAAAATAAAGAGAGAAAGAGACGAGATTTCCTCGTGTCCAATGCTAGAGGTGAAGTAGAGTATGTTAAGAAATCAAGGTTCTCGTTCGTCTCATCACCCTTCTTATGAGATGATTCGAGATAAAATTTTAAACGGTGAGCTTGAAGGCGGTACAAAAATCGTCGAAGAAAAATTAGCGAGCGAGCTTGGATTCAGCCGAACGCCGATTCGTGATTCCATCAGACGCTTAGAATATGAAGGACTGATTGTTCGAAAAAAAGTGGTGTCACCGACAGAAAAAGATCTACGCAACTTGTTTGAAGTGCGAATGCTGCTAGAAGGCTCAGCTTCTAAAGCTGCGGCAACTTTTTTATCTGATAATGAATTAGAAGAGTTAAAGGAATGCGTAGACACCGGAAGAAACGGCTCGTTTGAAGAAATTATGAGCGCAAATGAACGTTTTCACGCCATTATTGTGAACGCAAGCAACAATGACGTAATGATTAATATCATCGACCGCATGCAGTCCATCATTTACTTATTCCGTCATACCGTGGTGTTTTACAACCGCCCGTTTTTAATTGACGAACACGAAGACATTTATAAAGCGATTAAAGAACGCAATGCTGAAAAAGCAGAAGCGTTAATGCAAGAGCATCTTCAAAAAGACTTAGAGTTTTGCCTGCATTTGCTTCAAAGAAGACAATAAAAAAGCTGCCAATCGGCAGCTTTTTTATACGTACATCTTTTCTTTTACAGAAATATCAGCTAACTGTCCACTGCTGTTTTTGAACACCACGTGTTTTTTTGAAAACTTCGTTGGCGAATCAATACCGGCTGCGGCGGCTAAATTAAACAACCCTTCACGTAATGACAGCACGTAGTTGCACACGCGGTATGACTTTTCTTCAATAATAAGCGCTTTTTGCAGCTTCGGATCTGTTGTCGCTACGCCCACGGGACACCTATTATTATGACAAACCTGCGCTTGAATACAGCCAACAGAAAACATAAAGCCTCTGGCAATATTAACGCAGTCGGCACCCAGTGATAAAGCAGTTGCAATTTTATCAGCCGTTAGCAGCTTGCCGGATGCAAAAAGCTTCACTTCATCGCGAACTCCATACTTTTTAAGCAGTTCATCTACAAAAGGAAGTCCTGAAAACAGCGGTACCCCCGCTCCGTCCGCTAATTCTTGAAACGATGCGCCCGTTCCTCCTTCTGCTCCGTCAATCGTAATAAAGTCAGGACCGCTTCCTGTCTCTTTCATATACGCCGCCATTTCTTCAAGGTCATTTGTGTTTCCGACAACCATTTTAATGCCTACTGGCTTGCCCCCTACATCTCGAAGTTTTTCAATAAACTGGAACATTTCAGGATACGAAGCAAACTCTTTAAAACGGTTTGGACTGTCTACCGATTCTCCTGGCTTCAAGTTGCGGATTTTGGCGATTTCTTCCGTTACTTTTGAACCGTCCACGTGACCGCCTCGCGTTTTGGCTCCTTGCGCCAGCTTGATTTCAAACGCTTTGATTTGGTTCATTTCACTTTTCTTTTTAAATTCTTCCCAGGAAAATTCGCCTTCTTTTGTCCGAACGCCAAAAAGCCCTGGCCCAATTTGAAAAATAATATCGACGTTTCCTTTTAAATGATACGGTGACAGGCCTCCTTCTCCCGTGTTCATCCACGTGCCGCCTGCTCGTCCTAATCCTAATGATAAAGCGGTAATCGCATGGTCACCAAGCGCACCAAAACTCATGCCGGATTGGCCGATTAATCCTTTTACAACAAACGGCTTTTTGCATGAAGGCCCTATAACGACCGCTTCTTCATCCCGCAAATAAAACGGATCCGCTTCTTTTTCTTCTCGGTGCTCTCTTCGGCTGAATAAGTTATCCGCGTCCATTTTATATACTTTCGTTTTAATTTTTTGCGTATTATCCGCTTTCATTTCGTCGCGCTGCTTTGGGAACACCGCGTTTCGAATGTAGTAGCCCGGTTCGCTAAAATCACGCTCTGAGCCAAATCCTATCATTCGGTTGAGATACTTGCCTGACTTAACGGTTTGTTCATATTGATTTCGAGAAAACGGCTTGCCTTCGTTATTATTTAAAAATAAATACTGACGCAGTTCAGGCCCCATTTTCTCAAAAATATAGCGCATTTTCCCGAGCAGCGGATAGTTTCTCAAAACCGAATGCTCTTCTTGTTTTTCATCTTTCATCCAAAGAATAATAGCGATAATAACCGGCACTACAATCACAAGCATCATGACCGCACCAAAAATAAGTAAAATGATTTCAAACACTCCCATGATATCCCTCCTAAAAAGACTCTCCTATGCGGAGAGTCACTGATTAAAGCATTCTGCTTAGTCCTTTACGAAGCGGCGGCATTTCGAGCTCATGTTCTTTGAAAAACTTTTTCATGATGTGCTTTGAATAATTCGCTGCTTGTCCAAATGAAATTTTGCCTGGAAGCGGCGGTTCATCCGCAATAACGACATCAATCACAACAGGGACATTCGCAAGCGCTGCTTTTTCAAATGCTGTTTCGAGCTCTTCGTGTTTTTCAACACGATAGCCAATCCCTCCGCACGATTCAGCGAACTTTGCAAAGTTCATTTCACCAAGCTGCGTTTGGTAATCCAAATGACCTTGAATCGCTTGTTCATATTTAATCATCCCGATTTCACTGTTATTAAGGACGACTACAACGATTGGCAGCTTGTACTTCACAGCCGTCACAAAATCTTGCATGACCATCGTAAAGCCTCCGTCACCGCACACGGCTACCGATTGTTTTTCCGGATGGGCAAGCTTTCCTGCAATCGCAGCCGGAAGTCCGCAGCCCATCGTTGCCAGCCAGCTGGAAATGACAAATTTTTGATTCGTCATGCGGAAATGTCTCGCCATCCATACCGTCACGTTCCCGACATCAACAGATACAATCGCATCATCATCTACGATTTTTTGCAGCTTAGGAATGACTTGCTGCGGCTTGATTGGCGTACTCACTTCATTTTCTTCTTTTTCTACGTGCTTCCACCAGTTTTCCATATTAACTTGACACTCTTCTAAGAAACGGCGGTTTTCTTGATAATCTAAATTATGCGCAAGCTGCGACAGCGTCGTTTTCGAGTCTCCGACTAATCCAATCGATACAGGATAGCGTCTGCCAATTTGTGTGGCATCGGAATCTAGCTGTATTGCTTCGACTCCATCTGGTAAAAACTCACGGTATGGAAACGAAGTTCCAATCATAATTAACAAATCGGTTTCTTCCATTGCTTCATACGCCGGCTTTGTCCCAATCTGCCCGAGCTGACCGAGGTTATAAGGATGATGATCAGGCAGTATGCCTTTACCCGGAAGCGTAAAGATAATCGGCGCCGCGATTTTTTCCGCAAACTGTGCTAACTCAAGCTTCGCATGCTTTGCACCCGTTCCTGCTAAAATAACCGGTTTTTTCGCATATTTAATGGCTAGAAGCGCTTTAGCTACATCTTCTGGGTCACTGTGAGAAATGGATTTTGAGACATTAGCAATTGGCGTTTTTTCATCAATTTTAATCGTTGAAGACGGAATATCATCTGGAATAACTAGAACCGCAACGCCTTTTTTCGCATAAGCCGTTCGAATGGCTTGCTGCAGCAGATGCGGAAATGATTCAGGCGAGTCTACGCGGTGATTAAACACCGACACATCGTCAAAAACACGTTCTAAATTCACTTCTTGAAATGATTCATTGCCAAGCTTTGCACGTGGCACCTGTCCGGCTAGCACTAGCACCGGTGCACCGTCTGCTTTGGCATCATATAAGCCGTTTAACAGATGAATCGCACCCGGCCCTCCAATTGATAGACACACGCCGATTTTACCCGTGATTTTAGCGTAAGAAGATGCCGCAAGTGCGCCTACTTCCTCATGACGGACTTGAATAAACTCAATTTCATCTTTTTCACTGCGCAGATTGTCCATAAAATGATTGATTGAATCTCCCGGCATACCGAAAATGTGATCGATCTTCCATTCTTTTAACACGGACATAGCTGCTTTTCCAGCTGTAGTTTTTATCATATTCAGCCTTCCTTTCTTTAACTTTGTTTCTATTCCATACCACAATGAAAGAAAGACAAAACAAGGGACTTTCCCGTTTTTATGGAAAAGTCCCTTGTTTTCAGCTAAATAATTTAAATAAACTAAATTTTTTCATTGGCTCAGGCTCTAATTGATGAACCGGACGACCGTCGATAATCGCCTCTGCATTTTCAATAAAAAAATAAAGTTCTGACGCACCGTACATATCGGAAATGTAATCATACGCTTTTGAAAGTGAATAGTCGTGGTAATTGCGAGCATGAACGCCAGAGGCAATCACGTGGGCTAAGCGGTATTTAATAAACATACACGCCGCTTTTCTTTCTTTTTTTCCGTTTAAACCAAGAATACTAGCGGCGCTTAGCTGAACGAGTACGCCTTTTTTAACAAGCTCATACAAACGCTCAGGGTGATCTCGGAAAATCGGATGACATTCTGGTGAACGTAGAATAGGCACAACGCCTTTTGTGAGAAGATCATACAGCGTTTTTTCAAAATAAGGTGAGATATCATATTCAGGCAGTGAAAGAAACAAATATTTATCGGTGTGATTAAGTGTAAGAAGCTGATTTCGCTCATAGTTTCGCAGAAGCTGAGGCGATAAAGGGACAAGCTGACCTGGTAATACTTGTAGAGGAACACATGAATTTGTGAGCCATTCATTAGCTGCATTTACATAGAGAAATAAATGGTGTTTCATAAATTCTTGATCGCTATCATAAAGCGGCGTCGCCACCACGGACTGAACACCTTGATCCGCTAAGGAGCGTGCCATCTTCAAAAAGCCGTCTACTTCCTCAGGTCCGCTATCGATATTAGGCAATATGTACGTATGAATATCAATCACTTTATTTCCCTCCCTGCGTCTTGTATAGCTCTATTCTACGACGATTTCTAGTGTGAAACTATGTATTCTTCTCGACATTTACCTCCACGAACCCCGGAAAACCGCGTACTTTCCTGTCATCTACTTAACTAACAATATTTTACTATCACTCTATGTGAGAACGCAAACAAAATTTGTAAAATAACTCCAAATAATGATGATAAAAGAAGGGATTTAAATAGGTCTTTGTATGCAAATACCCTGATTAAACAGAAGTTAATCAGGGTACAAAGGGAAAAGTTAAAAGATTCCTAGAAATTTTGTTTTTTTGATGCGTTCAGGCTCTTGTTTATAAACAGCCTTTCCACTCGCAATAGCCTCAGCATTTTCCATGAAATGATAGAGCTTGCTGTTGCCGTATTTTTTAGAAACGGCTGAATAGGCTTTTTGCAGGCCGTACTGCTGGTAATTTTCACGATTTACACCTGATGCAATAACGTGTGCTAATCCGTGATCAATGAACTGATAAGCTGCTTTTTTAGCTTTACTGCCGTTGCGGCCCAGCACACTTTGTGCAGACAGCTGAACGACTGCTCCATTTTTTACGAGCTTGTACAAGTGCGGAGGGTTCTCCACAAATAATGAATGACACTCAGGCTCATTTAAAACCGGTACAATACCTTTTAGCTGAAGCTCGTAAGCAATATTTTCTAACACTTCAATTTCCACGTCTTGTGGAATGTGTAAAAACATATATTTTTCATTTTCATTTATTGTCATCGTGTAATACTCTTCGTTTGATACAATCATATTGGTAGAGGCAATTACTTTTTGACCTGGTAAAACGCTTAACGAAATAGAAGATTTTCTTAACCATTCATTCGCAAGATCCACGCCTTCTTTATAGCTGGAATCTTTTCCGTCATAAAGAGGTGCTGCTACGACTTCTGTTACTCCTTGTTTCACTAATACATTTGCCATTTCTAAAAACTCTTCTACACTTTTGGGACCACTGTTCACATTTGGCAAGATATTGGTATATATATCTATCATTTTTTTCTCCTCTTTCTATGCCTCAGATCATGGATAGTATTCCATGAATTATATTATATCACAGGGCTTTTTTTCTATCTTCTAGCATAAGTATCTATTTTTGCTCATGCTCTCTTTTGGGGTTGATAGACGTTCATTTTGTAATGAAATGCAACATTCTTTTCTTGAAGAAAATGTTAAAAAGAAACGATTCAAAATGTACAAGATAGAAAATGAGTAAATATACCTAAACACTGATTGACTTTTCTCTTCTTCTTCGTTTATAGTTTTTCTATATGTGTCTAAAAATGAGAAAATATTGTAGGAGTTGTAGATGAATTTGAAGAAGAAAATTGACATTCTAGGAAGCTGCGTTTCTAGAGACCCTTTTGCTATGTTTGACCATCAATATGAAATTAATGAGTATTTTGCTAGAACGAATATTATATCGCTAGCATCCAAACCTGTTGGACTTTCCATTCGAGGCATCCACATTGAGTCCAAATTCCAGCGTAGAAGTGTATACAATGATCTTAATAAACTTTTCTTAAAACATGTGGATGAAGAGCCTGCCGACACGTTAATCATTGACTTACTCTCTGAAAGATTAAGACTTATGAAACGCGGAGAATCTTACATCGCTCTTTCTAAAGAATTTGCTCAATCTAATTTAATGAATGATTTAAAAAGTAAAAGAATTGTAGAACGCACTGATGAATTATGGGAAAGCTCTGCTGATAAAATATGCGAAAGAATCAACGCAAGCAGCATTTCAAAAGTCATTATTCATAAAGCGTTTTGGAAAGAAAAATATGTAGATAAAGAAGGAAACGTTCAAGTTTTTGAAAATCAAGACGAAATTCAGCGTCACAATCAGCAATTAGAGTATATGTATACATACCTTGGCAACAAAATTAACAATAGTACATACCTTGAAATAAAAGAAGAATTTATGGCAGATGAAAATCACAAATGGGGTCTTACGCCAAGACACTATCAGCCAGCTTATTATGAAAGATTTTTAGAACAGCTTAACGCTTTACTTTTACTTGTTGCAGCAAATTAAAAAATAAAAGCACGCACCTTCTTTATAAGGTAGCGTGCTTTTTCATTATGAATTGGTAAAATACTCAGAGAGAAATTTGAACCATACCTTCTCACCTTCTTCGTTCGGTTGACCATTTTCATCAGATAAATACTTTAAAATGCCTTCCTCATTATAATCTGGCCATGCACTCCAATGATTTACAAACTCGTATCCATTTTCTTTAGCAAAGGTTTCTAAAGCATTTACGTCGTTAGGATAATTTTGAGCTTGATAGACCGGAGCAGATGGTTGAAAAATAGTAACTAGGTCTTTATTTTCACTTTCAATATGATTCATAATAATTTGCAAGTTATCAATTGTATTGTTAATACCTACTACGCCGTTATCATTTAATAAAAATGGTTCAAAAAGCAAGATATCAGGCTTTGCTTCTGTAATTTCTTCATACGTTTTTGATTTCACAAATTGTAATGTATTCATTTGTTTGTATTCATACAACTCTACATTTATTAAATCTGTCCCATATGTATCTTCTACTTTATCTTTCAATAAAGTTCCCCATGTCTTTACATCTTTCTCGGGAGCGGATCCTGCAATTACAAGTTTTACGGGATTTCCTGTTTTCTTTGCATTCTCTAATTTCTTTACAATTGATTCCGGCAGATTCTTAGTCTCGGTTTGCAGATCCTTTTTTGTTTCGGCTGCGCTTACTCTTATAGGCTTCGTTTCAAACTGTTTGTCTAATTGATGATTCCAATACATCTTTCCTGCTACTAAAGACGAGATAAAGATGAGAATAGCAAATGCATTAATTAAAATTTTCATAAAATGTCTCCCTTACTATATCTTTCTTTTTTTCTTTTATTATAATATAATTTTAAAGTACATGAAGAAATTTGATTAAATTTGTCATTTTTTTAATCATTTTGACGTGTTTTCTGATGAATAAGATAAGAATAATGGCTTACATAGAAGACATTTATTTTATCAATACATAAGGAAAAGGAAGAGAGGTTCCACATGGAAGAACAAGTACAACCTTCAAACGCGCGCAGACGCAAACGAAAAAAACCGAAAAAGAAACGCGCGTTTAAAATTATTCTTGGTATTATTTTAGTATTAATTCTAGGTGTAGCAGGCTATGCATATAGCATATGGCATTCCGTTGAAAAGACATTTACACAAACTCACGAACCGTTAAAACGTGATGTATCTGAAAAGCGCTCAAATAAAGTGAGCTTAGCAAATGGAGATCCTATTTCTATTTTACTATTAGGAGTAGATCAGCGTGCCGGTGACCGCGGACGTTCAGATTCTACTATTTTAATGACGGTAAACCCAAAGACACAGTCTATGAAGATGGTGAGTATTCCACGTGATACGCGAACTGAAATTGTAGGAAAAGGCACACAAGATAAAATCAACCATGCTTATGCTTTTGGTGGCGTAGACATGTCCGTAAATACGGTAGAAAAATTCTTAGACGTTCCTGTAGACTACTACGTTCAAGTGAATATGGAAAGCTTTAAAGACATTGTAGACGCTGTTGGCGGCGTAACTGTAAATAATACTCTTGCATTTGATTATGACGGCTACAGCTTCCAAAAAGGCCCTCTAACGTTAGATGGTAAAGAAGCATTGGCTTTCACACGTATGCGTAAACAAGACCCTCGCGGTGACTTTGGACGTCAACAGCGTCAGCGTCAAGTAATTGAAGGCGTTATTGACGAAGGAGCTAGCGTTCAGTCTTTAACAAACTACGGTACAATTCTAGATGCAATTGGCCAAAATGTAAAAACAAACCTTACGTTTGATGATATGAAGCAAATTCAATCAAACTATAAAGACGCACGTAAACATTCAGAACAGCTTCAAATAGATGGAAAAGGCCAAAAGATTAACGGTATCTATTACTATGCCGTATCTGATGACACGCGTAACCAACTATCTGCTGAATTAAAAGAAAGTTTAAATCTAAAATAAAAAAAGATCGCGGGATGTATCCCGTGATCTTTTTTTATTATGATTTCGTTACTTTTACTAATTCTGTGCTTTTAGCAACAGCTTTTTCTTTTCCAGCTTTCACGTATACGCGTACACGATAGTCGCCAGACTTCGTTAGCTTATAAGCCAACTCTTTTTTTGATGAATAAGGGATTTTTTGGAATAGCTTTCCGTCTTTATAAACGGAATAAGCGTATTTAAGGTCTTTCCCTTCCGCTGTTGTTTTTACTTCTAAGCGTTTGTCTCCTACGTTTTTAATAGAGACCTTGTTTAATGCTGTTTTTTCTTGTTGAGTTTGTTCCGTTTTAGTTGGTTTGCTTGCAGTTTCTTTGTCATTGCTGCAGCCTGTGAATAATAGTGCACCTGCTACGATTGGAATTAATACTTTTGCTTTCATTAGAGATCCTCCTTGAATAGTAGATATATCAATCTACATATCTATTCTCAATATTATTAAAATGCTTTATAAACCTTATGTATAAAACATTAAAATCGCTAAAAACAAAGACAGCATAGATAAAATGCCTACTTGAAAATAAAGCTTGAACGTTTTTCGTCTTTCTTTTTTCCGTTCACGTCGCTTCGTACGCTGCTCTAACGAGTATAATGACTGATTATACTCACTCTTTTCATTCATCAAGGCATATTCATCTTTTGCCTGATTAGCCAGCATATCTAGTTTATACTGCTTTTTCTCTTCATCAGTTAATCCATTAAACCATTTAACAAACTCTTTATATTTTTCTAAAACAACACGAGTGCCGCCAAATTGCTTTAACTCTCCAAAGTGAATCCACATGACCTTGTTGCATACACTGCGGATTTGAGTCAACGAATGACTGATAAAGAAAATAGTTTTACCTTGTTCTTTAAATTCATTAATCTTTTTCAAACACTTATCGTAAAATGTTTGATCTCCTACTGATAAAGCCTCATCGACTACCAGTATGTCAGGATTAGTATGAACCGAAATGGCAAATCCAAGCCTTGATTTCATACCGCTCGAATAGTTTTTAACAGGCTGAGTAATAAATTTTCCGATATCAGCAAATTCGATGATATCAGGAGTGATTTTTTTAATCTCTTCTTTCGTTAGTCCATGCATCAGACACTTCAATTCGATATTTTCTAATCCATTTAAGTTATTATTTAACCCTACCGAAATAGCAATTAATGATGTTTCACCATTGATTTTAATATCACCTGACGTCTGAGGCACAACTTGCGACAGCAAGTTAGAAAGAGTTGATTTTCCCGATCCATTAATTCCTACAACACCAATTGTTTCTCCTTCATTTACAGAAAAAGAAATGTTTCTTAGTGCGTAAAAGCTTTCATTTTTCTTTTTTGGAAAGAAAATTTCAAGCAGTTTATCGGATCTTTTTTTATATAAAACATACTTTTTACTAACGTTCTCAAACTGAACTTTTAGTGCCATAGATTACGCTCCTAGATTACAAGTAATCGATGAATTTATTTCTGAATTTCAAATGTAGGATTGATCCTACTGTTAGTATTAATAATGTGATAACCCAAAAATATAATGTGTATATCCAATCCTCATAAAACCAACCGTAACCTAACAATGAATATCTAAATCCTTGCACGATGTAAAAGAGTGGATTTAATTTTAAAATCGTTTCATATACATGTGACAATTTAGACGTATCCCATAAAATAGGCAATAAGTAAAGCACCATTCTCATTAATGATTGTAATATTTGCTGAAAATCTCTTATTAACGTTGAAATAGTTGATGTTAGCAGCGTGAGTGCAAATAAAAACACAAATAATGCTACTAAATAATATGGCAATTGAAGTAAATACCATCCCGGATTAATTCCGTAAATGACAAAGATAACTCCCATAACCAGCATCATGATGATGAACTGAAAACTGTTACTGACAATCGTGACAGTTGGCAGTACACTGACTGGAAACTTCATTTTTGAAACCAAACTTACCCTTGCATACACACTGTTTGAACCTTGAGTAATGGAAGGACTAATAAAAAACCAAGGGATTAACCCTGCAATTAGCCATACAAAAAATGGAATTCCGTGTACGGGTGCTCCTCCACGAATTCCTAATCCAAAAACAAGCCAGTACAGAAGAATCTGTATGGCAGGTCCTAAAAACTGCCATACAGCTCCAAGATAGTGCATTTGGTATTTACTTTTTGCATCATAAAGAGATAATCTCAATATTAAATGAAAATTCGAGGATTGTTCTTTCAAAATCCTCCCTACAGAATTCATGCCATTACTTCTTCCTTCTTAAGGAATGCATGTAGGTTACCATAGTTAATGTAGCTGAAATCGTCAGAACGGTTAGCTACCACGTTTTTCGTATCGAAAATACGTTTTGTTGCCATACCTTCCAATTCGCTCCAGTTTAATTCTTTAAATTCATTATGGTCTGTCAACACAAGAACTAGATCAGAATTGCGTACAGCTTCCTTGATATCTTGTTCAACCCAATCTTGTTCTACGTGAGGATCAAATGCGCGAATTTCGTATTTGCCTTCTGCTTTTAATAAATCATAGATTTCCATTGCCGGACTTTCACGGATATCGTCTACGTTTCCTTTATACGTTAAACCGAATACTGTCACAACGCGTCCGTCTACTTTTTCCATTAGAGCATTTGTGTTGTCTACTACGTATTGAGGCATAGATGTGTTAATTGTTCTTGCTAGATTAATAAGCTGCGCTGTTTTAGGCGCTTTTGCAACGATGAAATATGGGTCTACAGCTAAGCAGTGCCCGCCTACACCTGGTCCTGGTGTATGAAGGTTTACACGCGGATGCTTGTTAGCCATTTGAACAACTTCTAACGCATCGATTTCTAATTCGTTACATACTTTTGTTAATTCGTTTGCTAATGCGATGTTTACGTCACGGAATGTGTTTTCCATTAGTTTTGACATTTCTGCTGTTTTTGCATCTGTTTTAATGATTTCACCTTTTACAAATGTGCTGTATACCATTGCACCAGCTTCTGTACAGTTTGGCGTAAGTCCTCCAACAATACGGTTGTTGTGGATTAGTTCATGAAGGATTTGTCCTGGAAGTACACGTTCTGGACAATGTACTAAGAACACGTCTTTTCCAACTTCAAAGCCAGCTGCTTCTACTAACGGTTTCACATGGTCATCCATGCTGCGCGGTGCGATTGTAGATTCTACGATTAATACGTTTCCTTTTTCTAAGTAAGGAATAACGTTGCTTACAGCGCTTAATACATATGATAGATCACAAGATTTGTGTTGGTCATCATGGTTTGGTGTTGGTACAGCTACGATGAATGCATCTGCTTTTTCCGGCTGTAATGCTGCGCGGAATGTACCTTTTTCAATTACTTCATTTAATGCTTCCTGCAGACCAGGCTCTTCTAAATGGATTTTCCCATTGTTTAATGATTCAATTACGCGTTGACTTACGTCGACACCCACAACGTCCACATCATGTTTTGCAAACATAATAGACGTTGGTAATCCAATATATCCTAATCCTACTGTACAAAGTTTCATTTTATTTCCTCCTGTGTTAACTGCTTAATAATGTTTTATATAAAGACACTATTCGTGTCTCTAACCGCTTTTTGTTTGTATTGATTTCTTACAAAAATTCTACATCTGTATTCGCCTTTAGCTCTTGGCTTGTAACGAAAAATTTCTTCCTCGATATAAGACGTTTTGTGAACGATTTTGTCGTCTTTGTAAATGTAGTATGCGTACTCCAAATTGCCGTGGCCTTCTGTATCACATCTTGCAATAAAGTAGCTCTTGTTATCTTTTAAAAGAGCTCTTTTAATTTTAAATGGCACATGTTCGACATACTGCACATCTAAAATTTCGCTAATCGTTCGGCCAAGATACAGAGGAAAATAACCTTTCAAATCCTTATGGTTTGCTCGATCTTCTAAATCTAGCGTTACTTTATACCCTCTGTCTTTTAGCTGGTGATACAGCGGAAGAACATGACTTTTGTGATGATAATCCCACGTTCCTACATACAAACGGATGTCTGGTGCGCTATCTACAGGCTGATCTAGTAAGTTAAATAGAATTTGATTTAAGTATTCTTTGTTTACATTATCCGAGCCTGAAATATACTCTGCAATGTTGACATGCTCTGCCTGATCAATCAAAAAGTCTCCTAATTTACTTTGAGGAGCACCGGCAATTACTTGTCCAAAATGATACTTAATTCCATAGTATAACGCCGCATAGCCGCCTTTAGACGAGCCTACGGTCATAACATTTTTGTGCGTAAAACCGTGCTTGGACATAATATATTGAATAAGCGAAGATACGCTTGTTTCAATCACATGATTTCTATTTTTGCCTAAGTAGTAAGATCCTTGTTCACCAAAATCATCTAAAATGAAAAGTTTATTTGCTCCAACTTCATCTAACGTTTTCATATAATTATATACATAATGATATTTATTAGCTAAAGCAGAAAAGACAATAACCAATTTATCCTGTAATGTCTCATCAGCTGCTGGAACAAAATGATACTTCACGCCATTCATAGATTGATAGTGTGACTCTAATTCAAATGGCCCTTGATCTCTTGCTGCGATTTTATAATTCGCCAAGCGGAATTCTGTTACTACTTCAACGGAATCTTTGCCGCTGCTGAAATCCAGTTCCAGCACAGTAGCAGGCTGTTTCGATTCCATTTTAGGAAATACCCATCCTTGCACGTGCGGAACTGTTTGTTCACGCACTGCTCGTATATTCACGTCTGTAGTAGACGTAATTTCAAGTTCAGCTACTTTGTTATTGTTTCTAAATAACTCCACAATTTGATCTCTTACGTGAACTTCTAAGTCCGGAGCTACATGCCAAAACAGCTTGTATTGATGAGTATCTTCTGAAGCGATTTGATCACGTACAGTGATATGCTCAAGCTGCTTGTTATAGCGTACGTTACGCGTATGGGTAACTCCACTATAACGTTCATTCACTCCCGTTGCTTCCGAGTAGTCTTCCGTTAGCTGATAATCTTTTATATATACTTTTTCGTGCTGATGATCCACTCGAGGAAGACCGCGGCCATCCACGATTAGCGTGTTGTGTCCAAATGAAGAATATGCATATTTCGTAAACTTATCTTTGTAATTATATCCATTTGGCCCAGCTTCCGTAATGATATCACCGTTTGAATAAATGTGCATATTTAAGTCGTCACTGTGCTTATGGTAACTAGTGTGATAAGCTGCAGAAAACAGTACGTACGTTTCTTTTTCTTTTCTTTCCCATCCGCTCCTGAAAATCGCATAACCGGAGTCTTTGAACACCGCATCTTTTTCTACAGGCATTCTCCCAGCTTTACCTTGGTGAACTGCATATAGAAACTCTTCACTTTTGTACAAGCTTCGGTAACTGCTGTTTACAACAGGCTTCGATTCTGTATCACAAAGAGGCGGGAACAGTCCGTCTGGTCGAATAATATAGGTTGCATATTTTTCTGTCTTTTTAAATAAATCAACAAAAAACTTTGCATGGTTAGGGCTCAAATCTTTCAGCCATACGACCAATTTATTTAAATAATTAGATACAAGAAAATGATACGACGGCGAATGTTCCTTATGTACGCCTTCTTCTGTATACACATAGGTAAAGTAATCAACGAGACGCTTTAATGCAATATCACGATAACGATCCGACTCATTATCTGCCTCTTCGAAATACATCGCGTAAGCAAGCAAAGAAATATCTTGGAACATGCCGTGATTTGTATTTGTTGAATGAAAATCATCTTGAGACAGTAAATTAGCTGTTTTAGCCATATTCTCTAAGATAAGCTGTTCATCCGACGAAGCAAGCTTGTCCTTCGCTAAGATGTATAATCTCAACCAATACTGCAAACGCATTGCCGTTGTTTCATCGTGAAAAGCCATTTCATTTGAACCATTAGGATAAGGATTTTTTTGAATCCAATCTTTGACTAAACCAATGGCTTTATCTTTGTACTGCTCTTCTTTGGTTTCTTCGTAAGCATCCGTCAAACATCCTAAAAAAGTATGACCATGAATCAAGCGTAAAAAACTTCTAGATTTATCTTCATTCCATAGAATTCCTTTTGGGTATCGAATGACCCCAAAAGGCGGAAGCGGATATTTATTACCCATAATGTTTTTAGCAGCTGCTAGCGGATCTTTATTCCGACTTTTCGGTAAGATCCTCATCAGCTTTTGAATTTTTTCTTCATCCAATGCCGTTAATGCTTTTTTTGTATTTATCATTCAGTCATTTCCCACTTTCTCATATGCGCGCTGTACGCATACAAACTATAAATTTCAAAAGGAACTTATAGATTAACTTAAAACAGGTTCCGCAACGTTCACAATTAACTCTTCCCATTGATTCGCTACTTTTTCAGCTCCAAAGTGCTGCTTTACATACTCTTTTAAAGAAGCTTGAAGCTCTGCATCTGTTTCTTTTGAGTTCAGTGCTAGAATACGTGCTACTGCTTCCTCCACATCAGATAGAAGATACTCTTTAGGATAGATCGTATCACTGCCATCCCAGTTGAGAATAATTGGATAAGCGCCTGAAGCCATTCCTTCACTTGGTGAAAGGTGGAAGCTTTCAAAATCACTTGTTGATAGAATAATTCCTACCTTTGAAAGCCATTCAGAAATATCACCGAACCCTTCAAAAATAACAGCGTCTTTCCACGGAGCTTTTTCGATACGATTAAAAATTGCTTCGTAATATTCACGCTCTTCTTCTTTATTCCACAGCCATGAATATTCCTGCGGCATTTTTCCTTTAACAAACAGCTTATAGCGATTATCTTGATGCCATAACTTATCTAGCATATCTACAGCTAAGTCTAGACGCTTTCGCTGTGGACAAATTCCAATAATGCCTAAATGATATTTAGCGTCTTCCGTTTTGGAGCCATCCACTTTTTCTGTATCTACTACGTTATAAATCATCGTCATCTTTTCACGCGGAAAATTAAACGTTCGATAAAACTCTTCATATACGTATGGAGAAATCGCGATAATTTTATCGATATTTTCCATGTTAAAACTATGAGGGTAAATCGTATCACGCTCTTGAAGATGCATGCGTACAATTAACTGCTGATGAGGCTTTTTATGATGAGAATACCACACTGCATTTCCAAGTCCCCATTCGCAAACAATAACGTCGGCCCATTCTAAGCAAGCTTGGCTCTGTTCTTCATCATGAGCATTATGGCCACTCCACTCGTCCGTTTTAATTTCAAACCCAGGACGGCTTGCCAAACGGTCCATAATGATACGTGCAAATTTTAAATCATGTCCTGCAAATAATATCTTTTTCATTTTTGTAACCTCACAGCTCTATTTTATTTACCATAGCAGTGATGTCGTCCTTGCTGCTATCTTCTAATTTCAAGTAATTAAATTTGTCATTACTAAAGAACTGCTTGCCGTATTTAGCATATGACGCAAGACTTTGATCTTGTTCAAAGAGATTAATTACTTGCTCAAGTGAAAGATTGCTGTATACATTTGTTTTAGCAACGGAGCTCTGTGACGATAACTCTCTTACAAACTCGTATTCTTGACCTGCATTTTTCTCTTCAAGCTTTCCGTTTTCCACACTGTAGTGAGTTGTTTTACCAATAAAGTCACTGTCCGTAAACGTTGTACTCAGCATTAAGTCTAGTAAATAATTTTGCCCATAATAGCTACCTTGGCCAAAGTACGTTACATACTCACTTGAAATCCAGTCGCGAATGTTTAAGTAGTTGTGCATATAACTGCGAACAAACGTGTGAATGGTTTTTGTGTTGTACTTATTGTAAAGGTCTAAATAGCCATCGAATGTATCTACTAGAATATATAATTGCTTATTTTCATAAGCTTGACGGTTAAATTGATCAACGATGCTCTCAAACTCTTGACGCGTATTAGCAATCGCAACTACCGTAACTGTTGGCAGTTCAAAAGCAAAGTTTAAGCCCACTTTCTCAATGATGTACTCTAGGCGATGCGTATACGTATGCTTAGTTAATACATCTCGAATACCCGTTAAAGCTTTTTCTTCGTAGTAACGCTCATCTTCTAACAGCTGTTTGAATTCTTCATGCAAACTCGTTGGATCTTCAGACATATAAACAAGATCGCCGAAAATTTCTCCAATTCCCTGTGCATACGTACTAATAACAGGTGTTCCACATGCTAACCCTTCATATACACGGCGAGAGAACATCGTCGGAGATTCTTTTACTGTATTTACGTTAATCATAACTTTGTAGCCTTTATATGCTTTATCAATTTCGTAATACTTTAAGTTTCCTTTTACATAAGGAACAAAGCGATCCGGGAATTGATGATTTGGCATAAGCCCTTTTAAGTTTTGAATATAGTTTCGATCATAAATATCTAATCCCACTTTAGCCGCGGCATCTAATAATCGGTCCATATCAATACATCTTTCTTCATGATGACGATAATAAGATCCAGCGAAACATGCTTTGTTTTCGCGTTCATCCACGATTTTAATCGGGTTATGAATAGCCGGCTGCGCAGCAAACGGCAGCGCAAATGCGTTTTGATGTCCAGCTCTTTCTTGGTAGTAAGGAACCATGTTTTCATCCGTTGTGAAAATATAATCAAATCGTCTAGCTGTTTCAATAAAACGATTAAAGTGAACAGGATCTTCCTTGTTCCAGAATACGGTTGGCACATTATGCTCTTTGCACCAAGCTAACAGTGAGTAAAGAGGCTTCATATTCTCTTCTCCGTAGTAACCAACACGCTTATTCCAAACGCCTCCGTTACCACGCCAAGCAGATTCAACCATTAGCAAGTCTGGCTGTTCTTTTGTCATAACCTCAAGCCAGTTATCCGGAGTCATTTTAATTAATTTACACTCATGTTCATAAGAAGCCGTCGTAAATTCGTCAAAAATAACTGCCATCTTCATTTCTTTGATTGGCTTTGGAGGAAGCATGTTAAATGCATCTACTTCTTGTTTTGCTACGTAATCTAATGACTGCTCTCGTTCAATGCTTTTCATTTCATTAATAGAAATCGTATGAACATCAAATTCACCTTTTCCAGAAACGCGTAAAGCAATTCGGAACTGTGTAATGTCAGGATGAATTTGCACTTTTGTCATTGAGTTAAATTTTAGCTGCAGCACTTGAAGCTTTTCTTCATCTGAATACCCAATAAACATTGGAATCACAGCTACATCTTCATCTGCTTTACCTTTTACAGTGAACTCATATTCAAATCCTTTTTGCATCGTCATGATATGGTGAGTCGGAAGCATTTTAAAACTATTATTTGTTTCTTTATACGAAATATAGCTGTTTTTGCCAGCTTCAATATTTACTGAACCGCGGAGCCCTTTTTCTGATGTAGAAAGCTGTACTAATTTCTTCGCGCTTGCAAACCAATCTGAAGCTTGTAACTCTAGCTGTGCACTGTTGGTAATTTCAATTGGCTTTTCTTGAATGTTAATCTGCAAGCCTTTAAAGAATCCGCTCTCCGTCACACGTATTAAAAACTCAACGTGTTCCGTATCTTTTTTGAAACGCAGTTCAGCTTTTTCATTTAGCTCAAGCTGATGAATTTCATTTTGCTTGCTGTTTTTATATCCTACGGCATATACAACTAACTCAATACCTTCATACACTTCACCTGCTGGCGTAATAACATACGTAGAATCATGATCAACAGCTACTGAGATATTTTCACTTGTGTTAAAGTGCTGAGCTGTTAAATGAATGAATTCCTGCCCTTTTAACTTAGATTGAAACAGCTGGTTCCAAGGATGATAAATAACACCATTGTTTGACTCTTGCCATCCTTTAAGAGAGTGTTCGTTAAGAGCATATTTAATAGGTGCATCAACCGTCATTTTAGGAACGGTTACTTCAACATCATGAACCCACCAATAAGACACGTTGTTGATGATGATATCATCAAGCTTAAATTCACCTTTACCAGATACTCTCACTGCTAGACGAATAGCGTTATATTCTTCTTGGAAATGAATCAGCTTTTTATTGTTTAACTTTAATTCATCTGTTCCTACTTTTTTCCCGTCTTGGTAAAAGACAATAGCAAGACGTACATCAACAGAATTCTCTTTCTCGCCTTGGAAGCAAACCGATAGCGTATCGTCATGAACAGCCACTGGACTTGCAGGCTGAGCAGAGAAAGCAGCATTTCCTTCTCTGTGCGTTACATACGCGAATTGCTTATCTTCAAAACTTACGTTGAACTTTTTGTTAAATGGATCATAGTATAATTGATCGGACTTAGGCATGTACCACTGATTTTGTTCTAAAACAATATAATTTCCTTCTGTCAAAAGTTCGCTTTGATTCCAGAATCCTCGGTCATTAATTAACATGCTCTCAATTTTAAATGTTCCCTGCCCTTTCACGCGCAGCGCTAAGCGGATAGAATCAGTAGATTGAGAGAACGGTATAATGCCTTCACTGTTCATTTCAAATCTATGTATACCTACTTTTTGACGATTTTTATATTCAATAATGAATAACTCGACGGAGACACTTTCACTTTTTGTCCCTTTGAAGACAAGCGTTTGCTGACTTGAAAAGTCAAACGCAATATTTTCTTCTACAGGAGCTTGTTGAAAGTCGATATTCTGCTCGCGATAAGTTAGATACGTATAGTTGTTAGAATTCAAATCAACAGTAAAACTTCGGTCGTCTTCATTAAATGAAACAGCAACTTGATTCTTTTTAAACCAGCCGCTATTCGCTTCGACTTCTGAAAACTCTAGGCTTGGAATGCGATGTGCTTTTGCCCAATCTCTTTTTTGCGTAATCGACTTCATACGCTTTTGAATATCACTGATCATTATCTATGCCCCTTTGTTGCTTTATTTGTACCCATTCGCTTTCGAACCGTCCAATACTTTAGCGTTAACTTTCCTAGAAAAGAACGGCTGATAGCCGCATATCTTTTTTCTAGCATCGTATAACGTTTTTGCAAATCCTGGTACTCTTTTAATTCTTTTTCTCTTATGTTTAATTGTTCGATTAGTTCCGATTTAACCACTTGAAGTTCTTTTTCCAGAACTTCTACAGATACATGGCTATGGAGTTTGACACCCATACGCGTAAGTTCCTCCTTTTACGTTATATTGCTTGATAGACTTTCAAAAATTGAACTTGTTCACTTTCCCAGTTGTACTTGAACTTCGCTGTTTTACAGTTGTTGCTCATCGTTGCACGCAGCACAGGATCTCGTAATAACTGATTAACAGCACTCGCAATCTCTTTATAGTCATGCGAATCTACACACAATCCAATATGCTCGCCTTCTACTACTTTTTTAATCTCCGGAAAGTCGCATGCTACTACCGGTACATCGCTCATGATGTATTCAAACAACTTATTTGAAGAAGCCGAATAGTGATTGAAGCACACATTATTTAATACTTGAAAACCTAAGTACGCATTTTTTGTATACTTCGGCAAGTCTTGCAAGGGCACTTTTGGAATAAACTTCACTTTATCTTCTAACTTCATTTCAGCTACCATACGCTCTAGCTCTGGTTTGATACGTCCGTCTCCAATAAAGACTAACGTTCCTTCTTTAAATAATGGCGCGGCTTTAACAAGCTTTTCAAGGCCTCGTCCCGTCTGAATACCGCCTTGATACAACAGAATTTTTTCATTTTCAGGAAGCCCTAAGCGTTCGTGTAAATTCACTTGTTGCTGCTGCTTATTTTTTGGTCTAAACGGATAGTTATAGACAACGTTTGGATAAAAGCCATATAAATCTTCATTGTATTTTGCACGTGTATGATTTTCTACAATCATAGAGTCAATTTTATTAATAAAGAACGACTCCATTTTTGCGTATACGCCGCTGTCATAGCCCGTTCTACTCGTTTGCACCTCGTGAGAATCATAGACAAGGTACTTGCGCTTAAAGCGAAGCTTGGAGCAGATAAACCCTTGAGGAAGCGTATTTAAATCATTCGAGTGATAAATTTCGTATTTCTTCTTCCTGCCTTTTAAAATCATCCTTAAGATAATGCTTCCTCTTACCCAAACCACTTGCAGCTTCGTTTTTAATAACAGTGCGGCTACGATCGTAACAGGAAGAACTACATAAGGAGCTACGTACGCTGCTCCTAACCACAGCAATAAAGCGATCAGAGCGAGCACTTTATATTTTAGAAGGGCACGATACGCTTTTTTCATAAAAAGCAGCGAAGAAGGATAACGCTTTACGCGATGAACGTGAAAATGTTCATTTACTTCTTCATACTGTTTTAAATCCGGATTGTTCGGATCATGAATACAAATTAAATCAACGGCATAACCATTCTCTGATAAAGCCGTACATTCGCGCAGGACGCGCGCATCATTGGTAAAATGATTCCATACAAACATACAGACATTTTTTCTCATAATACTTCAACCTTATCCACTGATTCTGTCTGCTCCACGTGCAGCGGTTCAGAACTTTTATTCTCAATTAAACGTATTAATACTTCGATATTTTTCTCCCAGAAGAAATGCTTTTTTACATAATTTAAGCTATTGCGAGACATTTGACCTCTTTTAGAAGGATGCTGATACAAGTACAGAATATGTCTGAGCATCTCATCTGCTGTATTTGTCTCTGATACAATTCCAGCTTCATGTGAAACAATTACGTCTTTGGCATAGCCAGAAACCGATGCGACAATCGGGATTCCACAAGTCATGTAATCAATAATCTTACCAGGAAGAACCGTTTCAAATACTTGCTTGCCGTTCAACGTCACAATTCCAATATGATGTTCAGAAATAATATGTAAACATTCTTGACGGGTAGTTGGCTTAATAAATCGAACATTTGTTAACTTATGCTCTTTGGCAAAGCTCACAAATTCTTTCTTTTTAAATCCATATCCCATAACCGTCAATTCAATATTATACTCATTTAGTTCTTTTGCAAGGTCCATTAGAACCGTTACATCTTGTGCTAAACCAATATTGCCTGCATACATAACTTTAAATACATCGCTTCCGGATTCAATCATTGAAATTTCATTACGATTTGCAGCATTAGGCATAAAATGAATTTTATTTAACGGAATAGCATATTTCTCTGTCATAAACCGAATAAAGCCTTCGCTGTTTACAATAATATGATCAGCTTTCACATAGAGAATTTTCTCAAGGCGGCTGAACACAGAAATAACGACCGGATAATTGAATACCCCTACCCCTTTTAACGATTCAGGCCATAAATCTCGAATGTCTAAAATAAGCGGCCTTCGATAACGATATTTGGCAAGCAGCCCGACGACAGCAATAAAAATAGGCGGAGACGTAACGAAAACCACATCGTACTGTTTTCGGTCAGTTAAAATGAATAACATCATTTTAAAAGCAATTTCTAAATAATACATTAAACGATTGATAATACTTCTAGAATACTTGCGATTTTTCACACCAATGCGCGTTACATCATTTTCTTCATCAATTGACTCATCATCCCAAAACTGTTCGTCATGATAGATCTTTTTATTTGGATATGTGGGCTCAGTCGTCAGTACATTTACGTCATAATTTTCATCTTTTAAGAGTTTATATATATTTTTTATACGATTTCCTGCACTACCGATTTCAGGATAAAAATGTTGAGAAATCACAAGTACCCTTTTTGTCAAAGCAACTTCACTCCAATACAATTTCACTAGCTCGCCAAGCGAACTAGTGAAACATCAATTAAGCTTTTACGTTTTCTCTTTGTAATAGCTCATCCATAAATGTAAGTAAATCATCACGTAAATCTTCATGCTGAAGAGCAAATTCTAGCGACGTTTGAATAAATCCTAGCTTTTCACCTACGTCGTAACGTTTGCCTTCAAAGTCGTAAGCAAATACGCGCTGAATTTCGTTAAGCTTTTGAATTGCATCTGTTAATTGGATCTCTCCACCTGCGCCTACTTCCTGCTGTTCTAAAAACTTGAAGATTTCAGGTGTAAAGATATAACGTCCCATAATAGCTAGATTAGAAGGTGCTGTTCCTAATGCCGGCTTTTCAACAAATGTATCCACTTGATAACGGCGGCCGTTGCTTGAAATAGGATCTACAATACCATAACGATTTGTTTCGTTTTCTGGAACCGTCTGCACACCAATCACAGAAGATAACGTTTCGTCATACTGATTCATCAACTGACGCAAGCAAGGCGTTTCAGCTTGAACAATGTCGTCTCCTAACAGTACCGCAAACGGCTCATCTCCAATAAATTTACGCGCACACCAAACCGCGTGTCCTAATCCTTTTGGCTCTTTTTGACGGATGTAGTGAATTTCTACGTTCGCTGATTGACGCACTTTTTCTAGAAGTTCGAACTTTTCTTTTTCTACTAGGTTTTGTTCTAATTCTGGAGCATTATCAAAATGATCTTCAATCGCACGTTTTCCTTTACCCGTTACGATAATAATATCTTCAATACCAGATTCAATGGCTTCTTCAATAATGTACTGAATAGTCGGTTTGTCTACAATTGGAAGCATTTCTTTTGGCATTGCTTTTGTTGCCGGTAAGAAACGTGTACCTAATCCAGCAGCTGGAATAATTGCTTTTTTTACTTTTGACATGATTAAACTTCCCCCATCTACTAATTACTTATTTTGAGTATTAAAATATTCGCTAATCGCATCGGCAATACGTTTTGAAGCAAGGCCATCACCGTACGGATTGGACGCTTTAGACATACGTGCATATTCTTCTTCATTTGTTAGAAGCTCTTTAGCAAGTGAATAAATCGTTTCTTCTTCTACACCTGCAAGCTTTAACGTTCCAGCTTCAATACCTTCAGGACGTTCGGTTGTATCACGAAGTACTAATACCGGCACACCTAATGAAGGAGCTTCTTCTTGCACGCCGCCTGAATCCGTTAAAATGATATGAGCACGTGAAGCGAAATTATGGAAGTCTACTACTTCTAGAGGTTCAATTAATTGAATGCGAGGATCATTTCCTAACACTTCATCTGCCAATTCACGAACAACAGGATTTAAATGTACAGGGTAGACTACTTGTACGTCATCATGCTCCTCTACAATTCGTTTAATCGCACGGAACATATTGCGCATTGGTTCACCAAGATTTTCACGACGGTGAGCGGTTAATAGAATTAAACGGTCATCGCCTACACGATCTAATACGGGGTGAGAATATTCTTCTAACACAGTTGTTTTTAGAGCATCAATTGCCGTGTTTCCTGTAATAAACAACGTTTCTTCTTTTTTGTTTTCCTGCAATAAGTTATGAGCAGACTTTGTAGTAGGAGCAAAATGAAGATCCGCTAATACACCTGTTAACTGGCGGTTCATTTCTTCCGGGTACGGAGAGTATTTATTCCATGTACGAAGACCCGCTTCTACATGACCCACTTTGATTTGATTATAAAAAGCCGCAAGACCTGCAATGAAGGTTGTTGTTGTATCGCCATGAACAAGTACGATATCAGGCTGAACTTCTTTCATGACTTGATCTAGTCCTTGAAGTCCGCGTGTTGTTACGTCCATAAGCGTTTGACGGTCTTTCATAATGTTCAAATCGTGATCCGGTGTAATATCAAATACACGCAGCACTTGATCTAGCATTTCACGATGCTGAGCTGTCACCGTTACAATAGATTCAAATTCTTCTGAACGTTTATTTAATTCTAATACAAGGGGAGCCATTTTAATGGCTTCTGGACGTGTTCCAAAAATCGTCATTACTTTAATACGCTGTTGCAATGCAGTCACCTAGTTTCATTAAATTATGTATAAAAGCACTAGTATTTTTAATAGAAAATACTAGTCTCTTTTTTTATAAAGTTCTTGTTCTTTCTGCTGAATGGCATGTGCTAAATGTTTCTTTAAAATCAGCAGCTGATCGTAAGATGCATCTTGGTAAATATACCGCACAGCCTTTTTTACGCTCTTAGGTAAATGATCAAATTCTTTCATAATTTCTATACTGCTCAATAGCTTCTACCCTCTAGGCATTAAAAAATACCTAGAAACTTTTTCCGCATAATTTTTTCTGGAGATTCCTTGTAACACTGTGTACCGTCGATAACGCATTGAGCGTTTTCTAGAAACATATAATAATAATCTCTTCCATGCTCACTCTCAATCACATCAATCGCCGCTTGCATATGAAAAGAGCGATGTTGGAGGTTATGGGCGTCTGAGGAAACAAAATGCACGAGGTTGGCGTCTATTAACTGGTGAGAAAATTTCTTTATCTTCTTTCCAAAGTGTCCAACCAAGCTAGAAGCTGTAACTTGAGCTAATGCTCCTTTATTAATAAAGTTATAGAGAAGATCAGGGTCTTCTAACAACCGACTGTTTCTTTCTGGATGGACGATAATAGGGATGATTCCCTGTGATTGAATATCAAACAGCAGCCGCTCCGCATATCGAGGGACTTGACTCGAAGGAAATTCAACAAACAAGTATTTTCCCGTATTGTTTAAAGTGAGAATTTTGTCTTGATGATAGTCGTCTAAGATTTCACCATAAATACGGTTTTCTTGACCAGGTAAAATGGTTAATGGCACTCCTTCACGAACTAATAAACTATTTAACTGTTCAACACTCTGTAAAATAGCTTCTTTTTCATTATGATATCTGCCATTCTGATGATGAGGCGTAGCAACAATAGCCGTAATGCCTTCTGATACCGCTTGTTTTGCCATTTCAATACTCATCTCGTCACTTGCAGAACCATCATCCACATCAGGCAAAATGTGACAATGTAAGTCAATCATCTACCCTCACCCCTATCCTTCTTAAGACCTAATAAAAGCAATACTTATGTTAGCATATTATAACATGTATTTCTATGTCTTTTTTTGTCGAAACATCTGCGAATCAACGCCCTGTAAATATTTAAGAATAGTCTGAATAAAACTATTCATTTCATTTGAACTACTAAACAAGCCCTAAAAAGCGCTGTTTATCGAGAAAAACCTACTTTTTAGCTATCTTATCAATACATAAACAAATAGAAAAATTTTACCAATTCTTTATAAATACTTCACCTATGAAAAATCTCACATTTTAAGCTTTTTATAACAATAGTCATAATTTCTTATATGTTTTTTCTATAAAAATACGTCAAAAAGCCTCCCCGCTAGCAGATGCTAGCGGGGAGGCTTTGATTAATTGCTACCATAATAATAGTAGTAGTTTCCTTCTTCTACTTTGCGGTTATTTAACACAACCCCAAGCAGTTTGCCTTGCGCATTACTTAACAGATCTTTTGATTTTAACGCAGCGTCTTTCTCTGTTTTACCGCTGCTGACGACTAAAATCGTGCCGTCTACTTGATTCGCTAAAATCTGCGCATCAGCTACAGCTAAAATCGGAGGCGTATCAAAAATGATCATATCAAACTGCTCTTTCATTTCTTTTAACAACTCAGCCATCTGAACAGATGCTAGCAGTTCAGATGGATTTGGCGGAATAGGACCGCTTGTTAGAACAGAAAGATGAGGAATTTCTGATTCTTGAACCGCTTGCGCTAACGTAGATTGACGAGTTAATACATTCGTAAGACCAATGTGGTTTTCTAATCGGAACGTGTAATGACCCGTTGGTTTACGTAAATCAGCATCAATTAGTAGTACTTTTAAACCTTGCTGCGCGTAAACCGTTGCTAGGTTAGAAGAAGTCGTAGACTTTCCTTCTTCCGCTCCGCTTGATGTTAAGACAATTGTTTTTATATCTTGATCAACGTTTGAGAACTGAATATTTGTACGAATCGTACGGTACTGTTCAGCTACGGGATCTTTTGGACTGTTATGAGCAAGCAAACGTCTTTTTAACGTCAGCATTTTATCATTTTTTTGAGCTTTGTTTTTACGAGCCATACGTTTCACCTCTTTGCGGTACGCGAGCAGCTACATCTGGGCGCGATACGTTTGTTGGCTTAGGCACATCTTTAATATTCGTGACGACTCCAATCACAGGAAGTTCTAGAATATTTTCAATATCTTGCTCCGTTTTTAACGTATTGTCTAAGTACTCAAGCAGGAATGATAGCCCGATACCTACCATTAAGCCAACTACTACTGCAATGGCAATATTTAAAAGCGGCTGAGGTTTAATAGGGCTTGCACTTTCGCCAAGCGTTGCTTTTGACAGCACTTTGACATTGTCTACATTCATAAGCTTAGGCACTTGTTTTTGGAAAACCGAAGCCGTCGTATTCGCAATTTGAGCTGCACGTTTTGCACTTGTATCTTGTACGACAATCTGCGCTACCTGCGAGTCCGGCGCGCTTGTTACTTGAATTTGACCGCTTAGAGATTGAGCGGACTTGTTCATTTTTAACTCTTTGACCACTTTATCTAAGATAGCCGGGCTTGTGATAATGTCATTATACGTGTTAATAAGCTGCACATTCGTTTCAACAGCCTGCGTATTATATAACAATTGTTCATTACTTTTTGCTTGATTCACTAAAATCTGCGTTTTCGATTGATACACAGGCGTTAGCACAAAAAAACTAATCACTCCACTTACGGTTGCAGCGATAATTGTAATCAGTACAATAAGCCAAAGACGCTTACGAAGCACTGCAAACAACTCTCGCAAACTAATTGTCTCTTCCATAGTTGACCTCCGAACTTAGTAACTTCTAAAAATTCAATATACTGTTCATTATAGTTGACAAAAGATTCTTTTACTATATTCTTTTGTAAATTAAATGAAATATTGACAGTTCTTATTTTTTCTTTCTATCTTTATATCGACATAGCATGTAAAATATTTATACTATTCATGACAAATGACCTACTATTCTCTTACACACCCCATTAGATCCTCGCCATATCTTCCAAAACATTTGCAGCTTCGTACATACGCTTACTCTTCTCATTTGGATGAGAAGCAATAACTTCGAGCTGGCCTGTTAAAGTAAATGTTTCAATCGAATTTGGCAAAATAAAATGCTCTCCTTTTTGCAACGGAAATTCTCCTTCTTCTGTCCAAAGCACCCCGTTTCCTTCAATTACACTTCCTAATGTAAAATGGTGAGTTTGAACTAACTCAAGTGAAGACTTTATGTCCCATTTATAAACAGAAAAATAATCTTCTTCTAAAAAAGTAGTGATGGTGCCACCTTTTTCTTGAATACTAATAGGCTCTATATGTGTTGCAGTATGTGGGATAGTCGTCACATCAATCGCTTTTTCTAAGTGAAGCTCTCTCAGTTCCCCTTCTTGGCCAAGACGATTGTAATCATACACACGATACGTTGTATCTGAACTTTGCTGCGTTTCAAGCACTAGAGTTCCTTCACAAAGAGCATGCAGCGTACCGCTTGGAACATAGAAAAAATCACCGGGCTTGATTTTTACACGCTGCAATAAATCATTCCAGTGACCTTCGTTTACCAACTGCATAAATTCTTCTTTGCTTTGTGCACGGTGACCAAAAATCATCGTCGCATCTTCTTTACAGTCTAGGATATACCAACATTCTGTTTTCCCGAGCTCACCATTTTCGAACTCCTGTGCATACTCATCACCTGGATGCACTTGAATGGATAAATCATCATTTGCATCTAAAATTTTTGTTAAAAGAGGGAATCTTGGGCTGTTAAAATGCCCAAATATTTCTGGATGCTCATCCCAAAGCTCACCTAGCGTTTTGCCGGCATAATGACCTTCTCGAACTGTATTCGGACCGTTTGGATGAGCAGAAATCGCCCAGCACTCGCCCGTCTGAGCAGAAGGTATACGATACCCGTACTGACTCTCCAACTCCGTTCCACCCCAGATACGTTCTTGAAATAGAGGCGCTAAAAAAATAGGTGCTTTTTTCATCGTTTTGAATGAACTCCTTGCTTACTGTTTATTTTTTTATTGATTTCTTCGGCGATATGCGTCGCTTCATTTTTATAGCAATTGATTTGCTGCCGCCTGCATGTCTCAATAAGCGAAGGAGTTACTACTAAACCTTCTAACTCTTTCCACTCTATTAAGTCGCATAGCTGATGACGAACTAAATAATCAATCGTATGACGATCTTCTTTCATGCTGCTGCGATTTGTAATCAGTAGCGGCACACCAGCGCAAACCGCTTCACTAATCGTCCCCCAGCCTGCTTTTGTTAAAACAAGATCAGCCGCTGCTACATAGTGCTGCGTTTCTGTTTCACCTTGAGGAATTTTATATACATTTGGACGAGTAACATCAACATTCGATGAAACGATAAACTTGCAGTTTGGACTTTGCCAAATGGGCAAGTCCGACAATGTTTCAATATCTACTTTCATCCCCAGGCCGAAGTAGATGATGTGACTGTCACCTTCAGGGTCAATCTCTTTACGAATACGCTGTACTTCAGTATCGTTTATTTCTCTTGAATAAAAACCGAAGCTTTGATTTTCTTTGATGCCCCAATGCGGCTCATCACTGCACGCTAGCGAAAACTGATACGTCATCTGTTCATAACGTTTTTCTAAAAATTCCAGCGATAATTCTCCAATTAACCCTTCGTATGCTGTAAACCAAGTAAAATTTGATATTCCTAAAGAAGGCAGGTTTAATAGATAGGCACCTGAGATCCCTAACGGAGAAATATCCGAAATCACAAATGAAACATTGGCTACTTTCATAAATCGCTTTTCATACATAAGCTTTGTATGAAAGCTTGAGACGTAAGAAGCAACTTTATGATTTAACAAATCAGCGTCTGGTTCTAGAGAATTTTCTCTTAGCACGTAGCCAACATCCGTTAAAATCTCTCGAAACCTCACACGATGTTCATGTCTAAAAGATTGTCTAAGAAACTCAATCGCAAATGAATGACAAATAATGATTTCTATTTCTTCATTTTTCTTTAATAATTCACGAATAATGGCCGTGCTTCTAGTCGCATGACCATATCCGTAGTCTGAAATATAATAGGCAATTGTTTTCAACCAGAAGCACCTCCTCATTAGTTACATAAAAAAATAGAAGCTTTGACTATATCTAAGCTTCTACTTTTTATAAAATCACCTGCGGTCTTGATGATTGGAATTGTTTAATCACATCGTTCCATTCATAGATAAGGCGAATACTATCTTCATTTGAAATGACTTTTCCCGTTTGAACTTCAATAAATTCAAGGTCGGTTAATGCATGAATTCCATGTTTTTTGCCAGCCGGCAAATGAATAATATCCCCTGCTTTTACGCGGCGGATGTAATCATCAAGCGCAAGCTCTCCTTCTCCGCGTACAATTGTCCATACTTCATCACGTAAGTTATGATAGTGATACGTCGAGTTCTTTCCTTTAGAAATATGAATACGTTTTGTCACCATTTCAGTTTCTTCATCATACTTCGCATAATCTAACACGCGTGACCAGCCCCACAGGCGCTCTTCATACATTGGAGGATAGTTCCAGTCGCCAATAATTTCTTTAATCTTAGGACTAGATGCTTTATCCGCAACTAAGATTCCATCTGGACTAGCGGCAACAACTACATCTTTTACGCCTAATACCGTAACCGGAATATCTAATTCATTCACTAAATGCGTATTAGCTGAGTCTTCCGTTAATACACCTTTTCCAATTTGAGATGTCGCCATTTCTTCCGTTAACGTATTCCATGTACCGAGATCTTTCCAGTACCCATCATACGGAAGCGCGACAATATGACTTGCCTTTTCCACCACTTCATAGTCAAAACTAATTTTAGGCAATGTTGCATATTCTTTATGTAGCGTTTCAAATTGAAGTGGAAGTTTTTTCTCTTGTAAAATTTGAAGCAAATAACCTAAGCGAAACGCAAAAACGCCGCAGTTCCAAAGCGCACGCTGATTAATTAATCCAACAGCTGCTTCTTCACTCGGCTTTTCTGTAAAACAATCCACTGTAAAATAACTGTCCCCTTGTACCTTTCCTTCCGGCACGATGTACCCGTACTTAGATGAAGGATACGTAGGGGTAACCCCCATCAACGCTAAATCCGCTTTTGAATCACGAAGCACGCTTTCTAAATCTTTTACTCGTTCAAAAAATCCGTCTTCCACGTACGGATCAACTGGCAGCACCACAACGATTTCATCTTCAGATGCTTGTTCCTCGGAATGAAGATAAGAAGCAGCTAAAGCAATCGCTGGAAACGTATCACGGCGCTCAGGCTCGATAATTAGCGGAATGTCGGTTCCGACCTGACCTCGAATCATATCACGCTGAAGCTTAGACGTCGCAATGACTGTTGATTCGTTCAACCCAACCGTTTCAATTTGATTCCAAACGCGTTGAACCATTGACTCTTTCTGTCCATCTCGTCCTTCTAATACCTTTAAAAACTGCTTCGAACGCGTATCATTTGATAATGGCCATAGACGCTTACCAGATCCACCCGATAACAATACAAGTTTCATTTATTTCCCTCCAATAAAAAAAGACCTACTTCTGTGCAGCTCTTGCGTTTAGTTTATTTTAAATTCATTTCAGACTTACATTATTAAATTAATGAAACCTCTAAGTTATGAATCGTCTCTCTTCCAATAGAGTCGTATACCATAGTTGTACTTTTTACGCTTTCTAAGTCGTAACAGTTTCTACCGTCAATGACAATTGGATTTTTCATTAGTTTGCTGTAATTTGCTAAATCAAAGTGCTTTACTTGATCCCACTCTGTAAAGATAAAGCAAACATCTGCATCTTGCAGCGTTTCTTCAATTGAATAACAATATGTCACATCTTCCGGATGTACTTTCTTAAAGTTATCAATACCAATCGGATCCCATGCCTTAACATTTGCTCCGTCTTCTAGCATAAGCGGAATATTTACAAGCGTAGGTGCTTCTCTTAAATCATCCGTTCCTGGTTTAAACGTTAGTCCTAGAACGGCTACATTTAATCCTTTTAAACTATCAAAGTACTTGCGGGATTTCTTAATAAGCTTGAGCTTTTGATTTTCATTTACATCAATTGCAGCCTTAACCGTTTTCAACTCATAATCATGGAAATTCGCCAGCCAATGCAATGCTTTCGTGTCCTTAGGGAAACAAGATCCCCCGTAGCCAATTCCTGCATTTAAGAATTTGTTACCAATACGACCGTCGTACCCCATCCCAAGCGCCACGTCTTCAATATCTGCACCAATAATCTCACACAAATTCGCAATCTCATTGATAAAGGATATTTTTAACGCTAAGAAATCATTAGATGCATACTTAATCATTTCAGCACTTTTTCTATTTGTTAATACAATTGGAGCATTAAAGTTTTTATATACTTCTTTTAATGTCTCACCCGCAGCTTCTTCTTCTACTCCAATTACAATTCGTGAAGTATGCAGCGTATCGCTTACAGCCGTTCCTTGAGATAAAAATTCTGGATTCGACGCAATGTATACATTCACATTATGTTTTAACTGAGATTTAATTAAACTTTCAATTTTATCATTTGTACCAATTGGCACAGTTGATTTCACTACTACTACACAGTCTTTTTCGATGCTAGCCGCGATTTGCTCAGCTACACCATAAACATAGCTTAAATTCGCTGAACCATCTGACTTTTCTGGAGTACCAACACCTATAAAAATAACGTCTGCATCTTTATAAGCTGCTTGATAGTCAGTTGTAAAATGCAAACGTTCCATATTATTGTTCATTAATTCTTCAAGACCTGGTTCATAAATAGGAGAAATTCCAGCTTCCATTAACTCTACCTTTTTATCGTCTATGTCTACACAAGTAACAGCATGTCTATATTCTGCAAGACAGACTCCGGTGACCAAGCCTACATATCCCGTTCCAGCTACTGCTATTTTCATTGGTTCTCTCCCTATCGCATTTTTAAATTTAGATGAATATACTAGAGTACTTAATACAGGTATTAATATCTACTTAATCGAATTGTTTTCTGTAATAGAAATATATTAGAATATCTTGCTTAGATCTTAATTAATGTCCAAAACAGTTATTTAAACATACTAACTTACCATATGAAGAGTTAGTTTCTATTATTATGCTCCTTTAGAGATTTCGTAAATTCCGCTTTTTTGCATACTTAATTTGTACGCTTAATCACCAAATTTCCATATATTAATTAGTGCTTCATTGAAATAAAAAACTATTAAAATGATTTTTGTGTGCCAACCGTTAGCTTTTCAAGAAAAGGTATTTTAATTTTACCCAAAAGTAGTATAGCTAACATCCTTCTTATTATCTCAATACCCATGCATATTATAAAAACTAGTATTACCGAAAAAACTATATGCAACAAGAACCAAGAACTATTCCAGAACAATTGTGTTTTTAATATTTTATGAAAGATAATATTTGTAAAGAATTCGTTTGTATGAATGATATACACAGCAAACGTAAAAGATGCAAGATAATTAATAATTTTAGAATGCAAAGAGAGCTTTGAAAAAAACAAAAATAATGATATAGAGCTAATTACTGTAAAGATTGTATTATATGCTAAATTAAAAATGATAAATGTAATTGTTGTAGATAAAAGGTATATAGTTAAATAAACCCATTTACTTTTATTCCCCACAGAATAAGTCTTAATATATGATCCAATACAATATAGTAAAAGAAAACTTAAAACACCATATCCATTATCATTATAAGAAACTTTCGATAGAAAAGTTGGAACAAGAGAAAAGAAGAGAATTCCTACTATAATAAGTTGTTGAAATTGTCCTTTTGTTAGTTGCCTTATTAGTATATTTAGAAAAGGACTAAGCATGTACAAAGCACAATACGACGCAACATACCAATTTGATACGTAGAAAGGTATAGCTGCATGGATCACTCCTTGTAAACTGATAGCCTGGTGTTTACTTATAAAAAAGAAAAAAAGCAATCCATAAAATATAGTAACAAAAACTAAATCTATTACCTTTTTCACCCTTATTGTCTCTTTTCCAGTCAAAAAATAGCCTGTAATTAATACGAAGCAGTTAACTGCAATAATGCTTAAACTTTCTATATAATTCATAGCATAATAATTAAAAGTTCCCGAATTAACATATTTCAGACCACCTCCCATGTCAGCGTTAAAATAATGGAGTATAATCACCATTAGAATGGCAACAATTTTAAGTAATTCTAAATTACTCTGCCTAGGCATATTCATTTACTAAATCTCCTTCAAAAATAATATAATTACGGAGAGTTTGACTCTATCCTATTAAGTATTTTTTCTCTTGTCTATAAATGTCTTATAACTCTTGCTGGATTACCTGCCGCTATACAATTTGCTGGTATTTTACCAATAACCACGCTGCCAGCACCTATAACTGTATTTTCACCAATCTTCGCACCTTTTAGAATTAAACAATTACATCCAATAAATACATTATCACCGATTTCAATCGGTTGGACTTCCATGCGTTCATTTGGCGTATTCCTTCTCACCTCTGGGTCAGTAGGATGAAAATCATTATCAATAATTTTAGTATTACCACCAATTAGGGTGTTATTACCAATTTTGATACTTCTACGAGCATAAATGGTAGCTCCAGAAATCCCCACATTGTTTCCAATACAGATTTCAGCATCTATTGATCGTGTCACTATAATGGTTCTTTGATACAAGCCCACCAGGTTAGATAAAAAAGAGGAATTAATAGTAACATCATTACCGATAAACAACTTATTACCAGACCTACTAAAAATGACTGGTACTCCTCTTAATTTCAAGTTTTTCCCGTAGTTAACCTTATTGATCCGCAGGAAAATTTTAAACCAATTACTTTTCAACTGTATTAACTCCTTTTCTTTTCAAAATCCTTTTTAATATAGAAATAAAATATTTAAATTCATTTGTATTTCTATATATAATAGTAATCATGGCATTAACAAATATAAAACCAAACACAATATCTACTACAATATCTACATATTTATTAACAATTACTATTATATTACAGAGTTCAAACAGAACTCCTCCGATAAAAAGAGTTACAAATAAATATGATGCAAATTTCAAAAAATAAGATTTTGTTCTTTGGTGAAATTTATATCTATAAATCACATGTGGTTCATACCATATATTTGTTAAAACATTGCTTGTTAATGTGCCTAGCAACACTCCAAATATTCCCATATGTAAATATTTTAAGTAGAATAAAGAAAAAGCTAAATTCAATACAGCCTCAGCAACACATTTCCATTTAATATTCCAAAAAAGACCGTATGTATCAATGAACACTAGCGATACATCCCTAATAAATCTCATATAAAGATTTAAACAAATAATGAAAACTACGCTCGTTTTTAATAAGTATGATTTCCCAAGCCATAAATTAATAAATGGATTTATGTTCACAAAAAGCATTATACTACAAAAACTAATCATCCAGAAATTAACAAAAAAGATATTTTGATATATTTCATGAGATTTTTCTTTCTCTTCGATAGTTACTAAATTTCCTACACTCCCTGTTATCGATTCAAATATTTTTGTAAAGATTTGACGTATTAAGTTTATGAATAGGGTATAATTTGAGTAAACTCCTAAGAGCATAGTGCTGACAAAACCTGAAATTAATAAACTATCAGTAGAGGTAACAATAGCTGAACTAACCTTACTTAAAAACATTGCTGCAACATTTTTTTTGATTTCTCTTTTTGTTTCACTATCAACTTTTTCATCTTTATATTTTTTTAAAAACCTGTACTTTCTATCAACATAAATTGACATAAAGATGTTATTTAATAACACACACACTACTTGTATTATTAAATAAGTAATGAAATCTTTAAATACTATTAATACACAAATTTGAACAACATTCTGTATAATAGCAGTTAAAATTTGCGTTATGGATAAGATATGAGAATTTTGAGTCACGATAAGTATACTTTTTTTATATACAAAAAAATAACTAAATGTCGTATTAAATAGATATAATAAATAAATTAAACTAAGTTCCGGAATATCAGGCATATCTGAAATAAAATAAGATAAAAATGGAGTTATACACAACCCTATTCCTGTCACAAATAATCCAATGAATGTGTATATTTTTCCATACAGCCTCATCAATGCACTTACCTTTCTCTCATCACTTTCAGCTATAGGCTTGTACATTGAATAGATAATAGCCGTTCCTATACCTAATTCCGCAAGTGATAGGAGAGAAAGAATGTCACTAAAAAGTCCGTTTAGCCCTAAATACGTTTTACCCAGTTGGTTAATAAATACTGTTCTAGTTATAAAAGTTAGAACGCTAGCTGCGCCTTGAGAAATTAATGCAGATGCTGTATTTCTTATTACGTTATATGTTCTTGACTTCACTTTAAAGTCTCCCTACTAAAATTCTTCGTGGTCTCCTTCTTCAATATTTCTAATGAATTGTAATTGAAAATAAATCTCAAAAACTCATCTGGTTTTATTTTAGAGAGGAAGTGTTTAAAATACCATTATCTTCAAAACATTTGTGGTGTAGTAAAATTCATCTTTGCTCCATAATTAGATGATTTAACTTTATAATCTACGTTTTATAACATTCCACATAGATTCACAATATATTTTTTTGTCAAATTGATTTGCTCTGATAGATGCTTCCTCAGAATAAAGTTTAAACTTATTCTCATCTCTGATTAACATTTCCATCCTAGCTGTTAAATTACTTATAAACTCTTCATTTCTTTCAATTACAAAACCACAATTATGATCTATCAATTCCACCATACCGCCTGAATTGCTAATTAAAACTGGCATACCCATGCTCATATATTCAATAACCGAGAGTGATAAAGCTTCCTCATACAAAGTAGTTGGCATTACACCTATATCGCATACTGAATAATAGTCAGCAATTTCGTTATAGTTAACATAACCAGTAAACATAATCCTCATTTTTGAAGAACCAACCATTTTTTCTAAATCTTTCAGATACTTATCTTTTATGGTTGTTCCATACGTCTTACTTCCAATTATTAGTAGGACAGTGTTTAATTTTTCATCTACTTTACTAAATGCTTTTACTAATTCTAATACACCTTTTTCCTTGACGAGTCTTCCTGAAAATAAAACGACTTTGGTATTGTCATCAATCTTTAACTGACTTCTTATTATACTTCTAGCCCTAGTATTCTTTTGAAATTTTGATGTATCAATTCCATTATAAACAACCTCAGTCTTAATATTGTTACCAATACTCAATACTTGTTTTTGAATGTATTTGCTAATACATATTATTTCATCAAAAGCATTGGTATATAATTCAGCATTACGTATCTGACTATTTAGATAATCATTATGCAAATGAAGTAACTTGTAAGTATTTTCTAAATAACCTCTTAACAAGTAGGCGTATTTATGAGTATTTTCAAAGATTACTATATCGTACTTGTTAGAAGTTAGTATTTTTTTGATTCCGTTTAGATAAACATATTCGATAAAACTTGAAAACCTTCCTGATAAATAACGTATTTGTTTATCGCGTAGTTGAACAAGTAAATTAGGGATATTAATATAATGCACTTTACAGTTTAAATATCTGTCAGATATTTTTTTTGCTTCACTATCAAATATGCTAGTGATTTCAATATTGTAATTTTTATTCATCTCGTTACTTTCAACAAGAAAATTTAGTAGGTTTTGAACTGCTCCTCCATTAACTGGAGGAAAAGGTAGTGTCGGAGAGGGGACAAATAATACTTTCCTCATGATTCACGTGCTCCTTGTAGTAGCCTTAATTTTTTATAATGATTTCTATTCACAGTTATAAAAATTCAAATATTAGTTTCCTTAAAGTCCTTATAACTTACATTAAATTTTTCAAATACTTTTTTTATATAAAAATCATTATCGGAATGAAGCACATTATTTTTCGATAATGAAATTTTTTCTGCGTTAATAATTCCCACTACGTATTTTGATTTTGTTGATGGTATAGCCACTACAGATTTGTTATTCAATGTTCCCATCACTTTTAACCAAATATCATCTGCGTTTAAGCACAACTCGCGTATCAATTTGATGTCAAATGCTCTCTGATCCAAACATCCTGGAGGGTATAACACTCCTCCTACACCTGTAGCAAATAATAGTTTAGTAGGTATATTAAAATAATTTGATTCATATTCCCACTCATTATACGACTTTAGATTCATCTTCTCATCGAAAACCATCTTATGAGCTCTTGTACAAGAAATCGCATTAGGAAATCTTTTGTATGAATTCATAAGGTCTTTTATCAAATTTTTGCGATACAATCCATCATCGTCAACTGTGATAACAATTGCCTTCGGATTTTCTTCCATCGCAAAATAGTATTTTTTGTGAGGCTTGATATTCTCACACCACCTAATTTCAAAATCCGTTTGAAGCAGCGAAGTTAAACTTTTAGGTAATTTGTCAACATCCGGAAAATCCTCTTTAGATAACCATAAAATGATATTATCAGGCCTATAAGACTGTAATAACAAACTTTTGACAACATAATGCACTTTATCAATTCTACTAGGAATACTAGTAAAAGACACTATTACATTGTTTTGAAGGTTTTTTTTGTATAAAAACTCTTTATTTTTAAAATGAAACAAAATTGGGTATAATAAATTTATCCATACTTTTATAAATTTACTTAATGGTGAATATATAAATCTTGTAGATAATTTTCTTAGTTTGAACTTTCTATTATTCATTGTATGTACCCACCTACATTCTTCTTGTTTTTTTACTTACAGTAGTATAAGCACTAAAGATCCATAACAGAGTAGAAACACCTATTCCTGTTATTGTTTGCGTTGTTAAAAAAGCAGTATTGATTAAGTATGTAACAAACCCTGTCATGGTAAATAAATATATTTTATTTTCCGTACTTTTATACATCCCTAATAAATACTTAATTGGATTATAAACTATAAAATATAAATAAAAACCAATTCCAAAAACCCCTAATTTTTCAGCAAATGTTAAAAAAGCATTATCAATAGTATTTGAATAACCAAGAAGTTCACCATATCCATTATAATAAGGGAACAAGCTACCTAATCCAGCCCCCAATGGCTTTTCTAAAAATAACTTCAAATTTTGCTCGTATATATTTATTCGAACCATTCCTGAATCATCTTGACTATAGATATTAGTACTAGATAGTCTAGTAGCGATATCTGAGCCACCATATAAAATAAAGTAGATACCAATACTCATAACAAAAATAAGCATCATCGCTATGAAAAGATTTTTAAAACTCACCCTATGATTTTTAGTGAATACAGCTTGAAAAGAGATTATTAAGGTTCCAATGAGCGCTAAGATTAACAACGCCCTAGATTGCGATAATATGATTGATAAAACTGTTACGACAATAAAGTATATTGTGATAAATTTATTGTTTTTTCTATTAGTATAAGTATTTTTTAGTATACCGTACCAGAATATAAATATTATATTAGATAAATAACTCCCTCCAAACCTGTTACCAGCGTAGGTTGTAAGTCCCCAGAAGGACCAATTTGAAGTTAAGTACATGATGATGTTAATAGTGCTACATGCCAATACCCCATAGAAGAAATAATCTAATAAATCTAGAAGAGTAAATTGTATACGTCTAAACAAGGAGGAAAAAGATATAAATACTAATAAAGGTAGTATAAATAAATTTAGATCTCTTAAAATATACGTTCTAGAATGACCTATAAAAATTCCGTAGAATGAATGCATTGTTATCACTAAAACCATTCCTGCTACGAAAAAATATACTTTATACACTTTATCTATTCTTTTTTTTCTTAAAATTATTAAGGATAAAATAATAACGTATGCTATATGAAATATATTAACATCCGTATTGAATAATTTAATATAATCTAGTATTTTATTGCTCGGGTACAATGGTAAAGCAATCATCATAAACCCTGTAAGCATTATCCAATATGCCATAGCACCGTGTTCTCTTTTATATTTTTTCAGAATCACTCTATTATCCTGCCCTTCTTATGTATCTAAAATTTCAGAATAGAGTTTTTTATGCAAATTGATATTAATTTCTTGGCTGAAGTTTTCTAAGTATCGTTCATGAAACATATTTTTTTCCTCTTCTAAATTTGCAGTTTGTAATTCTAAAAATTTTGCTTTAAAGTCTTCTAAGTCTTGATACTTATAATTTTCATATGCAATTACTTCTGCAAGACCATCTATGTTTGTCCCATATACAATAACTTTTCTAGACATAGCCTCTATAGCAGTTCTACCGAATGACTCTCTTCTTGACGTTAAAATAAATATATCTGCACCGTAATATAATCTACTTAAATCTTCTAATGATAAGTCAATAAACCCCTTCACATTATCTACACCAGCGATTTCCTCAATTTCAGAAATAAGTGCTTTACATTCCTTAATAACCCCTTCAGTCTTATCGCTTCCAATTACTACAATAAACTGATAATCATATTCTTTACTAATGAACGAAATTATTTTTTTAGCTAGTTCCCAATTCTTATCATGAGCATACCTGCCGTTTAACATCACAACTTTCTTTGTTAAGCCATACTGCTTTCTCACCGTTTCTTTGAAACTTTCATCATAATAATCAAATAATGGTCCAGCAGTATTAGGGATAACAGTAACTTTATCTTGTTTAGCAAGATAGTTGTTTATATAAAGCGTTTTATTAATATTAGTGGTAGTAATAACTTTATCAAAATTTTTCGCTAATCTTTTCAGTATGAATTGATTTATACGACTATATTGATCCGCTACCCCTCTCTCTGTATATACTAAAGGACAATTGAGCAGACCCAGTGTCTTCAAAAGTTCGACGGCACTCATACTCGATACCATATGTGTATGAATGACATCCGGACGTATTTTCTTAATCAGTCTATAAATTTCATTTAATATTTTAAAGCTCTTAAAAATATTTTCATTCACAAGTAAACTATCTAATTCTTCTAAGAATAATATTTTATATCTTTTATTATACTCATATTTAGGCCCTGGCATAATTATGTAAAATTCATAATCATTACTTAATCCATCCATGATTATTTCCATAGACTTTTGTGCCCCACCTGGAACATTAAAACTAAAATCGCTTAAAAAAAGGATTTTTTTCATATTCAACTCCAAACTTCCTGCTTAATCTTAAAGAATTTAAATATCTCATTAAAGATCACAGGAAAAATGTCTAAAAATACACTCTAATTTAACTAGGGATAATTTATATAATGATTAACATAACATTATTTACCTTCATATAAAAAGTTCTTTAAATTGAAAGCAGCTATAGAAAAGAGTTTGATACGTGAGAATGTAATTGATTTAAACTTTTATATACTTTCATCAGATTCCTACCGTGAATTACTACAATTTTTAAATATCTGATGGAGGTCAGAAAGATATCTTTTTTCAACAAACTCCTGCAATATTTTATTTCTATTATTATTCATTATATTTTTTTCACAAGAAATTTTTTTATACAAACTTGATATATCTCTTTGTTCCGTATTCGTGACCACGATTCCATTCACTTCATCTTGTACAATATCTGGAATACCCGCGTGATCTGTAGTCATAATCACCATGCCATTTCCCATTGCTTCCAAAATAGAAATTGGTTGTCCCTCTTTTGGATAACGTGTTAACAACGTAAATATATTACATTGTTTCAAAAGCTGTTTCTTCTGCTGACCTTCAACTATACCATGATAAGTAATAAATTCACTTAGTTCATTTTCTTTGATATATTCCTTAAAGTAATTCTTCTCACTTTCAGAGAAAAATTCACCCGCAAAATTAAAGTGTAACCTCTTCTTTTCTCCAATTTCCACACGTTCTTTTTCTAATTTTGCCAATTTCAGAACTTCTCTATATCCCTTACTCTTAATAAAATTACTAAGATATAAGACATTAAGCACATTTTTATGTTTAATTGTTGCTACTTTTTCTTGAAATTCAGCATTAGTCATTAAAAATTCATCATCTACACAATTGGGAACAACATGAATTTTTTCGTCCGCAATCATTTCTTTAAAAATACCTCTTAGCGATTCACTCAAAACAATTGCCCCATTCAACTTCTTAATTGCTTTATAATTCGCCTTACGTTGCCAACTACTCATATCATTATCTACAAGCTGACGATAATAACCTCCATGTAAATGAATTAAACAACTTTTCTTCTGAAACTCCAATAGCTTAAAGATTATTAAATCCCGTAAATTCCCTCCCTTAGTTTGGCTAAGTGTGAAATAAAACAAATCTGAATTATTTCTAAAAATTTTAATTAAGTTTTTCAAAAATTTTTTATTATCAGCAATATCAACTTTTTCAAATTGAAATTCATCTGCCAGAGCTGAATTATATAAAGTAGCAACAGCTTTCGAAAGCCCATGCATTGGAGGTGGAAACTGTGCTATAAAACATATTTTATTCTTCAATAAATTTCTACCCCTTAACAAGAATTAATCTCTGTAATATATTTCTTTATACTTACATCTTTAGTCAGTTTTTCGACAAGATATGTTCGACCCGCCATGCCCATCTGTGTACCTTTAATGGAATCCATTCTAATGAACTTATTAATGTTTTCTTCTATGGCTTCATAGTCACTAGGTTCACAAACAAGACCACACCCAGTTTCTTCTATAATAAGACGAGCCTCTGCTCCATGTTCCAGTACACCTAAAACTGGTTTACCAGCAGCCATAATACCGTATATCTTACTAGGAACAGACACACCTTTAATTCCAGCTGCTGAAATACACATCTGGACATCGCAAGCATTTAAACTATATACAAGATCTGACTTGTCCTGATAGGGAATAAATATTACATTATCTAGTTCATTCTTTTCTTTATAAAACACTAATTTATCTCTTACAGAACCCTCTCCGACAAAAACAAAAACCACTCTTTTTCCATCTATTGTTTCTGTTCCAGAAGGGAATCTCTTGATTACACGTATGAGATTTTCTAAGTCATAATAAAGCCCTAAGTTACCAGAGTACATGATGACATATTTATCTTCTAAACCGTACTTTCTTTTAAATTCAACAACACGTTCTTCTTCTGCCTTTAACGGATAAATTTCTTTCTCATCAATCCAATTATTAATAAAAGTTTGATTAAGTACTTTTCTCTCTTTGAACCTACCTTTTAATGTTTCAAGCATATCTCGACCAACAACAATTACCTTATTGGCTTGTTTACAACTAAATTTATCAAACCACATCATAACCTTTAAAATTAGCTTATTTTTGCTATAACCAACAGCCATTGTTTGTTCTGGATTGAAGTCTTGAATATTATAAATATATTTAGCTCGCTTCATCCACTTTCCCCAAACACCGAGTAGACCCCCAAGAATAGGCGGTTGAGAAATAGAATACACATAGTCCATCTTTCCAACTTTGAAAGTAGCAATCATTGCTCCAATAAAATAGGAAAGAATGTTCTTAACTCTGCTTAACTTGTTGCTTTTAGAAAACTCTGGAACTCGAATACGAACAACCTTTACACCGTTAATTTCTTCTTTGTAAAACATGTTCTTTTTATATTCAGCAGCAACTTTCCCTGTATAGGATGGAACTACACAGACTATCGTTATATCAAATTCATCAATCATTCCTTCTGCTAACTCTCTTAGAATTTGACCAGTCGAAGCTACATCAGGAATGTAATAATGTGCGTAAATTAATAATTTTTTCTTATCAGTTTTCACCTTTTCGATCATAGAATATCTCTTTCCTATCTGCTCGAGGCTATACTTACTTACCTTAGCAAAGAAACCTCTTTACTAACCTCTGTATTATATTATTTATAAACTACCTTTGATTTCTCAAGCCTTTTATCACTATATTCCAAAACGTCAAAAAGAGCGCTTCTCTCCTATTTTTATATAATGAGTACATTAAAATAGAAAGAAGCTAGCTCCTTTTAACAGCCATATATTGAATGTAATTAGTTATTAATTCCAACTAAAAAATTAATCAAACATCACCTTAATCTTTTCTTCACTTTCTACCTTCTTCATATCCGCTTCTACCATAATACGAACTAGCTCTTCAAATGAAGTCTTAGTTGGATTCCACTTTAATAACGTCTTCGCTTTAGTCGGATCACCTAATAATTGATCTACTTCTGCAGGACGGAAGAATTTAGGATCGATTTCTACAATAACTTCACCAGTTGCTTTGTTTGTGCCTTTTTCTTCTAACCCTTCACCGCTCCACTCAATTTCAATGCCCGTGTGTTTGAATGCAAGCTGTACAAATTCACGTACTGAGTGCATTTCACCTGTTGCAATAACGAAATCTTCCGGCTTGTCATGCTGAAGAATTAACCACATGCATTCTACATAGTCTTTTGCGTAACCCCAGTCGCGTAGAGAGTCTAAGTTTCCTAGCGTTAATTTTTGTTGTTTACCTTGTGCGATACGTGAAGCAGCAAGCGTAATTTTACGCGTTACGAACGTTTCTCCTCGGCGCTCTGATTCATGGTTAAATAAAATACCATTTACTGTAAACATATTATAAGACTCACGGTAATTCTTTGTAATCCAGAATCCGTAAATTTTCGCTACGCCATATGGAGAACGTGGATAGAAAGGCGTTGTTTCTTTTTGCGGCACTTCTTGAACTTTACCGTACAGCTCAGATGTAGAAGCTTGGTACACACGCGTTTTATCTGTAAGCCCTAAAATACGTACAGCTTCAAGAATATTTAACGTGCCTTTTGCATCAACATCTAATGTGTATCCTGGCATATCAAAAGACACACGTACATGTGATTGTGCAGCTAAGTTGTAAATTTCGTCTGGCTGAATGTCACCAATAATACGCGTTACGTTTAGTGCATCCGTTACGTCACCGTAGTGAAGGTGGAAGTTTGAATTATTTAATAATGCGCTTGCTGCTTCTTCTGTTAAAAGATCTTCTAGACGCTCTTGGTTATAAGAAGAGCTGCGACGGATTAACCCGTGCACTTCATAGCCTTTTTCAAGTAAAAATTCTGCTAAGTATGATCCGTCTTGTCCGGTTACACCTGTGATTAAAGCTGTTTTCATCGTATCCTCCATATATATCAACTGTAATTTTAGTATTTAATTTAATTAAAGTCTTTACTTATTTTGCTGCAGCAAGTTCGTTATTTAAGAACCATTGATACGCTTTTTGAAGACCGTCTTCTAAAGCTGTTTCTGCTTTCCACCCAAGACCGTTCAGCTTCGTTACGTCTACTAATTTACGAGGGGTTCCGTCTGGTTTTGACGTATCAAACTGAATATCTCCTTCATAACCAACAACTGCTTTTACTTTTTCGCCAAGCTCTTTAATCGTAATATCTTCTCCTACACCGATATTTACAATTTCGTTACCTTCGTATGTATTCATTAAGAACACACATGCATCTGCTAGGTCATCTGAATATAGAAACTCACGTTTTGGTGTGCCTGTTCCCCACATTTCAACAAACGGCGCATTACTTTCTTTCGCTTCATGGAACTTACGAAGCAGTGCAGGAAGAACGTGTGATGTATGAAGATCAAAGTTATCGTTTGGACCGTAAAGGTTAGTCGGCATTGCTGAGATGTATTTTGTGCCGTACTGGCGGTTGTACGATTCACACATTTTGATTCCCGCAATTTTCGCAATTGCATACGGTTCATTTGTTGGTTCAAGCGCACCTGTTAATAAGTATTCTTCTTTTAATGGCTGAGGCGCTAATTTTGGATAAATACATGTACTTCCTAAAAACAATAGTTTTTCTACATCATTGCGATATGCTGCATCAATAATATTTGATTGAATCAATAAGTTATCGTGAATAAATTCGGCTGGATATTCATTGTTTGCCACAATACCGCCTACTTTAGCGGCTGCTAAGAAAACAAATTCCGGCTTTTCTTCAGCAAAAAATGCGTCTACTTGCGGCTTATCTCGTAAATCTAGCTCAGCACTTGTGCGATATACTAGATTGCTATAGCCTTTTTCTTGTAGTTTTCGTACAATAGCTGACCCGACCAGACCTCTGTGACCAGCTACATAAATTTTTGAATTTTTGTTCATTTTATGACACCAGCTTTCTTTGGGTTAATAAGCATTTTTGGAGCCAAACAGCATAAAAATAGTTCGGCATATAATTTTAATATCAGCCGTTAGGGAGCGTGTTGTTATGTATGTTAAATCTAATTCGACCATTTCTTCAAACCCTACATTACTTCTTCCGCTTACTTGCCATAGTCCTGTACAGCCAGGAGTGACAAGCAACCTTTGCATTTGATATTCTGTATATTCGTTTACTTCTCTTACAAGCGGCGGCCGTGGACCTACTAGACTCATATCGCCTTTTAAGACGTTGATTAACTGAGGCAGTTCATCAATACTTGTTTTTCGGATGAATCTCCCTATCTTCGTAATACGCGGATCGTTTTTCATTTTAAACATCGCGCCAGTAGCTTCATTTTGTTCAAGCAGTTCAGCTAATTTTGCTTCGGCATCTGAAACCATGGAACGAAATTTATACATATTAAATTCTTCACCATTTTTCCCCACTCTTTTTTGAGAGAAGAAAATTGAACCTTTAGGGTCTTCCAGTTTTATTAAAAGACCAATAATAAGAAAAACAACAAACAAAACAAGTAAACCAACGAGTGCTCCTGCTATATCTATACATCTCTTAGCCAAAAGGTATCCGGCTTGATTATTAGGCTGAACTTTCTTTTGTACAACCTGTGTTTGTTGAATAGAAGTTTCCGTTTTAGGTTCAGCAACTGATGGCAACGCAACTCACTCCTTCTATTCTACTCTATTTCTACCGGTTTCTTTGTTTCTTTTTTTAATAAATCTTCCATAATTGTTAATAAACTATCACGTAAATCATCATGTTGAAGAGCAAATTCGATAGTTGTCTGAATAAATCCTAGCTTTTCTCCTACATCATAGCGCTTGCCTTCGAAATCGTAAGCAAATACACGCTGAATTTCGTTCAGCTTTTGAATAGCATCGGTTAATTGAATTTCACCGCCTGCTCCGACTTCTTGTTCTTCTAAAAATTTAAAGATTTCAGGGGTGAAGACGTAGCGCCCCATGATTGCTAGATTCGAAGGAGCTGTACCCGCGGCTGGTTTTTCTACAAATGTATTCACTTGGTGACGGCGGCCGTCGTTTGAAATCGGATCTACGATGCCATAGCGATGCGTTTGATTGTCAGGAACCGTTTGCACGCCAATTACCGAAGAAAGAGTTCGTTCATATTCGTTCATCAACTGGCGAAGACAAGGAGTTTCTGCTTGGACAATATCATCGCCTAACAACACGGCAAATGGCTCATCGCCGATAAAGTTACGCGCACACCATACGGCGTGACCTAATCCTTTCGGTTCTTTTTGACGAATGTAGTGAATATCTACGTTTGAAGATTGACGCACTTTTTCTAAAATATCAAACTTTTCTTTCTCGACTAAATTATTTTCAAGTTCTGGAGCATAATCAAAATGATCTTCAATCGCGCGTTTTCCTTTTCCAGTTACGATGATGATGTCTTCAATACCTGATTGAACCGCTTCTTCGACGATATATTGAATAGTTGGTTTATCAACGATTGGAAGCATTTCTTTTGGCATCGCTTTCGTTGCTGGTAAAAAACGCGTGCCGAGTCCAGCAGCTGGAATAATAGCTTTTTTAATTTTTTTCACCGTCATTCACTCCTTGTTTCTTCCTATTTATATATATTTTTTGTAAGCACTTACGAACACGCTGCAGCAACAGCGCATTCGTAAGTGCTTATAAATTAATTGGGGCATTTAACCCCACCTCACACCACACTCCTGACAACAAACGTGTCTAAGGTAATTTCCTACCCACAGTGCAGCCGAGTGCCTCCTTTGATAGTGGCTGAGGAGACATCACCATACATATTGTGCTTTATATGACTATTTTTAAATATTCATCCTTTATTAGAGAAAAATTAAAAACTTGTCTTTAAGTTCAACAAGTTTTCTAAGGGCTGGACACATGATCTAAGAAGATTTTTATAGTTCATTCATCTTATCTATTCTCAATTATTTCTATAAGTTTTTATAGATAGTCATTAGACCTATAACTTATGACGCAATCGTAAAATTAATGTTATCACAAAAATAGGAAAAGAGGGACAACATTTTTTGTCGAAATTTGCGATATAACAACTTTTTTGAATGAAATGATAATATTTTCACTTAAAAAGACCTTTTCATGTCGTTAAATGCTGATAGTCTCATATTTTTCTAAATTTAGTAACGTGTTAGAACTTCTGTCATACGCAGCGAAAATAATAGATATTTCTATATGAAAATATTTTAATGTATTATGCAAAGAGAAGGACGTTTAAGGATATTTCTTGCATTTTCACTGCCTTTCTCTTACGATATGAAGATAAATCTAAAAATAAAAGGAATTTTTTGTATGATACTAAAAAGAATTTGTGTTGTTGCGATGATACTTGCTATTTCTTATTTTTCCCATACGCCACATCTTCAAGTAACAGACCCGAACTCATGGAACAATGCTTCAGTTTGGAATCATAAAGCCACTCTGTGGTCCGTGTTACATCCTGGCAGTGAATTTTATACGTCTTATACATATGGATTTGATTTAGAGTTTATTTTACGTAAAATTGCTCATATCTCTTTCTTCGGCTTATTAGCCCTATTAATTTACTGGAATTTTAAAAAAAGTTCTTGGAGATATGTAAAAGCGTGGTTTTTACTCACTTGTTTTGCTTTTTTAGACGAACTGCATCAAGCTTTTATTATTGGACGTGACGGGCGAATTATCGATGTGGCTATCGATTCATTTGGTGGGGCACTGTTTTTATTTTTACTCTACAGATACAAAAAGATCTCTAGAAATTAGAGATCTTTTTTACATATATACTCATGATAGCTTTATTTGATGGCTTCTTTTCTTAAACCTTTGTTTCCCTCACAGAACTATATAGTAAAACAAACAATGATGTGGATAAACTACATTTATCGCGATAAATTTTTTTCCCTTTACAAAACACAAGAAGGCTGTTAACAGCCTTCTTTCATGTAGATCTCTATCTTATTTAGCACCTTAAATAGACTATATCCTACACCTGTCCCTAAAGTATTCAAGAGAACATCATCAATATCTGTCCATCGATTTGGCATAAATAATTGTGCTATTTCAATGGACACTGACAACAACATTCCGACGAGTAAACTTTTTGATAAATTATCTATTTTTTTAAATCTCATGGGTAAGAAGAAACCAAACGGTAAAAACAAAATAATATTTCCTATATTATTTAAAATAAAGTCACTAAATGAATGATGAAATAATAAATCCCTCATTGTGTAGAATGGCACAAGATTGATGCCACCTTTTCCTTCACCAATGCCTAACGAACTTTCTGGGAACATGGTTAACCTAATAATAAATACAATAGAAGCTAAAAATAAAACATTAATCGAATTACTCTTTGACATTAAAGGCATCTCCTAGAATTTTCAGTAGGTAGACATTCTACTCTAAAATCCTCTATCTAAAAAATAAGTTTTTTTCAAAGAAACAAAATGAATCAATTAACAAGAAACAGGACCTGTATTTCATTCCTCTTTTTTATCATAGCTATAATCATAGAATTTATTTACTTTAATTTTTTATAGAAATGAGATTTTCATCATTCAAAGACATACTTTAAGTTTTAGAAATTTCAACCTCTATTTTATGTTGATTATGCTTATAACTTATAAAATAACAATCTAGAAACAAAACATTTCCTCTATTCTTTTTTTACATATTTCTCGTACTTCTCCATATCCGTACTAATAATCTGGGCCGGCACTCCAGCTACAACACAGTTGCTTGGAATATCTTTTGTCACGACTGCATTAGCTCCCACTACAACATTATCTCCAATCGTTCCTCCAATACAAATTGCCCCGGGAGCAATGTATACATTGTCTCCAATAATTGGCTGCTTGCCGCGCGAGCCTACCGTTACATTTTGTGAGATGGTGCAGTTTATTCCGATTTTCGCTGATTTTTGAATAACAACTCCAATGCCGCCGTAGCCTAGCTTTGTTCCTTCACCTATTTCTGCTGTGTATGGAATATAGGAGTTGAATTTATGACGAATAAAGTCTTTTACATATTCCGCTCCTTTTGTTAACCCATTTTCGTAAAATGTTCTGGATAACTTGTAAAGATCCATTGCAAGGAAACGATGTAAGTTATTTGTCAGTATATTTGTTTCACTTACTTTTAAGGTATAGCTCTCAGTTTGATAGTCGTCTAGTTCAAGACCTTCTAACGCAATTAACGTAACGTTTTGTTCTTTAATGTCTTCAAGACTTTCAACTGGAAGGTCAAAAAAAGTTCGGCCGCAGTATTGATTGGTGGGATCAATAAAACTTCTAATGTGGTTGTGCTTTTCCATCAATAGTTTAATAAAAGCTGCATTTCGATGGACACCTACGACGGAATAAATCTTTTGTTGGTAGACTGGGTAGTCTTTCGTTTCAAAGTCTTTGTAGCGAAAATCTTCGCTGTTTTTTATTGTTCGTTCTCCTTCAGCATTTCGGATAAAGACTTTCACTCTATATCTTCCTCGTTCATGTAAGTTAAACGTATGTGAATGATTTCTGGAATACGGTATCTTTTCAATGACTTCTTGATCTTTGATTAAATAATACGACACTTTTGTATGTTTGTGTTCTCCGTGACATGTTACTACAAGCTGATAAAAATTTTTAAGTTCAAGGGTTAACTTACTAGTCGATAGTTTCATTCGTAGCTCCTTTTATTTCTTGACCAAATGGAAACATTTTAGCTCAATACTCTTCTCTCTAACAATTGGTAAAATTCTTCATTTCTATTCTATCTCAATTTAGAAAAAATGAAGAGAAAAATTTGGTTTAACTCTTACTATTATGGATTAATCGTTTTCTCTTTACTTCAAATCAGGTCTTAAAGATTACATAAATTCCATAAAAATAATTCTTTTGTCACATTTTGTCGAGTGAATTAAATTGCGTCCACCCTCATATTACCATTAAAATATTAAAATGGTAAAATATTTTAATTAAAGGAGACTTTAGTATGAATAAACAAGTTTTAAGAACAATGATTGCAGTGATTTTCTTCTTCACATTTGCTACTTACAGTAACTTTTTACCTAGTGAAGCTTCGGCAGCAACTTCAAGTGTACGTTTAAGTTCCTTATCTTCGGACTCGGAGGAAGATTTTTATACTTCTTATTGGTACGATGATGAGAAATTTACTGATGTATATGGCAAAACAGTAAACGATGGGTTAGGTTTTTACGGTGATTCCCCCTATGCAACCTATAACGTTTCTGGAAAAGGATATTCTTCGTTTCAAGGAAAAGTCACTCTTGATTCCCGATATGTAAACGGTGATTACGGCAAATCTGTAGTTGGTTTTTATGTGGATGATCATTTACTATACGAAAAACCGCTCTCTAAGAATAGCGGTGTTGTAAACGTAAATGTAAAGTTACCTAAAAACATAAAACATTTTTCAATTGTCGTCAAAGAAAAAGGTGGAAGTAAAGGTCACCATTTCGTTGTTGTACAAGACGGCCAATTTATTAAAGGGGGTTCTTATTTAAGTGTCCCTTACTCTTCATATAGTTCTCTTGTAACTATAGGCAACTCTAGCTCTCAACGTTACTATAGTACAGATGAGTATCATGACCTAGAAGATATCAATGGCAATCTCATTACGAATGGATTTTCTTTGGATACTCCAGGTGACTACGGAGGGTTAAGTTATTCAACATTCTCTATTGAAGGTAACGACTATAATACGTTAGAAACGTCTATTTCACTTGATGCAAGATATGTAAATGGTGATTGGGGTAAGTCTGTGGTAGGTATTTATGCTGATGATTACCTTCTTTATGAAAAAGAATTTACGTCTAAAACACCGATTCAAAAAGTGAAAATATCTATTCCCAAAGGTACACATCACGTAACCCTTGTAACAAATCAGATTAAAGGTGCTAAAGGAACGCAAGCAGTGACATTCAGTCAGCCTGTGGTATCCAAAACAGGTTCTTCTTACACATCGGTCCCATATACAGCTTTGCCATCTACAATTGGTGCTAATGATAGTAGCAGAGCATGGGAAACTAGTTTATCAGAATTTGGGGGAATCATTCGATTCTCAAACGGAACGTTAGGGACTTCGGGATTAATTTTTGAAAGTGATTATTACGGTACTGCTTACACTACTTACAATCTTTCAGATGCTGGAGTCAACTACTTTAAAGCAAAACTATCATTAGATTCTGCATATCTTCAAGGCGACTATGGGTCATCCACCATTCAACTTTTAGCAGATAATCGAGTACTATATTCAAAAGCTCTAACAAAGTCAACGGGTGTTTTAAATGTAGGTGTACAAATCCCTTCAAAAGCGCAAGAATTTAAAATTTTGGTTAAGCAAAAACAAGGCGCAAAAGGCTATCATAACGTTGTGTTAGGAAACGCAGTATTCCAAAAGCTACCGGTATCAGCTAAACTATCCGCTTCTCGAGTATCTGTGGCTAACAACTACAACCAAAACGACGTTGTAACGGTGAAGTCATTAGCTAAAGGTGATGTAATTAAAGTGTATAACACTAAAGGTGCGCTATTAGCTACATCTAAACCTGTTACATCTAATTATGCTAAGATTTCTATTAAACAGCTTGGCACGGCAAAAGGAAATATCCATGTATCACGTACAACATCAGGTGTTTTAGAAAGTGATCCTGTCTCTGTGCCTTATGCAGCAGAACCTGTTCCATCTCCTTCTGTCGCTGCCAAACAAGTAACGATTGAAAATAACAAAAACAAAAACGATTTAATTACGGTTAAGTCATTAAGCAAGAATGATGTTATCAAAGTTTATAATTCAAAAGGAAGTCTGATTGCGACATCTAAACCTGTTGCATCTAACTACACTAAGATTTCTATTAAACAGCTTGGTACTGGAAAAGGAAATGTACTAATTTCTAGAATTAGCACAGGTAAAGTAGAAAGCGCTAAAACTTCTGTTGCTTATAAAGCAGAATAAAGAAAAGCCGGAACATGTGAAGTTTCACATGTTCCGGCTTTTTTATTAGCCTACCGTTAGAATACGATACGGGCTATATTTACCTTTTGGATTTTTAATAGTAATACTAATTTTTGTCTTGGCTGCCTGTGGTTTAATCGCTACATTAAAAGTTCCTTTACTATCTGCTACGCCTCTTCCAATTAGCGCCGATCCCTTTTTAATATAGACGATACTTTTAGCTTCTGTTGTACCTGTAACTGTCATCGCCATACTAAGAACACGATTTACATTAGGAGCAACTGGGCCAGAAGATACAACTGTTTTATAGGTATAAGGACTGTACCCTCCTTTTCCTTTTGCCGTTAAGCCAATTTTTGTATTCACTGCTTGCTTTGGAATGGTAACGCTAAATACACCTTTACTATTCACTGTACCTGTTCCAATTACATTTGCGCCTACTTTAACATATACAAGGCTTCCTGCTTCAGTCGTTCCTGTTACCGCTGTGGATTCGTCTGTCATATCATTAACGGCTGGTGCATTAGGTGCTTTGTATTTTGCCACTACTGTACTGTATGTGTACACACTATACCCAGCGCTGTTTTTTACCGTTACGCCAATTTTCGTTTCAGCAGGTTGAGATGCTATTCCAATACTATACGTTCCTTGCTTGGTTGCTACTCCTCTTCCCAACACGGTCGAGCCTTTTTTTACGTATACAATACTATTCGCTTCAGCTGTACCTGTTACATTTGTATCTTGGTCAGTCACCATGTGGACAACAGGAGCCGTTGGTTTTTGAACAGTTTTTGAAACCGTCATGTACGTATATCCACTATACCCAGCGCTATTTTTCACCGTTACGCCTAGTTTTGTAGTAGCAGGTTGAGATGCTATTTCAATACTATACGTTCCTTGCTTCGTTGCTACTCCTCTTCCTAGCACTGTTGAGCCTTTTTTTACATATACAATACTGTTTGCTTCAGCTGTTCCGCTTACTGATGTATCTTGATCATAAATTTTATTAATAGTTGGCGCTTCTGGTTTTGTTACTTTTTGCACGACTGTTTTGTACGTGTACGCACTGTATCCTACACTATCTTTAATGACTACGCCAATTTTCGTTTTAGCTGCTTGTGGCTGGATAGATACTGAATATGTACCTTGACTGGATACTGTACTACGGCCTAACAACGTCGATCCTTTTTTCACATACACGATACTTCCAGGCGCTGCTTTTCCTGTGACTTTCGTATCTTCTGATGTGATATCGGTTACTTCTGGGGCATTAGGCAATACTTTATATACTCTTGGGTAAGCTGTGTCATATCTACTTACTAAAAGAGTTGTAGGATAATAAAAGTCAAGAATCTCTTTATAATTTTTACCTTGAGTAGCCATTGCATCAGCACCAAATTGACTCATACCTATGCCGTGTCCAGATCCTTTTCCTTTAATAACGATGGACGTTCCATTATCATCAATGTCTGTCACGTATTTGCTGGCTATTCCTCCTTCAGTAATAAGGTAGTTAATCGTCCCTGCTGAACTTCCAATTAAATCCCACTGCTTTTCTTCAATATTTTCTTTTTTATCAAATTCATTTTTCACTATATATTTAACACTAATATCGCCTTTTGTTACACGCTTAGCTGAGTCGGGAGCGTAATATTTAATTTTTGAAATGCTTGTAATTTTAATATCTTTTCCTTTTAGTTCGTCAGCTAGCATCTTTGCTTTGATACGATTTGTCATTTCTGTATCCGCTTCTTTTGTCTTGCCCCACCATTCTTCAGGCTTTTTTAAATTTTTGTCTGATAAATCGATTTGTTTTTTGCGAACTGTCTTCGTCCATACCCTTTGCGGGTCATAAGGATCATCTTTTACTTGGGAATATGTATTAACTGGAGCTTTCCAGATATTTGTATTGGATTGAATAATTCCTCCGTTACTTGAAGAATATACAGAGTTTATAATACCCCCTTTATATGTTATAACTTGGCCAAACGTATCTTCCACAGCCTGTGAGATACGGTCATCCCAATAGTCACCACCGTATACTTGATAATCTGTCTTGTCATTAATTAATACTGTCTTTGGAAGGCTAATTACGTATGTTCTTGCTGCTATCGCTTGGGCTTTAAACGTATCTGTTTTGAAAGACCAATACAGTTCTTTTCCTACTACGCCTTTTATGTAATCTTCCATAGGAAGCGTATTAATAGGACGAACATACTTATTACCTTCATTTGTAAACTTCATATCTCCTAAATAAGACATGCTGTTAATAGTAAGTTTAGCGTCGTAAGTAGATGGGGTAACTTCAAAACTAGGAAACTCCCCTAACTTTTCCTCTCCTTGATATAATGCTACATTCGCACCGGCAATTTTCACTTCGTAATCTCTGTTTGCTTGCAGAGTCACATTTTCATCTTTTACACGGTATAATGCTGAAGGATGAATAGTAATGCTGCTTTTGTTGCCTAGATAATTTTCTAGTTTTACCGACACAAGAGGTTCTGTTCCTGCTGCTTCTGCTGTAGAGAACCAGGCTAGTGGAGTTAAAACGATAGCTAGTCCTAGTACAACTCTTAATATAAATTTCATTTTCTTTTCGCCTTACCTTTCTCTATTTTTCTAGTAATATTGCATAAAAAACACTCTTTCCTAATATCGGATACAATTTCATACTTGCCAGAGGCACGCTTAATTTTTTTACTTTTTTTTACTTAAGTTGATAAAACCCTTAAATCATCTACTTTTTTCAACTTTTTGTTTATATTTGTCGAATCCTTATGCTATAATATTGAGGATATGACTTTATATCATGCTTGATTTAAAACCTAATTAAAACCAAAAAAGAGTCCTTTTCTACTTGTAGAAAAGGATTCTTTTTTAATCGATTTAGGCTTGAGGCTCCAATACTTCTTTCTCTTCGAAATACCAAAGGAGAATAGAATACACTGAAAATACTTTTCGAATATGAACTCTGCTGCTTAAATTTGGTGATCGCAGCAACCTAAATAGAATTTTACGATTAAACATCGCATCAATTTCTCTTGTTTCCATCGTGGATAGATACTCCAAACATTTCTCTTGCACAGAACCTAATTCAACTACTTGCCAAAGAGGTGCTCTAAGCTTTTTAGCTCTTTCCATATGTTCAGGCAGAGCCTTTGGGGCTTTCATTCCTTCAACAGGTTTAACCATTTCACTTAGCGCAAATTTCGGACGTCTTTCACTTTTAAATTCTCTCATTGTCACGTTTCCGCGCAGTTTAGAATACGTTTCTGTATAAATCTCTCGATCAAAAGGCAAAGTCGATAAATCAGAGAATAAACGATTCATCAGATCAATACCAACCACATTTGCAGAACGCATTTCCTGAGAAACAGATAAAGCACACTTAATACCATTTAGCGTATAAAGCGGATCAAACCGCGCTCCAAAGCTACTCCAGCGGTGAGAAGTCACTCCTACGTAATATCTGTTTCGAATTACGAGATACATATAGTCTAAATATGCATCTTCCCGAAGACCATTTTCACGGCAATCATTAAAAAATTGTTTGATCTTTTGTGAAAAGCGCTTTTTAAATTTTTCCGACAGCAAAGCGTTATCTGTGTCTTTATCAAAAAAGATTTTCCCCCACAAAGTTGGCATTAGAGAATCTACGTCATGGATTTGCTCGAGCTCTGCCCTTGAACCAAAAAATGATCTAAAGCATTCACCGTAACCGCCGCTTAGTACAATATTCGAGTTCGTCTCATAAAAACGGTGCGGAGACGCAGCCAGAATGCCGCTGGAGAAATCCAATGGCCATAAAAATCGTTCTTCTAGCGTTTGTGGTGCCTTTAATGCATTAAAACCATTGTATTCCGTCATTGTTAACTCAAATTCAGAACATAATCGTTCAGCTGTATATCGATCCGGCATATTAGGGCGACCCGAACAAAAGAAACGATAAGATTGCCCTGAATCCGTACCTAGTATAGCAGCCAATACTAAGCGTGAATCAAACCCGCCTGTTAAGTGAGATATTTTGTGAGCTGTATGTTTATAGTTACTAACTGCTTTTATGTTATTTTTAATCTCTTCCACAGCAAGAGTAAGCTGCTCTTCATATGACTTATCACTTGAGAAGAAATCTTGTTTCCAGCTGTATTCATTAATCGAGAAACTATTGTTAGTAGAAGTTACGTATTCAAAAGGTTTAAGCGCTTGAATCTCTTCATAGCTTGATTCAAAAAAGCCTCCATTCCCTGTTCCAATAACTTCATTCAAATAATCCATAGACTTTTGAAGTGAAATACCTACACTGCTTAACACGCTAACAATTGAATCAATATCCGTTGAGAAAAGAGTAATTGAACGCGAGCGGTAATAGAAGACAATAGCGCTTCCAAAAGGATCTGGGATAATCATACTTTCTTGAGCAGATTTATTACCGATAAATCCACACAACGAACCTCTCATATCTCGACCGATAAAGTCACCTGAAATATGATGACCAGCTTCTTCTAAAGCAGTAACCCAGTCGTTTGGATTCATAATAAATTGACTTCTATATACTCCTGAACCACTGCTGTCTATTAAATAGTCAGCGCTTTTCACTTGTGTATGTACAGCTACGTTAGAAGGCATAAAATAGCAGCCTTCATAAATCTTGAATTTCATTAACTCTGGATAATCATTATTTGAAAAAATAAGTACAGGTGCAGTTTTAGGCAAAAAAATCCCCTCGTTCCAATTAATATATAATTTTATCTTTAGGTTATAAGACCAAAGACCTTATGTAATATTTTGCAGCAAAACTATTTTATAACAAAATACATACTTTTGGTATATATATTTACTTATTTTTACTTAAAGTAGATAAAAAGATTTATATATAATAGTGTCTATAGATTCATATCGAAAATCTTTTTATTTTATAATTAAAGATCACTGTGATTAGTCTCAGCAGCCATTTACAAATCATAGTGACTTTTTACACCTCTATTTCAATCTTCACTCATTTGTTTTTTCAATTGGCTTGGCAGCTCGCTGTGCGTAATCCACTTTGTCCATTCGTTTTTCCAAGTCATGTTTATCTCTCCTGTTCAATGTTTTCTGTTTTTATTGTGCACCGGTTATATGAACTGGGCGTAAATTGGTTAATATGTCTCATAATAAAAACATTAAATAATTCTTTATAAAGAACATTTTTGATAAAAAAACGGTCACAAACCGTTTTTATACGTTATAATGAACAAAAAAACACAATAAAAAGAGGATGAACTGAAGTGATAGGAGAAAAGATTAAAAATTTGCGATTAAAAAAAGGCTATTCTATTACACGCTTAGCTGAAGAAGCTAGTATTTCAAAATCGTATTTATCTCATTTAGAAAAAGGGTTAAATAATAACCCTTCTCTTCAAATGCTTGATAAAATTGCTTCTTCTCTTCATACAACAATCGATGAATTAATTGAAGGCGATATCAGCCGTCCAGCTCTAACTTCAAAGCCAAGTCTCAACCAAGAATGGCTTTATTTAATTGAACGAGCTATTCGAGACGGCATGACCAAAGAAGAATTTATTGAATTTCAGTACTATTTAAAGTTCCGAAGAACAAACTGATGCATCTATTATCTGACTTTTAATTTTTTTATGACAATCGACCCGTTTCGACACCTTTTACAAATTTTATCTTGTAAAATAACTGTATACTAAGAACACTATTACAAATTATCCAGATAAGGGCAAAACTATTGAAAAATAGTGACGCAAAGCTTCAGGTCTAAGGCCGCTTTTGGCTACGACGGCTGGGTTCCCTGGCAAAGGGTGGATGAGTCGTAATGAAAAAAGAAAATGTACTGTCAATTGATCAAGAATGGATAAGCCTTATGGAATCAGCCCGCAAGCTAGGGCTGACCGTCGAAGAAGTCCGGAGATTTTTATCGGAGTTCAAGCAACAGTAAATTTAAAAAGCACGCTCATATTAGAGCGTGCTTTTTGCAAATAATATTATTCTTCTAACATTTTTTCATAGAAATGGCTGTCGCAATCAAGCTGTTCAAAAAACGCTTGAAGAGAGTCTGAGATTCGTGTATTCATAAAGTACACTGGCGAAGCATCCACTGTGCCCCACCTTACTTCAAAATACAATCCTTCTATGACTTCAAAGAAAAGAAAGCCTTCTCTTTCATCATACATATCTAAATCAGAATCATGCTCGTAAAAGTCTTCACGTAAATGCAAGTCTACTACGCTGTCTGGATCTATAATTCGCTGAAAAGCAGTTGCGCTTCGTTCCTATTTGCAAAGCCATATCCTATTTCCAAATAAAATTGACGGAGCTCTGCCGGGAATTTTGCTCCTAATCTTTGCTCCGCAGCTTCTATCTCTTTTTCTTTTAATGGAAGAAATTTATACTTTTCATTATGAAGAAAGTGAAATACGTTCATATTAAATACGGATTCCTTTTGGCTTGCGTTGATCAAACGTATAAATCTCCGTAAATCCGCACTGTTTTGCCATTTCAATCGCTTCTTTCATATGTGCTCCTACGGTTTCAGCGAAGTGTGAATCAGAGCCAATAGTTAAGATTTCTCCGCCTAAATCGCGGTACAGCCCAACAACTTCAAGTGCCGGCAATGCTTCACCCAGCTTCCCTCTTATACCTGAAGTGTTAATTTCAATTCCAATATTGCGTTCAATTGCTTTTTTCAAAATATCTGCAAGAATATCTTTGAATTGATGAAAGTCGTAAATGCCGTATTGCTCAAACGCGTAGCGCTTCATTAAATCTAAATGAGCCAACACGTCAATGTCTGCTTCGCTTACTAGCTTATACATTTCATTAAAATAAGCGCGGTAAATTGCGTCTTTGTCGTTCAGCTCCAAATGTTTGCGAAGCTTGATGTTATTAATGTTATGCACCGAACCTAAAATAAAATCAAAGTTCTCTTGCTTCATCGTTTCTTGATACTTCTCTTTTAAATAATGCGGCTCACAAATTTCAATTCCTTTTTTAATCACTAGCTGGCCTTGAAATTGCTCTCTGCATTCCGCTAGTTCTCTTTCATATTTATCAAAATCCATATGACCGTACGTTGGCGCTAATGGATTTAATGAAAAGTGTTCGGTAAAACAAATTTCGTTTATGCCGTTTTTTACAGCTTGTTCGCACACTTCTTTCATGACTGCCTGTGAGTCAAATGAATTGTTTGTGTGATGATGGTAGTCTACTAGATACATAATTTAGTCACCTCTAAATCTATTATACATTTCTCTTTCCCTCACTGCACATAGAGACCCTTCTACCGCCTCCCCCACCTTTTTTCGTTCATCAAAAGAATTTCCACTAAAAAAAGATATTTTTCCTCTTCCAGTAATCCTTCTTTTCTTATAAACTAACTTAATATAGCAGATGTTCTGACATACAACTTGACAAACAACTTTTACTTACAAAGGAGAAAGGAAAGAAGAAATGCAGATTGAAAAAAGTTTTGCTCAAACAAAAAGCCCCTTTCTGTCTTACTTAAGCTCTTATGCTAAAAAGATGAAAGGAGAACTAAAAGAAGAACCGAAAATCAATTATAGAGACGCGGTTGTTTCTTCTATTGGAGGCTTAATTGCGATTATCATCAGCAGCGCGATTGCACTAGCGCTTGGTTACCCAATGGCCCTCGCTCCGATTGGCGCAAGCTGCGTGCTTGTCTTCGGCGCTCACAAAGGACCTTTATCACAGCCGCGTCACGTGCTTGGAGGGCACTTGCTCGCAACGGTTTCCGCACTTATTATTTGGAGCTTATTTCATCGAAGTCTAATCACTATCGCTATTGTGCTGGCTTTTGTTCTTATTTTAATGATTCTTACCAAAACCGTTCATCCTCCTGCTGCAGCTAGCGCGATTGTCGCAATTAATACTCAAGCAGGCTGGGGATACTTAGGTATTATTATGATTTGTGCATGTGTGGTTGTACTGATTTCTACCGCGTATAATAATTTATTTCAAGATCGGCAGTATCCCAAGTATTGGATTTGATATTGGGTTTCATACATAAAAAAGACGTCTTCTAAGAGAAGACGTCTTTTTTATTTGTTTTTTCCTACTACTTTTTTAGCCGTTTCAGGATCTACATGCAGCTGAATATCAGACGTTAGCTTATGCATTAGGATTCGTTTTACTGACTCATCAATTCGCTTCTCTGATACCTTCCCATCTTTTACTGCTTGCAAAATACCGTTATACATTTTTTCTTGGCTGTCGAGCGTATGACAGACTAACAGAACATCTGCGCCTGCTTCTACAGCTCGCACGCCTAGTTCTTCATACGTAAAGTATTTGCTTACAGCACCCATTTCAAGGTCATCAGTTACCACAAGCCCTTTATATCCAAGCTGTTTACGCAGGAGCTCTTGGATAATAATTGGTGAAATACTTGCCGGGTTTTCTTTATCATAAGCCGGATATTTGATATGTGTTACCATAACGAAGAAGTTATTGTTATCTACGTTTGTAATCATCTGTTTAAACGGATAAATATCTCCATTCTCTAAATCCAGTTTATCTGCTTTAACAGATGATGTTTCTAGATGGGGATCAATATTGCTTCGTCCGTTGCCCGGAAAATGCTTGAGCGCAGCAGTTAGACCGTTCGCATTTAATGCTGATACAGCAGCTTCTCCAAACTCAGCCGCTTTTTCAGGGTCTGTGCCGAACGAACGCGTATCTGTGTCAGACAGGTCTAATACAGGAGCAAAATCCACGTTAAAACCCATCGCTGCAAGTTCTTTTCCGTTGCGGTTTGCTGCTTGATATACTAAATCCTTATCATTTTTCTGCCCTAGCTCTTGCTGTGAAGGAATCGGTGATACTTGATCCTTCATGCGGACAATATCACCGCCTTCTTGATCAACTCCCATCATCAGCGGAATTTGATTCTTGGTTTCCTGTGCTAAATCTTGCAAGCTATTTGTTAACGTCGCTACTTGCTTTGGTGTTTTCATATTTCGATCAAATAAAATAACGCCGCCTGCATGATAGGTTGAGATCATCGTTTTGATATGCTCATCCATTTCCTCTGTTTGAAAACCAACGACCATCATTTGACCGATTTTTTCTTGCAGCGTCATGTTACTCATAAGTTCTTGTACTTGCTGATCTGTACTTTTAGGCTGACTTCCACTTTTTTCTGCCGAAGCTTTTATTGGTTTTGTGCTGATTTTTTCTGTAGTTGGCGCTTTTACGACAGAAGAAGCAGGCTTTGACATAGATTGATAAGCCCAAACTGCTCCTGTAATTAACACAACTGCGATTACTGCGTATAGAACGCGAAAGATAGGTTTTTTCATTTTTATTCAGTCCTTGAATCTACTTTATCAAGATGAGCTTCACTTAGACGCCATTTTCCATTCTCTTTTACAAGATCCCAACTGCCTTCCCAATCTTGAACTAACGTGCTGCCATCTTCATTATCGTCGTAAGACGTCATTTCGATATAAGCAGTTGCTTCATTTCCATCTACTTCTGTTACTTGTACTTCTGTTACATCATCTCTAGAGTTCGCTTGTAGCCCTTTTGACCAGTCTGCTAAATCCACTGAGCTTTTTCGGCTTGAAGCAAAGTAATTATAAGCTGATGAAAAATCATCACTGGTAATAAGGTTGTAGTGAGACGTGATTGCATCTTTAATATCTGCTTCTTCTCCAGCAGATGTATCATTTTCAGCTTCAGTTTCCTCGTGGTTTTCAATCTCATCTGAATCATCAATTGTTACTTCATTTTCTGACTCAAACATTAAATTGACTTCACTCGTATTTTTTCTAACCTCTACAACCTTCGTCTTCTTTGTACCCGATGCAAAATTTCGTTTTGCATACACTTTGACAGATCCGTCCATTGGTAAAGGTCCTAAATAATCAAGGTCTCCTATTTCAGTATCGGTGCTTTTTCCGTTCACATACAACGTTGCATCATCGTAATCTGAATAGACGTACACTTCATAATCAGACCAATCAAAATCAACTCTTGCTGCTTCTTCTTCGGACGTATCAATGCTTTGCTCATTAGACACTGTTCCATATTCGTTTTTAATGACCGCTTTAATTTTATGAGTTCCCGGTAAGAAAGGACCCACATTTTTCTCTTCTTCATCGCTGTTGACTTTACCCACTTTTTGGTTGTCTACATACACCGTAGCCCCTTCTTCATTTGAAGTTACAGCGGCATACGCTGGATTTACACGAACGGTATAGTGATCAAAAATGCCCCATTTCTTCCCATCTTTTTGCAAATGCGCATATGGTGAAGACATGTCATCCGAATCATCACTGAGAGGAGCTTTTGCTTCATAAGATGCCGTTTCTCTTAATAATCCATCATTAATAGATGAAAGAACCTTTGGATTATGATGTAAATATTCTACAAAAGACTTAGTTTGTTCATCATTTGCGCTAAGCTCAATTTGTCCTTCATTTACATAGCTTTTCACCTTGTCAATATCCTTCTCTTTGACCGCGTTCACAAATCCTTCCGAAACGGCTCGAGGTGACATCACCATTTTATCTACTGCATAATATCCCCCACCTAAAACAACAGCTGCTGCCAGTATAGAGGCAGACAGAATTTTTGTTTTTTTACTCATAGGTTTGCGGGGAGATCGCTGAGGTTCCTCTTGTTGAGGCTGGTGAGCTGATGCCACTTCTTTATTTGTCGAAATGCTTTGACCGCATTCTGGGCAAAATTCCTGTTCTTTTGTTAATTTATGTCCACAGTTACTGCAAAAATCCATCTTCACTCGCTCCTTTATTGTGCTATACATAGTTAAAAAGCATCGCGCTAACGATGCTTTCTAGTGCTACTTCACCCTTTAAAACAAACTATCGATTGCATCTCCTGTTATATTAAGAACAATGGCTTTGATTTCTCCTACGAAGCCTTTACTTACCATGTATAAAACGATGATTGTTACCACGTAAGTAAGAAGAATGCCATACACCTTATCTAGACCTTCTGCCACATTGCTTTTAAAGCTCGTAATCGTAAGTGGTATAACAAATAAAATGCCTAACAACCCTACTAGTAAGAAGTATAGGAAAATATCAATATGTAAAAGTGATAGAACAATTCCCACAATAAATAAACCGGTCGGCACAATTAAAAATGTACCAAAGCGTGCAAAAAAGGCTTTAAACGAAATATCTAACTTAGCTAGTTTCATAGCACCGTAAGCAACTGCAACAATTACTGCTAAACCGATAAACATAAAAATACTTTGTTTTAAGACAACATCCACAAAGCTGACCTTACCTGCTTCTCCGACCAAATCTGAATCTAAAAGCCCTGAAATTAGACTATCACCAGCATCTTCACCTGTTATCGCGCTAGAAAGTCCTCCAAAGATCTTAACAAGCATCGTCTTCCATCCAAAATACATCATAAGAGGAATACTGATAGCGTATAAAATAAACGTAATAAGAGCATTAATAAACTGTTCTTCTCGTACTCCCTGAGCTGTAGCAAGAGGCGCTTTTAATCCTTGCATAAAATAACCGATATACATTTTTGAAATATGTTTAGCATTTTCCACATGCTGATTTGGCTGAGCAGGTTGACTGGCAGGCTGAGAATATGTATGAGTGGCTGAATGATCGGCTGTTGCCGCTACTTGCTCTTTTACACCTTCCTCTCCTAATTTTGAACCGCACTTGACGCAAAACTTGCCACTTTTATTAAGATGGCCACAATTTGAACACTGCAAATTTCTTTTCCTCCTTTTTAAATTTTAAATTTTTCCTAGAAATGTAGAAAAGCTAAAATCTACCTTTCTAAAAAAACACATACTTTAGGATTATACACTATTTCCAGTTATTTAGTACTATTTATTTTATTTTTATGTATTTTTTTCTTTTATTTTAGTAAAAATAAGAATTTGTTAGTCTTTTATATCTATGTTTTTAACATTTTATTATTCCCATGATCTTAAAGACATATTATAATGAGTGAAAATAGTTTGTAATAATTTCCACAAAGTTTCGCATCATGCAGGATAGAAAGGGAGAAAACACTTGGGAAAATTAGATAATGGGCAAACAATTTATATTCAAAAAGAAACAAACGGAGCTGCTGTTACCGCACTTGTTTTAGGAATTATTGGGTGTGTAATAGGCTTCCTTCCCTATTTAGGGTGGTTTATGGCACCCGTATGGGCACTGGCTGTTTTATTTGGACTAATTGGTCTTCGCAAAAAATATCGCAGAGGGATGTCAGTATTAGGTCTTCTGTTTGGTTTAGGAGGAGCTGCATACAAAATTGGCTTTTGGGTAGTGGCAGCTGGTGGATTTATGAGCTTTCTGAGCGGTGCTTCCGACCTTAATAGTACTTCTTCCACTTCTGTTTCCGAAGAAGTATCAGCAGCAGAAGAAGATACGGACGATTATACGGAACCTTCTGCAGAAGAATCTTCAGAACAAGCTGATACAAGTATTGTTAAAAGAAAAGATGCCGCTTCAAATGATAGCGAGAAAAGTGGAGAAACCTCTGAAGAAGACAGTACAGACACTGAATCTAAGCAAACAGAAAATGATGCTGAGGTGCTAGAACTTACATCTTTTGACTTTAGTCGTACTAAAGACGTCATTGCTGGACGATCTAATCAACTATTTTTATTTGTATATGTTAGTGCAGAATTTGAGGCAGAGGAACCTTTTTTAAGTGAAATAAATAGTCAACTGTCTAGGTTTAGAAATGCGGACATTGAAGTGATTGGAGTGACAAACGCTTCAGCCAAATATGCAGATAAACAGGCTATTCAAAGAGAATCTTTAAAATTTCCCGTTTATTTAGATAAATTGGGTCAGTATGATGAACGAAAAGGTTCTTTCTTTGTTCCTGCAGTATATTTACAAAGAGGAGATGGGACAGAACTTTTAGATATAGGTGAAAATGGTATTGAAGAGATGACAACTGAAGAACTAGCTTTAGAGATCATTGATAAATCTAAACAATAAGGAAAAAACCCTCGGGTATAACCGAGGGTTTTCCAGTATGTTTTACTTTACTTCAGTTGAACTAATTAGCTGGTAAACACCTAAACTTCCATCGTCTAATACTTTTACTTTATGAATACTGTTGAATTTTTTATACTTAACAGATCCATCTCCGTATGAAATATCATACTCTTCTGATGTATAGACTTTATACATCGAATCATCAAGTTTTGTTACTCTATTTACGTTCAAGCTTAATAAATCTTCTGTTATTCCTTTGTTGCTTAAATAAGATGTATACTCTTTCTGCTCTTTATATTTTGGTCCGTTTGGATCGATAAAAGGCTCTGCGATAGAAAAATCTTCGTTGTCGATTGATGAAATTGTAGCATCCATATATTCTTCCATGAAACTAGATACTTCACTATCAGACACTCCAGAACTTACTTCAGCCTTTTCATCACTCGACTCTTCTTCAGAAGAAGAAGCCGATGCTTTTGCTGTAGCCTCTGTCGTATTTTCTTCATCAAAATTAAGCGCAACATCTTCCATTCCCTTTTTGATTGACACTTCTTCGGTTTGCTTTTCACCAGAATCAAATTCACGCTTTGCATATAATTTTACAGAACCATCCATTGGCAGTGGACCTAAGTAATCAATATCGCCAATTTCTGTTTTTGTATCCTTATCATTAACGAATAGGGTGGCGTCATCATAATCTGAAGAAATGTATACCGCATAATCTGACCAATCAAAATCTACATTCACTTCTCCGTCAGTGGCGTCAATTTTTTGTTCATTTTCAACTTTTCCATAATCATTTTTAACTTCACCTTTTACAGCATGTGTTCCAGGTAAGAGTGGTCCAATTTTTTTAGAAGAGTCACTGCTTACCGATGCAGCTTTTTGACCGTCAATGTATACTGTTGTTGCATTTTCTGTAGATTGTACTTTAGCATACACTGGGGCTATTTGTACGGTGTAATGATCAAAGATTCCCCATTTCTTTCCGTCTTGTTCTAACTTAGCGTATGATGAGTGGTCTTCGCTTGGGACACCTGAACTGAGCGCTTTGCTATCTGCGGCTAACCCTTCAGAGATGGATTTCATTACATCGGGGTTTTCATTTAAATATGTAATAAATGATTTTGTTTGCTCGTCATTGGCTTTTAGCTTCGTTTGACCGTCATTTACATATCCCTTTACTTTTGAAACCTCATTTCCTTTTACGGCTGAGACAAACCCTTCTGATACTGCTTTAGGAGCCATAATTGTTTTGTCTATTCCGTAATAAGCACCACCAAGTATGGCAGCTGCCGCTATCACTGAAATAGCAATGACCTTTGTTTTTTTATTCGAAGGCTTTACCGATTGTCTCGTTTCCTCTACTGAAGATGACGCAGGTTCTACGTGACGCTGTGATTCTGCTCTTTCACTAGAAGCGGCTTTTCTTTCTACGGGATGTCCACACTCTGGACAAAATTCATGCTCATTTGTTAATTGATGGCCACACTCTCTACAATATCCCAATTTTTACACTCCTTTTTTCGTAATGGTATGAAAAAGCATCGTTAAAAACGATGCTTTTTGTCAAATTAAAAGAAGTCACTCAATTCAGTGCTTTCTCCCATTCTTGTAATAATTGCTTTTGCTTCTTCTCCTAAGCCATTTGCAATGAATACCGATACAATCGTAATGACTACGTATACAATAAGAGTACTATAAATACGATCAAGTCCATTTGTTCCTACTGGCTTAAAGCTAGCAATAGTAAATGGAACTACAAGGAAAATGCTCAATAAACCAAAGTTCATAAAATATGAAAAGAATTCAACGTGAAGAAACGCAAGTACAAGCCCAATTAAAAGAAGAGCTGTCGGGATAATTAAGAACGTCCCAAAGCGTGAGAAAAACTCTTTAAAGGAAACGTCTACTTTTCCAAACTTTGCGGCAACATATGTTGCTCCAATAATGACCGCGAGTCCAATAAAAATAAAAATCCCTTGTTTAAAGACAAAATCAGTAAAGTTGAAATGAATAATACTATTAATGTCCGTAGCTTTTATAAAATTAACTCCCATATTAAATTCCTCTATATCAGATGGATCCATCTCTGCACTGATAACAGGCAGTTTAAACATACTTCGAACAAATTGAATCAATAGTAGCTTCCAGCCCACATACAGCATAATAGGTATACTAAGAGCATAAAGAATGACTGTGATAAGAGCATTGATAAATTGGCCTTCGCCTGCTGCTTGTGCTGTAGCTGTTGGATTTTTAATTCCTTCTACAAAATAACCAAAAAATGATTTTGACACCTTTTTTGCCTGCTGCACACGCTGATTAGGCTGTTGAGGCGCATACGCTGGTTGCGACTGAGGCTGATATTCAGATGCTGCCGCCGCCTGGCTGACAGCTGCCTCTTCTTGTAATTTATGACCGCACTTCACGCAAAACTTCCCGCCATCATTAAAATGGCCGCAATTTGAACAATTCAAATACTCCTTCCCCCTTCAATAAATTGTTTAAAATATAGTCATATAGATTTATTTTGTTGAAATCTATATAATTCTATATTCATACCTTTTAGAATTATACACCATTTTTGGTATTTTAGGAGAAGTGTTTTCAACGGATCAACTAAAAAATTTACTACCCAAACTCCCTGGCAGAATTCTTTCTTTTACTTCTGAGTCCATGCACATTATATAAATCTTCCTTCTATAATTTTGTTTCACCAATAAAACTATTTTATGCCTTAAGCATCTTGTTTTAATTTTCAGAATTGTTTATACTCGAAACATCTTTGTTTTTCTAGAAAAACAAAGGAGGTGAATTTGCAGCACGGTCTATACATACTCAAGGGGGATTTTTATGTTGAAATTAATTGGGGTTTTGCTAGTAGCAGTAGGGTTTTTATTTCGTTTAAATACACTGCTTGTTGTGACTGTTGCAGGCATTGTAACGGGCCTTGTGTCAGGTTTATCATTGCATGAAGTAATCACGATGTTTGGACAGTTTTTTGTAGATAGCCGCTATATGTCTATGGCTATTTTACTTACTCTTCCTATCTTTGGCGTGTTAGAAAAATACGGGTTAAAGGAACAAGCGGAAGTATTAATCAAAAAAGCCAAAAACGCTTCTTCTGGAAATGTTTTACTTGTATATCTTTTTATCCGTGAAATCTCAGCGGCAGTAGGCTTAAATATTGGAGGGCATGCTCAATCCGTGCGTCCGTTAGTTGCACCTATGTCTGAAGGCGCTGCTCGTGCAAAATACGGAGAGCTTCCGCCTAAAGTTAAAGAAGATATTCGCGCCCACGCAGCCGCAGCTGAAAATACGGGCTGGTTTTTTGGCGAAGATATCTTTATCGCAACGGGTGGAATTCTTTTAATGAAAGGATTCTTCGCCTCCGTGGGCATTCACGTTGACGTCTGGGATATGGCGCTTTGGGGAATTCCAACAGCTATCTCAGCGCTGCTGATCAGTGCCATTCGTTTCCATCAGTTAGACCGAAGAATTCACAAAAAAATGACGAAACACAAACCGACATCAGCTTCAAAGACGGAGGCGAGTTAAATGAAAAGTATCCTGACGCTTGATACGATTTACTACTTACTCGGTATTATTGTTGCTTTTATCGCGATTCGAATCGCACGCGATCACAACCATCCTAACCGTTTAGGATCTTCTCTATTCTGGGCGCTGTTTTCCATTACGTTTTTATTTGGTAACGTCATTCCTCCTTTTTATATAGGGTGCTTGGTCATTATCATGGTGCTGCTTGCTTCATTCAACCGAGTAACTAAGTCTAATGAAGCCGAAACGCCTGCTGAAGAACGAGTGGCTCACGCCCAAAGATTAAAAAACAAAATCTTTTTACCGGCTTTATTTATTCCTATTTTTACGATTATCGGCACCCTTCTGTTTGGCAAAATTAAATTTGGAAACTGGGCTTTAATTGACCCAGAAAAAGTCACGTTAATTTCACTGGCAATCGCAGCCGTCATTGCATTTGTCGCTTCAATGGGCGTCACAAAAGCAAAAATGGACGTACCTGTTAAAGAAGGAAGCCGCTTGCTTCAAGCAGTTGGCTGGGCAGTTATTTTACCGCAAATGCTCGCAGCGCTTGGCGGTATCTTTTCAAAATCAGGCGTTGGAACAGTCGTCTCGGATATTGTAAGCGATATACTGCCGACTAACTATGCGTTTGTTGCTGTGCTTGCATATTGCTTGGGGATGCTGCTGTTTACGATTGTAATGGGAAATGCTTTCGCAGCGTTTGCCGTTATTACAGGAGGTATTGGACTTCCCTTGATTGTACACATGCACGGAGGAAATCCAGCGATTATGGCGGCACTTGGTATGTTTGCTGGCTACTGCGGCACACTTCTTACGCCAATGGCAGCTAACTTTAACATCGTACCTGCCATGCTGCTTGAATTAAAAGACAAAAACGCCGTGATTAAAGCTCAAGTGCCGATTGCGCTATCCGTTTTTGTTGTTAACACATTATTAATGTATTACCTTGTATATCACTTTTAAAGGAGACTAGTAGAATGACAACTGTATTACTAACTGGCTTTGAACCATTTGAAGGTGAAAGTATTAACCCGTCTTTAGAAGCTGTAAAAGCTTTGGACGGTGTAGCTGTTGAAGACTATTACATTATTGCTAAGCCTCTTCCTACTGTGTTTGGCGAATCAATCGCAAAGCTTCATACGTATATAGAAGAAATTAGCCCTGCCATCGTCATTTGCGTTGGACAAGCAGGCGGCAGAGAAGGAATTACGGTCGAACGCATTGCCATTAACGTAGACGACGCGCGAATTCCTGACAACATCGGCCAGCAGCCTATTGACCGTCCTATTATTGAAAACGGGCCTGCCGCATACTTTTCGACACTGCCCATCAAAGCAGCTGTCGAAAATCTGCACCAGGCAGGCATTCCAAGCGGCGTCTCTCAAACCGCTGGAACGTTTGTCTGTAACCACGTGTTTTACGGACTCATGAACATGATTCAAAACTGCTGTATTAAAGGGGGATTTGTTCATATTCCTTATCTTCCTGAACAAGCTGTGAATCATCCGGGGAAAGCGAGTATGTCGCTGGATTTGATTGTGCAGGGATTGCTAAGCGTGGTAAAGACGACGATTTTAGTGGAAGAGGATGTTGTGGTCTCTGGTGGGGCTACGCATTAACTTACAAATTTTTCTTAATAAAAACATGAACCTTACTCCACTTGTGAGTAAGGTTTTTTTACTAAAAACAGCTATTTATATTTGTAAAATGTCTTAACTCTCTTAGTTTCTAGTGAAAAATTGATATGCTATCTTTTGTTCTTTTACTAAGTTATTGTTTCTATTTCTTTGCAATATATAACATAGTTCTGTTAATTGATTCATAGTTAGGCCTGTAAGTTGCCTGCATTCGTATAATAGGCGCAACTCATTTTGTTCTAATTGAATTTGATAACTCTTTCTCTTACAATCAGTATCTTCAATGAAAAACTGGTGTTTAAAAAAGTGGTGATAAATAACTCTATTTTGCAATTGAGATAAAAGTTCAGGTAAATAACTAAGGAAATGTCGTAAATCTTTTGTAGGGGAAGTTACAGGAATAGTCAGGGGTAGAGTAATGGTCGTTCTCTTATTTAAGTGCAACGATGGTGAGTTATTTTTAGGTATATTAACCTTCCGAGACATACATGGATGAATAAACTCCCTAACTAAGCTGAGAAAATAAAGAATTTGCTTTTGGTCGTATATCACTAGTCTATTCTGGTTATCTAAAGAAAATGAAAGATGTAAATTTGCAAAAAGGATTTCAATTAACTTTTTATTTTCTTGGTTACTAAAGCTATTTGTAGAAAGAATAATCTTCCTGATAGTAGAATTACTAATTGTTAAAGAACCATCATCTTGATACCACCATGCCAAAGTTAATGGTGAGAAATGAGCATTTACAAATTCCAGTGGTAAAACTTTTTTACCTGTAGGGTACCAAACTTCTCTTAGTAGCGTACTGATTTCTCCTACTTTCGATTGTGTGTAGTAGCTTTCGCTGTATCCAGCTTTTAATCGTTGATCCATAACCTTTCTATATTTAGGAAATGATAATTCGACATGATCTTTTAATTGTTCATAACACCAGAAAACCCACTCTTTATCTTTTAAGCAATGGCTAAATCGAAATCTCGGCTGGCGCCCTTTTTCAATAGAAATATTGCCATCACCTAATAACTTGCCTACTATCATACACTGTTGATTGTATGGAATTAACTCTCTCAACTGCTTTTCTGGGTTCATTTATCCCACCGCCCTCTAATAGGAACATTTGCTCTATTTTAATTTATTTTTTATATTTTTTCAATATCAAGAATTTTTTAAGTAATATATTTCTTTCTCACTCCATCCCAGTGATGTCGTTCAAAAAACTTCTAAAAAAAGAGCTCTAGCAAAATAGCTAGAGCCTCTTCCAAATAATTTAAAATTAACGAAGAAGTTGTAAAACTCCTTGTGGTTGTTGATTCGCTTGCTTTGCGACTGTATCTTTCGATTACAGAATAGACTATATCTTCATCCATGTTTTTCACGGAGCTGGGCACTTCGAACAGTTTTCACTGCCCTACGAGATTCATAGTCGTAGTTTTTACCTTAGACCGTATTCTCTAGTCGTTGAACCTTCTCCAGAGTTTCCTCACAGAAGCTTGGCTGCTGATTATCCATTGTTTTATCTTCATCATTTTTAAACCGTCACGCTTATCGTTTCTGATTACGTTGTGGTTGATAAAGCTTTAGGAAGTTCCAGCAATTCACCCAGTTATACTCTAGCTCGTTACCAAGCTAGACGCCCTTTAATCATTATCTCAAAAGTTGTAGAACTCCTTGAGGAATCTGATTAGATTGAGCCAACATTGCTTGTGATGCTTGAGAAAGAATAGAATTCTTCGTTTGATTCATCATTTCTTTCGCCATCGTGCGAACATTTACTTTCATAAATGACTAGACTATATCTTCACCCTCTAAATACTAGTTAGGGGTTGGGCACTTCGGATTCGCAATACTGATGAATATTGCTTCACCTACGAATTTCATCATCATAGTTATCACCTTAGATGGTCTATTCTAGTCGTTGAACCTTCTCCACTCTTTCAAGACAGGAGCTTGGCTGCTGATTGCCCAATCTTTTCTTTTTTCACACCATCACGCTTGTCGTTTCCAACTACGTTGTGGCAAGAAAAGCTCTGAGGGGTTCCCAGCAATTCACCCAATTATAATCACTAACCGTTACCAGTTAGGACGACTTGGCTTGTTACTGCTTATGCAGCTAAAGCATAATCTACGTCACGGATACGAGATTCCGCAGCAGTTAGGTTTTCTTGTGTCGAGTCTAGGTTATTAATTGTATGTTCGAGTCTGTTTTGATTTCCGCCAAGATATGAACGAGATTCTGAAACAGTTTTTATAGCTTTATCGACTTTTGCTAAATAGGCAATTGCTTTACTATTACTAGATACATCTATAGTATCTGCTTCATCTAATTCCAAAGTTGATGAATCACTTTTAATTTTGGTTAAGTCTAAACTTAAAGTATCGTATGTTTCTTTAGTATCACCAATTTGTAATTTAAACTCAGTATTTTCACTCTTCAATAAATTTGTACCATTAAAATTTGTTCGCTCCGCTATATGGTCTATTTCTTTTGTTAACGCGCCTAATTCTGTATTGATTGCTTTTCTATCTTGTGTCTCATCGTTAGTATCGTTTGCTGCCTGGACAGTTAATTCTCGCATACGCTGTAAAATATCATGTGTTTCATTCAAACCACCCTCAGCTGTTTGAATTAAAGAAATTCCATCTTGTGCATTTCGAGAAGCCATATCTAACCCACGAATCTGCCCACGCATTTTTTCAGAGATTGCAAGACCTGCAGAATCATCCGCCGCACTATTAATACGAAGACCAGAAGATAATTTTTCCATTGACTTAGATTGTGCAGCATTCGCATTGTTGTACTGACGATAAGTGTTTAACGCTGCAATATTGTGATTAATTCTCATTTTCCTTTACCTCCATATAATTGGTTTTACTTCTTGGTTACATCCTTGTATTCAAGAAGTCTCTCGCTTACTGATTGATTAAGCGAGGAATAACTGTACTCAAACATATGCCTCTAGGAAATATGTTCATACTATATATCGACAATGAGATTAATTTGTTTACAGTCTCTGTTTATTTTCTTTTTAAATTTTATTGATACTGTTACCAGAGCGAGATTTTAATTAGTTAACCTTCTTACAATAATCCTTTGCATTCTTGTATAATATTTTTAATCTATAAAAAGATAGGAGTCCTACTAATGCACAATTTGCATCACATTTTTGAAACTCATAATTTCGAACTAACAAATGAAACAACAAAAGGGCTTGAATACAAACATCAAGAAACTGAAGATATTGTATATTTATTGCCAACAAAAGAAATAAACCTTGTAGTGAGTCCCCTTTCATTTGATGTGGACTTAAGTCAAAGTGATGGAAAAGTTCATAGTACCGCTTTAAAACACTTTCCAAAGCGGTTAAATGGTGGAAAACAGCCTATTTCTTTCGGATATTCATTTAAGTTTCAAAAAGAAAAAGAATTAAGTGATTTTTTACATACGCTAAATAAATAACAGCAAAAAAGACAGGATAAACATCTACCCTGTCTTTTACTTTACCTAACTATAAAACTAGTATCGTTATTTTACATTAGAGAACAGATATGTATTATTCAACACCTATGATATAAGTATTAACCCATAATGCTTAAAAAATAACTACTTTTAGAAAATTATCTCGCTTTACTTTTCACTGTGTGCCAAACCATGAAGCTTCAAATAGACGTAGTTACACGAATCAATTCAATTTATTATTTCTAGTATTCATAGGTTGCAGTAATATAAAGCCGATCATCTTCCGTGTTCATTGTATATGCAACTCTATTTAGCCTTACTGATACTTCTGCCATCCAGTCGTCATTTGTAATACCTAATGTTTTTATTGTCTTTGTCCGTTCCTCGCGGCTTAAATCAGGTTCTAACACCTGTATTAGCGTATCAATATAGCGCACGAGATTAGGCAAATCTTGTTTTTCATCCACTGAAGGATAGGTCAGGTTTAAGGTAACATGATGAATATTTTTGTTTTCTTTTGTTAAGAACACTATGTAAGAATCCGCGTTCCTCAAACTCCCTCTTTTAACTATTAATCCTTTATCAGCCCCTACTTCTTCTACTTGCTTGTCTAACATATTTGGTTCAATTTTATTCCATCCATCTATGAATTCATTAAATGTTAATGATTCTATTGGAGAGTTATCCGAATCCTCTTCTTCTGTATTCTTATTTTTCATATCGCTTTTTAGAAGGTTATTTGATTGTTTCTCTTCAGATAGAACCACCTTTGTACTTTTTGACTTTTCTTCTTTCGGTTCGGCAGAAGATTGTTCTGAACAGGCTGTTAATGTTGCCATCCCAAAGATTGCAGCAAAAATTAACCCTTTTTTCTTTTTATCCATTTCAATTTCCTTTCTTTATACCTTATTTATACTTTAAGCTCAAAAGATACTTTTGAACAAAAAGCGAAATGCCGAAACATTTTGCTTTTGCGTTAATTATCGTTCTGGGCTATAGTTAAACGCAGTTCGTGTACTTTCAGTCATGCTTGAATTTGTAGTCGCTGCTCATAGGTAGAGTAGTCATATGGAATAGGGCTAACTTGGATATAATAAGCTCCTTTTGGCAATCCAACTTAAAACTGCAGTACTTCCCTCAATCAATTCACTGTCATCAGTTTCAAGGGATTCAAATACCCCATCTTTATTATTTAAAATTGTTACATCCCACGTAAATTTTTTTCTTCATAGATAACGTTATGTTTCCATCGATTGTTAAAGAAAACTTATAGAATCTTGTTCATTTTTTCCTTCATATAGCGTGCCATTATATATTTTATTTAGTTCTATTGGTACAGCATTTGAAGTTGCAGCATACGTAAAAATTATTTCTATTTCTAACAAACTAAATCGCTGCAATAATACACAATAAAATCACTTTTCGCGTAGATAAAATCATCCATATCCCTTAAATACTACAAATTACCTATTAATATTACAGTATTTTTATAACAATAGATATAAAAACTTATTATTTTACCATTTGTTTTTCAGTTTTCATGCAATTTATTTCATAAAAATTACTTATTTGATTATGTATAAAAGCATTATCGGAATTTGTCGAAACTTTTTTAGGGTAATTCAACCTATTTTTATGGTAAAATCTAAAAAGATATTCGTTATATAGCATCATTTTACGCGTTTTGTTCTTTAAAGAAAACAAAAGTAGTGAACTTAACTTGTTCAGTTAAAGGCAAACCAGTCGAAAGGCTGGGACGCAAAACCTCAGGTCTAAGGTCCTTAGGACTAGGATAGCTGGGTTTCCTGATATATCAGGGGGTAAAGGAAAACATGAACAATCAGCGTGTCGTTACTGGAAGTATTGGAGCTTCGTATATGAGGCCGCGCATTGTGGCATTCATTCCGGCGCACAATGAAGAGAAATCAATTCGCGACTGCTTGGCAGGGTTAGGCGATCAGCTTCTTCCGAATAATGTGGAGCTTGATGTATTTGTGATTGCAGATAACTGTACGGACCGCACAAAAGAAAAAGCGGAGCTGGCCGGAGATGAATTTGATTTAAATGTAAAGGTACTGGTCACTGAAGGCAATAAACAACGAAAAGTCGGCGCGTTAAATACGGCTTGGAAAAAGATATATGGAGATACACTGGATTTATACAATACGACGCTGACGAAATATCAGCAGCTGTATAAAGAGTCCATTAAAGCAGTTTTAGGGATGGATGCAGACAGCCGCTTAGCTCCAAAAGCACTCATTAATTTATGGGAAGATTTAATGACGTCCCGAAACATCGGGGGCGTGATGGCAAAATATACGATGAGAATGCCTAAAAAGAAAAGCTCGCTTTCAAAAGATGATGTGCACTACGAGGAAAAGCTTGCAAGCGGCGAGTACGGCGGACCGATTGCCCGTTGGTGGACACATCAGCAAAAGCAGGATATGGCGAGCTGGCTGTTGGATCTTCAGTACCACGGCGGAAGCACGTACGTACTCGGCGGTCAGGCTACGCTGTTTCGCCCTGAAGCGCTTCAAAATATAGTGGAAGAAAATAAGCTTGACGGTCCTTGGCAAAATGACAGCGACGTTGAAGATATGCTGCTGACGTGGCAGCTGCAAAAATCCAACTGGAAAACGTTAATCAGTCCAGGTGCTCGATGCTTCGTGGACTCAATGAGAAGCTATCACACGTACCGTGAACAGCGTAATAAATGGAAGTCCGGGACCGTTGATTTACTGACAAACGGAAACTTGGACGTTAGAACCAAGCATAAAGGAAAGCTGTGGCGTTCACAGATCAAAACGCTGTGTGATTTACTTATTCGCCTGCTGTTTATTGTATTGTTATCGGCTGCGCTTGCGACCGATCAATTTTACTGGTCGTGGCTTTGGATCATTCCAATTGCTTTAGCTTCTGTGTTAAATATTATGCTTGCTGTGAAAACGCCAATGCACAGGCCAATTGATGTGATACTGGCCGGTCTTTTGATTAGTCCGGAAATTTATCTGTGGGTGAATTTAATTACGTTTGGTCAAGTATGGATGGAAAGGCTTGCGGCTAATAAAAAAGACGGCTGGGCGAATCAATACAACGCAGAAAACGGGAAAACGCGCAGTAAATTAGGGCAAGGGATTTTAACGGGCTTTGCGTTTACAGGAATGATTGTTGTCCTATGCATCTATTTCCGTGATTACTTAACGAGCCCTTCTGTACAGCAAGCCATTTACCCGTACTTAATGAACGGCTGGATCTTGCTGACGTATTTGACCATCTATCAGTCTCTTTATATGTTTTACCAAATTTGGACGCTTCGAAAACCTATTCAAGCGTAAAAAAAGTGATGTCTCCGTCGAGACATCACTTTTTTATAGAAATCGTTTCTTTAAATATTCGGCGATTTTTTGAGGATCAGCCGGCTGACTGACGATATAGCCTTGAATAAATGAACATTCGTGCTTTTGTAAAAAGGCGAGCTGCTCTTTTGTTTCAACGCCTTCTGCGATCACTTTCATGTTAAGAGCATGAGCTAAGTACAAAATGCTTTTTGTAATCGCCTGCTGCTTTCCTTTATCAGTCGCGTGTTGAATAAACGTTTTATCGATTTTGAGCGTGTTAAATTCAAAGTCTTTTAAATGTGATAACGAAGAAAATCCGGTGCCAAAATCATCTAAAGCAAACGTTACGCCAATTTTCTTTAATTCGTCCATGACTTTTTTTACGTGTTCTTCATACTGAATGATGGAGCTTTCCGTTACTTCAAATTCAATGAATGAAGGATGGATGTTGTAAAGGGCTAACGTTTGTTGAACGTGCTTTACAAATCCTCGTTTCAGCAAATGTTTAGACGAGACGTTAATCGAAACGGGCACGGTTTGTAACCCTTGATTCTTCCACTGCTGCAGCTGCTTGCACACATGATCAATTACCCAGTCGCCGAGTTCGATAATTAAATGAGTTTCTTCTGCTAATGGAATAAAGTCTTCCGGTGATACGCGTCCCCATTCCGGATGATTCCAGCGAATTAATGCTTCGATACTATCAATCTCTCTGCTGTTTGTATGAACCTTTGGCTGATATTCAATAAAAAACTCATCTTGCAGAAGTGCGTTGCGCAGTCCTTTTTCCAGATGATAGCTTTTATACGTCTCGCTGTCCATTAACGGCGAATACAGCTGCCAGTCGCTTCGCCCGATTTCTTTTGCACGGCGCATAGCAAGGTTGGCATTCGTCAATAAGGTTTTCACATCTTCACCGTCATGCGGGTAGATGCTGATTCCTATACTGGCTGTGACGTACAGAGAAAAGTCGTCAATCGTAATTTCTTTTTCAATTTCTTGAAAAAGAGCAGCAGCTAGCTTTTGACATTCATTGATATGTGCAAGAGATAAAAAACAAATCGCAAGCTCGTCTTCTCCTGCTCTAGCTAGCATCACATCTGGCGTTACGAACTTTTTTAACCGACTGGCGATAGACTGCAGCAGGCGATCGCCTACGTCATGTCCTAATGTGTCATTAATATGCTTGAAGCGATTCAATCCTAGATAAAAGACCGCTAATGAATCCCTTTCTTTTTTCATTTGCCGAATAAAATTTTTTAATTCTCTTTCAAACTTTCTTCGATTCGGTAAGTTTGTCACATGATCATGAGTCGCAAGATATTCAACTTGATCCATGTACTTTTTTTCTGCGGTGATATCTTCAACAATGCCGTCTATGCGCACTAGCGTACCGTTCTCATCGAGTGTGGGGATACATCGATCTTTTACCCACTTTATCTCTCCTGTTTTTGTATAAATCCGATACTGCTGGCGAATCGTTTTTCCTTTTTGCAGCTGATGCTGCGCTTTTGCCACAGCTGGTTTATCTTCAGGATGAATAAAGCTTTCCCACAGATCTCTATCTTCTAAAAATTTAATCGCATCTTCTCCGTAAATGTTGCTCACACCACTGGAGCATACAATCACTTTATTGCTTTGCACATCAACGGACCATATTCCGGTATCCAAATTGTTATAAATCGTTTGAAACTGATGTTCTTTTTGCTTTAATTCGTTTGTAATCACTTTCGATTCCGTAATATCATGAACAACGCCAATTAGCTGTATGACCTTTCCTTGCTCATCTACTAGTGCATCCGCTTGCTCAAACACCGTACGTTCTTCACCGTTTGGCCGTATCAGCGTGTATTCAATGTTATAGCTTTCTCCCGTTGAAAGTGCCTCCATAACTGCTTTTTCTAACCTTTTTTGATCACAGCTGTTGATTAATTGAAGAACTTCTTTTAAAGAAGGAGTAAAGAGCTGATTAGGATTTAATCCGCAAATATTATGCAGCTGAGGCGACCAATAGCTTTTATCTTCCGCCACATCGTAATACCAGCTTCCTACATTCGCAAGCTTTTGCTCCATTTTCAAATGCGTCTCTAATTGAGAAATGTGATTGGAGCGCTCCTGTTCTTTTGAATCATCTCGGCACACGGCGTAGACTCCCGCTACTTGCTCACTTATGATAATAGGAATAAGCGTAATATATAAATGAAGTTCTTTTTTTATTTTATGGTCAATCGTCGTAGAAAACTGAACTTTTTCCCCTTTTAAAGCACGTTGAAAGAGATTTTGTGCCTGCTGTTGTTTCGACTTATGTATAAGAGCTGTCAGCTGCTGGCTTTTTTGTTTGTGCTCGTTTCCTGTTAGCTTGAAGGCTGCTTCGTTGCTAAACATGATATCCCCTTCACAGTTGATAAAAAAAATACCTTCACTGTATTCTTTTAAAAGCTGTGTATTCAAACGATCAAGATGTTTCATGATCATGACCGACTGCTCCTTCTCCGTATTTTTATCTGGCAAGGTCTCATGCTGCCTCCTTTTATCTATTTCTTCTATACTAGTAGAATAAGTTATATTTGACATATATTTTACCCTACTTTCCCCAAATGAGGAACATCTCAGGTAAAGATAGCCATAGGCATTTTTTAAGGCTGTGTTATTTGGTAAAATAACACATATAAAGGAGGGATAACGTGACACAAAGTGGTAAAAAACATGATTTATTTTCTAGGGGTTCTCTTCAAACCGCTGCTTTTCTACTTCTTTTCTCGCCTCTTTTTACTCGTTTGTTTCAGGAGAACGTCTGGGCCTATATAACGGTGGCCTCTATCATTATTCTTTTTAATTTCATCACCGAGTGTATTCTAGTAAAAAGAATCAGCTCTGCTCCTAAAAACTACACTGCTTTTTTCCAAACAATTTGTCTGCCTGTGAACATACTTCTCCTATGTTTTTTCTACTATGTTACGTAAAAAAGCATCTATCAACTTGATAGATGCTTTTCTTATGTTATCAATCATTCAAAAGACTCGATACATGCTTGGCTACAATCGCTCCTTGACCGGCTGAAGAGCTGATACTAGAAAACAAGGGAGTCGTGCACGCGTCTCCAATGGCATAAATAGCCGGGTTGCTGCTTTGATGCACTTCATTGATGACGATGAGTCCGCTTTGTGTAGTGGTGACTTTTTCTTTAATAAGTTCAACATTGGGCGCTACGCCTAGTCTGATCAGCACTGCGTCTACTGATAGGTTTTTATTTTCACTGTTTTTACTCTTTAAATCGATTGATGTGACATGATGCTTTCCGTGGATAGCCGTCACTTCCGTGTCTGTCATCACTTTAACACCGGGGTCGGAAAGAACTTTTTCAACGTATTGCTCTCTTGCTTTAAAATGCGTAGAACGATGAATCAAATATACTTCTTTTGCTTTTGATGCTAAAAGATGTGCTCCTTCAAACGCCCGGTCTCCTCCGCCAATGAGAGCAACTCTTTTACCTTTTAACCGTTCTCCGTCTGCTGAAGCTGAATACACTTCTCCTCGGTCAATCATTTGCTGCTCACCCGGCACTCCGAGCTTTCGCTGACTAGAGCCCGTTGCTAAAATAAGATACGTATAGCTAATTTCCTTTTCTGTTTCTTGCTGCTTTACTTTTACTGTTTTAGAACGTTCGTCAATAGAAATTACTTTTGTATTCGCTTCATATAAGCAGTCCATATCGATAAAATGCTGAACCATTTTACGCTGCATCTCAATTCCGTTTTCCGCTTGTATTCCGGGATAATCGATAATCTCATTATAAATAGTAAACAGCTGTCCGCCTAACTGTGCCTGCTCTTCAAGAAGCAAGCACTCAACGCCTAGCCTTTTACACCACACGGCAGCAGAGATACCAGCGGGTCCTCCGCCAATAATCAGTACGTCAACATGTTGCATGCAGCTCACCTCGCTTCTGCTTCTCAGCTTATATGGCTTTTTGTTTCTTTACATTTGTCGCTGTAAAAGAGATAAAAATTCTCCTCGAACCTCTGGTTTTTCCATAAATGTGCCTCGAACGGATGAAGTGGCTGTAGAAGCTGAAGATTTTTTAATTCCTCTTCCGCACATGCACATATGCTTCGCTTCAATAATCACCATAACTCCTTTCGGCTCTAACACTTCTTCGATTGCATCTGCAATTTCATTTGTTAGACGTTCTTGAACTTGAAATCTCTTTGCATATCCTTCTACCGTACGAGCGATTTTAGATAAACCTGTAATTTTTTTATCCGGTATATACCCAACGTGGGCAACGCCAAAGAACGGTGCAAAGTGATGTTCACACATTGAGTGAAATTCAATGTCGCGTATTAATACCAGTTCATTATGATTCACGTCGAATGTTTTTTCTAAATGAGCTTTCGGATCTTCTCGGTAGCCTTCCGTGTATTCTAAAAACGCTTTTAACACACGGTACGGCGTCTCTTCAAGGCCGTCTCTTTCCGGATTATCTCCGCATAAATCAATCAGTTCTTTCACCGCATTCATAAATGTGTCAGCTTGACCTATTTTTTTATCTATTTCAGTTGAATTCGTGCCTACTGTTTCTAAAAATTTTTGAGCAATTAAATTTTGTGTACTAAGTGCCATCTTTTTACGTCCTCTTCCCTTTTCTTAGTAAGTTTATTTTTAAATGATGGTTTTGCTTCAGCTATTTAAAAACGCTGCTTCAAAATCTTTTGCAGCAAGAGGCTTGCTAAACAAGTATCCCTGCATGTGATCACAGCCGTTTTCCATTAAAAACGCTTTTTGATACTCTTCTTCCACACCTTCTGCGATTACCTGCAGCTTTAAGCTTTGAGATAAGCTGATAATCGCCTGAGCAATTTCACTGTTGCTGTAATCTTCTTGAATATCTTGGATAAAAGACCGGTCGATTTTCAAACAATCAATTGGTAATTTTTTTAAATAACTTAACGAAGAATATCCGGTTCCAAAATCATCGATAGAAATTGATATACCATATTTCTTTAACAGATGTAAAGCTTTAATCGTTTCTTCTGCGTTCATCAGCAATGTACTTTCCGTAATTTCCATTTCAAACCATGTGGGATCAAATCTATGGAGCGAAAGAAATTGCTGTATTTCCTTAACCAACACAATCGGATCCTGGAATTGCCGCGGAGAAAAGTTAACCGCTAGCGTCATTTTTTCGTTTCGATCCTTGTTCCATTTACTAACTTGAGAACAAGCTTTCTTCATGACAACTTCCCATAGAGACTGAATCAAACCTGCTTCTTCTGCTATAGGAATAAACGCTTCTGGAGAAACAAATCCAAGCTCTGCGTCATTCCAGCGAACTAATGCTTCTACGCCGGTGATTACGTTGCGCTTCGCTTCTATTTTCGGCTGATAGTAAACGTCAATGTCACCTTTTTGAATTGCTTTTCGCAAGCGCGTTTCGATGTGAACTTTTTCAGCTTGTTTTTGATTTAACGAATCATGATAAATACTTACTTTACTGCCGCCTTGTCTTTTTGAAGCATACATGGCAACATCTGCATACGTAATAAGCGTGTCCAAATTCGTAGAGTGCTCCGGATAAAAGCTTAACCCGCTGCTAATACTGACAAACACTTCATCATTGTCAATGTAGCAGGGCTGTTGAACATACGCCATGATCTTCTCGGTGATACCTTCAACTTCTTCCGGTGTAAAATCGCTGAATAAAATGACAAGCTCGTCTCCTCCTTGCCTTGTAAGAAAGCTGTTAGCAGGAGGCAGACAATCTTTAATACGGTTGGCTATCAGCTGTATAAGCTGATCTCCTTTTGAATGCCCTAGCGTATCATTAATATCTTTAAACCGGTCTATATCCATAAATAACACGGCTACGTGACGAATGGACTTTTCCTTCGACTCGATTAAGCGCCTGTTTAATTCTTCTTTAAAATATCTTCTGTTTGGCAATCCTGTCAAAAAGTCGTGGTAGGCATGGTACTCACTTTCTTCCTGACTCTTTTTTAAATCGTCCACATATGTTTTTAAAAAGTGAGAAAGGTGGTTGATGTTTGCTACAAGTCCTCCCAGCTCATCTTTTCTTCTTACATTCAGCACCTTGCCAAAATTGCCTTTGGCGATTTGATTTACGTGCTCCATAATATGTTTAATCGGCCGCGTAATGGATGTAGAGAAAACAAAGCTGATAATAAGAACAATAAAGATAAACGGAAGAGACAGCAGTAAATGTTTGATTAATTCTTGCTGCAGCTCTTTTTTAATAAGTCCGTAGTCATACACTACGCCTATTACGTAAGCAGGAGAGTTTTTTTCCTTAATCGGTACCAATGTTTTTAATATTTTTTTATGGTTAATTTCAGCAGTATAGCTTTGTGATTTTCCTGTTTTTAAGGCCTTTTGAATGGACTTTTTATCACGTTCGGTATTTCGATACGTGTATGTACCGTACCAAATCGGCTGATCTTTTATTCTAATATATTTATTGCCGTTTAAATATACGTTTTGATTTCTTTTCCCGAAATTTTTCGGGTTAAAAGCCGTTAGTTCGAGAACGCCTTCAAGATTTTCCGTAAAACGGTTCATCACGTTCGTAGGACCAAACCTTTTTTCAAAATCCAGTACGTGCCGATCTCGAAAATAAGGATCAATAATGTAATTAGTAGACCCGTCGTAATAATAACCCCATTTGTCAATGTGATTAGGGTTGCTGGAAGCTATTTCAATCGGCCCGCTCCAAAAGTGAGATAAAGCAAATCCTTTTTTGGTAGTAACCGGCTGCTGTGAAAGAAGCTGCTGAAAAGATGTATACCAGTAGCCCCACTCTTTTGTAGACATATTAATCTCTTTAGGATCAGAAGATTTCACGCCTATAATATCATCTCCTACAGGAGCTAATAACGTAATGTGAGATACCATCAGTTTTTCAGCTAATCGTTTTAACTCATCATTGCTGATGTCATGGTAATCAGCAGGCAAAGACTGTTGAATCGCAATCGAAGCCGTTCGTAATTCCTGTGCCATCCGATCTTCCATATAGGAAGCACTATTTTTAGAATTTTCGACTTCGTACGCAATTTCTTCTGTGACCAGCGTGATTTCCCTTTGATTAAACTCTGTTAATCTATTTTTTGATCGAATGTAGTGCAAGGTGTTATTCGCTAGTAGAATACACAATACCAGCAAAGTAAAGAATACGGACAACTTTTTCTTTATCGACACTAGTGATGGCCTCCTGTTTAAAGAACTGATCCGACAGTTTTAAAGCCTGCCTATATGCTCTAGCTTTACATCGGATACTATTCTTCAATTTCTACAAAAAAAAGAATGAACTCATGCAAAAAACCAACCGCTTTGGTTGGCTCTATTCTTAACTAATCATCAAATATATTAAATACATACTTTTATTTACATGGGTAGAACAAATTTGTATTACTATAATATTTTAACTTCTTTTTTAAAAATATCAAAGGGGGAAAATTTAACTTTCTTTATCTCAACTGCTATTTCTTAAACTTCTTCAATATTCGGTGATACCAATAGATTCCCACGCCCGTGAATAAAATAATCGTTCCCCACTGATGAGGTAAAAACTTCAGCAGCCATATGGACATGATAATAGTGGCTACCGTTAAGTTACTCAGCCACTGCTCTCGGCTGAGCTTTTTCTTATTTACTACCACCGCTATATAACCGAGGGGTGGTGCAAAAAAGCACAGCAGCATCAGAAATTTTTCTGAACGATACCAAGGCTGTTTCTTCATTTTTTCTCACTTTTTCTATTTAAAATGAACTGATAGCCAAACGTCACAATCATCCCTGTCCAAAACATCGAAAATGACGACACTAACTCGGCGCCATTATAGGCATACATTATTATGTTCACAAACAGCAGCAATAAAAGTATATAAAAACCTGCTGACACAGCTTTATTCCAATTTCGATGCTCCTGCTTAGAGGCATCCTTAAACAACTTCATCGAAACTCTCCTTTTACATCTCATATATCACTTATCTCTTTAGAAATTCTATCTTTATGTTAGCATATTGGGTAGTTTTGGAAAATAGATAAAGGAAATTCTATTGAAAATCCACGAACAACAACAATAGAACTATAAAAAGATAATAAATGTAAATAAATAATTCTTTTTAACTATTATTTTGCACACAAAACGTCCATATTAGTATACAATAATCTCAAAATATGTTTTTAAAGGAGATAAAAGGATGACAGCAACTCATAATCAGTTAACAAACGCATTTCACCGTATGCCACACGATCAAAACACATTTCATTTTCTTGATGAAAAAGTAACGCTTCTTGTACCAGGTGAAGATACAAACGGAGCTTACGCAGTAGCGCACGTAGTGAAACCAGCAAACCAAGGTCCCCCGCTCCACCTTCACGAACATGAAGACGAAACGTTTTATGTAAAGCGCGGCTCAATGATTTTTTACATAGGAGAAGAAATAATTGAAGCAAAAGCGGGCGATTATGTTTTTGCTCCTAGAGGTATTCAGCACCGCTTTGTGACCGGACCAGAAGAAACGGAATTTATCCTTACTGCTTCTCCTGCAGGCTTTGATTCATTCGTTAAAGAACTCGGTACTTCCGTTCCCGAAAGTGCTCCTCTGCCGCAAGTGGGACCACCTACTGAAGAAGAAATTATCGGTTTAGTTACCGTCTCTAAAAAATACGGCATTACCTATCCTGAAATTGAAAAAGCACTGAATAAAAAATAGACCCTATACATAAAGATCTGCTCTTTGCCGGGCAGGTCTTTTTTCTATTTTATCCCTCTTCACTCATGGAATAATTTAACACACACTTGTCCACACTATACTTATCTGTTTTTTATAAATACGTGCCATTTTTATAGATAGGAGGAAAGCCAATTGAACGCAGAAAGCAAGCGTTTGACTTCACCTGAAATAACAAGTCTATGCGCGCAGTATTACCAGGATACGCTGGCGGCTTGCGTAGCGAAACACGTTCTAGCAACGGTAACGGATGCCGAGATTCGGTCGCTATTTGCCTTTTCTCTGGAGTTATCAAAAAAGCATATTAAGCTGCTTACTGCCATTTTTCATGCCGAACATTTTTCGTTGCCGAACGGATTTACAGATGAAGATGTGGATTTGCACGCACCTCCGCTTTTTACAGACTCGTTTTGGCTGAAGTATCTTCATGACATGACGATTCACGGCTTGTCAGGGTATGGCATTTCATTTAGCGTTTCGGTTCGCCGAGATCTTCGAGATTATTATCATCAGTGCAATTTAGATGCGATGGAGATCTATAATCGGTCGCTCGATCTGCTTTTAGCAAAAAATCTTTATGTGCCGGCTCCTTATTTTTCAAACCCAAAAAAACAAGAGCCAATCACAGATTTGACTTACGCTCTTGATTTTGTCGGCAAGCAGCGCCTTTTAAACGCAACGGAAGCCGGGAATATTTATTTTAACTTACGCAAAAGCATGGCAACCAAAGCGCTTTTAATTGCCTTCAAACAAGTGAGCAAACGAAAAGACGTGCGGAAAGTAATGGAGACGGGGCTTGATGTGGCACACAAGCATATTGAGCTTTATTCTTCCATCATGCACGAAGAAAACCTTCATACTCCTCCGCTTTTGGATAATGAAATCACCACGTCTACGCACGCGCCTTTTTCAGAAAAGCTGATGACGTTTCACGGAGGCGCAATGTTTAAAGTAGCCATTACTTATTACGCAACGGCAATGACCACAAGCATGAGGCTTGATATTGTCGGGCACTGTGAAGCGTGTATTTTACGAGACTTAAAAGTAGCGGGGCGCTGCAGCGAAGTGATGATTAAAAACGGGTGGATTGAAAAGCCGCCTGAAGCAAGCGACCGTAAAGAAATGTAAGTTTTTTTACGTTACGTCTTGACCTGAAACGCGTTTCATACTTTATGCTTTGTTTATTCTCATCAGCCGGCGTGACACGAACGGTGGCGTTACGGCTGATATGTTATCCATAAAAAAATCCGGTGTGTTCACCGGATTTTTTGGTATGACTACATATTCATTTCTTTTTTATACGCCAAGTACGAATACAAATAAGGAATCGCCACGCACAGAACGATACTACCCCACATGATAACTGACTTGTATCCATCAGGTAAAAAAGCGCTAATAAGAATCAGCAGTCCGCCGATAAAAAAGAGTTTTCCAGATAAACGATGCGTCTTTTTCCATACGGTTTCATTGCTTAATGTCCACGGTGTACGAATCCCCATAAAATAGTTAGAGCGCACGCGCTGCAAGTAGTTTCCGATAATGATAAAAACGAGTCCAGCCATAATCGGAGCAATGTACGACATCGGCACGTTATAGCCAAGCCCCTGTAAAATAGTGCTCATATTTACAAAAAAGAATAATAGCAGTACGGCGTTTAACAGGATATTATACGTTTTTGAAAAGTACTTATAATTTTCTTTACGCGGGTCAATTCGCGGAACAAAAGCGATGACAAAATAAATAAGTACCATGATTCCTACCGTTAAGATCATTGCATTGATCTTTGTGGCAAATCCGTCCGCTTCTCCATTTGCTCCCCAGTGAATGGGCATCGTAGCTGGAAGATGCGGCAGTGCAATCAGCCATGCAATTAGTGTGAAAAGGGTAATGCCTAAAGGAAATACGTGCTTTTTCATTTAACTCTCTCCTTTCTGAAAGCTGAAAAACCAGCCGATTAAATCTTGAAAAACGGTTGTATTTAACGAATAAATCACAAACTGCCCTCTTTTTTCATCTTGAACGAGGTCCGCTTGCTTCAAGATTTTTAAATGATTTGAGATGCTTGGTTTGGTCATATTAAAATACTCGGAAATTTCTCCTGCGGTTAAATCCCGCTCTTTTAGCAGCTCTAAAATCTTTCTGCGAGTAGGATCCGCTAAGGCTTTAAACGTTTCATTCAATTGAAGTTCATCTCCACCATATTTAAGTATTTAGATAATTATCTAAATATTAAACTATAAAGTATAATATGTCAATATTTTGAAAAGAGAACAGTTGCATTTGACTCATTTTTTTGTTTTTTCAAAGCAGTCCATGCATACAAACTGCGCTTCTTGATGTAGAAAAGCTTTGATTTCGGTCATGCCTCTTCTACTTGGATACTTCATTCACATCCATATTTCTTCATAAGGCTGAATTTCTTTTTGACAAACGTAACATCGCTCTTTGATTTCAAACATACTATCCCTCCGTCCCTTTGTATAACTATACGTTTTACTAGCCAAAAGGTTTCATAAAAAAGAAGCTGGGACGTAACCAAATCAACCCTAGCTAGAAGCAACTACAGACATGAAACCTACGTTCATTCTACCAATAAAAGAATCCGAACGATTTATCGTTCGGATTTTTTTCACCTAACATACTTGTGGCCTAGCCCCTTTTAAACATTATAGCGGCGTTACGTCTTCCTGCTGTTTTTGCTGTATTCTTTGTTTTTTCGATTTTCTGAAGTGAAGCAGTTCATATACAACTGGAATGACTACAAGTGTAAGCAGAGTCGCAACGGCCAATCCTCCGATTACAACGACTGCAAGACTTTGAGAAACAAGGCTTCCGCTTTCGCTTTGTTTAAATAAAAGCGGCAGCATCGCACAAATCGTAGCAGCAGACGTCATGACAATTGGACGCATACGCGTAGCCGCTGCTTCAACAATGGCATCGCGCATAATCATTTTCTTTTCATTTTGTTTCACGCGGTCTAATAGTACAATCGCATTCGTTACAACAATACCAATCAGCATCAGGGCTCCAAGTAAAGCCGTTACGTCTACTGGGATACGGCTGATTAATAACCCTAAAACGGCACCGATCGCAGCAAGCGGAAGCGAGAATAAAATGGCAAACGGCGTGCGGATTGTTTTAAACGTAATGACCATAATTAAGAACACAATCCCAATCGACACGAGCATCGTAATAAACAAGTCAGAGAAATCTTCTCCTTGCTGAGTGCTTGCTCCGCCGATTACAACGTCAACATCTTTTGAAATGGACAGTCCTTTATTCTTACCGTCTCCAAAAATCGTTGTTTGGATGTTTTTATTAATCTCTGAAAGCTTTTCTGGATTTACATCCGCTGTTACTTGAATATATGGGTCTCCATTTTTATGAAACTGATTTGTTGGCTTTTCAGCTTGCGTTAGTGAAGCCACTTTTGAAACAGGCGACGGTCCTGTCTCTGTCATAATAGAAATATCTTTTAACTCTTTTGGTGACGTTGGATTTAAGACAGATTCAAGAAGTACGTTTGCTTGCTTGCCTTCTAAATCTATCGCTCCAATAGGCGTTTTATTCAGCATAACGCCAAGCTGCTGCGCTACTTGCTGCGTGTTTGCTTTTGTTGGATCTACGTCTAAAGAGTAAATCGTTTTCTTTTCGTCTTGGTTCGTAGAAACTTTGTCTACTCCTTTTATATCGCTGATTTCTTTCTTAATGCTGCTTGCTGTTTTTTCTAACTTGTTCATATCGTTTCCAATTACATCAACGGTAATGGAAGTAGTGGACGCTCCCATTAGGGAAGCTGCACTTACGCTAAGATCCCCTCCGTCATAGAGTTTCTTTTGATTTTGAATTCGTTTCATTAGCGAATCAGTGTTTTCACTGTCTTTTACGGTAATCGTATACGTAGCTTCAGTAGGCGAACCAACGTCTCCCCACTTGGCTCCTTCATCCGTATTACCAAGCTGCATATATACCTCTTTTACTTCTTTTTGAGCTAAAATGTAGCGTTCAAGCTGCAGTGATTTTTCTTCTACGGTTTTAATTGGCGTGTTATTTGGATAGCTTAACGTTGTGCCTACAAAGTCAGATGAAGAGTTATCCACCGCTCCTTTAGGCATCATTGTGTACGCGCCAATAGATCCGACAAATAAAAGCAGCGAAAGCAGCAGTACAACCCATTTATGATTAAGCGACCACGTAATGACCCTTGTAAAACGAACCGGCTGCTTGTGCTTGCGAAGTTTTTCATTTTTTAATAATCCCGCACTCATTAACGGTACAACCGTAAGTGCCACAATTAATGAAGACAGCAGTGAATACGTCAGCGTTAGTGCAAACGGAAGCATAAAGTCTTGAAGCCCTCCGTTTACAAGGCCGATTGGTAAAAAGACGGCGACTGTCGTTAACGTAGAAGCGGTAATAGCAGAGCCTACTTCTTTTGTGGCATCAATAATCAGTCCAAGCGAAAACTCTTCTTTTTGCATTTTGCGGAAGATGTTTTCAATGACAACGATGCTATCATCTACCAATCTCCCAATCGCTACCGCTACTCCTCCAAGCGTTAAAATATTGAGCGTGACGCCTGATTTGGATAATAAAAAAAGCGTAAAGCAAAGCGATAACGGAATGGATACAATTGTGATAAACGTAGAGCGAATGCTGCGTAAAAACAGCATGATGACAACGGTCGCAAAAAGTGCGCCTAGCAACACTTCTTTCATCATGGAATGAACAGAGTTTTGTACGCTGTCCCCTGTTGCAAAAAATACAGAAGCATTCACATTGTTATAGTCTTTGTTAATTTGCTGAGACAGTTTTTTTACTTCTTTTGTGATGCTAACGGCGTTTGAGTGACTGTCTTTTGTAACAATAAGTAAAAGTGCATCTTTTCCGTTAATATGCGTCACGACGCCTTCAGGCTTTTTCACCTCTACTTTTGCAAGGTCGCCTAGCGTTACATCCTGTGCAACCGGCAGCTTTTTCACTTTGTCCAAGCTGTCAATTTTACCAGTTACGTTGATATTGCTCGACTTGTTATTAATGACTTTTTCTCCAACTGCAAGCGACGTGTTTTTTCCTTCTAACACGCTGATAACTTTATCAATAGTCACGTTCTTTTGTGACAATTTTTTATTATCAACTTTAATAGACACGTAGGAATCCGCTGTTCCATACGTTTGAACACTCGCAATGCCTTTAATGTCTTTATATTTAGGGATCAGTTTTTTCTCTGCAAGATCCAGATTGTCTCTTGTTAATCCTTCTTTAAATGTGAGTGAAATATCTGCGATGGGAATCATAGAGGTATTTAATTGAATAACATTAGGCTTTGATACACTGACTGGAAGCTGCACCGAAGACAGCGCTTCTTGGACGTTTGTTTTTGCTTCTTTCATATCCGTTTTGGATTCAAATGAAATATCGATTTTGGAATAGCCGTCTCCCGTCGTTGAATACACGTTGCTTTTTCCTTTAACACCGGCTACCGCTTCTTCAATCGGTGACGTCACTTGTTTTTCCATGGAGTCTGCATCCGTTCCTTGCCCCATAACTACTACTGACACTTGAGGCTGATCAGCGGTCGGCAGGAATTCCATCGGAAGTGTAAAATAACTAATGACTCCTAAAGCTAAAATTAAAATAGACATAATGGTGATAGCCGCTTTGTTTTTAAACGACCATTTGGTGAGCCAAGACATGAAATTTCCCCTTTCACTTTTTCGTACGAACTCAGTCAAACATTTCTAAAATATGCTAAATAACTACTAAATTATACCTAATGATCCTTACCATTTAAAGACTTATTTTTTGTGAAAAGTCCCATTATTTGAACAAAATCGTTTATGTATATGCTTTTAGTTATGTAATCAGTCTCTTTCCAGCACAAAAAAAGACGCCGATACCCGGCGTCCCACATGTAGTAAGTGAAAGAAGAAGAAGAATATGCCTACGATTTCTCAGGCAATTCTATGACCTTATTTGGTTTCTTCCCGTTTTTTTATGAAATAAACATATTTAGCATAAATTCCCTTAACTAGCAGCTCGATTGTGCTTTGATTCCGTATCGTTTTGAATTTTTAAGGAAGTCAATAAAGCTACGATACTTCCGGCAAAGCCAAATAAAAACAAGTGATGAATGCCTGCCATAAAGCTTCCGCCTGAAGTCAGCAACGCACCCATAATTGTAACGCCGATTGCTGTTCCCATGTTTCTGCAAAACATAAAAAATGACGTTGAAATACCTCTTTCGTGTCCTCCTACTAATTGCTGTACACCAATGACTCCAACCGTAGACAGCAGACCAAACGATAGCCCTTGTACAATCATGACGCAAAACACATAAAAGAAGCCATGACTTTCATTTAGCATAAGCAGAAGTGTTCCCGAACCAACCAGCAGCACATTCCCAATTAACAACAGCTTTCTATAGCCGTGTTTTAAAATCCATTTACCCGCCGGCACGGACACAGACATCCATCCAACCGCTGTTCCTAACAGCGCCACTCCGCTCATAAACAGTGACAAATGCGCTACTCGCTGTAAAAATAACGGAATGTAGCTTGACGTTCCGAATAAAGCCACCGTTCCAATAAACGCATTGATATTAATCCATGACAGCGTTTTGTTTTGGAACATAGACAGCGGTACAATCGGAGAAGCATGTTTTCGTTCATGGAGATAAAAAATCACTAATAAAATAAGTCCAGCGACTGCATACACAACTCGATTCTGTTCCACTACCGTCACAAGCAGCAGTGACGTAACGCCTGCTCCAAACAATATGGCACCGATGTAATCGACTTTTGCTCTTTTCGGCTCATAGCTTTCTTGATATGGCATTAACGTCAGAAATGAAACAATACATACGGGTAAATTAATAAAGAAAATCCATCTCCACGTTAAATAATCCACAAAAAAAGCGCCTAAAAGCGGAGCCAACACAGCTGATAATCCCCACATTGTTGTAAACAGCGCCTGAATTTTCCCTCGCTTCTCTACGGGAAATAAGTCTCCGGCAATAATAGCAGGAAACGCCACCATAAACCCGGCTCCTATTCCTTGAACCGCACGGAAAAGAACAAGCTGAATCATCGTATTTGCCACGCCGCAAAGCATCGAACCAATTAAAAAAGCAATGATACCAAACCCAAATACTTTTTTGCGGCCAAATAAATCCGATAATCTTCCCGCTACCGGAGATAAAATCGTGCTTGCAATCATGTACGAAGCAAACGACCACGCGTACAAATCAAATCTTCCAAGCTCTTTTGCAATAACGGGCATCGTCGTATTCATAATCGTTGAATCAAGCGAAGCCACTAGCATTGCCAGAACAATACTAACCATTACGGACGTTCTGCTTTTCATGTAACAATCTCCTTATCTCTATAATCTGAGCGTCTAGTTTACTCCTCCTTGCCGTTTGTTGTCTATATTTATGCACACAAAATGCTAAAAAGCTTCTCACTTTACTATGAGAAGCTTTTTACCCCCTTATTCACATATCTTCTTGAACCTTTTCTTGATCAGACAGTTCTTTGTTTCGAGCCATAACCGCAAACCCTGCCATTACAATGATGCTGCTTGAAATTCCGTATAGAATTGGCGTAGTAGAAGAAAGTCCTTCAATCAATAGACCTCCAAGTACTACTAGCGTACTAACAACAATCGCCGAAACTCCTGCTTTTGGATGAATGTCTTTCCAGAATAGGGACACAACAAACGGAACAAAAATCGCTCCTGATAAAATGGCATACGCAACGTCTAGCGCAACAAGCACGTCTTGAATCCAAAGAGCAAAAATAATAGCAAGGACGCCGACAATAAGCGTATTAACGCGCGTTAAAATTAAATAATTTTTCTCTGAAATATTTTTAAGCCACACTTTTTTAATAATATCGTTACTAATCAGCGTAGAAGACGCAAGCAGCGTTCCTGAAGCAGTTGACATCAGCGCCGAACAAACGCCTGCTAGTACGAGACCTAATAATCCTTGAGGCAGGATCTGAACTGCAAGCGTCGCAAAAATGCTTTGACTGCTTTCTGCATTTGGTAGCAGCAAATACGCACACATTCCAATTACACTTCCCGCAATCGCGTAGGCAATGCTGTACACCCCTGCAAAAATGGAGCCGTTTCGCGCAATTTTTTCTGTTCGCGCCGTAAATACTCGCTGCCAAATATCTTGAGACACTGCCATACCAAGCGTATATAGAAGGAAATACTGAAAGATTTGACCGTATCCAATCGATGAAAAATCAAAATAAGATGATGGCAAGTCTCCGCTAAGGGCTTTAAAACCTCCTGCTTCTGATACGCTCATTGGAAGCATAAATCCAAAAATCGCTACCGTCATCACAACAAACTGAATAATATCAGTGACCGTTACGCTCCACATTCCGCCTAAAATCGTATAGAACAGAACAATCGAACCGCCAATTAACATCGAGGCCGTCATGTTCCATCCAAGCAGCGCATGAATGATTGTTCCCATTCCAATCACTTGAGTGACTGATACCATGAGTGTATAAATAGCGGCAACAACCGCGCTGATAATTTGCGCTTGAGCGTTATATCTTTTTCCTAGCAGCTCACTGATAGTCGTCACTTTCAAAGACGAAATCCGCTTAATAAAAATCGTGCCAAGCGTAATGATTCCAAGTCCAATCATCGTCACAAACCAAATGCCAGACAGCCCGTGCTCATAGCCAAGCTGAGCCGTTCCAATCGTTGATGCTCCGCCTAAAATAACGGCAGACAAACATCCTAAATACATAAACATTCCTAAGTTTCGCCCGGCTAAAATAAAATCTTCTGATGACTTTGCTTTTAACGAGCCAATGATACCAGCTACAACCAATACGCCAAAATAGACAAACATAACCGTCATATCCAGTCCGTTCATAACAGATTCCTCCTTAGTATGGGTCAATTTATCTTTTATTGAAACAAAGAGCTTCTTAAAGCTTTAGATCACGTGAAGGCTTGTGATTTCTGTCAATGCTTCGTCTAACACGCGAAGCCCGGCATCAATTTCTTCTTTTGTAATCGTTAAAGGAGGAATCATTCGAATCACTTCTCCGCTATTTCCGCAAAGGTAAAACAGCACTCCTTTTTCCAAACATTTGTCTAAAATCTCAAGAAGAAGACTTCCGTCACCTTGCTTTGTTTTCGGATTAATAATTTCAATTCCAATCATTAGTCCCACTGAACGAATGCTTCCAATCACTTCATGCTTCGCTTTTAAATGCTGAAGCTGATCCGCTGCATATTTCCCCATTGCTTTTGAATTTTCAATCAGCTTTTCTTCTTTTAATACCTCTAGCGTCGCAAGTGCTGCTGAACAAGCAATGGGATTGCCTCCAAAAGTTGTTCCGTGTGTACCAATCGGCCACTTTTCCATGAGCTGTTTGGAAGCTACGGTAGCACTTAACGGAAGTCCTGATGCTATGCCTTTTGCGATTGCCATAATGTCAGGCGTCACGTCAAACGTTTGAGCTGCAAACCACTCGCCGGTGCGTCCAAAGCCGGTTTGCACTTCGTCAAAAATAAGGAGAATGCCGTGTCTATCACATACTTCTCTTATTTTTTGCAGCCACGCTTTCGGCGGGATTACGTAGCCGCCTTCTCCAAGAACCGGTTCTACAATCATGCACGCCACTTCTTCCGGCGTTACTTGATGCTTAAACAAAGTGTCAAAATCTTTTTCCAGCTTTTCCACGCAGTAGATTTCCGGATCTTTTCCTTTTGGACACTGAGTCACGTCTGCATAAGGCACTTGATACGTTAAGCCCGATGGCTGAAGAAATTTCCGGTATTTGCTTTTTGATGTCGTCACGCTAAGCGCTCCGAGAGAACGGCCGTGAAAGCAGCCCGTAAACGAAACCGTATAAGGTCTTTGCGTCACGTATTTTGCTAGCTTTAACGCTCCTTCTATTGCTTCAGTTCCGCTGTTGGCAAAGAAAAAGCAGTCCAGGCCTCTTGGCAATACTATTTTTAATTCTTCAGCAAGCTGTAAAATAGATTCGTACATAATCACACCTGACGGGCCGTGCATAAGATGATCAACGCTTTCTTTAATCGCTTGTACAACTTTAGGGTGACGATGACCTGTATTAGCTGTTGCAATACCCGATGTAAAATCTAAATACGTTTTTCCATCAGCTCCGTAGTAGTAGCAGCCCTCTGCTTTTACCACGGGTAAATTAGGGTGATCTTTGGCCATGCTTGGTGCTAGTAAATCGGGTAGACTGTTCATTAACTGTGTAAGTGATGCCTGCTTCATCTGACTTCCTCCTCGCAATCTATCAAGTAATGTGTTTGTACTTGTTTTACATGCAAAGAGCGTGCCAAAGACGTTAAAAAACGGAATGTTTTTTTAATTTTCTAACAACTGAAGGCTGACTGATTCCAAGTGCTTCACCTATTTCTGTTGTTGTTTTATACTGTTTTTTTGCTCTTACTAATATCTCTTTTTCCAGCTCGTTTAACGCGTCATTAAGCTTCATTTCCCCATGTTCTTCAACGTGCTGAATCCGTTTTTTTCTATGCAGAGAATGCGGTAAATGCTCCATTGTAATCAGCGTTTGTGAAGACACAACCACAGCGTGTTCAATCACATTGATTAACTCTCGTACGTTTCCTTTCCACTCATGCGCAAGCAGTGCATGAATAACCGCATTATCAAACGTTCTTTTTCGGTTATATTTCTTTTCAAACTGCTCGGCAAAATGTGTGAGCAGCGGAAAAATATCTTCAGGGCGCTCGTTCAAAGATGGAATGGTAATCGGTACAACGCTTAAACGAAAATATAAATCTTCTCGAAATTCTTTTTCAGCAACGGCTTTTTCTAAATCTTTGTTCGTCGCTGCAATTAAGCGAAAGTCCACAGTTTTAGGCTTTCTTCCTCCAACGGAATAAAACTGTTTTTCTTGAATGAGCTTTAAGATTTTTACTTGATGAGCCGGTGACAGTTCTCCCACTTCATCTAAAAAAAGCGTACCTCCATCTGCTAATTCGACCAGTCCCACCTTTCCGTTTTTCGATGCACCGGTAAAAGCCCCTGCTTCATATCCAAACAGTTCAGCCTCAAATAAATGATCTGGAATTGCCCCGCAGTTCACTTCAATAAACGGCCCTTTGCTTCTTGTACTTTTGTTATGTATCAGCTTGGCTAAGTGCGTTTTTCCTACTCCGGACTGCCCTAAAAGCAAAATATTTACGTCCACGTTCGAAACGTGAACGGCCGTACGAAGAACGTGCTGCATCTTTTCGCTGTTGCATACAATTCCTTCAGTTGATAGATTTTGGTTTCTTAGCAGCATAAGCTCGCTCTTTACGCGCTGCATTTCGCCTTCCATCGCATCAAGATATGTTTTCATTTCCATAAGCTCCGTCACATCATGAGAATAGCTGACGATTCTTTTAATCTCTCCTTTTTCATCTTTGACAGGAATGCCCGTAACGAGCACTTGCTTGCCTTGTTTAGTTGTTTGTACAAGCGTAATTTTCTTCTTTGTTTCAAGCACAATTGGCGTGACGATTGGTGTAAAAAGCCCTTGTTTTTCAAGTTCATACACAGACTTTCCGAGCAGTTTTTCAGCTTTTACATCGTAAATGTTTCCCGTTCCTTCATGTATTCGCACAATGATACCTTTTTCATCCGTCACAAGCAAATCATCTTTTAATGAATGAAGGATCCACTGATTTTCATTCCATTCTGAATTCATGTATGCTCCCCGCTTTCTATTCATTTTTGAATAAAATACAATTCGTTTTTGAATAACGGCATTTATTTTTGAATAATCAATTTATTATACCACGAGGACTTATTTTTATTTTGAAACAGCAATTGAAATGAAGTTAAAAATGCATTAATATATTTTTATGAAGTTATAACTTCTTTTATTAGGAGGGTATATGAATCAATCATTTCAAGAATTAATTAAACATAAATTCCCTGACCTTTCTCGCGGTCAAAAAAAAGTAGCTGAGTTTCTCGTTAATTTTACGGAAAAAGGCTCGCTGTACACGGCTGGGCAAATTGGAAAAGAAGCAGGTGTCAGTGAAACAACCGTTATTCGTCTAGCTTACGCACTGGGGTTAAATGGTTTTTCTGATTTGCAGGAGCTAATGCGAAAAGAATGGCTTTCTTCTGCCGAATCAAAAGAATCAGCTAGCAAGCCTGCAGCTGATTCTGCAGCGGAAGAAAAGAAACCTTTTAGTGAATGGCTTTCCCCTGTTGACGAAAAAGAATTATCTCAAGCTGTAGATGCGCTTATCAAAAGTGATCAAGTGTATATTGCGGGTTTCCGTGAATCTCATACGGCGGCCTACTGGCTGTATTATAAAATGAATCAGCTTCGCAATCATGTTCTTTTATCCTTTCCAACAGGATTTTTGCTTGAAACGCTATGCAATCTTACTAGTAAATCTGCTGTTGTTGTATTTTCACTGCCGCGCTATACAAAAGAAGCGCTCGAAGTAGCTCAGCAGGCTAAAAAACAAGGAGCAAAAGTAATTGCCATTACAGACCGCCGTTTGTCTCCGGTAGGTCAAATCGCTGATATCACGCTTTTAGCAGGTACGACTGAACATATTTTATCGCTTCTTGCCCTATCACAAGTTGTAATTAGCAGCATGCAAAAAAGAGATGAAAAAACGGCTGGAAAAAGGCAGGAAAGCTTAGAAAAGCTCTATGCCGAGCAAGGCATCTTTTTAGAATAAATGATCAAAAGAAAGGAAGTAAACAAATGACTGAAGCCTTAACGATTCGTTCACTTACAACAACCAATGAACTAGAAGAAGTACGCGCATTAGAAAGCCGCGTCTGGGGAGAAGAAGAAGCAACACCTGTTCACCAAACTTTGACCGCTGTTAAAAACGGAGGTCTTGTTCTCGGTGCATTTCTAGATGAAAAGCTGATTGGCTTTCAATATAGCTTTCCCGGGTTTGACGGAACATGTGTCTATTTATGTTCTCATATATTAGCAGTTGACCCTGCCTATCGCAGCATGGGCATTGGTGCCAAACTTAAGCATGCACAGCGACAGGAAAGTAAAAAAAAGGGTTATTCATATATCAGCTGGACGTACGATCCGTTAGAAAGCGCCAACGGGTATTTAAATATTGGAAAGCTTGGAGCCGTTTGTTCTACATATATTGAAAACTGCTACGGAGACATGAATGATCCGTTAAATGCCGACTTGCCTTCTGATCGATTCGTTGTAGAATGGGCATCTTTAGAGGATACAAAACGAGCTCAGCCTCTCTATACGCCAGATCAAATAATGGACGCATCGCTCACTCAATGGACGTTAACGGATGAAGGATTTCCTTCTGTTACAGGTATTGATGAAAAGTGGTTGGATCGTGACGTCGTGTCTGTAGCTATTCCGTCTGCTTTTCAGCAAATGAAAGAAGTCTCTCCTTCTCTTGCATTGGACTGGCGTATGCGTACAAGATACGTATTTCAAACGTGTTTTGCAAAGGGATTGGAAGTAACAGGCTTCATGAAGCATCCAGAGAGCAGCGCACCCGTTCATTTTTACATTTTAACGAAAAAAGAGGTGCAAAAATGAAGATCAAACACGTCATTTTACGGCATTTAAAAATGGATTTACTTCATCCGTTTACCACAAGTCTTGGCAAAGAAGTGGATCGAGACTTTATTTTAGTAGAAATTCAAGACGAAGACGGACGATCCGGCTGGGCTGAATCCGTAGCGTGCGCCGATCCTTTTTATAAAGAAGAAACGCTCAAAACAAACTGGCACATTATGGAGGATTTTTTAATTCCTTTGCTTCACCAGAAAGAAATTCAGCATCCTGATGAAGTATCTCAACGCTTTGCTCATATTCGAGGCAATTACATGGCAAAATCGGCGTTAGAAGGCGCAGTTTGGGATTTGTATGCGCGCAGGAAAAACCTCTCTCTATCTAAAGCGTTAGGAGGCAGTAAAAGTCAAATTGAAGTTGGTCTTAGCGTTGGCATTCAGCCTACGATTGACGAAACGCTTCGCAAAATTGAAGCCGGCTTGAATGAAGGATATAAGCGGATCAAAATTAAAATTAAGCCGGGCTGGGATCTTAACTTGACGCGCGCAGTTCGAAACGAGTTCCCTTCTATTCCCCTGATGGTTGATGCGAACTCTGCTTATACGCTTGCAGATGCTGATCACCTTGCTCAGCTTGATGAGTTTGATTTAATGATGATTGAACAGCCGTTGGCTCATGATGATTTAATTGATCACGCTGAACTGCAGATCAGCATGCGCACGCCCATTTGCTTAGATGAAAGCATTCATTCAGCTGAAGACGTTCGAAAAGCTATTAAACTTGGAAGCACACAAATTGTTAACATTAAAATTGGACGAGTAGGCGGACTATCAGAAGCCAAAAAAATTCATGACCTTTGTCAAACTCACGGTGTGCCAGTATGGTGCGGCGGTATGCTGGAATCCGGTATCGGACGAGCACATAATATTGCCATTACCACACTTGCCAATTTTACGCTTCCCGGAGATACGGCCGCATCATCTAAATACTGGCCGCGTGATATCGTTCATCCGGAAATCACGGTCGACAACGGGATTATTTCCGTTCCTGATACACCAGGCATCGGCTATGAACCTGATCACGATCAGATAAAAGCGCTAACTTTACACGAAAAAGTCTATACTTGCTAATCTTAAACAGGCTGGAACAAAAGTATGTTAGTTGAAGGAAGATCCGAACGATGAATGGTTCGGATTTTTTTATTGATATGGTGAGCGTAGGTTTCATGTATATAGTGGCTTTTATATGTGCAAGACGGAGACTCATGCGGGACAAGCGGAAAGCAAAGTCTGGCCTGGAAATCAACAGCGTTTTAAAAAGCAATGCCTACTAGTTCCTTTATCCAATTGAGTTCTCTTTAGATTGGATGGGTTTAGTTATGTCCCAGCCTTTTTTCATAGGCTCCTCTCTCGATATGACACGTGCCTTGACAAGATAAACAAACATATTAGCAAAAATGGTCTTATGCACAATCCTTCTAGAAATAAATGAATATAAATAGAGTGTAAGGGACATGCAAGGGTATATTCATTACAAATTTTAGAAGAAAGGAGCATACTGATGAATATTGAAATTGGAATTGCCATTTTCGTGTTTACAATGACAATGCTCGTCATTTTTTGGAGGCCAAACGGCATCAACGAAGCATGGCCGGCATCCATAGGAGCAGCCATTATCCTACTTACAGGCATTGTATCCAAATCAGACATCGTTGATATTCTCGGGAAAATAAGTGGCGCTTCTATCACCATTATTGCCACCATTGTCATGGCCGTCATATTAGAAAGTTTTGGATTCTTCCACTGGGCAGCTGCACGACTAGTGAGTTTATCCAAAGGCTCAGGGTACCGGCTATATTGGTACATTCAACTGCTTTGCTTTTTAATGACTTTACTATTTAATAATGACGGCAGTATTTTAATTACCACTCCAATTTTAATTCTACTTTTGAAAAACCTTCAGCTAAAACCCCATCAGCAGATCCCCTACCTTTTAAGTGGAGCGCTTATTGCTACCGCTTCCAGCGCGCCTATAGGTGTAAGTAATATTGTCAATTTGATTGCCTTAAAAATTGTTCATATGTCGCTTTATATGCACACGGCGATGATGTTTGTACCGGCGACACTTGGTTTATTATTTATGTCTTGGCTCATGTATACGGTCGTAAAACGCCATTTGCCAAAAAAACTGCCGCATGCTTCAAAAGATATAGAAGAGAGTTTCTTTACGAAACAATTTCACCCCTTAAAAGGAAGCATTTCTGTTGAAACAAAACGTAAACGCACACAATTTATGCTGAAAGTTTTATTATTTGTGTTTGTTATGCGCTGTCTCCTATTTGTCGCCTCTTATTTCGGCATACCAATCGAATTGGTTGCTGTACTGGGCTCACTGATCCTACTTATTTGGAGATGGTATCACTTACGTACAAACCCGATTGATATTTTAAAGAAAACGCCGTGGCACATTTTCGTTTTTGCATTTTCGATGTACGTTATTATTTACGGATTGCATAACGTAGGATTGACAGATCTACTTGTAAAAATTTGCGAACCAATTGTGAATCGAGGGCTTTTTGAAGCAAGCTTTATCATGGGAGGACTTGTTTCCATTCTCTCTAACTTGTTTAACAATCACCCTGCTTTAATGGTCGGAACCATTACCTTGACTGAAATGGGGCTCGATCCTATTACTCTTAAAACTATTTACCTTGCTAATATTATTGGAAGTGATATGGGCTCGCTTTTATTGCCGATTGGAACACTGGCTTCTCTTATTTGGATGCATATTTTAAAAGAAAATCATATCAAGGTAAAATGGAAAGATTATTTAAAAGTATCACTTATCGTTATCCCGCTTACCACCATCGTTACGCTTTTCCTCCTATTCTACTGGGTTCAGCTCATTTTTTCTTAATACTGATTTACAGGACGGATTGTACTCTTTTGAAGCTTACAGTCCGTCAGAAATAAACAAATGTCTTTCATAAAAACCCACTAGATTTTTCTATTGTTTTTTTATAGATACACATTCACCCAATAAAAACATTTTTTTACATTCACTAATTATTTAGAACAATTTAAAAAGAAAATCAATAAATATATTGAATCGAATTTCGTTCATGTGATAAGATATGGTTATATTGTTACTTTAACAATACATAGAGCGAATGAATTAGAAAATATGCAGTTGCATAGAACTTTCTAAACCCCACACGCAACATTTAGAGAGTGACATTCATTTTCTCAGTAACACCCATACCTTTCTGAAAAGAGTGAGTACATTAGACTTGCTCTTTTTGTCTGTTCAGTAATAAGGTTCATTTCTTATGTGAGGCCTTCGTTTACAATAAGACAACAAAAAAACAGGTAACTAAGCATGCCGCTTCTTACCTGTTTTTATATGCTAAAATGATAAAATCAAATTCTAGCGCGCGAACGCCCTTTACGAAATTGATTTTAATTCTTCAATTAATTGAAAAAATTTCTCTTTGTTTCTTTCTTCTAATGTTTGATCGACTTCACGTAAAATTTGATCTCTTCTAAAATCTCGGATAGCCTTATTTAATACCATTTTAGCAAATATAGAATCGAGGATATCCATACGGATGGGCTGCGAGTCTGTCGGGTGCTTTTCGATATAAATCAACTCCTATCCTTTCCTCTATTATAACAAATTCTAGCAATGTATCAAAATTTCATGGAGATATGCGCTGTTGTGAAATAGCTTCATATTCTGTTTCTAGCTCTTGAAGCGTAAGCTCATATAGCTGCTTGTTTCCTTTTTTATAAACCCCTGCATCCAGCAATAAATCAATCATTGATGTTTTTTTACATTGTATGTGAGAGTAAGCTTGTTTTGTCATCGTTACACCGCCTATTTTACACTTAAAAATGAAATGATTTCTCTATCTTTCACGACCTTTCTTTATCATACGGCCCGTCCTTTAGCTTACTGTGAAGAAAATGTTAAATTTATGTAATAATGCATAAAAAGAGGCCGGGACATAACTAAATGAATCCAACCTAAAGACGAACAAATGAGATACATGAGCTGAACCGTTTATGACGCCGCAGTTGATTGAAAGGACGAAATAGATGAAGCTGTATTCACCAGAAAAAAAAACGAACCACTCATCAAACTAGTTGATCAGTGGTTCGTTTTTCACTTGGGCTAAAATACTTTTCTCCCAGCCTCTTCGTTCTTCTATTAAAAATCAAAGTTGTCCGGATCTGGACCTACTCGGTAATTTTGGTTTAATTCATTAATTTTATTTACGTCTTCAGCATCCAATTCAAAATCAAATAGCGATGAATTTTCAACAATACGATGTTCTTTTGTGGATTTTGGAATCGTTACAACTCCGTTTTGCAGATCCCATCGCAGAATAATTTGAGCAACTGATTTACCGTATTTTTCAGCAATTTCTTTTAACACATCGTTATCTAGCAATTCTCCTTGCATAAGCGGAGACCATGCTTCTAGCTGAATATCGTGCTTTTGACAAAAAGCATGCAGCTCTTTTTGCGTCAAACGAGGATGATATTCAACTTGGTTAATAACAGGCTTAACATCTCCATCTTTCATTAAATCTTCTAAATGATGAATTTGAAAATTACTTACGCCCACAGCTCTTACTTTTTCTTCTTTATACAGCGTTTCTAATGCTTTCCACGCTGCTTTATACTTACCTTCTACCGGCCAGTGAATTAAGTATAGATCTAAATATTCTAAGCCAAGCTTTTGTAAGCTTGTTTCGTAAGCAGCCAGCGTCTCTTCATAACCTAAATCTGCGTTCCAAACTTTTGATGTAACAAAAATGTCTTCGCGTGAAAGACCTGCTTCTTTCAGACCTTGGCGAATTCCTTCTCCTACACCTTCTTCATTTCCATAAATAGCTGCCGTATCAATGCTGCGATAGCCTTTGACGATAGCTGTTTTCACGGCGTTCACTAATTCAGGCCCTTCTTCAACTTTAAATACACCTAATCCAAGCCAAGGCATTTTGACTCCGTTGTGAAGTGTTACTGTATCTTGCAAATGATTACTCATTATAAAAAACCCCCTGCTAATTTCTTTACATTTGTTATTATGAAACAGAAAAAAAGAAAAAGATAGAACCCACTTTAAAGTAAGTTAGGCACTTCAAAGTTCTAAGGTAACTTAGAAGTAACCTGCTATTTTACTTAAAAACCGCTAAAAGAGATTGAGACATAAAGAAATGAATCCAACCTAAAGACGAACAACCTGGATAAATAATCTGGACTTCTTTTTCCGCCGCTGTTGATTTCCGTGCAAGGCTTCTCTTTCCGCGGGCGGCCGATGAGCCTCCTCGTCGCTTACGCTCCTGCGGGGTCTTCGCCTTGCCATCCAATCAACAGCTAGAAGCACCTACCTACTGAAACCTACGTTCACCATAATCATAAAAAAACACGAACTATCTATCAGTTTTCGATAGATAGTTCGTGTTTAACTTTAACTAAACTACTTTTGTTCCAGCCTCTTTCTATTTAACACTTACGTTCGTTGCTGAACTTGTATTTCCAGCGGCATCTTTTGCCGTCACAGCCAGCTTTACACCTGGTGTTTGTTTTGGAATCGTTACTTTAAACTGTCCTTTGCTATCTGCTTTGCCTGATCCGATTACTTTTGTACCACTTTTAATCGTAATCACAGCATTCGCTTCTGTTTTTCCAGAGATAGAGGTGGACAAAGACGTAACGGCATTCACTGCTGGAGGTGCCGGCGGGGTGGTGTCTTGCACTTTTACAATTTTATATGGACTGTATCCTACTTTATTTTGCAGGACTGCCGTCACTTCTGTTCCTGCTTTTTGAGCAGGAATTTTCACGCTGAACTTGCCGTTTCCATCAATTTTCCCACTCGCAATAATCTTTCCGCTTACTTTAATATAAATAGACGCATTTTTTTCTCCTGTTCCTGTTACTGCTGTACTTTTTTCAGTAAGCGTATTAACAGCTGGAAGCGCCGGTTTTGTCTGCGCGGCACTAACTGTTACAAACGTGTTGGAGCTGTAGTTATTGGCTGCATCTTTTGCCGTCACAGCCAGCTTTACACCTGGTGTTTGTTTTGGAATCGTTACTTTAAACTGTCCTTTGCTATCTGCTTTGCCCGATGCGATCAGCTTTGTACCGCTTTTGATCGTAATTACGGCATTTGCTTCTGTTTTTCCAGAAATAGAGGTGGACAAAGACGTAACGGCATCAACCGCCGGAGGTGCCGGCGGGGTGGTGTCTTGCACTTTTACAATTTTATATGGACTGTATCCTACTTTATTTTGCAGGACTGCCGTCACTTCTGTTCCTGCTTTTTGAGCAGGAATTTTTACGCTGAACTTGCCGTTTCCATCAATTTTTCCACTCGCAATAATCTTTCCGCCTACTTTAATATAAATAGACGCATTTTTTTCTCCTGTTCCCGTTACCGCTGTACTTTTTTCAGTAAGCGTATTAACGGCTGGAAGCGCCGGTTTTGTCTGCGCGGCACTAACTGTTACAAACGTGTTGGAGCTGTAGTTATTAGCTGCATCTTTTGCAATAACAGCTAATTTTGTAGCAGCAGGCTGCTTTGGAATGGTGATGCTGAACGTTCCATCCGATTTTGCAGTTCCTTTGCCGATTACTTTTTTATCAATTTTCACATGCACTTCTGCTCCTGCTTCCGTGCTTCCCGTTATTACTGTATCTTGATTGCTCACACCGTTCACTTTTGGTGTAACGGGTGCTGTTTTATCCTGTACGGTTACGGTTACAACTGGACTCACGCCCGCTGCGTTTCCAGCCGTTACAGACAGCTTACTTCCTGCTTTTTGTTTTGCAATCGAGATGCTGTATGTTCCTTTGGCATCCGCTTTTCCTGCTGCAAGCTGAAGACTTCCGTTTTTAATGATGACCGTCGCATTTGCTTCTGCTGTACCCGTAACGGCTGTACTTCGATCACTCACTTCATTCACTGTCGGTTTTACCGGAGCTTTTTGCTTTGCTGTAACGATTACAGTGGATGCAGAGCTGTTGTTTCCTGCTGCATCTTTTGCTTGTACGCTTAGCTTTGTATTCGCTTTTTGCAGAGAAATGGCAACAGAAAACGTTCCATTTGCACCTGCTTTAGCCGTTCCTACAGTTGTTGTTCCCACTTTTACAGTAACCGTCGCATTTGCTTCTGCTGTACCTGTAACTTTTGTATCTTGATCACTTACTGCGTTTACTTTTGGCACATCTGGTGCCGTTTTATCCTGTACGGTTACCGCAGTGGCTGAACTTGTTCCACCTGCATTTTGAGCCGTTACGTATAGCGTGCTTCCTGCTTTTTGTTTCGCAATTGAGATGCTGTAATTTCCTTTGCCATCTGCATTGCCTGCTGCAAGTTGAAGACTTCCGTTTTTAACGATGACCGCCGCATTTGCTTCAGCCGTTCCTTTAAGCATTGTGTCTTGATCACTTACTGCATTTACTTTTGGTGCAAGCGGTGCTTTTAACGTAGATTTAACCGCAAAAGAAGGAGCTTGACTTTCGTTTCCTGCTTTATCTTTTGCACTTACCGCTATTGTTGTTCCACCTGTTTGTACTGGAATTGAAACAGTAAATGTACCGTTACCATCCGCTACTGCAGAGAACGTTGCATCGCCTGCTTTTACCGTCACGGCGGCGTTTGCTTCTGTTACGCCTGTTACGGTCGTATCTTGGTCACTTACTTCATTTACGATTGGAACAGAAGGCGGCGTTTGATCCGTTACGGTCACTACTGTGGCCGTGCTTTCATTTTCAGCTGCATCTTTAGACGTTACCGATACTTTTGTATCTGCTGGCTGCTTGGCAATCGTAATTGCAAATTTTCCAGCTTCGTCAGCAAGACCCGTTCCAATTACTTCATTTTCCACTTTTGCAATAACAGAAGCATTTGGTTCTGTTACACCCGTAAGCGATGTTTCGTTATCTCCTAGTGCATTAACTGAAGGTGCATCAGGCGCAACCGTATCTTTTGGTGCTTCTTGCTCCTGCTCTTTTCGCGGATATTTTGTTGTATAAAAACTTAAAAGAGTAGTTGTTGGATAATAAAAATCTAAAATTTCACGATAGTCTTTCCCTACGCTTGCCATTTTTTGAGCACCGTATTGACTCATTCCAACACCGTGGCCATTTCCTTTGCCATTAAAAGTTGTTGATGTGCTTGTTTCATTTGTTTCCGTTACAAGCAGGCTAAGCATCGCACGACTGTTTAACATCGATTTTAGCTTCGTCGATGTTAAATCTGTTAATTCCAAATGATGAACCACTAGTTTTTGCGAACTGTCTACATCTCCTTTAACAAGGTAGTCCACTGTAATCGCACCTTTAGTCACACGGCCTCCTGATGAAGGAGCATAAAAACTCACCTTTGGAATAGAGGTAATTTTAATCGTTTTACCAGGATGCTTATTGGCTACTAACCATGACTTCAAATTATCCGTAACGGTTTTATCTTTTTCAGAAACCGTATTCCACCAAGCGCTATAGTTAGCTAAATCTTTTCCTGTTAAATCAATTTGCGTTTTTTGAATAGCTAACGTCCACGGCGTCTGCTTGTCGTATGGATCTTCTTTCACCGGGAAATAAGAAAGCTGAGTTCCTCCCCAGGCATTGCTGTTTGATTCGGTTCTTCCACCGTTGCTTGATGAGAAAACGGCGTTGATTAATTTGTTGTTGTACGTTACTACTTGTCCGAATGTCTCATCTACTGCTTTGTTTGTACTGTCGTACCACGTATAGCCACCGTATACTTGATAGCTTACCGTGTCATTGATTACTTTTCCTGCATAGCTCATTGCGTATGTTCTCGCTGCTACTGCCTGAGTTTTTAAAGCTTGCAGATTCCAAGATGTATAGACTTCATTTGGCACAACGCCTTTTAAATAGTCTTCAATCGGCAGCGTATTAACAGGTCTGACGTACGTTCCTTTTTCATTTGTAAACGCAACGTCTCCTAAGTACTGTCTGCCGTTAATAGATACGGGATTTTTATAAAGAGACGGTGTAATTTCAAAGCTTGTAAAATCACCTAAGACAGTGGTCCCTTGTTTTAGAGTGACACCTTGAGTTGTTGCCGTTACCGTATACTCTGTATTTGCCTTTAAGACCAAATCCGAGTTTTTAATAGTGTATAAATAAGACGGCTTAATTGTAATTGCATGCTGATCTCCTAAATAGTTTACTAATTTTACAGACACAACTGGTTCTACCGTTTCAGCTTTCACGCTAGCAAGCGGCGTGAATTGAAACAGCAGTACGCTTAGTACTAAAGCTAATGCCGTTAACTTTCTCATCTTGTTCCCCCATTTTCATGTACTGTCTAACGCATTTTAATATCACTCGTTATATCGACACAGTTCTATAAAAATTAAAGCATTTTACCTAGTTTTCTTTTCTGCTCGTCCATTTTTTTGTCGAAAAAACGCTTTTTTATATCATATGAATGACAAAAAAAACGTGTGACATAAATCAATTGATTTAGTCACACGCTTTTATAGGTCTTTTCACCTTTTATTTTGTCATTTCTTCATATGCCGCTATACCATCTGCAATATGATTCATCAGCTTTGTAAGGTAAGCTTGATCGGACAGGTTCCGATCTTCTTCTGGATTCGTCATATACCCCAGTTCAACTAGCGTTACGGGTACAGTCGACCAGTTAAATCCTGAAAGATCACTGCGATAGCGAATGCCGTCTGCTTCGACAAACTGATCTTTTTTCACCTCTGTCAGAATAGCTTGAGATGCCTGCAGACTGCTTTGATAAATAGACCTTGTATAGGAATTATCTTCTGCAGGAGTAAGCACAGAAAATCCTTTTACAGAAGCATTTTCAGAACCATCTGCATGTATCCGCACGTGTAAGTCAGCTTTCGAATTGTTCGCAAGCTCCGCTCGTTCCCGGTTGCTGATATCTACATTATCAGAACTACGAGTAAGCTTTACGGTGATGCCTTTTTCTTCGAGCAGCTGTTTTAATATCATAGAGGCTTCCAACGTCAGCTTGTATTCCGGCTTCTTGGTCACCACACCTGATGTGCCTCCGGAAACTTTTATTTTTGTTTCTGCTGCTCCCGGTCCGATTGGCTCTTTCTCTAGGTTAGCATGAGCTTGATGACCAGGGTCAATGTAGACCAAAAATGGAGGAGGATCCGCTTTTTCAGGCATGTTGTTTTTTACATTTTTCATTTCATTACCTGCTTCATGAGGCTGTACTGCTTGGAACTGTGAGATGGGCTGCTTCACTCTTTCTCCCTCCGCATGAGCTTTTGGTACATTTCCGCTAACGACGGCTTTCTCTGTTTGACCTTTCATCATAAAGAAAAATGAGAGTACTGCTACTATTGCAACAATACCTATTCCATAACTCCATACTAAGCGCTTCATCTTCGCTCACCAAACTTTCGAATAGAGTGGGATATTCCTTATGTTAAAGTGCAAAATGTGTTAACGTTATTATCTCACAGAATATGGATTTTTTTTGTATAAAGCGTTAAAAAATAATATCGGCAATATGTTATATATACGCAAACAAAAACAACACTACATAACGTAGTGTTGTTTTTCAAAAAAATGACGGATGGTTAAATCCGTTTTGCACCAATATAACGTGCTTTCCAGTAGCTGTTGCTAAGAGATGTAATCGTCACTCCTTTAGACGTAGAAGCTTGAAGAAACTGATTATTTCCTAAGTACACACCTACATGTGAAGGACCTTTTTTATACGTTTGAAAGAAAACTAAATCTCCTTTTTGAAGCTTTGCTTTTGAAATGCTTGTCCCCACTCGATACATTTGTTCCGTTGTGCGCGGAAGTGTTTTCCCAGCTTTTTTGAAAATGTATTGAATAAATCCTGAGCAGTCAAAACCTTTTGTTGTTGTGCCTCCCCATTTATAAGGAACACCCATTAATTTTTTACCAGTAGCAATAGCCGTGTCTTTGTATGAATATGACGCTGCTTCCACTGTTTGAGCAGGTGCAATAAACGGACTGGCTCCGCTAAATAAAACTGCAGCTGCCGTTATAGACCCAATGATGGCTTTTTTCATTTTTTTCCTCCATTATGTAACCGAACGTTACGTTTCTATGAACCTATTTTTCAATGTGTTCGGTTTAATTATAATGAAAAAAGCCTCAAAAACTATTACGCTATGATTAAATAATGTTACAAAATGGTTACTTAGGAATTTTTATCTTTAGTTGTTTATAAAAAAGAGGGTGGGACAAAAGCATTTTTCACTTAGGGAAAAACGAACCACTAATCAGCATGTCTGATTAGTGGTTCGTTTTTTTGTGGTTGTGAACATAGTATTATTTGTTTCGTTCCTTCTAGCAGTTGATTGGAGGACAAGGCGAAGACTCCTGCGGGAAAAGCGGAGCAGGTGAGACCCCGCAGGAGCGCAAGCGACGAGGAGGCTCAGCGCCCGCCCGCGGAAAGCGAAGCCTTGCACGGAAATCAACTGCGGTGTCACAAGCAGTCCAGGTCATGTATCTCATTTATTCGTCTTTAGGCTGGATTCATTTCATTATGTCTCAGTTTTTTTTCTTTTACTTTTCTTTTTGTTGTTTCAAAATTAAGTCCTGTTTCGCTTTAGCATCATGATGCTGCGCTAACTCGCGTGAAAATTCTTCATTTGCTTGATCCGGAGCAATTTTTAACTCTTTTGGTGTTTGAGGCAGTGACCCTTTGTTGTTATGTGATGATTTGTGATTATTTGCTCTTCCCATGTTGAGACCTCCTTGTATCAATCATTTGTTTTTCATCTTTAGTTACTATTCCCAACTTTTCAAAGCAAATTCAAACGAAAAAATCCGAACGATTACTCGTTCGGATCTTCCTTCAACTAAAATACGTTTGTAATTACGATACTTTTTTCGTTACTTCGTTAATATAAGCTTCCTTGTCTTTATCGTTAAATTGACCTTCCCACTTCGAAATGACGATTGCACCAAGTGAGTTTCCAATTACGTTTACCGCTGTACGTCCCATATCTAACAAACGGTCGATTCCAGCGATAAAAGCAAGTCCTTCTACCGGAAGTCCTACAGATCCAAGCGTTGCAAGCAGTACAACAAACGATACGCCCGGAACTCCTGCAATTCCTTTGGATGTAACCATTAAAATTAATATCAGTGAAATTTGCTGTGTGATGCTCATATCAATACCGTACATTTGCGCGATAAAAATCGCAGCAAGCGCTTGATAAAGAGTAGATCCATCTAAGTTAAACGAATATCCCGTCGGAATAACAAAAGATGTAATCGCTTTAGGACATCCAAACTTTTCCATTTTAGCAATAATACGCGGCAATACTGTTTCTGAACTTGCAGTTGAAAATGCTAGCAGCAATTCATCTTTTAGCACTTTTAATAAGTGGAAGATGTTAACGCCTGCCCATTTGGCTACAAGTCCTAGTACAACTAATACAAAGAAAATCATTGTGCCGTAAGCAACAATTACAAGCTTACTAAGCGGAATCAGAGACGCTAGTCCAAATTTTGATACGGTTACACCGATTAATGCAAATACGCCAAACGGTGCAAACTTCATAACTAAATTCGTTACCCAAAACATCGCTTCTGCCGTGCCTTCAAAGAATCTTAAAACCGGCTTGCCTTTTTCACCGATTGATGCAATTCCAAGTCCAAATAGGACCGAGAAGAAAATAATTGGCAGCATGTCGCCTGCAGCAATTGACTCAAATACATTCGTTGGAACGATGTGAACAAATGTTTCTACAAATCCTTTTTGCTCTGTAGCTTCTGCCGTTGATGTGTAGCTGCTGATATCTGACTTTTCAAGACCGCTGCGGTCCACACCAGTACCAGGGTGAAGCAAGTTAGCTGCTAATAAGCCTACCACAATGGCAACCGTTGTAATGATTTCAAAGTAAAGAATTGTTTTTCCGCCTAATTTACCAAGCTTCTTAATATCACCAACACCCGCAACGCCCACAATGATACTAGATATAACAATCGGCACCACGATCATTTTAATTAAATGAATGAATACGTCTCCAATTGGCTGCAGCACTTCAACTGCTTTAGGATTTCCGTAAAAAATAGCCCCTACAATAATACCTGCAATCAAACCAATTAGAATTTGTCCTGCTAATCCAAGCTTTTTGAACATATCTTTGCACCTTCCTTCTTTTTTCTAACAGCTCGAAGCTGTTTATTTGCACTTAATGTATTCAACAGATACAATTCAATTAAGAACTGTTTATTAAGTAGTTCTTTTATTCATAAGATTACATTATCACAGGCATCACAAAATCTAACAAAAACCTACTGAAACTAACAAAAAGTTTTTAGAAAATTACAAAATGAAAACGCTGTAGTTTTTTTACTACAGCGTTTGTTTGACTTCATAATAGAGCATTTGAATAAATTTTTTTACGTTTATACGACTCGGAGGGCTGCTTTTTCCCGTCCCTTTTTCTATATCTCTCATGCGCTGATGCACCATTGAAAAATCGAAAAACTTAGAAGCGTAATTTTCAAATTTAGGATTAAAGAAGTCAACCATACCAAGAGAGGTCAAATGATTTAAAGACTGATAAATAGCTCTTCTTACTCGCTGCTCGGCTGCTTTCATTTCTTTTTGCAGCACGTCTTCTGAAAAAGATGAATCAAGCTTTCTCACGGTAATTTTCTCAAAAATTTCTTTGAGAGAAGGAAAATGCTGTTCATACATCGTGCTTTTTTCCGTTTGATGCAAGTAATTGATGATTTCAATCAAATCTTTACTTCCGCTTTCTCCTAAAATCCCAAGTTCTCTTAAAAGAAACCTGCACGCTTCTGCCGGATCGCTTTCTTTTTTACCAAAAGAAGGCGTTTTGTGCTGATTTCCCACATTAAGTACGGTATTTAATGATTCTTGAATTTTCTCCATTGATTGTTGAACATGAATTCGTTCAATTACTTTTTGAATGACCATGAGCACTTCCATACGATTAAGCGGCTTCGTGATATAGTATTCAATGCCAAGCGAGTAGGCTTTTCCAATCAAATCTTTTGTTTCTACCTGTGACATCATAATAATTTTCCCTTTAAAACTATCCTTTATTTTGCGCACGGTTTCGATTCCGTCTTGAATCGGCATTAATAAATCAATAAATAAAATATCGATCTGCTGCAATAAAGAAACTTGATCATTTAACACGATCCCGTCTTCTCCTTCTCCTATAACCTCCCCTAGATCATTATCTTCAATAATTTCGGCTAACATTGAACGAAAGACTTCGTCATCATCTATGATATAAAATCGCATATTAGTCCTTATCCCCCATTAACGTAGAAATAGGTAAATCTATAGCAAATTGAACACCGGGGCTTGGAGACAGATTAACAAATTGAATGTTCCCCCCCAGCTGCTCGGTCATTTGCTTAACGTAGACAAGCCCAAGGCCCGTAGAAGGCGTTCCGTCCTTTGCATATTTGGATGTAAATCCTGCTTTAAAAATGAGGCGCTCATGCCTTTTTTTCACTCCGGGACCGCTGTCTCTTACATACAATAGAATGCGGTCTTCTTCTCGACAGACGTCGATCACAATCGCGCCTTCTTTTTCAATCGCTTCGACCGCATTCGTTACTAGATTATTAATTAATGATAAAAACAAGTACACGTGATAGCGAAAATGCTCTCCTAAAATCGAATATGAAAAATGAATATCTTTTGCTAACATCGCCGCATATTTTTCGTTGCTGCGCATGACGATTTGAAGCAGACTTTCGATTTCCATATACTCAGAAAATTCTTCTTTTGTAATGACCTTGGACAGTCCTGCTGATATCCGCTGATTGTCTTTTTTAATATCGTGTACTTCTCCTGCAATTTGTAATGCTTTTTGGCTAAATTCGTGCAGCGAAGTAAGCTGATGGATATCTGCTTCGTGTAGTTCTTCATATAAATCATACGACTTTTTCGTAATTCTCTCAGCGTCTTGCAGCGTTTTTTTTAAATGAATAGATTCCTCATATAAATTTGAAAGCACAACAAGCAGCTGGTCATTTTTTTGAGAGATTTGCCGTTCTCTCAGCTGCCCTTCGTAAAGTTTGATCATGCTAAACAGGCATAAAACAAAGAAACTTCGAAAGACGCCTACAATAAAAATCTGCATGAATTCTGGAAACACAATGTGATGATGAACCATCACATACATAAAAAACAATTCCATGCCGCCTGAAACCGTTTCGATGATGATGCTCCATATGCCAATAATCCACGGCTTTGAATGAAAATCGTTAATCTTAAACCAAGAAAAAGCAATCGCATAAACAAGATAATAAATCCCTGCTGAACACCGGATCTGCAAAGAATGCAGAAAATCAAATGATTCGTAGTTATACCAATCAAGCCACATCCGAAAACCCACTATAGCACTAGCAACTAAAATACCTGGTATTACAGGAGATACCTTTCTTAAAAGCAGCAGTGAAAAGAAAAAAATGGGCACAGCAAAGCTGACTCTATACGTATCATGAAAAGGATAATATTTAAGCTCTCCTGCTAGCGGCACAACGACTATCATCACCAGAATGAGTAAAACATCTTTTTTTACTACCGTATCAACTTTCATTGTTCACGTCCTGCACTTTTTGAACATAAGTATATAGTTTAGCAATCTAAAAGACAATCGCTCTTCCCTATATTTTTTTACATTCCTACTTCCATTTATAAATATAGCCCATATATAAACAGTTATTTATTCTCTTTCATTATTCTCTGTAGTTTTTTAGATTTTCTTGTTTTATTTTGTAATTTTTGTTGTATAGTAGAAGTACCTTTTAAAATGTGAGGCTGTATCACAACTATTCAATTATTATTACATCACCTGATAGCTACACTAAAAAGGAAAACTATTATTTTATAGGGGGAGCTTATTTTACAATGTGGATCATTACCGTTTACTCGAAAAACCAAAGTCCGACTATGTTTGAATTTGAATCAGAGGTAGAGGCGAAAAAAACATTTCAGGAGATTAAAGGGTGTAAGATCCTATCGGAAGTTATTTACTATAACGACCGAGTTCCCGCTTTAGCGTAAATCAGTTGATGTAGGAAATTTTACAATTTATCGGTTAAAAGCCACGTAAAGAGCCAAAGGATGGTCCTATTCCTTTGGCTCTTTGCTTTTTGACTAGAAAAAACGAGGCTGAGACATAATGAGATGAATCTAATATAAAAACGAACAAACGGGAGACATGAGCTGAACTGCTTGTGACACCGCAGTTGATTTCCGTGCAAGACTTCGCTTTCCGCGGGCGGCCGCTGAGCCTCCTCGTTGCTTGCGCTCCTGTGGGGTCTCACCTGTTCCGCTTTTCCCGCAGGAGTCTTCGTCTTGCCCTCCAATCAACTGCTAGAAGGGTCTAACGTTGACCCTGACAAAAAAACGAACCACTAATCAAACGTGTTGATCAATGGTTCGTTTTTCACTTCGTCTAACATACTTTTGTCCCGGCCTCGTTTTGCTTTGTGAGCATACTGACTCCCCACATTACGATAAAGTTGACAAGCAGCGCAATAAATCCGACGTTGATATCCTTCATTTGCTGAGGCAGTGACGGAAATAACGTACCAATCGTAGATCCGCTGATTGTAATATAGGCCACTACAATAATTCCAGCAACAATTCCCCACGCTGCTCCTTGTTTCGTTACAAAGTTATTTTTCTTCAAACTGAAAAGCAGAGATGGAAACAGCTGTGTCATTAGACTATAGCCCATTAAAATAATCGTTGAAAGCGTCGTTCCTCCGTTTAGCGTAAAGTAAACGGAAATAAGGGCCACGACCGGTACAAAGCTTTTCGCTAAAAGAGCAATACGCGCTTCGCTTGCTTGAGGAGCAAACGGTTTGTAAATGTTTTTCGCCAGCAGCGTTGACGCACTCATTAACAGCATCGACCCCGGCACAAGCGCTGTCAGCAAACCCGCTCCTCCTATAATTCCAATAAACCAAGGATCAAAGGTTTGGATTGAGATCCGTAATAGCGCAAGATCCACGTCTCCCCCGCTTAAACCAGGAACTTTTAAAATAGCTGCAAATCCAACAAAAAATACAAAGAGCAGCATCAGCGTATAAAGAGGACTAATGATTGCATTTTTACGAAATACCTTTGCATTTTTTGCTGTATAGCTTGAACTAAACACCTGCGGCCACATATAAAACCCAAGTACTAGTAAAATAACGGTCGAAATAAACCACGAAACGCTTAATCCTTGCTCAGGAAACTTTAAAAACCCGGGCTTCGCTGTATTCACAGCTTCAAACATCGGACCGTATCCTCCGTAATAATGAAAAGGTAAATAAATGCCTAAAAATCCAATCACAGCAAGCATCATAATATCTTTAATAACGGCCGTCCATGCAGAACCGTGGATACCGGATATCATAACATACAGCGTTAAACTGATAGCTCCCATCCAAATGGCTGCCGGCATTGAAATGGCTCCGTATGATGCTTGTGATACAATAATACCCAATCCTTTTAACTGCACAACAATAACAGGAATGACGGCAATCACTCCTACAGCAGCTACAAGCACACCAAGGTAAGGGCTTTTATATTTGCTTACAAAAAAATCAGGCTGCGAGACGAGCTTATGATCTCTTGCATACTTCCAAATAACAGGAAGAAGCCAGTATGATAAGACATATGATAAGCTAATATAAATCAAGACATAAAGTGCAGGAGCTCCTTTTCCATAAGCCCATCCGCTTCCGCCTAGAAACGAAAACGTTGTATAGATTTCTCCGGCCATCAGCACAAACACTAAAATAGCCCCGAAACCGCGGCCGCCTACCGTCCACTGCTCCAAGTTCATATCCTTGCCTTTGGTTGATCGTATGCCAAGAAAAATAGCGGCCACTAAAAATAGTAAAATAATAATAAGTGCACTATTCATTCTTCTTCCCCTTCCCGATTTCTGGGATCAAGCTTGTACATAACCCCTAAAATAATGGACGTAAGCACCACCCATATCACCATCCAAAACATATTGAACGGCATACCGAGAACAAACGGAGTCACTCGATTAACAAAAGGGAGAAAACCTAATATGCCTACGAACGGAAGGACAGACAAAATATAGATAAATTTCATGACTAAACTCCTCCGACTTTCTAAAACTAACTTCTTTATATTACCACATATTCTGTGTATTCAATGAAGGAATGCTTGCATTTAAACTGAAATAATCTCCAAAAGATAAAATATTCTGTACTATTTTACAAAAATACTGTTTTCATTTTTCAGAATAAATAGTATAATTTCTTCTTATAGTTCGCAGGAGGTATCGTACAGATGAAAACAATAGAGAAAATCAGTACATTTGCAGGAAAAACGTTTACGCTTTGGGTTATTTTAATTTCCGTTATTGCCTACTCATTCCCAGAACACTTTGTATGGATTGGAAAGTATATCGTTCCACTATTAGGAATTGTCATGTTTGGAATGGGATTAACGCTGTCAGCGTCTGATTTCAGCGAAGTATTTCGAAGACCGAAAGAAGTAGCACTAGGCGTGGTAGGACATTTTATCATTATGCCGCTTCTTGCATTCGGTTTGGCGATTGGCTTGGATTTACCAAAAGAAATAGCAGTGGGCGTTATTTTAGTAGGCTGCTGTCCAAGCGGCACATCATCAAACGTAATGGTCTTTTTGGCTCGAGGAAACGTTGCGCTCGCAGTTGCCATCGCTTCTGTTTCAACCATTTTAGCACCGATCGTTACACCGCTTCTCATTTTATTATTTGCAAGCAAGTGGGTCGATATTGATATCATGTCTCTTATTATTTCCATTATACAAGTTGTCATCATTCCACTTGCTCTTGGATTTACGATCAAAAAGTTTTTTGGAAAAGCTGCAGAAGCAAGTTCCAAAGCTCTCCCCCTTATTTCAGTAGTCGCGATTGTCTTGATCGTATCTGCCGTTGTGGCAGGAAGCCAAGCACAGCTTGCTAAAACAGGCGGTATCATTTTTGCCGTAGTTGTTCTTCACAACATTCTTGGTTTCACAATCGGCTTCTTCTTTGCCCGCTTATGCGGAATGGATCTAGCCAAACAAAAAGCAGTGGCAATGGAAGTTGGCATGCAAAACTCAGGGCTCGGCGTTACCATTGCTTCCACTCACTTTTCGCCACTAGCCGCTGTCCCAAGCGCCATCTTCAGCGTCTGGCACAACATCTCAGGCTCAGTTCTTGCCTTTATCTTCAGCAAACTAAAAGACAAAAACCAGCCCTCGTCTAACAAAAAAATGGCTGGCTAATATAAGAAACTTATAAGGGAAGCACAAAAAGCTCCCATGAACCTTCCCAAAAAGGTTTTACCTAGGCGAATGCCACCAACCCCGCAAGGGGGGTGGCATTCGCTTAGGTATAAAAAAAAGAGACATGGCCGATTTTGCCATGTCTCTTTTTTCTACATCGATTAAAAACTATTAGCCTCTTCCTGCTTGGAAAGAAGGATATTTCGTCATACCGCCATCAGCAAATAATGTAATACCTGTTACATAGCTTGCTTGTGATGATGCTAAGAATGCTGCAACTGCTGCTACTTCTTCTGGTTTACCGATGTAACCCATTGGAATCATGCTTTCTACGTCTGCACGTTGTACAGGATCTGCGAATTTCTCTGCGTTGATTGGTGTGTTCATCGCACCTGGTCCAATGTTATTTACGCGGATACCTTTTGGCGCATATTCAAGAGCCAATGTTTCCGTCATTAGTTTCATACCGCCTTTACTTGCTGCGTAGTGAACAAATAATGGCCAAGGAATCATTTCGTGAACGCTAGACATGTTAATAACGTTTCCTTTAATGTCGTTTTCAACGAAATATTTGATTGCTTCACGGCTTCCTAAGAATGCACCTGTTAAGTTTGTATCAATAACTTTGTTCCAGTTATCTAAAGATAGCTCATGAGAAGGAACTGGGTTTTCAACACCAGCGTTGTTAATCATAACGTCTAATGTACCGAATTCTTTAATAGCTGTTTGAACAAGATTTACAACGTCTTCTTCTTTTGTTACATCGCCTTGAACGATGATTGCTTGTCCGCCTGCTTCTTCTACTTCTTTTTTCGCATCTAAAGCTTCTTCTTCATTGTTGTAATAGTTAATAACAACTTTTGCTTCTTCTTGACCAAAACGAACAGCCATTGCACGTCCTAAACCTGTTGATCCACCTGTAATTACAACTACTTTATCTTTTAAATCTGTATACATAATAAAATCCTCCTAGTGTTTTCATTTATTCATACATACTATCATTAACTTTTACGTAAACGTTAACTTTTAGCCATTCCGAGGAATACGCCACCTAAAATGATGAGCACAATACCAATCGTAATTGAAATAAGCTGACGCTTTGTTTTCTTTTCTCCAAGTAAGAAGATACCGCCAAGCGTTGAAATAACGATTCCCATTTGTGATAATGAGAAGCTTGTTGCAACCCCTACTTTAGGTTGAGAAATAAATAAGAACATGTTACCAGCTGCCCAAATCAGCCCTGGAATAATGTTGCGAATTGCGTATTTATTAAACGGTTTGTGTTTATAAGTAAGTATAAGTCCACCAATTAACATACCAATTGCTTGTGGGAATAGTGCCGACCAGCCGTCTACATTAAATAAACGAGCGACAACTACATACACTAAGTATCCAATTGTTGAAATAATAAGGGTAATGATCCCTTTTTTGAATTGTCCAGATTGCTCTGGGTTTTTTTCGCTTTCTAGTGATGTTAGCACGATACCAATAACAATGAAAATAAGAGCTAACACGCCTAAAATAACGGTTGTTGTTGTTGACCACTCGTGAAACACGATAACACCAAACAGTGATGTCGTCACAAGCTGCATACCAGTTGAAATTGGCATGGTTTTTGAAACACCAATATAATCAATCGTTTTCAACTGATTACTTTGCCCAACTGCCCAAAATAATCCTGAAACGATTCCGACAATAAAAATAAGCGGCGTCAACACTGGATGAACTACGAAATAAATAACGGCTGAAAAGATCAGCGCACCAATTGTAGTCCCAAGCGTTTGACTGTAAGGACCTCCGCCCAGTTTAACGTTGAACAGGACAATACTTCCCCAGAAAATCGCAGGAAGAATAGCCAAAAGGATATCCATTTGATACTAACCTTCTTTCTCAAACTCTTGATGTAATTGTAAATTTAAAGTACCTTTTATTTAACTAGGTAACTTTATGTAACCAATCTTAGACCTTTTTTCTTGATACGTCAATAATAATATGTCGATTTTGTGACTTTTTTTAAAAACTTTACAATACAGCGTTTCCAAGCTACTGAAAGTTTTGAAAATAAAAAAAGATAGCCTTTTCATTATCCAAATGCTAGTATATAATAACATTATAAGAGTTACTTTTAATATCCTATATACGATAAAGTAGGTGGCATGAATGAATGAATTTGATGAGTTATGTCCAAAAGTGTGGAAAACGTTTGATATAATAGGAAAAAGATGGAATGGATTAATTATTTATGTCTTGATGAGCGGTCCTAAACGCTTTAGTGAAATTCACACCAGCATTCCCTCTTTGAGTAAACGAATGTTAACCGAACGAATGAAAGAGTTAGAAGAAGAAGGCATTGTAATCCGGCACGTTATTCCTGAACGTCCGGTTCGTATTGAATATATCTTAACTAAAAAAGGATCAGAGCTTGGTATGATCTTAGGGCCCGTCAGCAAGTGGGCAAAAACGTGGATAAAATAAAAAAGCCTCTTTGGAGGCTTTTTTTACGTTTGGTAGAGGATATAATTATTTTTTCCTTCTCTTTTTCCTTTATATAACGCATCATCTGCATTTTTTAATAATAAAGCAGCCGATGCCCCGTCTTCTGGATAAATAGAGACGCCGATAGTAGTTGTTGTGCGCAAACAATAGCCCCGTACATTCCAGCTTTGCTGAAGGGATACGTGAATTCGCCTAGCAATTTGTTCAATTTCTCGTCCATTTGTTACGTTTAAAATAATGATAAACTCATCTCCGCCCAAACGATAAATACGATCGCCTTTCCTCACACAGCTTTTTAATCTCTTCGTGTATGCTTTTAGAAATTCGTCTCCTATATGATGGCCATATTCATCGTTAATCTGCTTAAAATTATCACAATCGAGAAACAAAAGCGCAAAAAACTCATCGCTTTTTTGCTGCCCTTTTTCAATTACTTTGTTTAACTCTTTTAATAACATCGCCCGGTTGGGAAGACCTGTTAAACTATCGTGAGTGGCTTCAAAATGAAGTTTATTTTCTAGCGCTTTTTGTTCAGTAATATCATTATGAATGGATACATAATGAGTAATATTTCCGTCTATATCTTTTAACGGCACAATTGTTTTCGATACCCAGTATGACTGATGATGCTTCGTCCCCATTTCAAGCTGTCCTCGCCATACTTTTCCGCTTTTTATTGTTTCAAGCAGCTCATGATGGTCATGATTAAGCCCTGCATCTCGATAATACTTCCCTACTAAATCTTCTTTTTCATAACCTGAATACTGTACATACATATCATTTACATAGGTAATAGTTCCACTTGCATTTATAATCATAACGCTAGCTGATTCATCAAGCGCATATTTTATATTTTCAAGTTCTTTCAGCGTATAAGCCAGCTGTTCTTCTGCTTCTTTTTGAGGCGTAATATCGTGTAAGATTGCATAGGCGCCAACCGTTTGATTATTTACTTTGACAGGAATCGTTGTAATATACACATGCTGTATGGAACGTTGGCTTCTACAAAACGTTAGCTCTGTGCTATAGCTGATTTCTTCATATACATTCCAGCGTTTATAATTACAGGCTCCCAGTCTTTTAGCAATGTCTCGGTAATTTTTATGCAGCACATCGCTTGCAGAAAGCTTCAGTGTTTCTAAGAATGCGCTGTTGATATTTAAAATCGTGCCGTCCAAATTCAGCATACAAACTGCGTGGTGGTGGTTTGTAAATAGCGATTTGTACCACTGTTTGCTTTTTATGAGCTCTAATTCTAATCTTTTAATAGCTGTAATATCTCGGTAAATCACTGAATAGGCGACCAGTTGATTTTGATAGTCATAAATCGGTGAACAGCTGACAGATACACACACGCTTTCGCCGCTTTTTGTGTACCTGACTGTTTCATAAGGAGACAGCGTCTTACCATTTTTTAATTCTGCTATTAATTTAAGGTTTTCTTGTTCCTCTTTCTTTGACACGATGTTCATCTCTTGACGGCTTTTTCCTATAACTTCTTCTTTTCTCCACTGAAATAGCTTTTCAAATGCTCCATTGACTGTTAAGACCTTCTCATCACAATCAGCAATTAGAATGGCGTCTACCGTGTTTTCTAGAAACGCATCGAGCAAACGCGTGCTCTCTTCCTGTGTTTTTTTATAATGAATTTCTTGAGCCATGACAAGGACATGTGAAGGGGCTGTCGCTTGATTAAAAAGAGGAGTAAATGTTACTTCATATGCATGCCGGTCGGGCTGAAAAAGCTGTATGTATTGATATTGAATCGGTTCTTTCGTGGCAATGGTCTTTTCACAAAGTGTGTAAAAAAGCAGATTTTCTTCTTTATTGATTATCTTGTCTTCCATTTTGTCAAAGAATTGCTGAGCTGCTTTGTTACATTCTTTATAATATAGCTGATGTTTTTCTTGCTGAATTAAAATAACAGGCTGCGGCATATTCATAAAATAAAATTGGAATACCCCTTCACTATACATACTAAATATCCTCCATCTGCCTTTGGAATTTCACTAAACGTCTTGTTTTGATATGCAATTCACTCATTCTCCCAAACCAACACATCTTCTTTATCCCTTAAAATATTTTAACAATCGCACAAAATCACATAATTTTATAAAAATTCAAGACATCTATGCTTCATATAGGTCTAATTACTCACTTTTATATTACGTTAAATTATCTATTTAGTGAAGTGTATGGTTTAAGAGTTCAGCAGCCTTTCTCGTCTGAATAAACTGCGGTACTTATTATAAGTTAAGTAGGAAGAGATCGACTGCGGCATGCCCAGCAAATAACCCTGAGCAGCATGTAGGTTTAACGAAATCGCTGCAGCTAAATCTTTATCTCGTTCAACGCCTTCTAAAATAAGATTCGTATGCGGATAATAGTTAACAAGCAAATCAATCAGATCTTTCTTTTGCTTGCAGTCGGCTAGCCCTTCCGCATAGCTTCGGTCCAATTTCATATAGTGAGGCTCATACATGCTTACCTGTCTCATTGCTGCGGCTCCTGCTCCAAAATCATCAATCGCAATTTTGAAACCGGCCTCTTTCAAACTCATTACTCGAGCAAAAAGAGCAGGTGATTCCCATAAAATCTTTTCATAAGGCGTTTCATTTAACTCCCATACAATACGATGTTTCGCATTTTTATAGGTGTTCAACAGATACGTTAAAAACAGTTGGAAATGCGGGTGGAGAAGAGTAGATGGAAACACATTGATAAATACATTCTCTGATTTCAACACATCAAACGGAAAGTGTTTGATCGCTCCTTCAATTGCCATCGTATCAAGCTTGTACAAATAATTATGGCGTCTTGCCAGTGAAAACAACTCTTCAATTTGCCCTTTTGCGAAAGCTGTGCGTAGCAAAGCCTCAAAACCCAGCGTCTCCCACGAATTCAACGCATAAATAGGCTGATATACAAACTGAAAGTCTTCATACGTCAGTTCCTTTAAAACATGAGCATCCATTCTTTCGTTTAATCACCTTTCGTTTTCAATATACTATTTCTTCCATAACCTAAACTTATAAAAATATATCCTAAAAACAGCTAATTGTCCATTAAAAGTAAGATATTCCATTAGGCGATTTAGGTATTTTGAGACTTGCTGGAGGCTTATGATAGCAACAAAGAAGTGTTTTAGAGACTTTTATGCTTTTGATAGATAGGCTGTAAAGGATGTTTCAAAAAAAAGATTGAGACATAAGTAACTCAACCCCGTCTAAAGATGAGCAAATTAGATAAAGGGACTAGTATAAATTGCTCGTGACACCACGGTTGATTTCCGTGCATGGCTTCGCTTTCCGCGGGCGGCCGCTGAGCCTCCTCGTCGCTTATGCTCCTGCGGGGTCTCACCTGTTCCGCTTTTCCCCCAGGAGTCTTCGCCTTGCCCTCCAATTAATAGCTAGAAGCATTTATATACATGAAATTTACGTTTACCATAACAACAAAAAAATTCGAATGATTAATTAATAATCTCTATTATTAGTGGTTTCTCCCCTAAAGAAAACCCCACTTTCAACAAAGTGAGGTTGATTACATAATATAGGCCATTTACTGAATGTTTCGCTCTTCTTGCGCCAGCACATCAATTTCAGCGTCAATTTTCACGCTGTGGGTTTTCCCATCAAGTCCAAGGATGACAATTTCATATTGCTTGTTAGTGAGAACAACCGATTCGATAATACCTTTATGCTGTCTTAATGCATATGCTTTTGCACGGCTTTTGGTTAAAGGAATCGTTTTTTCTTTCAAAATACTCCCAGTTTGGGCGTTAATTTTCACTTTATGCTCTTCTCCGTTTAACGTAAGGATGTCTACTATATAAATAGGAAGAGTGAGTATTTTACTCAGCGATATGGATTTGACAATGCCTTTATATTCTTTTAATGCGAGAAGCTTTGCTTGTTCTTTCAACAAAAGAGATCGTTTTTCAGAAATCATTTGACGCCATCCTTTCTAGTTTATAAAACGGACTGCTGTTTCAATTTCTTAACGTACCATATCCTATGTATACGTCTACTAACTAGTATAGCGGGCTTGTCTTAAATTTCTCTTAATATTACATGAAAGATAGCTGAAGAAAGCTGTTACCCACTGAAAAAACTAGACCTGATTAGATCTAGCTTCTTATTGGTGAATGTAAATTCTACATCTTTTTCGTTTCGAATCGTTCTACGGCTCTTATTTGTTTGATTGACGGGGATTTGTGTACGCACATGCCTAAATGAACTTTTTGAAGCAAATAGGGATCAATGTAAAAACCATTTTGAAAGATGTTTTCTTTTTCCTGTTCGTCATGAAATTTGGAGCATCTTACACAGTAATACATATCATAACCTCCTTGCGGACTATTTTATAAACGGGGATAGTTGTGAATGGTATATTTACCTACATCATATGGAAAAGAACAAAAGTCGTGCTTGTTTAGGGAAAATGTCCGAAAAGAAGAAGGCTTGTCCGTGGGCTAAAACACTGGATTTTCAAAATGATTATTTAGAACATAAATCAGTTTAATTCTAATAAAAAAGCCCCTTTCAAAAAGAAAAGAGGCACTTTTTATTACTTTGTTACGTTTGCGCTGTTTTGATGCCAGTTCCAAGCTGATGCGATAATTTTTTCTAATGAAATTTGCGCTTTCCAGCCTAATTCTGCATGAATTTTATCAGAAGATGCAACTAGGCGTGCCGGATCTCCAGCGCGACGGGCTGCCATAACGACATTCGCTTTTTTACCCGTTACTTTTTCACATGTTTCGATCACTTCTTTTACAGAGTAGCCAAGCCCGTTTCCAAGATTGTATGTTGCTGTCTTCTTCGAGCCGTCTAACAGTGCTTGAAGCGCTGAAATATGAGCATTCGCTAGATCGGTTACGTGAATGTAGTCACGGATGCACGTTCCGTCTGCAGTATCGTAGTCTGAGCCGAATACAGAGATGTTTTTACGTTCACCAAGAAGGTGCTGAAGAATGATTGGAATTAAGTGAGTTTCAGGATCATGGCACTCACCAATTTCCGCTGTTTCGTAAGCACCCGCTGCGTTGAAGTAACGAAGCACAACATATTCCATATCGTAAGCATTTGCAAAGTCAGCTAAAATCTGTTCAATCATTAACTTTGAACGTCCGTACGGATTAATTGGGTTTGTTGCCGTATCTTCTGTAATGATATCTACAGAAGGAATCCCATATGTAGCAGCAGTAGATGAAAAAATAAACTTTTTCACATTGTGCTTCATCATCGTTTGTAAAAGGGTTAACGTCGCAGCTACGTTGTTTTGATAATATTTAAGAGGATCTGTTACTGACTCCCCTACTAAACTATTAGCAGCAAAATGCATGACAGCATCAATTTTATGATTTGTGAATACGCTTTCTAAATCTTTCTCATTACCTAGATTTCCTTCTACGAATACCGCTTTCTCATCGATTGCCCAGCGATGACCCGTTGATAGATTATCAAGTACCACAACTTCATTTGTTTTCACTAATTCTTTTACTAGGTGGCTTCCGATATAGCCTGCTCCTCCGATAACTAAAATCATACTGTCAGTCAGCTCCTTTTTATTAAGTGTCGCTACAGATATCGTACCCGTTTCTTTTCCATTTGTAAATATTTCATTTTTCAGTATCCTGCAGCGATACGTTTATATTTTTTATTAGTATAGACAATCAATATGAACTCATTATGAAGAAAAGGGAAGGAAATTTTTATTGCTCTTTTTCACAGAGAATTAGATAATATAGCAGGAACTAATTTACTTATTAAAGGAATGAAAGCTTAATGAGCAAACACCATTCATGGCTAGATGCGCTAAAAGGATTATGTGTTCTTACAGTAGTCGCAGGGCATTCTGGCAGCCCTTTTTTTCATCATTATTTCTTTTGGTTTCACATGCCTCTCTTTTTTATGATTAGCGGCTATCTGTTTCACCCACGTTCTAGAATACAAGAAGTACGAGAATGGATTTTGAAAAAATGGATGCGTTTACTTATCCCTTATTTTTCATTTGGCCTGTTAATAGCAGCCCTTATCTTTGTTCAAACATTTAACGTTCGGGAAGTGTTACTAAACATCTACCATTTATGTATTGGCGGAAGAACTCTCGGATATTATTACGGTGTTTTTTGGTTTGTCACTTGTTTATTCTTAACTCACCTTGTTTTTGCCTATGCAGCTCTACTGATTAAAAGAAAAAGCTCAATGGTTCTTTTCTTAGCTCTATGCTATTTCATCGCTCATATTTATGTAAGCTTTCCATTTCTTCAGCAAAAAAACATTATATGGAGCGCCAATTCCGTTTTGCTATCCATTTGTTATTACGCAATTGGATATTACAGCAAACAAGCTTTTTCGTTTGTTGAGAGAAAAAGCACCGTAATTTTGAGCAGCTTGATCATTTTATTGATTGTAGTTTTAGAAAAGCTCAACGTTCTTTCTTATACATTAGATATTAAAGCAAACGTTTATACATGGCTGCTTGATTTGATTATTCCTCTTTGCGCGGCAAGCATTCTTGTATATATAAGCAAAAAAATGAGTTTAACAAAGTGGAGTAAGCTTTTTGAATACATAGGAAGATCCTCGTTTACCATCATGTTTTTGCATGTACCGGTTACTATTTTAATAGAAAAATACACCGGCATATCTACCGTCTTTTTATACATAGTAATGGGAACATTGATTCCTTTAATATGTCATGTATTGTTCAAACAATTTTTTCTTACAAACGCATTATTTTTAGGTGCGTTTCCTATTCCGAAAAAGGACAGTGGACAAACACTTCCAGTTTCGAAATAAACAGTCATGTAACCCCTGTTCTTTACAGGGGTTATTTCCTAGATTTGCTGAGGCACTTTCTTCATATCTTTCACTTTATTTTTTAATGGAAGCATGCCTTCAATATGACATTCAATACAGTCTCCGTCTTCAATAACAGCGGGTCCCGGCGTTCCTGTTAGAATGATATCTCCCGGGTGCAGCGTCATGACTTTTGAGAAAAATGAAACACAGTATGCGATGTCGTAAATCATATTAGACACGGTATTTTCATGCTGTACGTTTCCATTGAGCAATGTGCGCACTTGAAGTGATTTCACATTTGATATGCTTTCTTTTGTGATAAACTCTGAGCCTATACTGCAAAATGTATCAAAGCTTTTTGCTCGCATTAAGTAGCGATGATTCGCCGCATGAATATCAGCTGCGGTTACGTCAATGGCTGACGTATAACCAGCAATTACGTTTATCGCTTCATCTGGCTCTATATCCTTACATGTTTCACCGATTACCACCGCTAGTTCCGCTTCAGCCGTTGTTTTATAGGACTGCTTTGGAATACGAATGCTGTCATCTGGTCCAATAATGGCGGTTGCGGGTTTTAAAAAACTAACTGGATCAATGGCACGGTCGTAGTCTTTTAGTTTTTCTTCAGAAGCTGCGTAATTAAATCCAATGCCTAACAATTTCGACGGATTACTAATGATAGGAGCTGTTTTTCTGCCCTGCAAGTGCAGTGCGGGAAAAGAGCTGTTCATACCAAATTTATTATGGGCATACCATGTTTCAAGGTGGCGAAGTTCTTTATATTGAATAAGATCCCAAATTGTTGTAGACCAGTTTGTTAAATATTTAGTATTGATATCTTCTACAAGCAGAATGCTGTCATTGTCTAAAATAGCTGCTTGCTCTTTTCCTTGCTCTATTATATTTACTAACTTCATGATACGCTCCTTACCGATGCTTGAATGACACGATCGCTGTTTTCTTTTACCCAATTTAATAATTTTTCATCTTGGTTATATCCTGCAATAAAAGATAAGCCGATTGGCAAACCGTCTAGTTCTCCTGCAGGTATCGTAACTTGCGGAAGGCCGCTGAGTCCGGCAATACACGTCATTTGAAGTGTTCGCAATCTTCTGTTTTCTAATTCCGGTCCTTTTGCATCTTTTACAGGCGCGGGTCCTGGAGCTGTAGGAAGCACTAATATTCCGTCTTCTCCAAGCTGTGAGTACATAAAATAGCGAAGTTCACGACGCTTTTCTTCTATATAATTCATATTTAATAAGGTAAGAGTGCTCGCCCATTGAAAGCGGCTTCCGATATCGTCTCCAAACGTTGGATTTTCTTTTTGAATCCATTCTCCGTGCGTTTGCCAGATTTCTTTTCCTTGCAGCAAACGGAAGGTTTCCATATATGTAGAAAAACCCTGAGGGGCAATTACTATTTCTTCTATAGTAGAAAAAGACTTCATTACGTGCTTAATAGAAGGTGCAAGAGCTTGCATGCTTTGTTCATCCACGAGTTCCATCACGTCTGTTGGTACATATAGCCGTGTAAATCCACTAGCACGAGACGTTGAATTTAATAAAACTGCTCCAACTTTTTGCAGAGTGTGGCCGTCTCTAGCCATTACACCGACTGTATCAAAGCTTGGAGCCAGTGGAATCAGGCCGTTTGTAGAAATGCGTCCGTGAGAAGGACGATACCCGAAAATACCGCAGTAGCTTGACGGAATTCGAACCGATCCTCCCGTGTCTGTTCCAATTGCAAAATCAGTTATTCCCGCTGCCACAGCAACCGCTGAGCCGCTCGAAGATCCTCCCGGAATTCGATCTGCGCTTTTTGGGTTTACCGGTGTTCCGTAATGCGCGTTTTCTCCATTTAATCCGTACATAAGCTCGTCAGTATGCGTAACTCCCTTTAGCGCAGCTCCTTCTTTTAAAAGAGCAGCTACTACGTCTGCATGTTCACTTGCAGGCTGATGCGTGGAGAGCCAATCTGGATTTCCCGCACTTGATATATGTCCTTGTACATCAAATACGTCTTTTAACGCAAAACTCAAGTTATTTAACATTCCCGTTCCCGTTGGAGGTACGTAAAGATCACTGTCTACAAATGCGTTCCACGTATCTTTCATTCAACCATCTCCTCATTTCTTATATCTGTTTAGAATATAAAATTTGGAATAAGCTGGTCAATGAATGTGTCAGGTCTGTTAACATTAATATTATGCAAATCTTCCAGTTTCTCTTTTCCTAGAGAAACTAGCCGTTTCATTTCCCTTTTAGCACGTTTGCGAGTAAAGTAGAAACATATCATTTTATGAAAAGGACTATCGCGATGGAACAATCTACTACGCTTTTCTTATTTATTTTATTAGCTTTTGTGCTAACAAGAGGCATTCCCTTTATAGGTTCATTTGCTCCTAGCATTAATCAGCTACTTCGGCATATTGGACGTTATTTTTCAAATTTAAATACGATGTTTCATGAAGATGGCCACGCGTTAATGGGGCTTATTGTCGGAAAAGGCGTCAATCGCATTGAGCTGTATACCAATAATGAAGGCGTAGCTGTGACTGCCACCTACGCGGGATCCCGTGGATGGCTGCCGCGCGTCATTATTGCTTTAGCCGGCTACCCGTTCAGCTCAGCAATGGCTTATTTGTTTTTCTACCTGCTCGTTCACCATCACTACGACTGGCTTTTTTACGGGTTAGGAAGTGTGGTTGTTATTAATTTACTGCTTTGGGTACGTAACGGATACGGAATTGTGTGGCTTTTTTCTATCGGTTTGATCCTCGGAGGCATTTATTATTTACAAGACCCACAGCTTACGCGCTACAGCATGATGTTTGTTGGTGCGCTGTTACTTGTAGAATCTCTATTTTCTGCCTTTATCATTTTTGTGTTAAGCATCAAATATCCACACGATGCAGGTGACGCTACGAGTTTAAAGCAGCTTACCCATCTTTCAGCACGCTTTTGGGGTTTTTTATTTTTCCTACAGGCCGTGTATGTGGCTTATTTGATTTTTCAACTGATTTATTAGAGAACGACGCAGAAGAAACAATATAATTAATTATTGCTTCACAAACGTATATATTTAAACAAAGGATGCTTCTCTTTGTGTGAGATAGCATTCTTTATTTGCGTTTTCCTTGCAATAGATTTTTATCTAAAAGCACCTTCATAAAAGTAACCTGACTTTTTAATTTTTTTGTCTAAAACAAAAAAGCACCTTCTAAGTAGAAAGACGCTTTATTATAGCTACCGTTTTAAAGTTTTAATCAACGATCATTGAATGTCTTGTAAAATTACCAAAAACGAGGTTTAACTATATTACTCTTTCAATATTTTTGCTAACTTTTAACTTTTGAATAAAATAAAGCACGAAATAATGTATGAAACTTTTTCCTATAAAATTTAATATACCCTCTAAAGATACTATATTTTTTATGTTTTATTGAAGGTGAATAAAGATTAGTTATCTCCGATTTATTTGGAAAAAGCAATCTCTTAAAAAAGATCATAGAATGCTCAAACCGGTCATACTCAGACAAATGTACCCGAATAAGATTTTTAAATCCTTTTACGCTTTGTCTGTCTCCATAACGTATTTCTTGATAATTCCACCATATTTTTGGTTTTTTATTAAAAGGAAGGCTATTAATTTGATCCAGATGTGGAAATTGATTATAAACAACTGTTAATGTGCTTGTTAGTCGTTTTAAAGTTTGATCGTTCTTTGCCATTTTAAATAACGCATCGTAATTGATTTTATGATTCAAGACATGTATAGCTTGTATAATATCGATAAAATATTTTAAAGAATCCATTCCATGCTTCCACCCATGAAGGCAAATCATATAAAAGGTATGTATTTCAGACAGTTGTTTTATATGTTTGTAACCTTCTAACGGAGTAGAGTGCTTCCAAAATTGCTCAATTTCTAATGAGGAACTCTCCTCTTTAAGAAGATCCCAATGAAGTTCAATAGCTAACGGAACAGGTGAATGAGGGATCGCTTTACCAAACGAACGATGAAAGTGATGAGATGAGTATTCTCCTTCTGTATCGTATTCTAATTCTTGAATACACCCTATCGCTTTTTCCATATCCTCTTTACGAATTAATATATCAATATCCGTTGTCCGTCTTGCACTAAAATGACCAAAATACGTTTCATTAAATAAAATTCCTTTTAAGGGAATGGCAGAAATATCGTTAGCTTCAAACGTATCCAAAATGAGCTTCAGCTGATTTTTAATATAAAGGTTGTTATACAAAATAGCTTGGTATTCTGTCTTTAGCTGATTTTGAAAATATGTTGGCGTTTGCTCGATTCTTCCCTGCTGTTTTAACAAGGAATATACCGTTGCTGATAAGTGAAAGTATTCGATATCTTCTAATATAGCGTTGTAATCATTCCGATTTTCTGGTAACGGACGGTTTTGATCATATAATGCTTGAATAAATTCAATAAACATTATGGAAATCCTCCTAATTTATATTTCTTTACAGCATGATTGCTCTTTCTTCGTTATTAGAAAGCTGTGATGTGTTGACATGAGCAAGGTCTCGGTATAAACCTGGCTGTTGAATCAGCTCTTCATGCTTTCCTGATTGAATCAGTTTTCCATTATCAATAACAACAATAGAATCAACATTTTGAATGGTTGATAAGCGATGAGCAATTACAATCGTTGTCCGATTTTTCATAATTCCTTGCAGCGCGTCTTTCACTAAATATTCCGTTTCGTTATCTAATGCGGACGTTGCTTCATCAAGCAACAGAATAGGTGCATTCTTCAAGATGGCGCGAGCAATTGCCATCCTTTGTTTTTGCCCCCCCGATAATGTTACCCCTTTTTCGCCTATTTTCGTCTCATACCCATGAGGAAGTGACAGAATGAAGTCATGAATATGAGCAGCTCTTGCAGCTATGACTAGCTCTTCTTCAGTTGTCTGAGGATTGGCTAAAAGCAGATTTTCTCTTATAGTACCAGTAAAAAGAAAAGTTTCTTGTGGGACATATGCAATTAAGTTCTGCAGTTCGGATGCAGTAAGAGCACTAAGCGATGTTTGATCTATATAAATTTTTCCGGCTTGAGGGTGATAAAAACCTTGTAATAAGTTAAATAGAGTCGATTTACCAGCACCGCTCGCTCCAACGATAGCTATACTTTTCCCTGCCGGTATTTGTAAATTAAAATGTTCAAAAATACACCTTATCCCGTCATAGCTAAAGGTTATATCTTGAAAATAAATAGCTTTTTGCTTTGGCTTCTCTTGAGAAAACTCAGGAAAATCAATAGTTTCATGCTGCTTTAGTATATGGGCTATTCGTTCAATTGCTGATATAGACCGTTGAAATGCAGCCCACTGTCCTGCCAGTCCATTTAATGGATAAATTAGACGGTTGCTGAGACTTACAAACGCTAGAAGGGAACCGACCGTTAACATCCCTTTTGAAACAATTAAGGCGCCGAAGCAGAGAGTGACTAGAAAGGCTATTAATGCAATAGCTTCGCCTCCTGCATAAAATAACCCCTTCATTTTTCCATTATACAAATCTAATGCTAAAGCTTGCTGGTTTTGCTGACGGTATTTACTAAAGAAAGATCTTTCTAATAAAAAAGATCGAATGACAATAAACCCTTGAAAGATTTCAGATAAACTACTGGTCATTTCACTGTTTAGCTTCAAAATTTCCCTGCTGCTGTTGCGTAATAAAAAACCAAAAATACCACCTGCAATGACAGCAATAGGTATAATAAATAAACCTACAAATGAAAGTAATAGGCTGATATGGGATAGATAAAGAAAGATCGCAATAAATAATAACGGTAGTTTTATAAGGTTAATAAGATTGCGCCCAATCATTCCGTCTATGCTGTTAATATCATTGGTAAAATGAGAAATAAATTCTCCAGAGTGGGTTCTATGAATTTTATGAACGGGAGAAAGTAACAGTTGCCTTAGCAGCTGCTCTTTTAAATCTCGTTTAATAGAAGATGTTGCAATCGTTTCAATATACGTATCATAATAGATGGTAAGAAAGCTTATTAGTATTAGACCAAAAGCAAGTGGCAGCAAGTGCTTAACGCGGGTAAAGTCCCCTTGAACGGCAGCGTCTGAAAGATCTCCAAGAAACCATGCGGAGACAAGAGTAATTAAAATGTCCGTCAATAAAAAAAGCATTAGCCCTGCGTAAGCTTTCCAATGTTTTTTAAGTAAAGGGGATACAATTGAAAAAGCGCTTATCATTTCCTCTCTGTCAAAATACTGCTTTATATCAGCTCGGTTTAATTTCATCGGAACACTCCAAAAATAAGCGATTAGCTTAATTAACTATTTTTTGATTGATATATTTTTTTAAGAAACGGGAGCTAAAAGGAAAAAAAAGCATTAACCAGCACCATATATAGTCAAAAGGAGCAGCCATATAAACTTTTTTTTGATTTTTTCTAGAGATTGCCGTCAATTTCCCAATAACTTGTTCTCCCATTACAGGCTCATCACAGTAAAGATTAGTATCTCCTTTAAATATATAGTGCAACTGCTCGTTCTTGTGTCCTGTTTTAATTAATCGATGAGCAATCAATTGCCCGCTTTCCGTATGAAAGAGACCGATATCACCTTTTTTTAAAACAGTTGCTTTTTCAAAGGTGCAAAGGTCATTTTGACGAATGCAAGGGTACATGCTGAACCCCTCAGAAGGAAAATGAACATACCCTTTTTTTTCTATAACATTCTTCAACAATAGTACGCTTTCTTGGTTAATTGACATGATCAATCAATCCATATTTTATCAACTCAGATAGAAAGGTTTCCATATCTTCAAACGAAAGTTCGTCTTCTATTCGATAATCCGTTTGCAAAGATTTAATCAGCGAAGGAATTGTACAAGGCCTTTCAAGTAAAGACCAGCAGTAACCTCCCAATTCGTTAATTTTTGTTACTGTATACGCTTCTGTATTTAAAATCACCCATTCACTGTCAAGCTGAACGGCCTCCATATCTTGATTTCGAACAAACTGCTTCATTAGGATATCAACTCCCAAAACGTATTATTTTTTTGAAAGTAAAGATCATATACAGGTACATGATCTAATACCTCTTTTATCATTTGTACAATTTTTTTTGTTTCCTCTCGGTCTTTATTCCAATAAAAGACCTTATCCATTATTTGAAGCAAAGCACTTGCTTTACCCAGCTTTATTCTCTCGTTGTTCAAAGATTGATGCAGCAGCTGAATACTTGCTAGTGGAATAGTTCCTTCAATAGATGGAGCTGAGAGCTCACTCCGAAATGGAGAATTAAACACAGTAATTTTATTTTTTTCAACCTTTAGAAGAGTTGCTTCATCAGAAAGAATAGGTCTTGGAGCGGACAATTGTGCACAAGTTGATTTTCCTGCTCCGGATTGGCCAGCAAATAAATGGGCCTTTCCTTTTTCAGTTGCACATGAGGAATGAATAAGCAGCCCCCAGTTGTGATAAACAATATAAGAACTATAAAAATTCATAAGCGCATGCTTTAAAGCTAATTCATCATAAATTTGAATTTGAGCCTTTCCCTCGCTCAAATTTGCTTGAATTCTATAATCAGCTCTTTGAAAAGATATAGTATCTGCCTCTTGTTCGACTTCTACTTGATAGTCTACAAAAGGAATTCCATATCCACTTTCTATATGTATAACCATATCTGGGCATTCAATTTTAGAAAAAAAAGGCTCGTAGTTTTTTTGAATTAAATTTAAAATCTGAAATGAATGACAAACAATTAAAGCTTGATGCTCTCCAATTCTCATTGTAACTTTTTCCATAATATGCTCCTTCAATTTTTAAATAGAGAAAAACAAGTAAATGTTAGGCATCTATACAATCATCTATATGTAGCATTCAACATTGATTTAAAAATAATAGATTTTGTTAAGATGCCTAACAAGTGGGTTTAGAACCTCTTTTTATATCCTTTTTTACGGTCTATTTGGATTGTTTGGTGGAAAATTAACACCTCCATTACCATGTCCAGGGTGGTCTTGGTTACCTTTTCCAGGATTCCAACTTTGAGCAGTTTCAAATCTAATAGGCTGATGATCCATAACCATTGGGCGCTTAGGTGATACGCCTGGTTGTTTTTTTGTCATTTTCATAGTGTACTCCTCCTTTCAATTCGTCATATTATTCAGATTATATATAATAATTTGAGGGTTCTTTTTTAACTCCTTGACCTCGAGGATTAAAGAGGTTACTATACCTCAACTCCCAGAAGCAAAGTGATAAGGTTTTCCCTCAACTATTAACCTAGTAACTAGAAAAACACTTCACAAAAAATAATTTGTTTCACATGAATTTCACGCTTCTACACATTCTTTTTTAAATTTTTATATGTCCTTTAGACAAGGGGATAAAAGACAGTTGTGACACTACTCGCTTTCCTTTCATACTTCATAATAATGTTCATTATAAAGAACAAAACTTCAACAGATATCCCTGACTAGTCATTTAAACCTATTAAACCCGGAATCATAATACTTAATAACTAGTTGTTTTCTATTATAAAGAACAAAATAAAAATAGTAAACCTTTATTAAGAACAAAAAGATATAAATTTTTACAAAATTCGTACCTTTATTAAGAACATCACTTTTTTTTATTTTATTTATCTTTGTTTATTATTGAAATAGAAGCAAATTTAGGTGGTAGATGAGTAAAAGCAGTAAACCGTTGTATATGTATCTAGCAACTATAAATATATAAATTTTCAACCTAGTTGGTTACGCTTATTATGTATAAAAAAACACCCCTTCTAGTAGACATAAGTACACTTAAAACAATTAAGGACTAAAAGGTTCTAAGCTGGTTAGTTGAAAGAAAATATACAGTAATCTATACACTATTGTTAAATAGTGGTTTACGAGTTCCCTAAATGAGGTATATATTGGGTACTATGAAGTCGTAAAGAGGTGTGGGATACTTGTCATTATTTTTAAAGTGGAAGCAAAAGAAGCAGGAAAAAGAAGCAGAGCGTGTTCTTGAGGAATCAATCTCAAAAAGAAAAGACTACTGGAACACAATTGGACATGTAGACGGAGACGTATTAACTCATTTGTTAAATCCCATGTTTTTTGGCGGACCTGCTTGGCCATCTGGACGTCAAACATTTATTCGTGTTCAAAAAACAGAGACGGTTATTCTAGCAAGCGACGGCTTGTCCGATCCGTTTCAATCCCCCGAAGAAAAGAGCCGAAAGCAAGGAAAAGGATTAGAATTCTATATCGAATGCGATGATGAATCTCTGCGCGGGCCTTTATCTGATATTCAGGATCACTGGGCATTTGACCTTCTTTATCAAATGAGTCAAAATGCCGCCGCTCATCCTAATATGCTAGAACTATTCATGAAGCATGATGTTCTTTCAATTGAATTTACGGATTTGGACGTACCGCCTCATTTTGTAAATAAAAATGGAGATATTGGTGTATTGCTAGGAGTTCAGTCTCCTTCTGTTTCAACTAGCCTCTCTTTACCTTACGAATCTATTAAACTGATTAGCATGAAGCTTCTTACACCAAACGAATTAGATTATGTGCGCGAACAAGGAGCGCAAGGACGCAGGCAGCTCGCTGAAACATTTCAGCTGTCAAAAAGCTATCATATTACCATGACTAAAAGAGAGTCTCTTATTTAAAAGAGGTTCTTTTTTTGTTTCTGCTATTGAAATAGAGCCCTGTAGAATATACTCCTTATTTACGTGTAACTCAAGTTCACATACTTTTTTAAGGCTGCTTTTCATATGAGCGTACTATTTTTGATTCGTGGTATATTTTGCTATAGTAAAAAAGAAGATATAAAAAAGGAGATGGACGTTAGACATGGCAGAAAAAGTGCAGATTGGAAAATCCGAATTATATGTTAATCCTATTGGACTTGGAACAAACGCTGTAGGAGGACATAACTTATATCCTAACCTAAACGAAGAAGTCGGCAAAGACCTTGTTCATAAGGCGCTAGATAATGGCATAAACTTACTTGATACAGCGTTCATTTATGGTCCTAAACGTTCTGAAGAATTAATTGGCGAAGTGCTAAAAGAACGCGGGAATCGTGAAGAAGCGGTGATCGCTACAAAAGGAGCACATAAAATTGTTGGAGATGAAGTACTGCTAGACAATTCTCCTGCATTTTTAAAACAGTCGGTTGAAGATAGCTTAAAACGCCTTCAAACAGATTATATCGATTTATATTATATTCACTTTCCAGATAAAAACACACCTAAAGACGAAGCGGTTGGTGCGTTAAAAGAATTAAAAGATGAAGGTAAGATCCGTTCTATTGGCGTATCAAACTTCTCGTTAGATCAGTTAAAAGAAGCAAATAAAGATGGTTATGTAGACGTGGTCCAAGGCCAATATAACTTAATTCAGCGAGAAGCAGAAAGCGATATTTTACCTTATACTGCTGCAAACCGCATTTCATTTATTCCATACTTCCCGCTAGCTGCTGGTTTACTTGCTGGGAAATATGATAAAAATACAAAGTTTAATGACCTGCGCGAAGATATGCCTCATTTTATCGGGGAAGCATTTCAGCAAAATCTAGAAAAAGTAGAGCGTCTCCGTCAAATCTCTAGCGCAAAAGGCGTAGAAGTAGCTCATCTTGTTTTGGCTTGGTACTTAACGCGCGATTCAATTGATGTGTTAATTCCAGGGGCAAAACGCGCTGATCAAGTACTTGATAACTTAAAAACATTAGATGTTCAGCTCACTTCTTCCGAAATTAAAGACATTGATCATATTTTTAAATAATATAAAAAGAGCTTTACCATAGGTAAAGCTCTTTTTTCTATACAATTCCGCCGGCTAATAAAACAAATCCTGTAAAGAAGAATCCCAGCTGTACAAAGCTTGTGATGTACTCTTTCGTTTCTTGTTTATATTTCCATTCATCTATGCTTTTCAACAAAATATTCACGACTAAGAATAGGAAAGATACAATATAAGGCTCTACAACCATAAAAATCATATCGAGTACTAGAAAAAGAACAAAAGCTACCATGACATATTTGTCCCAACGTTCTAAAGCTAGACTTTCATACTCATATTTGCCCCAAAATTTGCTGCGAGGTATATCAAGCACTTTTCTTAAAATAAAATCTACTACGACTGCTGCTGCTACTAGCATGATTAATATATACATTGTCATCTCTCCTTCCTTTTTATGGTATCATTTCAGCTCGTTTCTGTTAAGGTCTCAGCTACAAAGTGCTTAAACTGCTTTATTTCTTCTGTTTCGCCTTTTGTTACGATATACGTATGCGAAGAAGGCCGGATAATTTTTTGCTGTGAAATTACGCTCAACGTTTGATTTTCAACTTCCTTTTTCACCATGGAAAATGGCAAATAAGATACGCCTAAACCTTCTTCAATAAAGCGCTTTGTAATTTCTACTTGCGTCACAGGAAGCAGCTGAATGTGAGGATAACAAGCCTTGATTTGAAGGAGTAAATCTTCCCAATAAACAGGATGATTATTCGTAAGCAGCCGGTAGGAAGATAACAGCTCCTGTTCCGTACGTGCCCCTGCAGAAAACGGGGCAACTAAGACTGCTTTTTCTTTATGTATTAACTCATAAAAAACGTCTGCCTGACCCGGAAGCATCCTTGTTAATCCAATATCTGACCTTCTGTCGCTGATGTCTTTTCCCACTTGAAACGAATTTGTAATATTAACCGTGACTTCAATATGGGGATATCTCTCTACAAATTGTTTGATTAGAATCGGCAAAACAGATGCTGCTATTTGAGGAGCAGCGGATATAGTCAGTTTTCGGTTATATCCTTGCTTCCATAACTTAAAATTTCCTACTCCTTCTTCATATGCCCTCACCATTTTTTGAGCATGAGGCAAAAAAAAGCGTCCTGCCTCAGTCAGCGCGATATATTTACCTTTTTTTTTAAAAAGCTCAGCGCCTAGCTCTTGCTGCAGTCGCTGAATATGCTTTGATACAGCAGGCTGTGTTAAAAATAAATCTTCAGACGCTTGCCTGAAATTTTCATAAGAAGCCGCTATGATGAATGTTTTTAACCATTTGATCTCCATTTTCTTCTCTCCATCTCTTTCTATTCATAACAAACTGGAATCAATACTGCTTATTTTTGTTTATTTTCTTTTCTACCAAACTTCTATACGATATATGTATCTCAATATTACCAAATAAAGGAGCTGTAAAAATGAAAAATAATGTGAAAGAAAAATTTAATGCTCATGCTTCTCAGTATGATGAGCAGCGCCGCAAACTTATTTCTTGTTTTTTTGATTTTTATTCCATTCCCGTTTCTCTTCTTCACTTTTCAAACAAGCCGCTTCGCGTACTTGATATCGGAGCAGGTACAGGATTGTTTTCTTCTTTTGTTAAAGAAAAATACCCAGATGCTCATTTCACGTTGATTGACGTGTCAGATCAAATGCTTGAAAAAGCTAAGGAGCGCTTTAAAAACGAACAGCATATAGAATTTATCGTATCAGATATAACAAGCTACAAATTTGAGCACTCATTTGACATTGTGATTTCTTCACTTGCTATTCATCATTTAGAAGACGAACAAAAACAAAAGCTGTATGAACAAATTTATGATTTGCTGCATACAGGAGGAGTATTTATTAATGCTGATCAAGTATTAGGCCATTCTTCTATTATTGAAGAATTATATAAAAAAGACTGGAGCAAAAGAATTGCCGCAAGCGGATTAACTCATGAGCAAATTGAGGCTGCTCATGAACGTACGAAGTTAGATAAAATGGCAACCCTACATGATCAGTTAAATTGGTTAACAGCAAGCGGGTTCAGCACAGTGGATTGCATCTATAAATTTTTTAATTTTGTTGTAATGTATGCTCAAAAATAACGGTTTAAAAACTACTTGTCTCTTTGCAAGTAGTTTTTTCACTCCTTCCCTCCCTATATTCGAATAAGAATATTTATCTATTTCCGCAAAACTACGCATACTTCTTTTCCAGTTTCGTATATCTAATAATAGCTTCGTTCTCCTGAACTTTTGAATTTTTTGTACATAAAACCCATATAAAGTATTTTTATACTATTTTATGTCTTTTTATGGTATAAAAAATACAACTATGTTACAATATGATTACAAAACAATCTGTATAACGCTTTCATTTCTTTACACAAAAATGAAGAACTGGAAAGGGTGTGATGCCTACGTAAATATGAATCCGCTAGATTAGTAAACTTATATTCCTAAAGTTGTACAAAGCAGCAAGAAAAGCTTAGTTATTCTTATTATTATAAATTCCCGCTAGTAAAGTCTTTCTACTTAATGATTTCCTTATTAAGCGCATACATACAGGTATAGAAAATGCAGCTATTCGTCTTTTATTTTATTAGTGAAGAATTTATAGCACTGCCGCACCATATGTTTTTCATTAATAATGCAGCCTAAGGAGGCGCAGCACATGGCAAATAGAATATCAAGAACAACAATCGTACTCATAGCAGCTATTTTAGCTCTAGCCTGCTTGTTTGTAGGAGTTCCAAAAACAGAAGCTGCTTCAACACCATCTCATTTAATTATCATTAACAAAGCGACGAATAAACTCGCTTATTACCAAAATGGTTCACTTGTCCGAACGTTTTCAGTAGCAACAGGACGTACACAGTCTCTTACACCAGAAGGCCATTTCAAAGTAGTAAATAAAATCGTCAATCGCCCTTATTACAAAGGGAACATTCCTGGTGGAGATCCTAGAAACCCCCTTGGCAATCGCTGGCTAGGCCTAAATGCTAGAGGTACATACGGCACGACGTATGCTATTCACGGAAATAATAATCCTGCTTCCATCGGCAAATATGTAAGCAGTGGATGCGTTCGTATGTACGATGAAGAAGTAGAATGGTTATTTAGTAAAGTGACCGTCGGTACACCAGTGGTGATTACAACTTCTTCTAAATCATTTAACGACATTGCAGCAGCAAACGGATACAACGTTTCTGGAAACTCAGGTTCTACTCCAGCTCCTTCTACAGGAACTGTTTTAAAGAAAGGCAGCAAAGGAAATGCAGTTAAAGAACTTCAGCAGAAACTAACTTCACTTGGCTATAATACACAGGGTACGGACGGTGTGTTCGGTGCCAATACAGATTCAGCTGTTCGTAAGTTCCAAAAAGACCACGGCTTAACGGCTGACGGCATTGTTGGTCCATCAACATATAAAGCTTTAGGAAGTTCAGGAACGAAACCGAACCCGACGACACCAACAAACCCAACAAATCCAAAGCCAACAAATCCACCAGCAGACTCAACAATTAATACAAAACAAACGCTTAAAAAAGGAAGCAAAGGCAGCAATGTTCAAGCCCTTCAAAAGAAATTAACAGCGCTTGGCTATGATACAAAAGGCACGGACGGTATCTTCGGCGCCAATACAGAAGCTGCTGTGCGTAAGTTTCAAAAAGACAATAAGCTAGCAGTTGACGGCGTTGCCGGACCTAATACTTTAACTGCTATTTCCAAACGCTAATAGAGCCTGAAATCAGGCTCTGTTTTTTTATTGATAAGCCTCTTTTTACATTGACTCCTTAATGAACCATTACGCCGTCTTTCTTTTCTATCACATGCTTAATCAGCTGATAAACCGTTCTCATAAGAATTTGCTGCTGATAGATATCATTTTTGGCAGGAATTACGTTTTCTATTAGTCTGCTATATTTATACGGTTGATCGTCTTCTTTTTCTTTATAAAGAGCGAGCCAGTCCTTACGGGCATTTTCAAGTAGCTGCTCGTTCAAATATGAATAAACAACGCTTGCGAATTCTCCTGCTAATTCTTGAATAACCTGCTGTCGGTCGGTGACCGAATGATAGGTACTTGACCATCCAGACGGCTGGCTTAGAAAATGCTCGTAGACAGATGAAATAAAAGCGGACGCAATGACTGGCACCGGCCCTTCATGCTCTCCTAAGGAAATGTTCAAACACGTTTCTCTATCCATATAAGGAATGTTCAGCGACTCCATCGCCTCATAAAAAGCCTGGGAAACAGTTAAGTTTAAATAAATAGGATGCAGCTCTTGCTGCTTTTTTCTCGTTTCTGATACTAAAGCTGCCTTTATGTCTTTATACAGAAGGTGGCTCTCTTTGAATTCCTCGTGTACATATTCTAAAATAGACGTATTCCCTACTGTTAAATAGTAGTGAAGCTGCTTTTTCATAAGAGGTGAAACGCTTTTAAGCGCATAATCTATCATTTTAGCCATGGCATGTTTTTTAGCATAATCCGTACGGCAGCTTGGAGAGGTAAGCAAATCTCCGTGTGTAACACAAACGTTTACCTTAGCACCGTGACCATGTACGATGAGCTGTTGAAGAAATTGAATATTTAATTCTTTAAGCCCATGATGTACGTATAAAATAGAAGCTGCTTGTTTAAAAGAATTGTGGATGGTGCTCGTATATTCAAAACACGGATGCTCGCAAATCGCTACTCCTTTTTTGAAAGAAAAAGGGCCGCAAACTTCAATTCTACGAAACAATGGATAAATAAGACATCCGTTATTTTCTTCTTCTTCATTTGTTAGCGGGCCAAAGGAAGACAGCTCTTTTGCTGTGAGACGGCAGGATATTGGCCAGTCGTCTTCTCCTATTTCCCATATTCCTTCCTTGTATTCTTTCAACTGGGATTCAATTGACAGAAGCATTTGCTCGGTGATTTTCCTACATTCAAGCCGCTTATGCCATACCTCTGCAAAATCTCTTCCTTCTTGATCAACAGCGTCTTTTACTATTTCACTTTCTCGTTTAATTGCATCTACAAATTGTTTGAATGAACTATTTTCGTCGCTCATTCTTAAAGGAACATCATCATTAAAATAACGGGCTTTGTATGGAATATCTCCCAAAAGAGCGCGCAGATTAAAAGAAGAATCTCCGTGTAACAACTCAAAGACCAAGTCATAATCCGTTCCTCCTTCAGCATACACTTCAGCGCTTCTTAGTAGGATATTCTCCAATTTCCTTTGCACTTCACTTCGCGTAAAAAAAGAGACAGCAGCTTCATAGTGTTGGGAATCCTTCACCTTATACGTAGCAGAATAAGCGCCTTTACTGCCTATTCCTAAAAAGCCACATTCCTTTTTTATACCAAGAAGCTGGCGGATTAAGGCTGTTTTGCCGCTTCCTTGTTCTCCGATTACATGAATGTACTCATACTCGCTGTCAATTTGTTCACTCGTTCTTTTTTCAATATCGTTATAAAAAGCATTCACTACTCGTTCATCATATCTTGCTTTTGCTCTTCCTTTTGCAGTACTTGTCCAAAAATCCTGCACTCTCAGCAGTTCATTCATCTCTTCAACCAGAATGTCAATTTCATCGTGTTGCTCTGTATACATAAACCGTTTAACAAACGGGTGCGATCTTCCTCTTTCATCTTTTTTAAACGGATGCTGAAACATAATTGACCAGCCTTTTCGCATAGGAGATTGACAGGCTTTTGCACGAAAAACTTTCATTCATTTCCCCTTCTTTCCCTAACATTGTCCTATTTGAAATGTATGGCTTTTAAGGGGGGGATATGTCTATGATTTTCCTCTTTTTAGAAGGATTTTCCCTTCATTTATCGAAGTAATTAATTGAGGTGATGGGAGAATGTTGACAAAAATTGTGAAATGCAGCATACCGACTGATAAAAAAGCATCTTTTTCATATACGCAACAGCATTGGGCTGCTCTTGCACACGTGAATGGTTTCATTGGCCAATTAGGGGGTTGGAACGTGGAAGATGAAACAGATGCTTGTATTTTAGCTCTGTGGGAAGATGGAACAACTTATCAAGAATTCATGAAGCATACTCATGATTCTATTTTTTATAAAAGCAAGCAGGATCAAACATATACGAATTTGGACGTTTCCACATCAGATCCGTCCTACTTCATAGGAGCACGCTACAATTATTACCGAAGCAGCGCCATTGAAAGCCGTTATTTAGTAAAGACGGAAATTGAAGTCGATTTTTACGACAAAGAAGATATCCATGAGATGGTAAAAAGCTTGATAAATCCTTCTTATCGCTGTTTATCTCACGTCGTATCACCAATCGAGCATAGCAAGCTTGTCATTTTTTCATTATACGGATCTGCTTGTCCGCAAAAAACAATTGATACCTTCGTTCATCCAAATGTACTGAACGCGTCTCAATACATATATCAATTAGAGAAAAATTGGAACGTTCTTTCCAATTAAAAAATAGAAGCCTAGGCCCGACGCCAAAGCTTCTATTTTTTTATGATATGAACATCTTGATTTTGTACGGTAATAACTTCCTCCGTCATTCCTACAAACAAACCGCTTTCTACTACGCCTGGGATCCTTATCAGCTGTTTTTCCAACTCAGCAGGATTTTCAATTTCTGAAAAATGGCAGTCTAGAATATAATTTCCGTTATCGGTGATAAACGGCGTATGATCATCTAAAAGCCTAAGCTGCGGTACACAACCTGCACTGCGAATATGCTTCGCCGTCATTTCCCAGCCAAAACGTATAACTTCAACAGGAAGAGGAAAAGCTCCTAGCGTCTTCACTATTTTTTTAGAATCCGCAATCACGATAAACCGCTTCGCTGCGTACGCAATCATTTTTTCTCGAAGCAGCGCGCCTCCTCCTCCTTTAATTAAAGAAAGTTCGCTATCCACTTCATCTGCTCCGTCAATTGCTATATCAATATATTCAACATCTGCTAAGGTAACAATGGGAATACCTAGTTTCCTTGCCAGCTCTTCTGTTTTTTGAGAAGTAGGAACCGCTTTGATGTTTAATCCATTTTTTACTCGTTCACCTAGTTTTACAATTGTATAATAAGCTGTTGAACCTGTCCCTAGCCCTACAATCATTCCATCTTCAACAAATTGTGCTGCTTTTTCACCAACTGCTTGTTTTTCAATCATACAAAGGCCTCCTTACTCATATTGTACCCGTTTACATAAAAAAGCAAAAGCATTATGAACTCTTACGAAAAAACTCAGCTGACTATTCAGCTGAGTTTTTTTGAAACTGTGTATTTAGAAGAATTTTTTCTACCCAATACTGCTGTTTTGTACTGTTTGTCTGTTCGCTGCTTTTTAGTTCAAACGTATAGTAAATATACTTGTCTGAATAATCATCATTCACATAAGCATGATAAATGCTGTGCTTTCCATCTCTTGTTTGTTTTTTCACATAAATTGTTGCATTTTTACCTTTTAACATGTAATCAGGCTGAAACGCATCCATTTTATTTTGAGCTGCTTTACTTTTTTTCTTAGAAAATAAAGCCGTTATTTTTCCAGCATTGTATGAATCATTTTCCTTCGTTGATGCTGTCCATACTTCACTTTCATCTTCACTGCTTTTATAAGAAGATTTATGAATAACATACTGAAGCGGAAACCACATCCTATATTGATTGGTATCCGAAGTAAATAATTCAAATCCATTGTCTGTTTGTTCATGATCGACCAAAAATGTACTCGTAAACTTATCTGCCTGCGCTTCACTTTTAAATTTCCCGCTTTGAAACAGCCAAATTCCTACGGCAATGACCAATGCTCCAGCTACTGATGCGGCTTTTTTCCGATCCATTGTTTCCACACACCTTTTAATACCCCTTTAACTTTTGATAATACCACATTGACGTTTATATCGTCATAAGGAGAAATAACCAAAGGGTTATAAGAGCGCACATGCTAATTTAACTAGAGAAAATAAACTTTTTTACAATAGTAAATTTGATAACAGACGCTGAGCTAACAGGCGGTTAGCCTCACCGGGCTCTATCGTATACGTTAGTAGTTCTTGCTTTTCAGCTTTCGCTTTTATCAAACATTCACCCTTTGGAGAAAGAAGAGAAGTCGTGCTTTTTTGGTTCTCTAATGCGTAATTCACGCTTGCAAAGTAAATACCATTCTCCGTACTTCTTGCAATCATTGCATAATCATAAAACTTCGGATCTGGTACTTCACCAGTAAACTGTGGATGAAACACAATGCTCGCTCCTCTTATAGCAGCCCATCGGACAGTTTCAGGATAGCGCCATCCCTCATGGCAAATAACAATACCGAATTTCACGCCGTTTATTTCAAACAACTGGCGGCCATTTCCAGGCTTATAACCAAATTGATCTTCTGCTGGATCAATTTGATTTTTAGTTTGATACCCTAATTCTTTTCCATTTTCATCAATTACGAAAGCAGTTAAATGCATACCAAGTTCGTCGCGCCACTCCAGTGGTAAAATTACGTTGAGCTTTAACTGTTTGGCAAGCAACTTAACTCTATAAAGCGTATTTTGTTGAATTTCGTGATTGTATGTCTCAACTTCAAAACCCACTCCTCTAAGTCCCGGCACAATTGATTCTGGAAAACATACAAGGTTACAATCTTCTTCTGCTGCTTGTTTCATACAATTTTCTACCGTTTCTACACCCTCTGCGGCTGACTTTGGAAATCTCACTTGCGCTAACCCAATTTTCATTCATTGCTCCTCCACTTCCAATATCATAAAAAAACTCATGCTACTAGCGTAACATGAGTTTTTTATCTTTACGTAAATAATTTAATTTGCTGGCGGCTTAATCTTTAGTCTGCTGTTCCATTGCTTCTCCAATGGCTTTTTTTAAATGTCCGTCATGTTTATCAAGTAGCCGATGCACCTCATCACCTTCTGTAGAAGTAAGAAGCGCAAGAATGGCAGCTTTTGGCGTTTTGTATGTTTGTAAACTTTCCGCTGCCTCTTCTGATGAGACGCCTGTTAGTTCTGCAATAATATTTTTAGCACGCTGTACGAGTTTATCATTAGTCGGCTGTACGTCTACCATTAGATTGCTGTAGACTTTACCAATTTGAATCATAGACGCGGTCGTCAGCATATTAAGAACAAGCTTTTGAGCAGTTCCAGCTTTCATTCTTGTAGAACCTGTTACAACTTCCGGCCCTGATTCTGCTACTATTGCATAGTTTGCTTCTTGTTCCATAGCTGATTGAGGAGAATTTACAACGCAGCCTGTTAATGCCCCCAGGCTGTTTGCATACGCAAGCGCTGAGAGTGTATAAGGCGTTCTTCCACTTGCAGCTATCCCTACAAGAATATCTTTATTCGATAAATTAATCGCTTTCAAATCCTCTATCGCTTGTTTCTTATTATCTTCTGCTCCTTCTAACGCATGCCGGAGCGCCTTGTCTCCCCCGGCTATGATCCCAATTACTTGTTCGGCAGGTGTACCGAATGTTGGTACACATTCAGATGCATCTAACACGCCTAGCCGCCCGCTTGTACCTGCTCCGATATAAATCAGACGTCCTCCTTGTTTAAAAGCACTGACAATTTCATCTACTAACAGAGCAATAACAGGCAGCACCTTATTGATTGCCTGAGGCACTTGGTGATCTTCTTCATTAATTTTTTTTACAATTTCCAGGCTTGATAATTCATCAATGTTTAAGGTTTGCGGATTGCGTTTTTCTGTTAAGATATGATTTAAGTTCACTGTGATCCCCTGCCTTTTCCACCATCATTTTTTCTCTATTTATACTCATTCATGAACAGCTGATAAGCTCCTTTAGCAGATGATACTCGCTGTGTTGCCCACTGGATATGCTTTATTTCTTTTTCACATGCTTTTTTATAAACATCAAACACTTCCGGAATTTCCGTTAAAATGCTGCCTTTGCATGCCAGCAAGCAGCTCCCTTCAAACCGCTGTTTCGTATACAAATGAAGAGTCATATCTGCAAGGTGTTTTCCCGCTTGGTGAAGGATGTCACTCGCTTCTTGTTTATGATTTCTTGCTTGCTGTACAACAAGCGGAGTGAGTGAAGCAACTTCTGATTTAGGAGATGAATAGACAAACTTTTTTATGTCGTGTATGGTGTCTGCTTTTACATGTTGCAAGATTGTCTGACTAAGGCTGCTGTAAGGACGGCTTTGATCATGCTCTTTCGTCAGCAATATCAGTGCTTGAAGACCAATCCAATATCCGCTTCCTTCATCTCCAAGAAGGTGTCCCCACCCTCCTCCGTATTCGTATACCCCGTCTTTTTTTCCAATGCTGACGGCTCCAGTTCCTGCAATGGTTAAAATTCCGTCTTTTCCATGCAGTAGTGCTTCATGTGCAATCATGGCGTCATCATATAAACCTACTTCTACCTGATACCGACCATAAAAATATCTTTTTATTTCTTCTTTGGATAATGCTTTACTTCCAGCAAGCCCTAGTGAAATGCCTTTACATGTATGACCAGCAAGCGCATTTTTGCACGCCGTAATACATTCATCAATATGAGTAACAGCCGTATTGTAATTAATGAGTAAATTGCCGTAACCGCTTTTTGAAGCAGCGAGCTTTTGACCGTCTAAGCTGTACGCAACGGCTTCTGTTTTTGTTCCGCCACCGTCGATACCGATAATATAGTCCATTTCATCACCGCTCACAAAAAGCAAATTTATCCCATGGCTGCAGTTCATTTAATAAGAAAATTTCCTCTTCTGCAATGCGCCCTACTACGTTAGTTTTCCCGGAGTTTTCCATGTCTAACAGCGCAATTTGCAGCTCTCCTTTGTACTGACCATAAAGTTCATTTTCTATTAAAATATCGCCTCTTCGAATGGAAGGAGTATGCGTAGGCTTGAATTCTTCTTTTTTATATTTTACTCGGCTTTGCGTAGAGCGAATTAAATAATCGGATACGTCTCCGCGGTAAAAATGAAACTCTTCCAGCACAATTTTCTTTTCAAGTTCAGTAATCGTATCATACAGGGTCACATTAAAGGTAAAGCGCTCTTGCTGAACAACATCACGCAGCGCCTTCATTTCTTCTTCTGATGCATAAGCATTCGCAATGATTGCACAATCAATTAATCCCGTTTTAAAAAGATGCTTAGCCTGCACGTCGATCGGAAGCGTGCGATGCATTTCAAGCGTACAAAGTCCTTCAGTAACAGGCCACGGTCCAAAAGTAGCGCTTGGTGAATTAATAAAAGCAGCTGTTTCAAGGTTATGTTCTTTAAACAATGCTGAACACTTCATAAAGTGATCATACGACAATCCCGCATATCGATGAGGATAGAAGTTGTGCGACCCGAGCAGCTGCTTACGGTTCGGTCGGTAACTTAAAATATTATCGACATACTTTGTTGCATTACTCATATTAATTTCAATTTTTAAGCCGTATGGATTAAAGGTCATAATGGACTCTTCATTTCCCGTATACCCTAGATCAAGACGAATAGCATAAGCCCCTAGTTCGTGAAAAAAAGATAGATCATCATAAGAAATGCCGAGCGCTCCAAATACGCGAGGAGCGATGTCTACTACTACTTCCATCTCTAGCTCATTGGCAAACTCAATAATTTCTTTAAAATTTGCCATTACTTTTTTCTGATCGCCTTCAACAGAAAGCAAGCACGTAAAAATACGTGTAAATCCGTATTGATGCGCAAGTGCTATATACGCTTTATCTTTTTCCACGGTCGAATGTTCCGGGTAAATCGCAATACCTAGCTTTTTCATTGATTTTCGCCTTCTTTTTTAAATTTTTTAATAAGCTTAATCATATGTTCAATTAATTTTTGCTCTGAAATAGCCGTCATTAAATGATCCTGCGCGTGAATTAAAAGCAGCGACTTTTCAATTGTTTTTCCGTTCAATTCACGTTGAATAAGCGCAGTTTGCGTTTTATGAGCATGACTAAGCTCTTCTTGAGACTGCTTTAACAGTTCGTCGGCTTTATTAAAATCATAGTCTTCAGCTGCTTCTAACGCTTCATATGCCAGTGATCTAGCATTTCCTCCGTATGCAATAAGTTCAAAAATTTCATTTTCCATATTTGCTGCTTCTGTCATTTCTTCCATCCCCTTTTTTATAGTGGTGCAGGCGTAATGTTTCCTAATATTACAGGAGACAAGGCGCCGGTTGCACTTGGTACATTGCTTGGATAACCTGAAAGTGTTTCATTTGCGAGCACCGCAAAAGCTACGGCTTCTTTTGCTTCTGAAGACATTCCTATTTCTTCTTGTGTATACACGCTGCAGCGCTTCCCAAGCTGCGTTTTAATCATATTCATCAGCGTATTGTTATAACTTCCGCCTCCTCCAATAATCACTTCGTCAATAGAATAGGCAGGAAAAATAAATGTTTCATAGTGATGTACAATGGATGATGCAGTGAACATAGTAATCGTAGCTAGCAGATCTTCTTTTTTATGTTTGCTATATTTCTCTAGCAGCCTCCTTGTGTACTGTGTACCGAACAGCTCTCTTCCCGTCGATTTAGGAGGAGAAAGCTCCATATAATCATGATTCATACAGTCTTCTAAAAGCTCCGAAATAATCTTTCCTTCAGCTGCTAAACGCCCATTTTCATCAAATGAAACATTAAAAAGCTGCTGACACGCTTCATCAATCATCATGTTTCCCGGCCCCGTATCAAAAGCTACTACCGGTATAGGAGAGTGTTTTGGCGGAATCAACGTTACATTCCCAATACCTCCAATGTTTTGAAGCAGCCTTGTACGGTCATCGTGGCTGTACAAAATCCGTTCCGTGTGAGGAACTAGCGGAGCACCTTGCCCGCCCGCTGCCATGTCCATCACTCTGAAGTTTGCCACTACCTTCGTTTTGGTTTCATAGGCAATAACAGCGGGCTCTCCAATTTGGAGTGTAGACATCGCTATATTTTCTGAAGCATAGGGCTGATGGTAAATGGTTTGCCCATGCGATCCGATGATATCTACTTGTTCAAGAGAAAACCCGGCTTCTTGGCACACTCTTTTCACTGCATCTGCAAACGCGTAGCCAAGTTTAAAATTCAAGCTGCAGATCAGCTGTACATTTGAATGTTCGAGAGAAAGCGCCTGTTCAATTTCCTTTTTTAACGGAGGTGAAAACGGCATGGTAATGAACTGAAGAAGTTTAACTTTACTTTCATAGCCGCTTCCTTCAATCTCCACAAGAGCTGCATCAATTGCGTCCAGTGACGTTCCTGACATAAGTCCAACAGCATACATACTACGCGTTCACTTCCTTAAAAAAAGCGGGTAAATACTTGCGATGAGCTTGAAGCAGTTCGTCTAAGACCGACTTAGCCAATGCGTCACTTGGAACAAGCGGATTAATAGTAAGTGCAACCAGTGCTTTTTCGTAAGATCCTGTAACCGCAGCTTCTGCTCCTACTCGTTCAAACGATTTAATTTGCTGTACCAGTCCATTCACTTCTACAGGAAGTTCACCGACAGCGAGTGGGACTGGTCCTTGCTTTGTTACCACGCAGTTTACTTCAACCGCAGATTCGTTCGGGAGTGAGGAAATAGCGCCATTGTTTCTTACATTTAATGTTTGAATATCACCTTTATCGTTATAAATAGATAAAATTAAATTACATGCGGCATCGCTGTAGTAAGCGCCTCCTCGTTTTTCTAGCTGCGGAGGCTTACTTTCTAGATTTGGATTTTTGTAGAGTTCAAAGAGCTCGGCTTCTAATGCTTTGACCACTTCAGCGCGCGTAGTACCTGACTGAAAGGCCACCAGCTCTTCTTCTAATATTTCTTTTGTTTTATAGTAGTAGCGGTGATAAGGACATAAAATCACGCCAAGAGCTTCCAAAAAGTCTGGTTGCCATGGAATAGGAGCTATGTTTTTCATTGTTACTCGGGACTTTGGATCACTTAAACGCTGAATTACTTCTTGCGTTACTTCCTTTCCTTTTGCATACACGTGCAGCCCATATACCAAGTGATTTAACCCTGCAAATTCAATGTGAACATCTTCTTTTTCGATTTGAAGCAAGCTGGCGATTGAGTTTGTCATATGTACAGGCAGGTTACAGACTCCTACTACTTTAGAATGCTTTCCGTAGCGAAGCAGCGCCTCCGTTACCATGCCAGCAGGATTTGTAAAATTAATAAGCCAGGCGTTTGGACAAATTTCGTGTATTTCCTCGGCAATTTTCAACAAAACTGGGATCGTTCGCAAGCCCTTAAATAACCCTCCTGCCCCGTTTGTCTCTTGACCAATCATTCCGTACTTAAGGGGAATGCGTTCATCATGAATACGTGCATCAAGCTGGCCTACTCTAAGCTGTGTCGTTACAAAATCAGCATTTATCAACGCTTTTTTTCGATCAAGCGTTAAATGAATTTCCATATCAACACCTGCTTTTTTGACCATTTTTCTCGCAAGTGCTCCTACAATTTCAAGCTTCTCTTTTCCTTCTTCAACATCTACAAGCCATAGCTCTCGAATTGGAAGCTCATTATATCGTTTAATAAACCCTTCGACCAATTCCGGTGTATAGCTTGATCCTCCCCCTATTGTCACTACTTTCATTTTTTGCCCCTCCTTGTTAAAAAACGGCTAAATATGTAACGGCTGTGCACCCTGCCCCGAGCAAAACAAAGCGTATACAAACAGCGGTTTTAGATAAAGCTGCTGTTGAAAGCCGAATGGAAATAAATGTTGTCAGCAGCGCTGCTGACAGACTTGTAATGGCAAATAAACTATGCTGCGCTGACAGACCAGCATACTGCAGCAGAGGTGTAAAAATAACGTTACAAAGAACCATGGTTAGCAGAAATAAAAACACTGTTTTATAACGAAACCGAACAAACATTGATCCTCACTCCTATTAAAGAGATAGAAGCCAAACAAGTTGGCTTCTCTTTCTTTACATTTGAACTGAACTATCGGATGGTGTAACCGTTACTTCATCGCTTTTTTCCATTTCAACCATTTTTCGGTCATACATTTTAAAGAATGGAAGATAAATGACAACAGAAATAGCAATATTGATAACGACTAGCACAACCGCCCGCCAGTCTCCTCCGGTTGATAGATAAGCCCCGATTGGCGCAGGTAGCGTCCAAGGAACCATTACGTAGGTTGGCGTAATAAGACCTGTCGCCGTTGCTGCGTATGAAATGATCGTTGTAATAATCGGGATAATGATAAAAGGAATAATTAAAATAGGATTTAAGACAATTGGCAAACCGAAAATAATTGGTTCGTTAATATTAAAAACCGCTGGAATAAAAGATGTCCTAGAAAGCGCTTTCGAATATTTAGATTTTGAGAAAAACAGCATTGCTAAAACAAGGCCCAGCGTTGCTCCAGATCCTCCAATCCAAACAAACCACTGAAAGAACGTTTCAGGTGCAATATACGGAAGTGTGGAAGCTCCGTCTGCCACCGCTTCAGCATTTTTGGCTAAATACACTTCCCATACAGGGCGTGCCACTGTCCCAACAACAGAGACGCCGTGAATTCCAAATGACCAGAAAAACGTAATTAAGAAAACCGGTATTAATACTCCTGCTAAACTATCTCCTGCCTCTACAAGCGGAGCAACTAGTTTATCAACTAAATGGTGAAGATCGATACCTAAAACAATCGTAATAATCGTCATAAGTACAACAACAATCGCAACCGGTATTAGTGCTTCAAAAGACCTCGATACCGAAGGCGGCACTTGTTCCGGCATTTTAATGGTGACATTTTTTGCTTTACAAAACCTGAGAATTTCGACCGATAAAATCGACACAATCATCGTCACAAATAAACCGTGACCTCCAAGGTTGGTCATTGGAAGCATAAACCCTTCTTCTTCAATCAGCTTTGGAGTCAGCGTAAGAAGTAGTGCAGCAACTGCAATTTGCGCTCCTGACAGCGGATCGAGATTATAGCTTTTGGACAAGTTATACCCTATCCCAAAGGCTATATATAAAGACATAATAAACATCGTTACTCGATACGGTATTAAAATATTGGCGCTGTTATCAGCGGCCCATTTCGCAATTGTGCTATCTTGCGGCACAGGCGGAAACGCTAAAATCAAGAAAAAACTTCCGATAATGATAAACGGCAAAGCGGAAATAACACCATCACGAATGGCTTGAAGATGCCGCTGTTCTGATAATCTGGCCATGGGTCCCGATAAATTGTTCTCTAAAAACGACACAAATTTGCTCATATACCCTTTCCCCCTCTATATTCTCCCCTTGTGTAATAAACCCCTTATTTATTTAAAAAGCAGGAATACACCTGCTTTCCTCAGCTAACGAGCTGTTGAACCGTTTTAAAAAGCGTCGGACCTCCAAGCGGCGTATAAGCCTGCGGCGGAATGGGCCCGCATGGAACAGAAGCTTTATCCGCTTCCGCTTTCACTGCGTTAAACCGGTGACGAATCTGCGGTGCAACCATTACAACGTCCCAGCCTTTTTGAATTTCCTCTGCCACTTCATTTGTCCCAATTGCCAGCACTTCCATATCCGTTCCGTGCTTTTGTGCTTCCGTCTTTAATGCTTTTACCACAATTGAACTTGACATTCCTCCAGAACATACAAACAATACCTTCATTTTCTCGTTTCCCCCTACCTCTTTATTTTTTGAATTACATTATGTGTATCGATTATGCGTTCAAACACTTGATTGCCTTTTTGAATACATAACCGTATAAACATCGCATCTACAATGGCTAACTGAGCAATACGAGCGCTCATCGTTCCAATTCGAATATGCTGCTCTTCTACTGAAATAGTCAGCAGAATATCAGCTAATCTAGAAGCTGGAGATGATCCGTGCTGCGTTAGCAAAATAACGGCTGCTCCTTTATCTTTGGCTATTTGCATCAGCTCCACCACTTCTTTTGTTTGACCAGAAGTTGATACCACAAACAGCACATCATCTTTTGTCATATTCGTAGCCATCACCATTTGAACATGACTATCTAATGAAAACAGAGCCGAAATATCAATTCGAAGCAGTTTATACTGAGCATCTAGCGCAACTACAGATGACCCTCCTGCTCCGTATAAAAACACTCGTTTCGCTCCATGAATAGCTTCCGCAGCTGCATCAATTGCAGAAGAGCTCACTAGCCGGCTTGTGTTCATAAGTGCGCTCATACTTTTGCTCATGACTTTTTCAAGCACGGCTTCGGTCTCGTCTTCGAAATTAACAGGAAGATTCGGCAGCTGCTCGGTATTCACCTTATGGGCATCTTTTGCTAATTCAATTTTTAACTCTTTAAAACTATTGATCCCTACACGCTGACAAAAGCGAATAATCGTAGCTTCGCTGCACTGACACTGCTTCGCTAGCTGTTTGGTGGTTAGGTTCAACGTGGTCGTAGGATTTTCTAACACGTAATCAGCTACTCTTCCTTCAGCAGGACTGTAATGATTCATTTGTGCATCGATTAAAGTAAGTACGGAAAATTGGCGCATGAATTCCTCCATCGTTAAGTAACGTATTTCTAAAATATTCTTTAAATTACCATTATTATATTTTTTCTGAAGTTTAATTTCAATGTTTTTCTGATATTTTTAAAACTTTATTTTATTTTTCAGAATATTTTATTAAAATCTATTGTGAATATAACGACCGCATGCTATATTATGAAAGAAATTTTATCTCAGCCAAAAAAGAAGGAGGAACGAACATGCATATTAAAAAATGGGTTGGAGGCATCTTGTTTTTACTGCTGTTTTGTTCGAGCACATTACCTGCTAAAGCAGACGTACCTACTACGTATCAAAAACGGGAGCTTCGAGCGGCTTGGATTGCAAGCGTATACAATATTGATTGGCCTTCTCAGCCTGGTCTTCCGGTTGAGCAGCAGAAAAAAGAGTTTACCTATTTGCTAGATGAAGTACAAAAGATGGGAATGAATGCTGTGGTCGTTCAGATTAAACCTACCGCTGATTCCTTTTATCCCTCGAAATATGGCCCGTGGTCAGAATATTTAACCGGTACACAAGGAAAAAATCCCGGCTACGATCCTCTGGCTTTTATGGTGGAGGAAGCACACAAGCGCAACTTAGAATTCCACGCATGGTTTAATCCTTACCGCATTACAATGAATCATACTGATTTAAACAAACTTGCCGATAATCATCCTGCCAAACAACATCCTGATTGGGTCGTCTCCTACGGAAAACAACTCTACTACAACCCAGGTATTCCAGAAGTGAAAAATTTTATTATTGAAGAAGTGCTCGAAGTCGTAAGAAACTATGATATTGATGCTGTTCATATGGACGACTATTTTTATCCTTACAAAATTGCAGGTCAAACGTTTCCAGATCAAAAAACATATGAAACCTACGGTGCTCAAACGTTTTCCAATATTGAAGACTGGCGACGTGACAATGTTAATCAGCTTGTTCGAGATTTAAATACGTCTATTAAAAAAACAAAATCATACGTAAAGTTTGGCATCAGTCCGTTCGGCGTATGGCGAAACATCGCTAATGATCCAACCGGCTCTGAGACGACTGCTGGACAAACAAATTACGATGATTTGTATGCAGATACGCGTACATGGATTCAAAATGGATACATTGATTACATCACTCCGCAAATTTATTGGAATATCGGATTTGAACCCGCTGCTTACGATACGCTGCTCAACTGGTGGAGAGATGAAGTTCGCGGAAAGCCAGTCCACCTCTATATTGGACAAGCTGCTTACAAAATTAATAACAACGCGGTGGAAGCTTGGTCTGATCCCGATGAGTATCCAAGGCAAATTGCTCTAAATCACCAGTTTCCAGAAGTACAGGGGAGCATGCATTTTAGCCTGAAAGATTTGAACCGAAACCCGCTAGGAATAAAGGACAAGCTGCAAAACGATATTTATAAACATCCTGCTCTTATTCCTTCAATGCCTTGGCTTGATAATGTAGCCCCAAAAGCACCAAAATTAAAAAATGCGGGCCCTCATACAAAAGAACCAGCATTTGAAATTCGAGATCACCAGCAGAATGATTCCGCTTATTATGCCATTTATCGCTTCCAAGGCAATAAAAAAGGCGATATTAACAACGCAGAAAACTTGCTGACAACCGTTCGAAAAACAGGAGAAAAACAATTGTTTGTAGATCAAAACGCACTCAAAAATCAAACATACACATATGTTGTAACCTCTGTTGACCGTTTGCATAACGAAAGTGCTGTTTCCCGCACGCTTACTGTAAAAGCATCTCATTAAAAAAGGTTCTATAGCAAAATGTATGGTAGGATAAAGAAATCAAATGATGCTTTATCAAGCCATTCTGTTATAGAAAGTAGTGAAAAAAGATGGAAGCAAACTATGATCGCGCTTTTGGCGTATATGGAATTTGTATGCGAGATAACAAGCTGCTTGTTATTCGAAAAAATAGGGGCCCGTATATTCATCGCTTTGATTTGCCAGGCGGACAGCTAGAGCACGGTGAAACATTAATAGATGCAATGAAAAGAGAATTTAGTGAAGAAACAGGCTTTGAAATTACTATTATTTCTCAAGCGGGCACAACGGATTTTCAGTATCCCTGTAAGTGGAAAGAATTTACCCATGTACATCACATTGCCGTTTTTTATCACGTAGATATTGCCGGCGGTGAGCTTCTTTCCAACCCCGTCCAGTTTGAAGGACAGGATTCTTTAGAAGCATTGTGGATCGCACCGCAGGATCTTAACATCGATAATGCTTCGCCTCTTGTTCTAAAAGCAGTGGAATCTTTAAGCTTATTATCATGGCCTTATGAATCTCAGATTTATGATGAATGGGAACTTAAAACCTCCGAATGATGATAGTGACTAAACATTACTTTTGAATATCGCAGGCTTAGCTTCTGTTTAGGCCAAAATCAGAAAATATGTTTAATTCCTTTCTAATGGTGGAATAGACAAGTAACACTACTTATTCACTAATAGAAAGGAAGATTAAAATGAGTAAAGGTTTAGGAGATAAAATTAAAGGAAATGTATCAAAAGCTAAAGGTGAAGTAAAAGATCAAGTGGGAAATGCAACAAATAACCGCGACCTTCAGCGTGAAGGAAAAGCTGAGAAAACAAAAGGAAATGCTCAAAAAGCAGTAGGTGAAACAAAAGATACATTTAGCAATAAATAAAAAAAGGACGAGCTTAATGCTCGTTCTTTTTTTATTTAATAAGCTGATTTAAGCTTTTAATGATTACGTTTGGCTGCAACTCTTTATGCTCAGCTACATTTCCTTTTCGGTTAACCCAAGCCGCTGCGAACCCGTAGTTTTTAGCACCGGCAATATCCCATGTATTCGATGACAGAAACAATACTTCTTCTCTTTTTGCATTCATTTTATTTTTTGCATAATGATAGCTTGCCATTGTAGGCTTGTACTGTTTGATTTCGTCTACGGAAATAACGTCTTCAAATAAATGATTCATATTGTGATAAGAAACAAGCGGATCAATCATGTGCTTAGGACCATTCGTAAAAATAGCCAGACGATATCCTTTTTCTTTTAAATAGGCGAGCACCTCTTTGACCTCATCGTAGACATTCAGCTTCATGTAAGCACTCATCAGCATTTTTTCTTCATGTTCCGTTAAATCAATATCATTTGCTTCTGCTGCATATTTCAGGGATTGATTTGTTAATGTATAAAAGTCAATGTATCGTCCCATCAGCTGATATTGCATGGCGTATTCAATTTGCTTCAAACGCCATAAATGGCTAATACTTTCTCCCCGCTCCGGATACAGCTTATCACACGTTTCAATAACGGTATGTACATCAAACAGTGTTCCATATGCATCAAATAAAATCGTTTTAAATTTCATCTGTGTTCGCCTCCTTCTTTCATTTTACCCACTCGTAAAAAAACATAACGTTTTTTCTGTTAAAAAAGAGGCATATTACCAGCTGAGGTATGCTCATTTCTTATGAAGAGAAAAAACAGCAGGCTCTCCTACTGTTTATAATCCCACACGACTTTCCATTCTCCTTTTTCACGAACAGCATACACTTTCTGCACCAAATCAAAGTTTCCATATTTCCCTTTATACGTTTGGATAACGGTCATTTCGTAAACAACAGGAAACGCTTTACGATCATTTTCCATCTTCCAGCTCTTTCTTTTTTCAACACCTTCAATGGAATACGTAAAAGTGTCTACTCCGAAATGATTGAGAAATACGTGTGCTCGATCTTGTATGTATGCACCTTTTGTCCACTTCTTTTTCATGGACGAATGAAAAAGGTTCCATGATTCCGAAAAGTTCCCTTCCTGTTCTAGCGTATAAAATTCTTTTACGGCAGATTTGGCTTGATGACTCGGAGAAAAGAATGTAAATTGAAATATCCAAACTCCCAGCGCAATCACAGCAAGAAACACAGCTACTCCTAAACTTCGCTTCAAAAGCAGTGTTTTTTTTCGATACAAGTAAAAAGCCCCTTTATCAAAAATGCAGTATACAACAGCTTATTCGATATCGGGGCTTTTTAGTATTGCCGGACTAAACTTATCAGGCATATCTTTAAAAAAGAGATTGAGACATAACTACATACATGAAATCTACGTTCACCCTAACCATAAAAGATCCGAACGATTCATCGTTCGGATCTTCCTTCAACTAAACTACGTTTGTCACAGTCTCTTTCTGCGCTATACAATGTGAAAAGCCATTTGCATGGCTGCTAAAAAGCCGACGAACACAAGGCCCGTCACGAGACCCTCTTTCCAATCTGGCCGATCCCCTCGAACAAATTTAGCAATATCATACGATAGCATGGCTGCTAAAAAAATCGTTAAAACAATATACAGCGGCTCCATCTTCTATCACCCACTATTTCTTTTCTTCAGTGTAACAACTTTTTCATAAGTATGCATGTAAGAAAAGCAGCTTAAAATTCTTGACGAATGTGTGAAATTTCTCTTTTTTATGCATAAACTACTTAAAAGCGTGAAAGGAAGATGCCCTTTGTCTGCTTTTAATCCTCAGCAATTTAGCGTCACATACCGGCAAGGAAGCACGCCCACCTTTCCTTTTATTGGGCGACGCTATACCCTCACACATTCTGAACAAACAGACGATTTATTTCTTTGGATCGACGAAAAGTTTGCTGTTGATCAATTAAATGAGCAGCGAAATGAGCTTTTTGCCGAATGGCTCCACAAAGACGGTGTTGATACACTGTATGTATACGTATTTATTGGAAATGAACAAACGGAAAAATCCGTTCAAGCCATACGATATGCTATTTTCAAACAAGAAATGCCTTACTTGCTAAAAGCATTGCGCTACGGTGATGCCACGTTTTTCAACGCTCACCCTGCTTTAGATCGTTCCCCCATTTACGTACATTTTCATTCCAGTGACAAAGAATTTCGTTCCATTCGATATTTTCAAACGCCTTCTCACTATGCCTAAGCATATGAGAAGGGATCTTTACTTCGTTAATCTCCTGTTTTCCAAACTCCATTTCTTCTAGGGTCTCCCGCTCCTTCCATTTGTTTATCTTGAAAATTAATGGTTAACGCTTGGATACCTCCATAAAAGACGTCGCTTTCCTTTGTTTCTATTCGAAACGCAGAAGGAATATTTTTTGTATTTAAATCAGGCTCTACATAAATAGTCGAATCGTCAAAAATAAATCTCGGTTCATTTACAGCTTTTTGAAGCGGTTCATTTCCTTCAAGATTTTTAGAAAGTACCTGAGTTAAAATTTGAGGAATCCGTGTTCCGCCTGGAGAACCTATTCCCATCGCCCACTCGCCTTTTTCTCTTATAATAGTTGGAGCCGTAAAGGTTCTTGCTCTTTTTCCCGGCTCACGATTATTCGGTTCTTTGCTTCCAAACGTATCAGCATTGTTATTAAGAAAAAAGCCGTCAACTTGTTCCCCTGTACCAAAGAAGTTACTTAACGTATTGGTTGTAGATACGACGGTTCCTTCTGAATCAATAACTACAAAATGTGTTGTACTTTCGTGTTCTTCATCGCCTTCACCTGAAGAACGTGTCGGGTGATTGACCAGGTTTGTTATATAATCATCACTAACTAACTCACTTGAGTTTTGATTATGAAAGTCAGGATCGCCGATTTGTTTTAAGCGGTCGGAGTAAGCTGCTTTTTTAATTCTGTTCATCGTTTCGTAATAGTCTTTATCAGGCTTGGTTTCAAGATTTTCTTTCTCTGCCATTTTTAACATTTGAATAAGTGTAATTCCGGAAAAAGGCGGAGGCGCTGAAATCACTTCCGTTCCATTGTAAGCAGAAACGACAGGCTTGGTTTCTGTCACTTGATAGGAAGATAGGTCTTTTTTAGAAATAGGCGTTGCATCAGCAAGATCTTGTGCCATATCTCCTTTATAAAATGCAGATGCACCTTCTCGCTGAATCTTAATTAACGTTTTAGCCAACACTGGCTGCGACAGCGTTTCTCCTTCTTCGATTGCTTCTCCCTTTGGATAAAAAGCGGATAGATCGGCTACATCCATCCTTCCTCTAGAGTAATACAATCGAGAAGATAAAAGAGAGTCTACTTCAAACCCTTTTTCAGCGTATTCAACAGCCGGCTGAATCAAATCACTCATTGATTTTGTACCATACTTCTGCTGAATATATTCCATACCAGCGACAAATCCCGGCACGCCGTTTTTACCACTCATAGAAGTTGGAGCGGTTTCCCGGTAATCGATAAAGGTAGCAGGCTGATCTTTTTTGGCAATCAGCATACCTCCACCTCCGCCAATTCCAGATCCAAAAGGTTCGACTACATTGAGGGCATACGAAATAGCAATGGCCGCATCTACTGCATTCCCGCCTTCTTTTAATACGTCCATCCCTACATTTGCTGCCAGAGAATTAGAAGAACTCACACCATAAGAATGATCATTATTTTTTTTAAGCAGCTTTTCAGGACTAAGGTCTGTACTCGATTGAGTCATAAAAAAAGCGACTATAACGCAAATTAATAATAAAAAAGCCATAATATTAAACAACAGTAATTTTTTATTCACATCTTACCCTCCATTTTTACTCATCTGTATATTTTGTGAAGCGCTTTCATTTTTATCCATACATTACATTGCACACAAAAAAGACATCGTCTAGGACGATGCCTTTTTGTCACTACCTAAGATTTATTTTCCAGAAGCTGCCGCAGCATCATTTACTGCATCTGTAGCAGCAGATTTTGTTTGTTCAATCATTTTTACGTTATTTTCAATTTTTTGCTGTTCATCTGTTGAAAGAGTAGCCGGATGTTTTAAAGCTCCAAGTCCTGCTACTACTCCTGCTACAATAGCAATTGGTCCTACAATCCCTACGATTCGTTTTGCGATCATTTTCTATTCCTCCAATTAAGTTAGTCTGTACTTTTTTCCCATAAACCGTGGCGGCGCGGATCAGCGTCACCTTGAATTTTGTTTTTCTTTAAGTCTTTCACAAGTGCTTGAACGCCTCCGTAAAACATCGCGTTATCATTGTTTTTTAAGTCATAGCCGTACGTTTTTAAACCATCTTTAGTTGACTGTTTAAGCTTAGCTTCTGAATAAAACTTATGAGAATCAAAAATGACACGCTTGTTTTCTACTGCGTTTTTAATGGAATCTTTGTCTTCAAAATAATCCCCAATTACTTGCGTTAATACTTGAGGAATGCGATTTCCTCCCGGTGTGCCAATGGACATTACCCATTCATCACCTTCACGAATAATGGTAGGGGCTGTAAATGTTCTTGGACGCTTACCAGGTTGACGCTTATTAATTCCTTCTCCAAACGTATTGAGTGTATTATTTAAAAAGAATCCATCTACATACTCACCGCTGCCGAAGAAATTACTCAGCGTATTTGTTGTTGATACAACGGTTCCTTCACCGTCCATGACAACAAAATGAGTGGTACTTTCATGTTCTTCGACGTCGCTTACTTTTGTATGATCTGTTTCAGTATTATTTAATTTATTACGAAGTAAATGCACGTAATGATCGTCGATCCAATCATTTGGCGTTTCTTTTATAAAAGCCGGATCGGCAATTTTTTTCAAGCGGTCTTGATAAGCTACTTTTGAAATTTGACCAAGAAAATGATAATAAAGACTAGGATGCGATTTCTTCAGCTTCCAAATATCTTCTTGATCCGTCATTTTTAACATTTGAATGAGCGTAGCACCAGCAAAAGGCGGAGGTGCTGAAATAATTTGATGACCTTTATAATTCGTTGATAGAGGTTTCCGCTCAACAGGCGCATACTTTCGCAAGTCTTTGTGACTTACTTTTGTTTCTTCTGTAATATCGTCTGCAATTTTCCCTCTATAAAAAGCATTTGGCCCTTCTTCCTTAATCTTTTGCAGCGTGTTCGCTAATTCATGCTGTTTGACAATTTCACCTGTGTTAATGGCGTCCTTATCTGGATAAAAGCTAGGAATTTCATCTTCATTCACATTACCTTTGTATGAAACCAGCCTATCGTGCAAATCTTTGTCCACTTTGTACCCATTCTCGGCATAGTTAATGGCCGGGTCGATTAGTTTGCTCATCGACAGAGATCCGTAGTGGTGCTGAATATAATCCATACCAGCGACGAACCCTGGTACGCCAATCTCATCTTCTTTATCATTCTTAGGTGCAATTTCTCGGTAGTCAATAAATGTTGGAGAGGCATCTGCTGGATCAATCAGCATTCCGCCGCCTCCCCCAAGTCCTGATCCGTACGGTTCCACAACACCAAGCGTGTAGGAAATGGCAATAGCTGCATCAACTGCTGTACCGCCTTGTTTAAGAATTTCCATACCTACTTTTGTGGCGCGAGGATCTGAAGTACTTACTGCATATTCTTGTTTTGGAAACATAAATTGATAAACACATACACCTACTATGAGTGAAAAGATGACAATGGAAACAATAATCGTATTACGTTTATTTATCATCTTTTACCTCCTCTGTGTATGACGGGCTATTAGTTAGCTTGCGCTTCTTTCTTTTTGCGCTCCTCTGCATGTTTTATAATGCGAGAATGATCTAAGTTTAATTCAAACTTGTTTCGTTCTTTTTCTAACAGTTCAGGGTTTGAAGAAAACTTGTTTAAATCGTTATAAATACGCTTCATGCGCCAAGGGTTATCTGTTGGAGTTGGTGTACCTGCTTTAATAACCATTGGAATAACATCAATTTTAGCTTGGCCCTGCTTGTTTAAATGATACTGAACCATCGCTGTATTTTTCGTACTTGACCACCCTTGGTCAAAAATAAAGTTTCCTAAGCTATAGAAAATAACCGAACCTTTATATACGTCATATGACTGTAGAACGTGCGGATGGTGACCGATGATAATGTCCGCACCAGCGTCTACCATCGCTTTTGCTAGTCCTTCTTGACGAGGACTTGGCTGTGCATCGTATTCTTCACCCCAGTGGGCATTTACTACAACTAAATCAGCATTTGCTTTCGCTTGCTGAATCGTGCTGAAAATAAGATCCGGGTCTGCTTTTAAAATACCTGGGTTGTTTTTTCCAGCCGACATTCCGTCTGAATGTACATCCGTAAAACCTACGGTTGCAATGCGGATGCCGTCAGCATCTTTATATGAAATATGCTTTGCTTCTTCAGAGTTACGGCCAGCACCAACAAAATCTAATTTGTTTGCTTCAAAAGTAGAGATCGTATCTTCTAACCCTTTTGCACTGTAGTCCATTGAATGGTTATTCGCTAAGTTTAATACGTCGAAACCTGCATTTTTAACGGTCGCTAGATCAGCAGGCTTACTATATAAATGAATACCTTTTTCCATTGCTTTATATGAATCTACGTCATTTGTTAAAATCGGCGTTTCGTAGTTCCCGCTTACGTAATCCGAATTTTTAAAGAACGGCTCCACGTTGCGGAATACAAAATCTTCTCCGTAGCGTTCAGTTACTTCTCTTACATGGCGACCCATCATAATGTCTCCGACCATAGTCATCGTTAAATCATTATTGGCCTCTGGATTAGCCGTCTCAGGGTTTTCAAGAGCATCCGAACGCTCCATCCATCCTGAAAGAGCTAAAATTACGATTAAAATTGGCGTTAAGATAAGAGCTTGCTTGCCTGTTGTAGGCTTTGTTTTCTTTATAAACATCAATACTTTTTCTTGAAAGTTTAATTTTTTCTCTTTCAACGCTTTCACCTTCCTTTACCAGCTGCGGTTTGTTTGTGTATTAAAATAAATAATAAACTTGCATAATTCCAAATGTTACACCACTTAATAAAACCGTTGTTCCAACTGTTAAAGGAAGACCTTGCTTTTGCATTGTATTTGCAATTAAGCCCGGTACAATGATACCAATTCCGCGTAATTCAAACACTTCAAACGGCAAGATCGGGAAGAAATAATCAAATGCAACTTTAATCACAATACCCGTAATTAACATCGCTGTAAATTTGCGACGTCCATATAAAATAACTACTTTTGAGATTCCGTACACGACGATAACATACGTTAAAATACTAATTAAGAAAATCATTAAAATGGTAATTGGCTGATCAAATACAAGAGCTAAATACCCCGGTACGATAAGACCGGCTGGCAATACGCCCGTTTTTTCTGTGAAAATTAAGCTTAGTGTAACCCCTAACACAAGGGCAATATATAAATCTGATCCGAACATGAAATGGCCTCCTAGATTAAACTGCTTTTCTCATCTTTTTCATTTCAATAATAGCTTCAACAAGCGGCTCGGCTGAACCGTGGATATTTCCGACACCGTATACAATACGATCTTTTAAATAAGGCTTCATGCGCTCTAAAATTTCTTCTGTAGAAGCGCCTTCCATATCCCAGAATTCTTTTGTTGGCAATTCGCCTCTCTGGTGTGCAGCAGCGATTGGTGAGGTCGTCTGACCAATTGCAATCATTACGTCCGCTTCAATGTATGGCATTACATCTTCAGCAAATTGCTCCGTGCGATCTACACGGTCCGGACGGCAGTTCATAATGACAATAGGAAGCTTTTCACTATAGTTCATTGAATCTACACGTTCCCAAATACGAAGCGTGGAAGAAGCGTCGTTGGCAGCAAATCCATTTACTAAAAATGCTGGATTTTTTTCATCGCCGAACGTTGTAATTCTCATAGCTCCTGGGTCAGGCTGGGCATTTAGCATTCCTCTCATCGCTGTTTCAGCATCGATACCAAGTGCTTCTGCTACTGCTAAACCGATGGAAGCATTATCAGGGAAAACCATATAATCAAATTCACGTAAATACGCTTCAGATACTTTATCATTGTCAGCTACAATAACCTTTGTGTTGCGCTCTGCAGCTATTTTTTTATAGTATTCCAAATATGGGCCTTCAATCGTAACAAGGTGGCCATCATAAGGAATAGTAGCAGTGAACGCTTGAGCAACTTCATCTAGAGTTGGACCCATTACATCCATGTGATCTTCTAGTACGTTTACAATAACGCCTACCTTGGCTTGAATCAGCTGATTTTGGAATGTGATTTGATAATCAGGCTGTACCGCCATACATTCACAAATAAGAGCTTCCGCGCCAATATCGGCAACTTCATTTACCACTCGTCGCTGTTCTCCAATGTTCGGACCTTCTTTACGACGAATAATTGGTTCTTCTTCACTTGTATGCCAGTAGATCATACGCGCTTGTGTTCCTGTCGTTTTCCCTACTGTTTTATAACCTGCTTCTTTTACAATACCTGTAATCAATCGTGTAACGGTGGATTTTCCGCGAATACCATTAACATTCACTCGTACAGGAATTGAATGCAGCTTGCGTAAATGTCTGCGATACTCCCAAACGCCATACCCTACTAAAAATAGGCAGCATAGGATAATTAAGATCATGTTTCATTCTTCTCCTTCCAAACTTCTCCTGTTGGATACGTTATGAATGCTTTTGATTCATAATGATAGATATACGATTTCATAGTTTCACTCCCTATATATATGTATGGGAGCTAATCAATTAACAGCGCTAGCATGCTGCTAAAACACCTGCTTTGAAAAATGGACTCGAGTACCAATTTCAACAGCTCTAAAACTATCATCTGCGCTCATTAGTGGTCAATAGCTCAAATGTTATATATTCTTACAATTCCGATTGTCTATTCACAGAATTAAAAACTCATCGTTTTATTTAAAATTTACAGAATAGGTCTAAAGTTTATTTACCTAGAAAAATCCCATACGTACCTTTTTTTACCATAACAACAGGAATATTTTATACATCACTCTTACAGTTAACACACGGAAATATTACGTAATTAAAAATTTCTTAACTTTAGAAAACGTTTTGTAATATAAAGATGGGATAAAATATATTTTATTACATTAATTACTTTTTATGGATATACCAATTGAATTTGTCTAACAACCGTACTTGTAAGGATGATAGATAGATATAAAAGTAAAAAAAATACATTTTCTTATCATTTTCCGCTTACATTTAACTTACTTAGATAGAAAGGACATTAAATATTTTTTTCTAATTATATAAGCATTTAGACTCCATATGTTCCTAGTTCTTTTGTTGTTGTTTTATAGATTCCCTTTATTTAATAATCAATTCAGTAAATCTAAATCTCTTGACTATGGCCTCTTTTCCTATTTTTATTTCAATATTTTCTGAATCTTTCTACCGATAAAGGTAGCTTTTGTCCGATAAGATTGCCTAGAAAAATGCATGATTTCTCACTTTTTTGGCATATGATGTTATCATAAAAAGAAGAAGTATCACCAAAAGGAGGAAAACAATGGTTGATACAATCCTTTATTTTCTATTTTCTTTTTGCTATATCGTCCTGTTTTTCTTTAGCATATATGTAGTACGAAAAAACACTTCGCCGTTTTACATGCTTTTTCTTCCTTTAGTAATAGCTGGACTAATTTACGATAATATAATGATTGGGATTGGTTCATTTATCGGTGAAGGCGATACTTTACGTTCACTCAGCATGCTTCGCTTTTGGTTTCACGCTTTATTTACCCCTACTTTGGTGCTCTTTGCTTATGGCGTAGCGAAATACTCGACGATTACATGGGCTAAAAAACCTGTGGCCGGCATTCTTTTTTTGCTAACTACGTTTGCCTTAATCGGCTATGAAATAATCGAGACGATTAGTCAGCGCATGGAAGTTGTACGTGAATATGGCATTGTTCGCTATACGTTAGTGGGATCATCCGGTCCCCCTCTTATGGTTCTCATTGTGGCGATTATTTTGCTTTTCGTTGGAATTTCCTTATTTCGCAAGACCAGGTGGAGCAGTATGATGATTGGAGTAGCCGTGATGATTATAGGAAGTGCCGTGTCAATTCCTATACCAAGCACAGCCGTAACAAATACGTTTGAGCTTATTTTTATCTTCTCTTTATTTCTAACTCAGCGTCATTTAGTGAAAATACATTAAAAAGAAGCGATTCCCTTGCTTCTTTTTTTTATATTTGATATCTTTTACCTAACGACCGTTAGTTAGATTGAGGAGGAGCTTTTCTTGAGTGAATTATCAACTGTAGAAAAAATTAGAGCTGCAGCAATGGAGCTCTTTGGAGAAAAAGGCTATACAGAAACATCGCTTGCTGATATCTCATCAAAAGTAGGCATAAAAAAACCTTCCCTGTACGCTCATTTTAAGAACAAAGACGACTTATTTTTACTAACCGTGCATGATTTAATGAATTTACTTTTAACAAAGTTATCTATTATATACGAACAGCATAAAACAAAGTCTGCTAAAGAACAGCTTCACTGCTTTGTTGTAGATTTCTGCACGATGATTGAAAAAGATTCTTTTGGCCAGATGTACCGTCGTCTTATTTTGTTTCCACCTGAACATTTGCAGTCGGAAGTAAAAGCTATTTTCTTAAGAAGCGAACGATTGTCTGATCAAATTCTGCATGCTATTTTTACACAGGGAATGGCTGAAGGCGAAATAATTGAACGTCCCATTGATTTGTATATCAATAGCTTTTATTGTTTAACCGACGGACTGTTCATTCAGCGCTTTTATTATGAACCAGAGTATTATGACCAAAAAATCCACGATGCTTGGACAATATTTTGGGAAGGCATACGTGCTAAATAGGCCCTGTAAAAAGGGCTTATTATTATGTAAGGAGGAATTAAAATGGCTTGGATTTACCTTATTATCGCTGGTTTGCTCGAGATTGTATGGGCAATCGGCTTAAAATATTCACACGGATTTACTGAATTAACTCCAACAATCATTACGATCGTCACAATTGTCATCAGCTTTTATTTCTTTTCAAATGCCTTAAAAAAAATTGCTGTGGGAACAGCTTATGCAGTGTTCACTGGTATAGGAGCTGCTGGCACAGCGATACTTGGAATGACCGTTTTAGACGAAGGCGCAAATATTGGAAAGATTTTATTTTTAGGATTAATGATCTTTGGAATCATCGGTTTAAAGTTAATTTCTACTGAAGAAACAGAAAGAGAGGAATCTTAACATGGCTTGGATTGCATTAATAGCTGCCGGTTTTTGCGAAGTGGGATTTGTGATTTTCTTAAAACTTTCAAATGGATTTAAGCGATTGTTTCCTTCGATTGGATTTATCCTTTTCGGTGCAGGAAGTTTTTATTTTCTCTCCTTAGCGTTAAAGGAAATACCTCTTGGAACAGCTTACGGTATATGGACGGGCGTAGGAGCTGCCGGAAGCGTACTTCTTGGCATGCTTTGCTTTCGCGAAGCAAAAGATATGCGTCGAATTTTATTTATTTTTTGTATTGTAGCAGGTGTAATCGGCCTTAAAATCACTGGATAAGGGTGTACTACTTCCCCTCTTTTCATGCTATACTAAACTTGTAAACACTTTCAAAAAATAGGAGACGATGACAATGAACCTTGGGTTTGGAGAAATTGCCTTAATTGTATTTGTCGCTCTATTGCTTTTTGGTCCAAAGAAACTGCCGGAATTAGGCAAAGCTGCTGGAAAAACGTTAAAAGAGTTTAAAAATGCTACAAAAGGAATTATGGAAGAAGACGAAAAAGAAAAAGCCCCTCCTAAATAAGATGCTTATATCTCTTTTAAAAGCTGACTCAAACGTTTGAGTCAGCTTCTTTGTGGTGAGAATATACTGAAATTCGATTTCGACCCGTACGCTTTGCTTCATATAAAGCCTGATCTGCTCCATGGATAATTGAAATCGGCGGTATGTTTTCGGATGGAACGACCGTCGTTATTCCAACGCTGATTGTGATACACTTAAACACTTCAGAAGCCTGGTGGACAATTCCACGCTGCTCCACTTGCTGTCTAATAGCTTCTGCCATTTTTATCGCTTCATATTGATTAGCTCGAGGAAGCAATATACCAAACTCTTCTCCTCCGTATCTTGCGACAAAAGCCGATTCGTCAAAGACAACGCTTTTAGCGATATTCGCTACTTCTTTTAAGCATTCGTCTCCTTGAATATGGCCATAGGTATCGTTATATGCTTTAAAATAATCAATATCAAATAAGAGAAAAGAAAGCGGCTCTTTTTCTTTCTGTGCGTATTCCCACTCCATTTCCAGCTGTTTATCAAGAGATCGGCGGTTGTTCAGACCCGTTAAGCCATCTTTCATGGACAGCATTTCAAGCTTTTTATTGGCTTTGCGAAGATCACACTCAGCCTTCTTTTTCTCCGTAATATCTCGATATTCCCAATAGTGGCCAATATACACATGACCTTCATAGATTGGAATGTAGTCACGCGCATAAATTTTACCGTTAATAAACGTAATTTCTTCATCTACTATTGACTCTTTTGAATAAACAGTGCTTTCTACCGTTTTTAAAAACCTAGCAGGATCTTTCAACATAGGAGCGTGAGATAAAAACAGCTGATTACTTTTCAATCCAATGTATTGATTAGGAGGTCCGGGTATATCAAACATGTCACAAAAAGTTTGATTAATAACGGCTACTTCGCGCTCTGGCGTTTCAATCATGGTACCAGTCTTTGCGTTTTGAACCATAACCGAAAACATTTTAGACAGCTTTTTATGCTGACTTGTCGTTACTCGGGATACATATATATATCTGCCTACCAGATACACTAAACCCCCACCTATAAAAGAAGCAGGCAGTAAATAGATGATAGTTGTAGCAGCGTGCTTGATATCTTTAAAAAGAAAGGACAATGAGAAAAATACGCAAAGCAAGCTGATCGAATTCATTAATTGAAAACGAATAAATGGACGATAAGGTAAGCGAACCGTCCACCCAGACAGTAAAGCCATTACAATAATTGTAGCTGCCCCTATTATTCCGCTTTCCGTAATTCCAAACAAAAGCAAACGCATTACCCCTATAATACAAGCCGCAATAACAGCGGGTACCATTCCTGCATAAAGACAAACAATTGTCACCGCTAAAAAGCGAAGGTCAAGAATAATAGTAGAATCTATTTTAATTGTATATATCATTAAAATGCTGCCTAATAGTCCGTAAGAACATCCGTAATAAATTAAGCGATACATTTTGTACCGTTTTATTCCTTCTACTCTATAAATAATTTGCTCTCGAACTATACTCGCAGCAAACAAAAAAGAAATAATTAGCGTAATATTAAAGAGAAGCTGACTCACTTTATTCTTCACCTCTTTCCAAAAGCTAAAACAAAAAACAATAGGCTTCTTAGCTTACGTTTTGTTTACTGCTGCTTTTTTATAAATAGTGCTGTTTGATTTATCGAACAGCACTATTTTTTTCTTCATTAAATAAAACGCTTCTATACTATATTCGTTGCAGACAATCCTCTATACGAAAGAAACGACTTCCCTCTTTTCACATAAGAAATTCTACTTGTTAGTATACTACTAAACTCTATGTGTACACATCACCTTTTACCTTTTTTAAAATATTTATCCATTTTCTGTTTTTTGAATGTTCCACTGAAATGTAAGTAGTCGAAATGCGACAAAAATAAAAAAAGAGCGTCGATAAAACGAGCGCTCTTTTTTATTTTTGATGTAAAAATTCCCAAAGACCTGGCGTTTGAGAAAAATCGAAGGTCTTAACAGCGGAAAGAATTTTAACCTTTAAATCTTGCTTTACGTCGTCTCTATCATGCAGTGAAAAGCTTTGAACAGCTTTATTTATTTTGGGTTCCAGTTTTTTTAATAAACGCCTTGATGCTTCTTCATCTCCAGCTTTCACTTTATTTACAAGTTCGTATAGAGTTTCCATTTCTTCACTTCTTTCTTAGGTCAGTTGTTAATTCTTCCACTTTTTCTTCAAGTCGCTTTATATTATTTTCTACACGCAGTAATAAATAAAAAGAAAGGACAGCGGGAAATCCTACGTTTCCAACAAGTTGAAGCCACTGAGGATCAAACATATCTATCACTCACCTTCATAATTTTTTTTAACTTGCTTAGCGCACGTTGATAATGATTAGAAACCGCTTGCTGAGAAATAGAAAAATAAGCAGCGATTTCTTTATGAGTCCAGCGTTCGACAATAATCAAGTGCAGCATACACTGCTGCTTGGCCGTTAATTGGCGAAATGCATGATGAAGCATACGATTTTCAAGTTGATTTCCTAAAAATTCATGCTCCCATACAGCTCCGTCCTGTACTCCTAGCATATCTTCAACTGTTCGATTTCCATCTAGAAGAGCCGGCTGCTGCAGGCGAAGAGGAATATAAGAACGCTCTTTTTCTTTTACACGCATAACATCTCTGGAATAATGTCTGCAAAGCTTGTTAATATAATGAAGCAATCTAACTTCGCTATAAAACTGATGAAATTCTTTGTTTAGAAGTCTTTGTTCTTTTGTATCATTTTTAACAACCGCTTTTTGTAATCGCTCATAGCGTTCTGGTGTCAAAAATGTATTCATTATATGAGTCTGAAGAGTTGCGCTGTGGTTTGTAAGAAATGTATGAAAAGTACATTCTTTGTCGTGCTGCTTTTCTTGCTGCGAATAGAGCTGAGTCATTGTGCAAATCTCCTCCTTTTTTTCTTATACTTATTAAAAAGGGAGAAAAGAGTAAAATAACAACACTAAAACGAACATTTGTTCTTATATAAATTTAACTATATTAGGTTTTTTATGTCAATATGATGAAAGGCTTATTAATGATTGAAATGACTCAGTAAAAAATAAAAAAAGAGATTGAGAGATAACGAAATGAATCTAATTTAAAGACGCACAAATAGGATACATGAGCTGATCCGCTTGTGACACGGCCGTTGATTTCCGTGCAAGACTTCGCTTTGCCCTCCAATCAACTGCTATAGGAACGAAACAGATGAAATCTACGTTCAGCATAGCAAAAAAAAACGAACCGCTAATCAAACATGTTGATCAGTGGTTCGTTTTTAACTTCGTCTAAAATATTTTTATCCCGGCCCTTTTTATTTCTTCTTCATGTAGAGATTATTCTTCGCCTAAGACGCGGTTGATACGTTTGCGAAGCATTGGCATTCCATTTCCACCCGCTTGGAAATGACGAAGCTGACCTTCTTTATCAAATACATAATATGCTGGTACATATTTATTTTCAAAAGCGTCTGTTAACTTATGCTCACTGTCTACATAAATTGGCTGAGTAATATCGTGTCCCATTGCCATTGCCTCAATAACACCCATATCTAAGTCATCTTCCGAACGAGGCATATGAACAGCTACAACATTCAATTGATCATCATACTCATCACGAAGATCATTAACTTCAGGCATTGCTTCTTTACATAAATGGCAGCTTACTGACCAAAAGTGGATAAGCGTTGCTTTATCACCTACTAAATCTTCCTTTGTTACTTCGTCGTTAATCCAAGATGTTGCTCCAGTTAATTCAGGCATTTGTTCACGTAATTTCATGTTAAAATCCTCCTCTATATTAATAAGACTGAATATTCAGTCTTTTATAATTAGAAAACTATCTTTTCTATTTTAATGGCAGCAGTAGAGGAATTTCCCCTCTACTCCACCGCTATTTATTAAAGTGTTTTTTGACCTGGTTTCCAGTTAGCTGGGCAAAGTCCGCCAGTTTGAAGTGCTTGAAGTACACGTAACGTTTCTTCTACGCTGCGACCGATGTTGTTATGGTTTACAACTGCGTATTGTAATTCACCTTCTGGATTAATAATAAACAATCCGCGAAGCGCTACACCTTCTTCTTCAATTAATACGCCGTAATCACGCGCTACTGCATGCGTTGGATCTGCAGCTAATGGATAATTCAAATCTCCAAGTCCATTATCTTTACGATCAGTGTTAATCCAAGCTAAGTGAGTATGAATTGTATCTGTAGAAACACCTACAACTTCAGCGTCTAGATCTTCAAACTCTTCGTAGTGATCTGATAGAGCTGTAATTTCTGTTGGACATACGAATGTAAAGTCCATTGGATAGAAGAATAATACTGTCCATTTACCATTTTTCATATTTTCTTCTAAACTTACTTTTCCAAACTCCTTATTTGCAAGTACCGCTTCCATCTCAAAGCGTGGTGCTTGTTTTCCTACCATACGTTCTGCCATGTCAAAACCTCTCCTTGTGCAATATATTTCACAAGCTTATGCTTGTATGTATTATTTTTAATGCAATCAGCGCTATTTACTATTTGATAACGATTATTAGTATCATTATAAACTAGGAATAACTATTGATTACACTCTTTATTATACACGAGCTATTATTATAGTCAATACTTTTTTATAATAATTTTAATCTAGGATTGATTATCGAATATTTTCCACTCTTTTTATTCTTTCCCTTGATCAATCCTATGTATGCAGGGATGAATGAACATAGAAGATACTAAAAAACTTCCCCTATTTCAACATATTTGCTTTTAAAGTGTGCTGCAGCAAGATTTGGAATCTCAATTATGCTCTTTATAACCGCAATAAAAGAGAATGAGACATAACGATTTGAATCCAAGTTAGAGACAAACAAATGGTATAAATCATCTAATAAGCATCACTACTTGTTACTTGAAACCTGCTTTTACCCCACCCACGAAAAAATCCGATCGAGTTTGATTCTACATCAAGAATCAAACTCGGTCGGATTATCCTTCACCTAAACTATTTTTGTTCCAGCCTCTGTTATTTACTTCTTATCATTTGGATATACAAGACCAATTTGCTCTCGTACTTTATCCATTACGCGCATTGTTAGATACGAATTTTCATACGAATTTGTGTCCGATTCCGTCTTTCCTTGCTTTAACAGCTCTACGAACTCATTTATTTCATAGTACATAGCAGGATAAGGCTGATCGACCGTTAACTCTTCTACACGTCCGTCATTGTATCGAATTTCTACCTTTTCAGCGGTATGTATTTTGTCAATAATCATACTGCCTTTTTCTCCTTGAATTTCACTTGGTAAATGCGAATTTGTAATCTTAGAATACATGATGACCGCGTCGCGATCTTCGTACTCTAAAGCAACTGACCCTTCTCCATCTACTCCAGATTCTAGCATAAACGCCGTTGCCTTTATTTTATGAGGCCCTCCAAACAATGTAATCAGAGGATAAAGACAATATACGCCTAAATCCATTAGTGCACCGTTGGCAAGCTCTGGCTTAAAGGCATTAAGCACGATACCTTCTTTATATTTATCATAACGAGAAGAATACTGACAGTAAGATGCAACGTATTTCCGAATTGGACCAATTTTATGTAAGTTCTCTTGAATCACTTGGAAGTTGGGAAGAAGGGTTGATTTCATCGCTTCCATTAGTAACACCTTGTGATTTTTGGCTGTTTGAATCATGCGAGTTACTTCTGCTGCATTAGCTGCGAGCGGTTTTTCACACAGTACATGCTTGTTATTTTTCAAAAATAAGATAGCTTGTTCCGCATGATAAGCATTTGGAGTAGCAATATACACTGCATCAATTTCCGCACTCGCTGCCATTTCCTCTAAATCAGTAAATATATGAGGAATATCATATTTACCTGCAAATTCTTCTGCTTTTTCAATAGTTCGAGAATAAACAGCTGCAAGCTGAAAGTTGTCTACATACTGAGCTGATTCTAACAATCGATCTGTTATCCAGTTTGTTCCTATTACGCCAAAACGAATCATCTTTTCATCTCCTTTTTATCATCTATGTTGTATTGTATCGTTTTTAAAAAGAAAAACGAAGAAATAATAAAAAATCTATACCGTTTTCCATTGCTTTATATCTATTTTGTTCTATATAAAAAACAGCTCACAACAAATGTAAGCTGTTTCTCAATATGATTCAAACGTAAGCTTATGCTTTCTCACCCACTACAGCAAAACGTTTATTCACATGTTTTTTATTCTCTAACTCATCTATTAAAGCAATCGCGTAATCAGCATAGCTAATATAGCTTTCATTTTGACTATTTGTGATCACATGATCTTTTCCTAATTGATAGGCTCCCGTGCGAGCACCTTCTGCATCAAAAAAGGCTGATGGGCTTAAATAAGTCCAATTTATAGTCGACTTTTCAAGTTCTTTTAAACCTTTTCCCATGTTTGAAGCCGTTGGATAATAAGCTGCTGGAAAACCTTCTGTGCTCATTAAAGGCGTTGTTTTTTCTGCATCTACAAATAAACTTCCCGCTCCGCCCACTACTGCGAGTCGCGTTTGAACACCTTGAAATACTTTAATAAGTGATTGTATAGACTCAACGTGGAGCTGTTCGCTTCCAGGAGGTGCATTAAATGCATCTACCACAGCATCGAACTGTTCAATGTCTTTTGAAGTAATGGCAAAAATATCTTTTTCCATTACGTTTGTTTGATTTTTTAGTTTAGAAGCATTTCGAACAATGGCTGTTACTTCATGTCCTCTCTGTTTTGCTTCTTCCATAATTAATTGACCTGCTTTTCCTGTTGCTCCAATAACACCAATTTTCATTTTTATTCTCTCCTTTTATTTTAGTTGTAACCATTACGGTTACATATGACACAAAAAAATTTGAGCTTTTTATAGCACTGCTAATTCTTCTCAGCTTGTTGTAACCATTATAGTTACAATCTATTCAATTTGTCAACCTCGCTATTCATTTTTTTTTACGAGATACAAGATTTTAGTGATTGCTAAAAATCCACAAAACAATAGCTTGTTTACTATTTCAAAATATATCCATATTTTCAACTTATTTTTATCTCAGAGTACTTTTTTATGAAAAAAGGTTTCTTTTTTATAAAAAAGTGTTATACTAGGTATATTATTTCTTGTTCGGTGTTAACAAATAGAAAGACTTTCTTTAAAGTGATTCTTATTGAAATTGAGCAGAGATAGTAATATATTCGTGGATTTTCCACACAGGAGGTACTACAATGGTACAAGGTAAAGTAAAATGGTTTAATGCAGAAAAAGGTTTTGGATTCATCGAAGTAGAAGGACAAGACGACGTATTCGTACACTTCTCAGCTATCCAAGGCGAAGGTTTCAAATCACTTGAAGAAGGTCAAGAAGTTACATTTGAAATCGAAGATGGAGCTCGTGGACCACAAGCTGCTAACGTTCAAAAGTAATTGATTAAGAAGCTGTCACTAATGTGACAGCTTCTTTTTATGCTCTTTTTTGGATTTTTTATTACATTTTATGAAACTTTATCCTTTTTCAATCGTATATGATAGTAGAAAAACAAATGAGGAGGATAAAGATGCACTCTATTTCACTATCAAATGTATCTAAAAGTTACGGTTCGTACAAAGCGGTAAAAAACATTAATTTAACCGTAGAAACTGGCGAACTATTCGGCTTTTTAGGCCCTAACGGTGCAGGAAAAACAACGACTATTAAAATGATGACAGGACTATTAGAACCTTCTTCCGGCTCTATTAATGTGTGCGGAATTAATGTGTGGGAGTCCCCTGTTGAAGCAAAACAAAAAATCGCCTACGTTCCTGATCAACCTACACTTTACTTAAAACTCACTGGTATGGAATACTTACAGTTTATTGCCTCTATTTTTAAATTATCTGCTGATGAATTCGAGAAACGCTCCAATAAATGGCTAAGCCTTTTTCAGCTAGAAGAACGAGCACATGAACTCATTGAAGGCTACTCACACGGCATGAAACAAAAAATAGCCTTATGCGGAGCGCTTTTACATAACCCTGAAATTATTTTTTTGGACGAGCCAACTGTAGGACTTGACCCCAAAAGCGCAAAAACGCTGAAGAATCTATTACGTACACTTTGCGATAATGGCGTAACGGTCTTTATCACTACTCATATTTTAGAAATTGCTGAACAGCTTTGTGATCGAATTGGCATTATTTTAGATGGAGAAGTTATTGCTTTAGGTTCCATGAAAGAGCTTAGACAGCAAGCGAACAATGATCAGTCTACCCTCGAAGACATTTTCCTCAATTTAACAGGCAATGAAGAGCAGCAAAACATCATAGAAGAACTTGCAAAAGCCGGTGAAATTCAATGATGAAACTCTTGCTTCAAACAGAAGGAAAACTACTTCTTAATCATTTTAGATCTTCTAAAAAACAGGCATACGCCACGGTTGGGTTTTCTACTTTATTCATTGCTCTTATTGTGTATTTTTTATCAAAAGGCGTATGGAGAATCGCACCCTCTCTCTCTTTTGAGCTGATGGGCAGCTTATTTTCTTATAGCTGTTTATTATTAATAGGGATGCTGGTCTTAATGGGGATCCCACAGGTATTTAAAAACTTGTATTCTTCTTTGGACCTATCTTTTTTATTTACACTGCCCATTCCGACAAGACAGCTTTTTTGGGTAAAATATATTAAGAGTTTTCTTTCTACACCGTTGATAATGTTTTTTCTATTTTATATACCATTTATCGTATACGGTATTCGAGTTCATACTAACTTTTTATTTTACATTATTTCATTTGCAGTTTTATTAAGTACAGTGGTAACTGGACTTTCTCTTTGTTATTTACTTAACCTTATATTGGTTCAACTCATTCCTGCACAGAGAGCAAACGAACTTATGACAGCCATGAGTGCTTTATCAGGTGTCATTGTGTATGTATTATTTCAACTTCCTAATTTTAGTTCTAATGGAGCACCTTTTGAAAAAGCAATAGCAGGCCTTCCCTTATTTCCTACATGGACACCTTTTCACTGGGCAAGCATAGCGATAACTTCAAGTGCTAAAGGATCTGTTCATGCTTTTGTACCGGCGTTAAGTATTATGGTGTTAGCTTTTTTAAGTATTCTCTTATCTTCTTCTTTAGTGGAGAAAGGTTTTAGAACTGGATGGGTTCGTTTAAGTGAAGGAAAAGCAAAAAAGAGAGCTAAAATTTCATCAAGCAAAAAGTATAAAGTTCATCATCCGATTATGGTTATTGGTTTGACAGACTGGAAAAACATAAAAAGAGATTTGCGAGAATGGCTCGTTTTTATGCCTTTTGTATTCTTTCTTATCTTTCCTACCGTTGGGTTTTTAAAAAGTGGAGCTACTTTAGAGAATTTAATTTCTTATAAAGATAACGTATGGCTCGGCGTACAAGTTTTTTTCCTCTTCTTTTACGCTCTCTTTAACGGATCAATGTCTGCCTCTTCCATCGCACGTGAAGCAGAAACAGCTTCACTTATAAAAAGTCTGCCGATTTCAAGTTGGCAACTCGCACTAGGTAAGCTGTGGATCAGCTGGCTGCTTCCTTTCATCCTGCTATCAACTATTGAAATTGTTCTAGGCTTGTTCATTCATTGGTCTGCTTTACAAATAATTGGTGGTATTTTGCTAAAAGGAATTTTAACCGTTGGAATTAGCAGTATCGGGATTTGGTTAGGTACCATTGGTGCTAAACACAACCCTAACAATCCTCAGAACCGTCTTACATTTGGTGTGTCGATTCTCTTAGCAATTTTAGCCTATGTGTATTTATTTATTGCCCTTATTCCATTTGCTTTACTAAACCTCCCTTCTTCATTTAAAGTATTTGCAGACGAACTTGCAGGAAGTGGATTCATTGGTTTCATAGCTGGTCTAGTTTCTGATTTGCTTTCATTTAAAATGGCACATCCTGCTATAACTTATCTAATAGGCATTGCTCTTATAATTATCTTTTCAGTAGGCATTGCTTTTCTGATGTTAAAACTTAGTACAATACGCTTAAAGAAAGGCATTCGAGTGGCAAAAGTACAATCACGTTCTACTTTAGGACGCCAGAGCTAAACAAAACATTTATAGAGATGAGGCACAGAGAAGAGTATATTCGTTGAAGCAAGGTCCGAACGAAGTGGATTTTTGATGGAGAATCCAACTCGTTCGGATCTTTTCATTAGGCTTGTGCACGTAGGATTCATGTATATAATTTCTTCTAGTTGTTGATTGGAGGGCAAGACGCAGACTCCTGCGGGAAAAGCGGAATAGGTGAGACCCCGCAGGAGCGCAAGCGACGAGGAGGCTCACCGGCCGCCCGCGGAAAGCGAAGTCTTGCACGGAAATCAACGACAGCGGTGTAACAAGTAGTGATATCTATTAGATGATTTATACTATTTGTTCATCTTTAGATTAAATTGATATAGTTATGTCTCAACCTCATTTTTAACCAATTAAAATTTGGTTTTCCTGCCAAAGGTTAGTCAAGTTCGTATCCGCGAGCCGCTGATGCGTCTCTTTTACGCTAAGCCAGCGATGTTTGTTGAAAACAAAGCGAGTTTCAGGAAGTTCAGTCCATATTTCCTGTACAGACTGCACATTTAATAGAACAAAGTTTGCTTCGTTTCCTTCTTCGACTCCATACTTTTCTTTTCCAATCAGCCGAGCTGGTATACTTGTAATCATGCGGAGCAACTGCCGCTGATCATCCGGACTTCCCATATGTGCAGCATAGGCAGTTAGTAACCCTACTTGCAGCAAGTCTGCTTTTCCAAACGGATGAAAGGGGTCGTTCACGTTATCAGATGCAGTAGCAATTGGAATCGCTGCTTTTTGTATGTCTCGAATACGCGTTACGCCTCGTCTTACAATTCCTTTATCTTCTCTTCCCTGTAAATATAAATTAGAAGCAGGTAATGTGACAACTCCAATTTTTGCCTGCTTCAAAAGATTTAAGATTTCTTTCACTTTTGCATCAGTCATTCCTGCAAGCGAGCAAAGATGCCCCACTACCACTTTTCCTTCCATATTCAGTTCAATCGTTCTATGAGCAATATTAATGATTGTATCAACAGATGGATCATCGCTTTCATCCACATGTAAATCAAGAGGTTTATTATAGGCTTGAGCGAGCGAAAACAGAGCATCAATCTCTTTTTCTGGATTTCTAGCTAAATGAGGACAGCCTCCAATCGCATCGATTTCAAGGTCGAATACTCGCTCGATTTTATTCATTTTACTCATATCATCAATGTCTAAGTTAGAGAATAGCGGAACAACCTGCACTTCCATATACGGGCTTAATTCATCTCTCACTTCGACAGCCGCTTGTAAACTTCGAAATAAACTATCTTCTTCCATGCTGCAGTCAAAATCAATATGCGTTCGAATCGTAGTCGTACCGTTACCTAATGCTTGCAAAGCAGTTTTTAACATTCGCTGCTTAATTTCTTCTTCTGGAAATGCCGGCAGGCTGCTGCTGTAATTTTTAATAGCTTCTTGAAGAGTTCCAGATATATTTGGCACTTGAGGAAGCGAATGAGCTTTGTCTAAATGCATATGCATATCTACAAATCCTGGTAATAGCACACGGCCCTGTGCATCAAGTGAAGTTTCTTTTCCTAACACGGCTGCGTGCAGCGGAAAAAACTCGTCACCTTCAAGGTAACCGTTTTGTAAAACGATAGAAGTATACATTCCATTTGAAATTTTCACTTCAAAAAGAGCGTGATCGTGCATAATTGGCAAACGAACATTAATTAAGTGAAGCAATATAATTCCCTCCTCAATTTTTCAACTTCTTCATTTTTCATAGACCGCTTTATCTTCTCTATCATTTATTGTTTAAAGCATTAATTCGCCAAATTTCGCAAATCACCTTCTCTTTAGAGACCTTTATTTACAGAGAAAAAAGCAAGAACAAAAAAAAGAGCAGCGTCCCCACGCTGCTCATCAAAGAAAAAATGCTAGAAAATAGATAGAATGTACTTCCCATGGTTAAATGAGGGCTTACAGATAAAGCTTCAGTGAGTGATTTCATGCTTTGCATCGCTATTCTCCCCAGAAAGCAATGCAGATACAAACAAGAAATTTCGATCACTCGCTCATACTGTAAATAGACACATAAGAAAAAGCCCAAACAAAGGCAGGTCTCTCAAATACAATGAGCAAAAACCTACCCGCCTGGGCTTTTATCCCTTCGGTGTCATATCCACTTCTTTTCAAAAGTGAATATGTGAATCGCTTGGACCAAACTTTCTACTAACGTAAAAATGGGAACCTAGATTCACTTTTTACTCATAGTCCTATCATTTACGGTGATAAGGTAGAAACGTCTGAGCCATATTCTCAAACATATATGAGTGAACCGTATTTAGCTTTTTCTTGTCTACAAATATACTATAGGTCTCTCTACAAGTCAACTATAAACGAATAATCTTTTTAATTAAATTATATATAGTTCGCCTTTTACAAAAGTTTACTTTTTTAAAAGTTTGTTAAACTATCTAACATCAGTTAGACTTAAAAGGGTATACAAGCACCTATCGTGTAGAATGAAAACGCAGCTGATCTTGATGAGAAACATACTTCTTGCGCGGATGTTTATCTAAGTATTGTTTAGCAGTTTGTAAACATTGACGCGCAAACTCTTCATACCCTAATTCGTTGGCACGTTTTACATTTGGCAACTCTATGGAATAAGGAACCTGCGGGATACGATTAATAATACTTGCAACATCAATACCTTCTTCATTTAAATACAATCGTTCTTCTCTAAGAACTCGAGTCATCTCCTCCTTTGAACTTGGAATTTCCGCAGAAGCATTGCAAAGATGAAGATAGCGAAACCACTCACGAGGCACGTCGTCCAAATCTTCCACCTTATCTCCTGATCGATGAAAATGGTGGATATCAATCATAAGACCTGCATTTTCACGATTAGCCGTATAAAGAACATCCATTGCGCCTTTAAGGTTGTATACGCTCGCAATAGGAACAAATTCTAATTCAATGGTTAACCCAAAAGGCTTAGCTAGATCACAGAGTTCAGCAAAGCATTCGATACCAAAATTGCGATCGTCCGTCCAAATGCTACTAAGGACGTGACGTCCTCCAAGTTCAGCAGCTGCTTCCATTGCAGGTAAGTAACGTTTTGGATCAACTCCTTCATAGATACGTGCTAACTCTATATCAAGGAGCTTCACTCCTGTCTCTGACATGGCAGATTTTGTTTCTCGCATCAGCTGCTTATTTTCAGCTAACGCATAATTAGGCTCTCCAGGCAACCCCATGTAAATAGGCCTTAAACTAACAAAATCATACCCTGCCTTTGCAGCCATATACGTCATTTTAGGCGGTGAACATCCAAGAACAGTAAGATATGCAAGTGAAAATTGATTAGGCATTTTATAAATTCCTCCTTTATTCAAACGAATTAGATCGATCTAATCAAAATGACGATATATATTTATAGACGTCCTACATATTGATTTGATTTTAATTCTCCGTAGGGAGTCTTAATACAATCATCTTCGTTTCAGTCATTTCTTCAACGGCGTAACGTGGGCCTTCTCTGCCAATACCGCTGTTTTTCACTCCGCCATATGGCCAATGATCTAATCTAAAGTTAGATGTTCCATTAATAACTACACCGCCCATTTCAAGAGAATGAGCCACTTTATAAGCCAAATCCATTTTGTTCGTAAAAATCCCTGCTTGAAGACCAAAAGTAGAATCATTTGTCTCTTCAATAGCTTCTTCAATCGTACCGTACGGGACAATACTAATAATAGGACCAAATACTTCTTCACAAATAACTTTGCTTTCTTTAGAAGGATTTAGTAGAACGGTAGGTTCCACCGTAGCTCCGCGGCGCTTTCCTCCGCATATCACTTGTGCTCCCGATTGTACGGCCTCATCAATCCAGCTCGTCACTCGCTCAGCTGCATGGACATCTACTACACACCCTACATCCGTATCAGGCAATAAAGGATCTCCGATTTTAAGTTTCAGCACCTCGTCTTTTAAAAGATTGGTAAACTCAGAGACCACAGATCGATGTACATAAATTCTCTGAACAGAGATACAGCTCTGGCCAGAATTGCTAAATCCGGTTTTAGCACACATAGCCGCAGCACGATTTAAATCTGCGTCGTTATGGACGATCGTTGCAGCATTTCCTCCTAGCTCGAGCAATACTTTTTTCATTCCAGCTAGCTCACAGATGTTTTTACTAGCTACTGTTCCACCTGTAAATGAAATAATATTCACACGATCATCTTTTACAATTTGCTGTGCAACCTGTCTTCGACCAAGCACCATATTTACAGCATTTTTAGGGAAGCCTGCCCGCAGCAGCAGCTTTAAAAGCTCTGTTGCAATTAAAGTTGTTTGCGAAGATGGCTTTAAAATAACGCTATTCCCAGCAGCAAAAGCCGGCCCAATTTTATGGCATACAAGATTTAAAGGAGCGTTAAACGGTGTGATAGCCGCTACAACACCAACGGGCACTCGGAAAGTAGATGCAATAGCTTGTGCACCTCGTTCTGAAACGTCGCCAGGCAATGTTTCACCAATCAATCTTTTTGCTTCTTCCCCTGACAGTTCCAATGTTTCGATTGAACGGGCCACTTCGTCCAGCGTATTTTTCAAAGGCTTTCCTAATTCTAAAGAAATAAGTCGAGCAAATTTTTCCTTCTCTTGTTCTAGTAATAGAGCCGCTTTCTTTAAGATTTTAGAACGCTGGTAAGAAGAAAGGGCAACAACATGTTTTTTTGCTTCATATGCTGATGCTAATGCTTTTTCAACATCTTCTTCATTCGCTAATAGCTGCTCACCTATGACTTCTCCAGAATAGGGGTTTTTTATTAAAGCTACTTCTCGATCTTCAATAATCCATTCACCGTTAATATAAGGCTGTGATTTCTTTTCAATAGTTTCTATCATGTTTAGCACCAACTTTTCATTTTTATTAAACAAACTTTTATATAAAACAAGGCCTGAACGTTTTTACATGAGAGGAAAATAGATCGATCTAATTTATTTTAATTTAAACGCTTCCATCACTTCCTAAAAGGCTATCATGTTTACGGCTTAGTTATACTAATTTCTCTTGAACCTTTGGCTTGGCATGAAGTTCTGAACAAGGACCTGCTTGTAGCATATAGCTTCCACCGTCATGGCCAATTACGTGCTTTACCTCTTTTGCTGCTTGAATAAGCTTGTTAAGATCGATGCCCGTATGAATTCCCATTTCACTTAATCCATGAACCAGGTCTTCTGTAGCTATATTTCCAGTGGCGCCTGGAGCGTAGGGACACCCTCCTAAACCGATAATAGAACTATCAAAATGAATAACACCCTGCTGCAAAGCAGCTACTACATTAGAAAATGCCATTCCTCTCGTATTGTGCAAATGCATGGAGAAAATAATGCCGGGATAATTTTGTTTAAGAAACCCTAGTATACGATACACTTGCTGAGGGTTTGCCATCCCCGTTGTATCCGCTAAAGAAATTTCTTCGACACCCATCATTCTGTATCGTTCTACAATAGAAGAAATGCGTTCTATAGCAACCTTACCTTCATAAGGACATCCAAACGCTACCGAAATTGAACCTCCCACTTTAACGTTATGCTTTTCTGCTAATTCGATAATAGGGTAAAAACCTTTTTGGGCTTCTTCTACAGAACAATTTGCGTTAGATAAGCTGTGAGAATCTGTAGCTGAAAGCATAAGCTTTAACTTTTTCACTCCGGCGTCAATGGCTCTCTGTGCACCTTTTACATTCGGCACTAACGCGCGAAATTTGATATTGGTTAAATCTTGAACACTTTCTACGACCTGCTCGGCATCCTTTAACTGAGGAATCGCTCTCGGATGTACAAAAGACGTAATTTCCATTGATTGAATGCCTGTCTTGGCTAGCTGACGAATAATAGATATTTTTTCTTCTGTAGGAATCCACTCATGTTCAGCTTGAAACCCATCTCTTGGAGCTACTTCACAGATTATGACTTTTTCCGGTAATTCTATTTTTTGAATAGTATTCATTAAATAACCCCCTTTTCTTTTAACACCGCTAAGTCTTCACTTGATAACCCCAGTCTCCCGCCTAGAATTTCTTCATTATGTTCTCCCAATTCAGGGGCACGATGACGAATTGCTCCCGGTGTATGTGAAAACTTTGGCACTACTCCCGGAACCTTAATTTTTCCTAGGCGGGGGTGCTCTACTTCTACAATGTTTTCTCGTTCTCTGTACTGAGGATCATTAAATATATCTTCAATGCTGTAGATAGGACTAACTGGCACACCAAATGAATCTAACTTTGCCTGCAGCTCGTCTTGAGTGAAGGACTTAATCCAATTTGACACAATTTCCTGAACTTCATGATCATGCTTTAGACGCTCTACGTTTGTATAGTATCGCGGATCCTTTAACATATCTTTTCTTTCCATTGCCTCTGCAAGACGATCAAAGGTAGAGTCTGTACTACATACTAATACAACAAACTTTCCGTCTTTTGTTTCATATGTGCCTGCAGGGCTTGAGTGACCTGCAAGTCCAGGGCTTCTCTCTCTTACTTTTCCGTTTTGATCATATTCAGCGATTAAAAACTCCATCATTCGAAAAATAGATTCATATAATCCCATTTCTACTACTTGACCTTCCGGCTGTTTGTGTACATCTCTATGATAGATAGCGCTTACACAAGCGAACGCGGTATATATGCCCGTTACATAATCTAGTAAAGAGTAAGAAGGACTGACGGGCGGACGATCTGAATATCCTTGTAAATAAGTATGTCCGCTAAATGCTGTACCAGGTGTACCGAATCCAGCTTTTTCTCGATAAGGACCTGTTTGTCCATAACCTGATACGCGCACCATTACTAGCTTAGGGTTAACTTTTTTAAGCTCTTCATATCCTAAGTTCCATTTTTCCAGTGTACCGGGGCGAAAATTTTCAATTAAAATGTCTACTCCACTAATTAGCTTTTTGAAAATTTCTGCTCCTTCTTCTGATCGAATGTCCAGCGTAACAGACTTTTTATTGCGGGCAAGTCCGGGCCACCTTAAGGGTTCAGTCCCTTTCCAAGGCCCTACAGTCCGAAGCGTATCTCCTTTTCCCGGAAGTTCAATTTTGGTTACTTCCGCCCCCAAGTCCGCTAGTAAAGTAGCTCCAAAAGGAGCAGCAATCATAGTAGAAATATCCAGTATTTGAACTCCTGTTAAAGGTCCATAATTTTTGGTTAACACGTTGAATCCCCTCCGGTAATAACTGTTTGTATGCTTAATTAAGATAATTAATTAGTAGATTTCCTTTGATATGTTAAAAACGGATATCATTAGTCAAAATATTAAGATTATTTATTTTTCTAAAGTTAACTCTTTTTCTTCTAATAGGATAGACTCTTTGCTTTCAATCGGGTCTAAATCTGTTAATAAGAACGTATAGCTTAAAATTCCAATCACTAAAAAAGCAGCTGCTAAAAGGAAAGCATACATAAATGAACCCGTGGCCTGAACAATAAACCCAGTCGTAATAGGTGCAACAATAGCCATTGAGTTATTCCCGAATGTTAAAAGTCCCGTTAATGTTCCTACCGTTCCTTTTGGTGCAATAAATGTAGGAATGCTGTAGGCAACAGCAGATGTGACAACAAGACCTCCAAGTGCTGTTGAAATCCAAAATACAGCTACGTTCGCACTGTGAGTAAACGCTGCCCCAATAATTGACAAACCAAATACCATACCTATTACTAGAAAAAACTTGCTGACACGCGTCCGGTTATACCCTTTGTTAATAAGACGATCAACAAGCCAGCCCCCGATTACTATTTCAGTAATGGTACCTACAATCCAAGGTATAGCCGAGTACCAGCCTGATTTTAAAATAGACATGTTCATTTCTGTTGCTAAATATCCAGGAAGCCAAGTCAAGAACAAAAACCATGAATAGCCGTATGCCGCAAACCCAATGAATACTGCCCAGACTTTTCTTTTAGTTAGCAAATATCGAATGTTCTCCATTGCACTGCCTTTAACTTCTTCTGAACTTTGAGAACCGCCTTGAACAATGTAGTCATATTCTTCTTTCGTTAAACGCTCATCTTCATGAGGTTCACGATACCAGATCCAATAAACAATAGCATATATGAAACTAAGAATAGCAGTTGCTAAGAAACCGCCTCGCCAGCCCCACTCTGTTACAATTAGTGCTAATATAGGCGCCCCGATGGCGTTGGAAAGTTTGGATTGAGAATCATAAGCTGCTATAGCTTTTCCGCGTTCCTGACGCGGAACCCAATGGCTAACTGCTTTGGCAGCAGATGGAAAGAATGGTGCTTCTCCAACTCCTAACAGCACTCGAGATAAAATAATTAACCCCCATCCATTTGCTACTGCAGTTAAAAGACAAGCTACTGTCCATATCACAGTCGCTACACGCGTTACCCATTTTACGCCTATTTTATCTAGCAAAGGCCCTATAGGAAGTTGAAGTAAAGCGTAAGACCATGCAAATGCTGATAGGAAAATCCCCATCTGACCTGCTGTCAAGTTAAATTCTTTTTGTAACAATGGCATAGCAATGGACATATTAATTCGATCAAAATAGTTTACAACTACACCAACCGCAATCAAGAATACAATCGACCAACGATGTTTTTTCATTATCTTCCCTCACTCATAAGATTTTAAGTATGCGCTTTCATTTTTGTGAAATATTTCTTTGCTCAGATCCCATTTACAATTGCTTACTTACATAAAGTCTGCCTGAACTAAAGTTGAAAGATGGCAATGCTGAAAACCTAATCCTCTAGCTATTTACTTGTTCTCTTATCCTTTCCGTAAAACTTTTATTAGTGGAATTAAAAAGATTAATAGAAAGTTCTAATTAGAACGATCTAATAAATTTTTATTAGAACGATCTAATTCCAACGGGAATCTCTTCACATATTGCGGAACGATGCCGTATATTTTATGATCTACTCAAATATCCGAACATGATGTGATTAGTGTCTGCTTTTTTAATTTCTCATTGTAACACCTGCCTTTTTTGACTAAGCGTCGTCTTTTGACACAGCCTAATGTAAAATTAATTCAAACTTGAGTTTTAGTATACTGAATTACATTTCTCTGCGCAATATATATTTTTAATTTTTAGAAAATTGAAATATATACTTTTTTAATATAACAAAACCTTTTATATATTAATCGTCTAGAATCATTTTTTTATTGTGCTAGAGGAAAAGAAGATATAGTCCCTTCATTTATACAAATTTCTAGCAAAGTTAAAAAATACGCGTTTTTAATACTGTAAGCTCGGTTCAAACATTTGTTGCTTAATATACTCCACAGGCATCTCTTTTCCTGTCCACAATTCAAACGCCATGGCCCCTTGCCAGATCATCATTCCTATTCCATTAACAGTGTGACATCCAATTGATTCAGCTTGTTCTAACAGTTTTGATTTCATAGGCATATACACGACATCTGTTACAATTAAATCAGGACGCAGCATTGATATATCTTCAATAATGCTGAATTCTTCTAACGGTTTCATTCCTACTCCTGTTCCATTTGTCAAAATATCGCTCGTTCTAATTTCTTCTCTTAACCTGTCTGTATCCTCAAGAGAATACAGCTTCGCTTTACATGAAACATGTTTCATCTCTTCATTAATAATTTTTACGTTTTCTACAGCTTTTGAATAAAATTCATCATGACGAGCAAAAATTGTTAATTCTTCAAGTCCTTCTAAAGCCGCTTGAATAGCAATAGGCGTCGCTGCTCCACCCGAACCGACCAACGTCATTTTTTTCCCTGTGATCTCCACGCCGTTCTCTTTTAAATTTCGAATGTAGCCCATACCGTCTGTGCTATGCCCAACTAGTACGCCATTATCGTTTACGACGGTATTGACAGCTCCTGAAAATTTGGCGCTGTCTGCTAATTCATCAAGAAACGGGAGAATTTTTGTTTTATTTGGCATGGATACATTAAAACCTTTAACATTTAACGCTCTCAGCCCTTTAATCGCATCTTCTAACGAGTCATTTCCTACCTCAAAAGCTAAATAAGCATAATTTAATCCCAGTTTTTTAAAGGCCATATTATGCATAGATGGTGATAATGAATGTCCAATTGGAGTTGCTAACAGGCCAATGAGCTGAGTTTTGCCGTTGATACGCCCTGCACTTTTCATGATTCTACCTCCTGTTTTATTAAAATTTCAGAAATACTTGTGGTGCCTAACCTGTACTTTTTAAGCTTATTTTCATTTACGATCAAACACATTTCATATGCATATAGTACGGGTAATTAGATCGATCTAATTTTAAACTATACTCATTATTTAACTAATCTGTAACAAGCTGCATTCAAAACCAAAGCTGCTCTACTCACATGTAAAAAGAAAGAAATCGCTTACAAATTTATGGTTTTAATAACACACGTTTGACACGTACTGTACGTCTTACCTCCCTTCACAAGGCAGCATTTCTCAACATTGCTAGAAACAAAGCTTTTACCTATACCTGGCTTCTTTTATTAAATAACTGCAGTAAACACCGGATGAACCAAGATAATTCTTAGCGACCTTATGTATCATAGTATCACATTTTTTTAAAAGGAAAAATGTTTTTTTATTATTTTTCAGAAAAATCTTTTTATTTAAAGAATTTCTTTATATTAAAATAAAGCTATAACCATCATTATAGCTTTATTCTTGAGCGTGGCTTTCTCTTCTCTTTTTCATCCACCAGCCTGCACCAACTATCACTCCGATTATAAGAATAACAAATATTAAACGATCTACATCATGCAAATATTTTTGGATTTTTTCAATATCTCCAAGTCCTCCTACATAGAGCAAAAAAACAAACCACGGAAAAATTCCTAAGGTACTGTATAAAACAAAGTCCTTAGATTTGATTTTACTAAGGCCTGCCAAATAGGTTATATAGTTTGCGATACTGATGGGACGAGAAATCGTAATACTCCATTTTCCATATTTATGAAACCATTTTTGGGCACGCTTTATATTTTTTTCACCAAACCAGCGCTTGGTAATAAATTCAAACCTGTATCCCATAACGAACGGAATATAGTTGAATGCGATATAAATAACGGTATTGACAGCTGAAACAATAAGGATTTTCCATATTGAAAGCTGCAGCACCGAGCCAATGAGCAAAATCGATAACGTACACGGAAAAGGAATTGCCGCAGCTTCGATTGCTGTAGCAATAAAGATGCCCACTATGCCTAAATTTTGTACAAAATCAATAAACCCTTGCACCTTTTTTCTCCTTTCAATCATACAAATTTCACGTTCTTTCATCATAACTCAAACTATTCAAAATTTCACGATTTCAAAGCAATTTTACTAGTAAAAAAAGCTCATACGCACTCGTTTGCCATATTTGATTATCTTCTATCATATGCAGTTCATAAGTGAAGTAACGCAAAAAAAGAAAATAGCAGAAAAAAACTCTTTTATTAGTTGTAATAAAAGAGTCTTTTCTGTCCTGCTATTATTTAATTTTAGCAATGATTTTCCCTTTCACATGGCGTTTTGAAAGCTCTTCTAATGCACTTGGCACTTCTTTTAACGAGATGATGCGCTCAATCATCGGAGCTACTTTCTTCTCTGCTACCAATGCTAAAAGCTCATCGCCCATTTTTGCTAAATCCGCTTGCGCAATCATGTCATCAACGTGGTGTGCAGCATTTAAAGCTACTTCATGATAAGAAATCACCTTTGTAAAAGGCTTTACTTTTGTATAATCAGGTGCACCAGCAATATGTGCTAAATGCCCTCTATAGGCAATCATATCTAAAGAGTCTGTTGCGTTCTTTGCGCTCACCGTGTCAAGCACAGCATCTACGCCGCGGCCATTTGTCAGCTCCAATACTTTTTCTGCGACGTTTTCCTCGCGATAATCAATTACATAATCGGCTCCTAACGACTTTACATACTCATGATTATGTGCTGAAGCTGTTGAGAAAACGGTCTTTCCAGCGTTTTTAGCAAGCTGCACGCCAAAGCCCCCTACGCCTCCAGCTCCTCCATGAATTAAGATGGTTTGAATATGGTTCATTGGAAGTTTACGAAATAGTGCTTCATACGCCGTGTAACCTGCAGTAGGCAAAGCAGCAGCTTCTTCAAATGTAACAGCATCAGGAATGCGCGAAATTGAATGAGCAGTTGTAACCGCATATTCAGCATATCCACCTTTTTTCATAAAGTCCCCGTGATAGACGACGCGGTCTCCTTTTTTCCAATCAACTACTCCTTCTCCAACTTCATCAATTGTCCCAGCTACATCTAAACCTAGAATGTGAGGATATGTCCAATGAGGGTTTCCGTTAGTAGCTGTTTTATAATCTACGGGATTAAGTCCCACTGCGTGAACTTCAACTACTACTTCCCCTTTATTCGGAAGAGGTTTTTCTATTTCTTCTACTTTCATTTCTGTCCATTTATTTTTATCTTGCAATAATAATGCTTTCACAGTCTAACTCTCCTTTTTAAATCATTTGCCTAGCGTTGCTATTATTATTTTATCTAAAAATGATTTGCTTACTATTTTTATTTTAAAGAGAGCTTGTCTATAATACAAATTAGAAAATAAATAGATAACCATAAATAAATTTATAAGAAAGGATGACATAAATGATTGATTTTGAATGGTATCGCAGCTTTATAAGCATTTACAAATATCGATCCGTTTCTGAAGCAGCCAGAGCGAGGATCTTAACGCAGCCGGCCATGAGTCAGCACTTAGCTGCTTTAGAAGCTGAAATAGGCGAAGGTTTATTTATCCGTGCACCGAGAAAGATGATTCCAACAGAAAAAGGTAAAGAACTGTACACGCGTATTGTCCCGTTAATTGAAAGTCTAGAAGCTGCTTCAATTGAATTAAAAATGACCGCTTCATCTCCCAACGCGCTGCCGGTCGTAAAAATTGGTTCTCCCGTAGAGTATTTTACCGAACAAGCTTTAGAGAGAATAAAAGATGCAGGTATCCGATGCTACAGCCAGTTTGGTATTGCTTCTGTTTTACTTGAAAAGATTCAAAACGACGAAATTGATATTGCGATTACAACCCAAAGATTGCAAATACCTGGAATTGAATATACGGTCATTGAAGAAGAAGAGTTTGTCTTAACTGTTCCTCCTTCTTTTGAAATGACAGCTAGTAAAGACGTAGAAGATTTTTTATACAACCAGCGGTGGATTAGCTATGGTCTTGAACTTCCTATTATTAGACGTTTTTGGCGACAGCATTTTAAAAAACGACCTGAAATTCAGCCTCATCACGTCATTCCAAATCTTCAAACGGTGTTAAAAGCCATTCAGCATCACATGGGAATCAGCCTGCTTCCCCGCTATTTAATTCAAGAAGCGCTTCGAGAAAGAAAAGTAAAAATCGAACTTGAACATTTAGCAGTAAAAAATCAGATCTTTCTTGCTTATAAACTTAAGCATCGCGATCATCCTACTATTCAAAAAACGATACGCTGCTTAAGAAAAGAAACCTCTGCAGACTAGTCTACGGAGGTTTCTTTTTTTGACAGCTGCTGTGCTGAATCTACTCCTACTAGATCTAAAAAGAAAATAAAGATAGGAATACCAAGAATCAGCCCCCACACGCCCAAGAAGTGTTCACCAAACACTAAAATGATAAACGTAATGAACGTTGGCAAGTTTGTTTTAGATGACATGAGCTTTGGATTTAATACATAGCTTTCAAGTGCGTGAAGTACTACCACCATAATTAACACAGATAGTACTTTTACACCGCCTCCTAAACTGTAAGCGATTGTACAAAGTGGAATGAGTGAAACAAATACCCCAAGGACCGGCACTAGCCCTAGTAGAAAGACCATAACGCCAAGTGCAAGCAAATTAGGAAACCCTAACACCCACAGCGCAATAACGGACAAAATGCTGTTCACAAAAGCGATAATAAACTGAACTTCTATTACCTTGCCGAAGGAATTAACAAATTTTCTCCCCAAATAGCCAGCTTCTTTGAAAAACCAGCCCAGCCTAGATTGTTCCAGTTGGACAAATAATCGGTGAATCCGCGACTTTTCAAGTAAAAAGAATAGGCTTAACAAGAGTGCTAAGAAAACTTGTGCACTTACTTTTCCAATATTAGATAAATAGCTGTATACTAAATCAATATTCTGCTGAATATTTTCTGGTGATTTGAATCTCTTTAGATTATCGATAATATAGGTGACGAATGTATTATCAGGGGGGTGTTTGTAAAAATACATCAGCTTCTGTACAAGCTCAGTAACTTGCGTCATAATAACCGGGATATATACATATCCTACAATACCGAGGGCCCCAATCAGTGCGATATAGATGACGATGAGTATAAGCGTTGAATTAAGCGGAAGCTTTCTTCTTAACGTTTGTTGAAGACGACCAATTAAAAAGGTAAAAATAAACGTAAATAACAGCAGCTGAAGCATACTTCTAATGCTGACAAGTAAAACTGTAATGATAATAAGCGTAATGATGCGAACAGTAAGTTTGTTGTGAAGCCAACTTCTTGCAATATTCATGAAACCTTCAATTCTCCTATCTCTCTTTTTCCCAAGTCATTTGTATACATATAAATAAAACGGATACGCTAGACGCTCATATCCGCTTTCGCTATATATAGTGTATCATTTAATATTCAAATTTCACTATATTTCGGCGCTTTTTAGTATGTCTTTATTTTCTCTTCGCTATTCTTTTTCATTTTCCCATACATTATGATAAATTAGCTTGTCTAAATCCCTTCTTTTTTCCCAGTTTGCTTGTTCTAAGATTGGTTTCTCAGGATATTTATCTGTATAGCCAATTGACATGAGCGCTACAGGATCAATATGAGGAGGAATATGTAAAATGTCACGTACATCATTTTTCTTATAAAAACTTACCCACCCCATTGCCAGTCCTTCTGCATATGAAGCAAGCCACATATTTTGAATCGCACACGCAGTTGACATCATATCGGTTTCTGGAATTGAGTTTCTTCCGAGAACATGAGAGCCCCCTCTTGTTGGATCACACGTTACGCAAATAGTTAACGGCGCTTCTTTTAATCCTTGAATCTTTAGCTCTAAAAAATCTTCTTTCTTTTCACCTTCATAATGAATAGCCAGTGCTCTTCTCTCTTTATCTGCTGCCCAGGCAAGTTTATTTTTCACTTCTGTATCAGATACTAATATAAAATTCCAAGGCTGCATAAACCCGACGGAAGGTCCGCTGTGAGCAGCCTGTAGAATGTTATAAACCGTTTCATTCGGAATCTCATCAGACAAAAATGTTCGTACATCTCTTCTTCCATAAATCGCTTTGTATACTGCTTGCTTTTCGTCGTTTGTAAACGAATTCATCTTCTTCAACCTCCATTAAACTCTTTTTTTAACTATTTTTCTAAAAAAACATTAAAAAAATGTGATCCAAACTTTATGTTTTCTCGTATTACTATGTAAATCTATCATAAAGGAGGTTGCAAACATGTTCAACGACGTTTTAATGAACTTATTTAACGCGGTAAGCAGCATCATCAACACAATTGGATAAAAAAAGCACAAAGAAAAGGGTAACTGCCATTACCACCGTCTTTATGCTTTACTAGTTCAAAATCATATATTTTACAATAAAAAGAACTCTTTGATTAGGAGTTCTTTTTATTTATCCTAACATGTTCCCTTTTATTTGTATATATGCCTTGCCAGTTCAACAGATTCACTTATATGTTGCAAGCATATACATAGGTCTGCAGCTCGTAGTGCAGTTCTTTTAAGTCTTCAGCTGCTTGAGTCAATAACTTCTTTCGCTGAGCTGTATACACATCTAGAATAGCTCTTTCTACTTTTACTTTTTCTTCATATAAAATATCTAACTTATCTTCATTTCCTTCCAGAGAAATAGGCTTTAACATAGCAAATTGATAAATGGGTTGTCCATAATCCAATTTTGTTAAAATAGAACCTACTAATATATCCTGCGAGCATTCATATACGAAGTTTAACAGCGTACTTAATTCTTCTAGACGAGAAATATCCAGCTCTGCATTTTCGTTGATCACAGCCCCTATATATTGAAAGCACTCTTCTTCTAACTCATTATAAATAGTTGTGATGCGGTGCAACACTTCATTCAACTTCATAAAGTTCCCCCTTCACACACGCTTCTTGATACAACCATATGACAAAACTTGGTGTTTTATACTAACGAAAAAGCGAGGAATATAAACCTCGCTTCTTCTTTTTACCGATACATACTGGAAATGTCTTCAATAAACATAAGCGGTTCTTCTTCTGTTAGTTGTTTAATTGGAGAATAATCCTCTCCACCAAAACTTTGATCTATGTCTTCAATAAACGAAGAAACTTCTTCTGACTCTTCACGATTAGCCGGCACTTCGTATTTCTGTAATTCTGTACGGTGCACGACGGATAAAATATGGCGAGGGAATTGCTGCTTCGTTTTTCCAAAACAGTATACCGGCTTGTGTTTCAAAAAGCGTTCTACTTCCTCTTGCCGGTTATAAATGCTTCCATGATCACCCCAAGCTACCACAACCAGTTCAGCATCTTCCACTGCTTTTTGAATATACTCACCTGTTCTTGTTCCAACAGCTTCTTCTTTTGAAAGCATGCGTAAAAACGAAACATGATCGGTTTGATAGCTGAATAAATAAACGATTTCTAAGACTCCAAATCCCCACTTTTGCGCCAGTTCTATACATTTGGATATAGCTGTATCGTCGCTGTATTCATACGTATTTTCTGGAAATGACAAGACAAACGTAAGTTTACGTTCGTTTACTTCACTCCATTTGCATAATAGAGAGTATTTGTATGTGCCTGTTTCATCAAAAATAACTTCTTTTTTCACTGCTTCCATCCCCCTGCCTTCTTACAATCTTGTTACTTATCTATTGCAAATGAGCTAAGCAGTAATCGTAACCTTGACTGTTAAAAGTTTTATTTTATATGTATTTCAAAATCATGCCTTCATGACAACTTTTCTGCCATTTTTTCAAAAAGCATTTTTTTCTTCTATACATGCTTTTTACAGCTAGTGAACATTCACATATACATCTTTCCTCTTTTCGAACCTCCAGTCAAAATAGATAAAATCAAAAGAATGGTCTATAATAAAGAAATAATCAATGAACTTTCCACTCATGTTTTTGACAGTTACGGATTTTTTCTCAGCAGGTATGTTCAAACCTGAACCTCTGAGAAAATAGAAGATAAATTTGTGTAAAGAAAGGATTTTGTAAATGGCTACTACACACACATTTACAAGAGGAGAAGAAATTGCAAATGCGATTACACACGGCGTTGGAGCCATACTCAGCATTGTTGGATTAACGCTTTTAATCGTACTTTCTTCGTTAGAAGGAACGCCTTGGCATGTTATCAGTTTTACTATTTACGGAGTAACCATGCTGCTTCTCTATGTCTCCTCTACGCTTGTCCATAGTTTTCCGGAAGGTAAGGTAAAAGATCTTTTTGAGATATTTGACCACTCTTCTATTTATTTGTTTATTGCCGGTACGTACACTCCATTTTTATTTATCGCAGTAAAAGGAACCACCGGCTGGACACTTTTTGGAATTGTGTGGGGCATCGCTCTTGCAGGAATTGTATTCAAAGCTTTTTTTGTGAAGAAATTCCTTTTTATTTCCACCATTCTTTACGTATTTATGGGATGGATGATTGTGTTTGCTTGGGATTCGTTAACTCAAAACATTGCCCATCAAGGAATTGTCCTTCTCGTAGTTGGAGGCGTGTTGTATACAATCGGGGCCGTTTTTTACGTATGGCGAGGATTTCGTTTTCATCATATGATTTGGCATATGTTTGTTCTTGGCGGAACCGTACTCCACTTTTTAGCAATCATTTTATATGTATTGCCTATAACCAATTAAAAAAGGGCCAGAAGGCCCTTTTTTAATTGGTTATAGAATTCCTTACCACAGTTTTGCCATTTGAGTCACAAGCGTATAGACTCCTAGTACAGCCATAATAACGACCACAAAACCGCCAAAAACGGTAAGCCAAGTCGGATGCTTGTAATCGCCTACTATCTTCTTTTTATACGCCGCTATAAGCATTGTTCCAAGTGTAATAGGTAAGATTAACCCATTTAATGCTCCAGCTAAAATAAGCAGAGTGACCGGCTGGCCAATCGTCAAGAAAACCAGGGTTGAAATCGTAATAAATGCAATGATAATCCAGTTTTCATATTTCTCAATCCTTTTGCTGAAGGATTTAATAAAGGAAACCGATGTATATGCTGAACCAATAACTGAAGTGATAGCCGCTGCTGCCATGACGACACCGAATAATTTATAGCCAATATCCCCTGCGGCTAACTGAAAAACAGAGGCTGGTGGATTATCAGGATTCAGTTTTAACCCTTGACTCAACACACCTAATGTCGCTAAAAATAGAAAAATTCGAATGATGGAAGCAATCGTAATACCGGATACTGCTCCCCTTGTTACTTCAGGAATCGCAGCTTTTCCTTTAATTCCTGCATCTAATAAACGATGACCTCCTGCAAATGTAATATATCCTCCTACCGTTCCTCCTACAAGAGTCACAATTGCCATTACGTCAATGTGATCCGGCCAAAATGTTTTAGATACCGCTTCTCCTACTGGGGGAGCGGACGAAATAGCCACATACACCATTAAAATAATTAATATTCCGCCCATTAATTGAGCAAATCGATCCATTAATTTTCCGGCTTCTTTGACTAAAAAGATTGCGATAGAAATGATGGCTGTAATGACTGCACCCGCTTTAGGAGAAATACCAAATAGCGCATTAAAGCCAAGACCCGCTCCTCCTACGTTTCCAATATTAAATGCTAAGCCTCCAATTACAATTAAAATAGCAATAAATAAGCCGAGACCTGGCAAAACACTGTTAGCGATATCCTGTGCTCTTTTTTCTGAAACGGCAATAATACGCCATACGTTTAGCTGAACGCCAATGTCTAATAAAATCGACAGTAAAATGACAAAACCGAAACTTGCGGCGAGAGCTTGTGTAAAGACCGTTGTTTGAGTTAAAAAACCTGGACCCACTGCTGAAGTAGCCATTAAAAATGCTGCGCCGAGCAGCACGCTCCAGTTGCGTTCTTTTTTCATGATGTCACCTCATTGTGGTTGAATAATGATTTGTTCTTCTTTTAGCTTGTCACAAATAGCTTTGGCAAATTCAACAGCATGTGCACCGTCTCCATGAATACAAACGGTATCTGCTTGAATGGAAATCTCTTCGTTTTGCACAGTGAATACTTTCTTTTCTTTGACCATTTTAATTACTTGAGCAATAGCCGCTTCTTCATCTTGAATCACGGCGTTTTCAACGTTTCTCGGCGTCAGCATGCCGTTCTGTTGATAGGTTCGATCTGCAAATACTTCCTGAGACGTACGCAAGCCCATTTCGTTTCCAGCTTTAATCAATTCACTTCCAGCCAAACCATATAGAATAGCTTCCTGACTAACATTATAAACAGCTTCAGCAATAGCTTTAGCTATGTCTCGATCCCCTGCAGCCATATTATATAAAGCGCCATGAGGTTTCACATGATGAAGGGTCCCTCCTTCTGCACGTATAAAAGCTGAAAGAGCCCCCATTTGATACACCATTAAATCATAAGCTTCTCGAGGCGTAATTTTCATATATCTACGTCCAAATCCAGCTAAATCTTGCAATCCGGGGTGCGCGCCAATCGCCACATTTTCACTCAAAGCCAGCTTTACTGTTTCTCTCATAACCGAAGGATCTCCGGCATGAAAGCCACAAGCAATGTTTGCTGACGTTACATAGCGTAAAATTTCTTTATCATTTCCTAATTTATAGTTCCCAAAGCTCTCCCCTAAGTCACAGTTCAGATCAACGGTAGCCATCTTCTTCTCTCCTTATATTTTCATTCGAAGTGCTCTTTTAATATGATTTATTTTCTTTTCCTGCTCCATATATAAATGCTGCGCTTCATCCAGTGAAATTACTTGAAAAGAAACCTTTTTCCCTGGAGAAATTTGCGCCAGCGCTGAAAAATCTGCAGTTGCTACCTGTCCGATTCTAGGATATCCGCCTGTTGTTTGATGATCTGCTAATAAAACAATAGGGTGTCCTTCTTTTGGTACTTGAATTGTACCGAACGTCACAGCGCTAGAAAGCAGCTCTTTTTCTTGACCAAGGACTAGTTTCTTCCCTTTTAGCCTATAGCCCATTCGGTCAGATTGCGGCGTAACGTCAAATTCTTGATTAAAGAAATGTTGTTGACTTTCTTTCGTAAACCAATCAAATTCCGCACCTTTCATCGTGCGGATAATAGGCGTCTCGTATGAAGGAAGAAGTTTAGGATGAATCGTCCAAAAAGCCTGCTGAAAAGAGCGGTCCGTTTGCTTTTTCACCAGTTTCTTTATAATTGCTTCCCCTATTTCTGTAGGAGGATGGCTTAATACTTCGTCTCCTGACTGTAATGCTTTACCGTGCAGCCCGCCTATCCGAGCGCGAAGTGAAGTAGATGTACTTCCCATAACTGCAGGAACATTAAAAGCACCGGAAACCGATAAATAAGAACGGCACCCTAAAGTCGGAACACCAAACTGCAGCACGCTCCCTTTTTTCACATATAAAGGCCGCCACATCTTTACGGCTTCATCATTAACAGTTGGCGATAAATCCCCTCCTGTCAGGGCAATCAAAGCATCTTGCTGAAATTCAATTTTTGGTCCCATTAACGTAATTTCAATAACCGGCTGGTTTTCTTGATTTCCTACTAATAAGTTGGCAATCCTTAAAGCAACTTTGTCCATTGCCCCGCTGACAATCATGCCGTCCTTTTGATATCCATGTCTGCCGATATCTTGAATCGTTGTTAATAAACCAGGACGTATCACTTTAATACTCATCTTCATCCACCTCCTTTTGTGCTTCATATTCCGTTTCAGAAATGGAAACAAATCGGATACGATCACCTGCTTGAAGTAAGCTTGGCGAGTCTTTTTCTGGGTTAAATAGTGTAAGAGGAGTACGCCCGATTAACTGCCATCCTCCAGGTGTTTCAATTGGGTACACTCCGGTTTGCATTCCTGCGATGCCAACTGACCCTTTTGGGATGCTGTTTCTCGGTGATTCTTTTCTTGGAGTCGCAATTTCTTCGCTCATCCCTCCCAAGTAAGGAAAACCAGGAGCAAAGCCTATCATATACACCAAATATTCTCCATTTGTATGAATAGAGATAACTTCATCAGGCGTTAATGAATGAAAAGCGGCTACTCTCTCTAAGTCCGGGCCGTACTTTCCTCCGTAACACACCGGAATTTCAATTTGTCTAGCGACCGCTTCAGATTTTTCTTCCTGGCGGAAAAGCAGTTCTTCAATATATGTAGATATTTCTGTGTAAGGATTTCTTCTTCCTTTTTCACTCATTATCCAAGGATCATAATAGATTGTAACTGTTGCAAAAGCCGGCACATATTCAATCATTCCCTTACATAATGATTGCTCTAGCACCTCAGTAAATTGCTGAATACGTTTATGTATACCGAAATTAATTTCGTCTCCAAATGAAACGACAATGCCGCTGTCACCAAGAGGATAAAGTCGATAATCGTGACTCATTCCGTCTCCTCCTTTTTACTTAGTATTGTTTGAGCAGCTCCCTTTAATGCTGTAGTTAGATACATCCATTAGAATTACTAATGGAATTGTTGTTTTTAAATAACATTTTCTTATACATCTAATAAAAAAAGAACAATAAATCCCTATCCTGTATGGATAACATTATACAAATATAAAATAATCTTATGTTCTACTAAAACAAACTCCAAAGAAAAATTCAACTTTTTTAAAATTTTATCGTCAAAATGATCACGTTTTTCCATTTTTCCCATAAAAAAACTGCTTTGTTTTTTATACCAAAGCAGTTTTTTGTGAACATGTACAAAAAGGAAAAACTCATGGGCAGTGAACCATTATATACCTCTGCGAGCAAAATCCACAAAACGAAACTTATCAAGACGATGACGTGATTCCGTATATTGAAAAAGGCTTGCATCTTCTAAATACACATAGTTTCTTACTACCACAATATGTTCATAGTCTTTTAAATCTAAGTAACACTTATCTTCGTCCGTCAGCTCGTCAACGGAAATTTCTTTTTTGGCAAAGCTTATTTTCAGCCCAAGATCTTTTTCTAAGTATTCATAAATAGAGCCTTTGCATATGTCTTTTGTGAGGTGAGGAACATACTTTTTATGAAAAAAATCTTTATCTAAAATAATTTTTTCTCCATCGATTTCACGCGCTCGAACTACTTTCCATATGAGATCTTTTTTCGTCGCCCCAAGCTGTGTGCACAGATCTTGATCGGCCTTAATTAATTCAAACTCTTTTACAATAGTAGTCGATGTATGTCCTAGCTTTTCCGCTACTTCTTTGAAGCTAACAAGTCCTGATACTGGAAAATCAAAGCGTGATACGTCCAATACAAATGAGCCTTTTCCTTTCATTTTTTGAATGTACCCATTTTGTGAAAGTAAATTTAACGCTTTCCGTATCGTTTCACGAGACGTTTGATACTGTTCAACAAGCTCATTTTCAGAAGGAAGTTTTGTATTAGGACGCCAGTCACCACGTTTAATTTTATCGACTAGCTGTTCGTAAATGCTGATAAATTTATTTTCTTTCAATTGCCATCACCTATTTTACTTTCTATATATACCCAATTGTATAAAAAGAACGATAGATTGTCACCCATCGTTCTTTTTACTTTTTTCTCTATTTTTTTAAATGATACACGATCGATTCATACGGCCGAAGTAAGACTCGCTTGAATTCCTTTGATGAATCTTCGTAGTTAGACAGCAATATTTCACTATGATATGCTTCAAAATTCAGATTTTCTGGCAGTTCAAAAGTCGTTTCGCTGCCGTAGAAATTGTTTATAACCAACAGCTTTTCATCTGCTCCATTTCGGATATAAGCAAAAATCTGCTCGTCTTCTTCAAGAATCAATTCATAGTTTCCATAGGTGATAATCTCGTACTGCTTTCGCAGTGCAATAAGCTTTTGATAAAAATAAAAAATTGAATCTTCATCATCTAACGCTTTTTCTACATTAATTTCACGGTAGTTATCGGCCGGATTAATCCATGGCTTTCCTTTTGTAAAACCTGCATTTGGCTCATCGCTCCATTGCACCGGTGTACGGGAATTATCTCTTGATTTATGTTTTAAAATCTCCAAAATTTCAGTTTCGTTCGTTCCTTGTGCACGTTTTATCTCATACACATTTAATGACTCCACATCTCTATATTCATCAATAGAAGAAAACTTCGGGTTTGTCATACCTATTTCTTCCCCTTGATAAATATAAGGTGTTCCCTGCATCAGATGAATCGTTGCAGCGAGCATTTTGGCAGATTTATTATGATAGAGTTCATCGTTTCCATAGCGGGAAACAACGCGAGGCTGATCATGGTTGCACCAAAATAGTGCATTCCATCCCCCTCCTTTATTCATCTCCGTTTGCCAAGTTGATAGAATCTCTTTTAATTTAATAAAATCAAAATCTGCTAACGCCCACTTTTCTCCGTTTGGGTAATCGACTTTCAAATGATGAAAATTAAACGTCATGCTAAGCTCGCCCCGGTCCGGATGAGAATATTGAATACAGTGGTCAACAGTTGTCGACGACATTTCCCCAACGGTCATGCTGTCGTATTTTGAAAAAACTTCTTGATTCATTTCTCGCATATATTCGTGAACGCGAGGACCGTCGGTATAAAATTTCCGTCCATCTCCTGGCGCGATAGAACCATCATCATCTAAAAAGCGCTGATCTTTTGAAATTAAGTTAATCACGTCCAGACGAAATCCATCTACTCCTTTTTCAAACCAAAACGTCATCATATCATACACGCTGCGGCGCACACGCTCATTTTCCCAGTTCAAATCCGCTTGCGTAACATCAAACAAATGCAGATACGATTGTTCTGTGAGTTTATCATGCTCCCACGCGGATCCTCCGAATTTTGAAACCCAGTTCGTCGGAGCACTTCCATCTTCTTTTTGATCTTTCCAAATATAAAAATCTCTGTACGGGTTATCTTTCGATTTTTTAGCTTCTTGAAACCATTCATGTTCAGTTGACGTATGATTAACGACAATATCCATGATGATTTTAAGATCCCGCTTATGCGCTTCTGTTACTAAACGATCGAAGTCCTCCATTGTTCCGTATTCTTCTTGAATAACAAAATAATCACTTATATCATATCCATTATCCCGCTGCGGCGATTTATAAATTGGCGTTAGCCACACAACGTCTACCCCGAGCTTTTTCAAATAATCTAGCTTTTCAATAATACCAGCTATATCACCCACGCCGTTGCCAGTCGTATCGTAAAAGCTTTTAGGATAAATTTGATAGACAACCGATTTTTTCCACCAAGGTTCTTGCATTTTTAACACCACCATTTAATTCTTTGGATTATGTTGAAACGATTCTGTAGCCGCGACAGTTGATGTAACGGTTGATTTTTTCTGAAGCTTTCCGAGCGTTAACGTTAAAAGAAACGGCACAACGATTACGATTACCATTCCAATAATAAAAGGCGGCCAGCTCTGTGGAACAATTGATAACGGAGCTGGTATACCCCCAATTCCCACCGACGCTGCTTTCACTCCGGCTACAGATATGACAACACCCGCAATAGCTGAACCAATCACTGCAGAAATAAAAGCAAATCTAAAACGCAAATTCACACCAAACATTGCAGGTTCCGTAATGCCAAGCCACGCTGAAACCCCTGACGTTAAAGATAATCCTTTTAATTTCTCATCATCTTTTGAAAGAACCATTATCGCGAAAGCCGCAGAGCCCTGTGCAATATTCGATAATGCTACCATTGGCCATAAGAACGTACTCCCTACGCTTCCAATCAGCTGTAAATCTACGGCCAAAAATGTATGGTGCATGCCTGTAATAACAAGAGGAGCGTATAAGCCTCCGTATACGAGCCCTCCAATAAATGGAGCCGTTTTAAACAGCCATACAACTGCACCTGTAATAACATTTCCTACTGCAAATGTAATCGGACCAATCACAATAAAAGCAAGAAACCCTGTTACTAAAAGAGCTACAGGCGCTACAATTAAAAGCTGAAAACCATCCGGTATTCGTTTTTTTAAGAATAATTCGATTTTTGCTAGTACAAACGAAGCAGCTAACACAGGTAAAACCTGTCCTTGATAGCCGACTTTCTCAACATGCAGGCCAAATAAATTCCACGTATCGATACTTCCTTTTTTTAATGCTTCTCCATAAGACCAAGCATTTAGCAAATCAGGGTGGACAAGCATGAGCCCAAGGACAATTCCAAATAAAGGGCTTCCTCCAAAACGCGTAACAGCTGACCACCCAATAAGAGCTGGCAAAAAGGCAAAAGCCGTATTGGCAATTAAATTAATCATGCTTGCGAAGTCTTTCCACTGTGTATGAACATCTACAATTGATTTATCATCGTAAAAAATTCCGGCTCCTGTTAGTACATTATTGATTCCCATCAATAAACCCGCGGTTACGATGGCCGGTAAAATGGGAATAAAAATGTCAGCTAATGTTTTTATTGCGCGCTGCAGCGGATTTAAGTTTTTAGCCGCTTCGTTTTTCACTTCCTCTTTTGACAGTTCACCTATCCCTGTAAGCGTCACCATTTCTTTATATACTTTATCAACTGTGCCTTGACCAATAACAACTTGAAACTGGCCGTTTGTAGAAAAAGATCCTTTTACCAATTCGTGCTCATCTAGCATACGTTGATTGACTTTACCTTCATCTTTTAAAACAAGTCGAAGACGCGTTACACAATGCGTTGCAGCAGAGATATTTTCTTTTCCGCCAACGGCTTCTACAATACGCTCCACAGATTCTCGATTCATGTCTTTTCCCCCTTGTTTCCGTTTTCATTTTATTCCTGTATTTCCTATCCCCCATATAAATCTCACCACAAACCTGTATATACAAATTTTATGTTTTTATTCTAACCTGTATATACAGGTTCGTCAACAAAAATAAAATTACTTCTTTTTCATTTCATGATATAGTCAAAAAGCAAAGTGTATGGAAGGAGACATTACAATGCTGCAAGTAAGATTAATGGGAACACAAGAAGAAATTAATGAAGCAATCAAACAGTTTGAACAGAACTACCATATAGAACATCAGTCAAAAGAATATACGCGAAGCGCTAATCCAAAGTACGACCGCAAAAAAGATACTCGGGTGTATCTTTCCATGCATTTAAAGGATAAATAAAAAGCACAAGAGCATAGCATGCTCTTGTGCTTTTTATTTTACATCGAAACGATTTGATGGGAATGATAGTTCTCAGGATCCGTAACTTTTTTTGTTAACTGAATTATTTTTCGTAATTCATCAATTGGAACTTGCCCAGGAGCTGAGCTGCTTTTCCCTACAGCGAAAGTAACAGAAGATCCGTACATCCACCCGACAATCCGGCTAATAGCTCCTAGTCCTCCCATCGACATGGTAATGAGAGGAATGGTGAGCTCTTTTTCAGCCTCTCTTGTAGCTTCCAATAAAGTTAAAACATCTTGATTGTTCTGAGGCATGACAGCTGCTTTTGCTGCATCTGCTCCGTAAAATTCAGCTAAAAATAAGCTTTTAAAAATTTCCGCTTTAGGAGGCGTAAAAGAAAAATTATGATAAGAAAGCACAAGTTTCTTATTATTTTCCTTGGAAACTTCACGTAAATAGCGGATATGATCCGGCTGATTTGATACTTCAAAATCAATAATTGCTACATATGGATGCTTACATACCTCTGCAAGTATGGCTACTACTTCCTTTTCTGATAAGGAAATAGGCTGCCCCCCTTCTTTTTGAGAACGTACAGTAAGCAAAATAGGCGTGCGCTCACTATTTTCATATATATCTTTAGCTGCAGAAAGGACGCTGTTTATATCTTGAATTTCTTCGTAAAAATCTAAGCGCCATTCAATTATATCCGGTTTTTTTAATAAAATTTCCGCTAGCTCTGTTAAAAGCTCTTTGCGATCTTTGCCTACTAAAGGGGTACAAATAGCTGGAGAATGAGCTCCTTCTCCTCGTTCTAACATAGGAACAGCTCCTTTTTATCAAAGTTAAATGTTTCCGTTTTCAATTCAGCATTTGTTCGATACTTGTTAAACAGATACATGGTGTACTTTCTTATCCGGTGAGTAAATATCCATGATGTTCCAATGTCCTGATGTTGGTACAGGATTGTTTAACATCGCTACATCAATTACAACTGGTTTATTAGAAGCAACAGCTCTTTGAAGCGCCGGTTTAAACTCTTCAGCTGATTGAATTTTTATGCCTTCTACTCCATAAGCTTTAGCGATACTTGCAAAGTCAGGAGAATATACCTCTCCATCTTTTTCAAATACCGTGCCTAGAGTGGTTCCAAAGTGTGCTTTTTGCAGTCCCGCGATCGTACCAAACGCAAAGTTGTTCATAATGATCCAAACCACAGGAATATTCTCTTCGGCTGCCGTAGCAAGCACAGCTGGATTCTGGCCGAAACCCCCGTCTCCTACTAGAGAAACAACTATTTTATCAGGCTGAGCTACCTTTGCGCCTAAAGCTGCCGGCGCTCCAAAGCCCATTGTGGCAAAGCCTCCTGGAGTTAATATACTTCCAGCTTCATAGATTGGAAACTGCTGTCCTACCCCATTCTTATTCCAGCCTACATCAGTAGTAATATAGGCATCTTTCGGCAGGACTTCACGAACTTCATTTAAAATTCGCTGCGGCTGCATTGGGAATGAATTATCGTGAATATACTCTTCATTGCTAGCTTTAAACTCTTCACGATAAGAAGCAATCTCTTTGATTAATGCTTCATTTTTTACTCCTTCCGGAATAAGCTGTTTAGCTACGCGATTTAAGACTTTAAGAGCTTGTTTTAAATCAGCTACTGCACCAATTTCGGCAGGATAATTACGCCCTATCTCGCTAGGATCAATATCAATATGAATCAATTTTGTTTTTGAAAAATCAAACGTATATTCCGGCTCCCAGGAGCTAGAATCTGCTTCTGCAAATCTTGTTCCTAATGCTAAAATATAATCGGCAGTCCGACACTTTTCATTAATAAACTTCGTGCCCCAAAAACCAGTCATTCCTAGAGTCAAGTCATGATCATCTGGAAGTGCTCCTTTGCCCATCAAGGAGTGGGCTACCGGAATGTTCAAGTGATCCACAAGCTCTTTTAATTCATTTGCTGCATCTGCTAATAGGATACCTCCGCCTACATATAACACTGGATTTTTGGCATTAATTAATTTTTGTACGATACTCTTTGCCGTTTCATCATCGATAGAAGGTTTTTGCAAAGATTTCGTTTGGCGATGCAATCGATCAAATAAAGAAACATCGATCTTTTTTGAAAAGATATCCATAGGTACAGATACTAATACGGGGCCAGGATTTCCACTTTCCGCTAGTAAAAATGCTTTCTCTAATATTTCTGGAAATAAATCTGGACGGTCAACTCTCCATGCACGCTTAACGAATGGACGATAAATTTCATATTGCGAAGCATCAGCATGTAAATTTACCTCTTGATGCGGATGCTTTCCATAATAATGAGTAGGAACATCACCAGCGATGACAACCATTGGAATTGAATCTAACGCTGCATTAGCTACACCTGTAGCAGCATTTGTTAAGCCAGGACCTAAGTGACTTAATACTACTGCTGCTTTTTTCGTCACACGCGCATAGCCATCAGCTGCATGCGCTGCAATTTGTTCGTGTCGAACGTTGATAAATTTAATTTTGCTTTCTTCTAAGGCTGTTAGTACCGCTATGTTTGTATGACCACACAAACCAAAAATATGCTCGATGCCTCGTTCCTCAAGATAATTTACTAATTGATGTGATATTAATTTTTCCATTGTATATCCTCCTTTAAATTCACTATATATTTTTTCAGGTAATAAACTCAGCTACGATAGCTGCAGGACAATCATTTTTGTCTCTGTCATATCTTCAATCGCAAATCGAGGTCCTTCTCTACCAACGCCGCTGTCTTTTATTCCACCGTACGGCCAATGGTCGAGTCGAAAATTAGAGGTTCCATTAATCACAACTCCTCCTACTTCTAGAGATTCAGCAACACGGTAAGCTAAATCCATTTGATTTGTAAACAGCCCTGCTTGCAAACCGAATGATGAATCATTTGTTTCCCGAATAGCTTCTTCAATATTTTGATAAGGAATGATGCTGACCACAGGTCCAAACACTTCTTGACACACTACTTTGCTTTGTTTAGGAGGATTTAATAGAACAGTAGGTTCTATAGAAGCCCCTGTCTTTTTGCCGCCGCATATCAGTTTTGCACCTAGATCGACTGCTTCTTCAATCCAAGCCAAAACTCGGTTTGCTGCTTTTTCATCTACTAAACATCCAACATCCGTCTGCGGCAGCATAGGATCACCAACTTTTAAAGACGTTACCTCATTCTTCAGAAGCTCTGTAAATTCAGAAACAACTGAGTCATGTACATAAATACGCTGAACTGAAATACAGCTTTGACCGGAGTTGCTAAACCCTGTTCTCCCACACATTTCAGCAGCTTTTTTAATATCAGCATCTTCATGAACAATTGTCGAAGCATTTCCTCCTAACTCTAGAAGGACTTTTTTCATTCCAGCCAGTTCACATATATTTCTGCTTGCCACTGTTCCACCAGTAAAAGAAATTATATTTACACGGTCATCTTTTACGATTTGCTGCCCTGTTTCTACTCCCCCTAAAACCATGTTAATAGCGCATTCAGGCATTCCAGCTTCTAATAATAGAGCTATAAACTCTGAAGCAACTAAAGTTGTTTGCGGAGCTGGTTTTAAAATAACACTGTTGCCAGCAGCAAAAGCTGGTCCAATTTTGTGGCATACTAAATTCAAAGGTGCATTAAAAGGAGTAATAGCGGCAACAACTCCGACAGGCACACGGAATGTGGAAGCTATCGCTTTTCCTCCTCGTTCGGAAGCATCTCCGGGGATCGTTTCACCGATAAGTCTTTTTGCTTCTTCCGCAGATTGCTCTAATGTTTCTACAGATCGAGATACTTCGTCCAACGTATTCTTCAGCGGTTTTCCTAACTCATTTGAGATGAGAGAAGCAAATTTTTCTTTTTGCTTTTCCAAAAGCCGTGCTGCTTCCTTTAAAATTTTGGCCCTTTCATAAGAAGACAGACTCGCAATTGTTTTTTTTGCTTCATAGGCGGCTGATAGCGCTCTTTCCACATCTTCTGGCGTTGCTATAATTTGCTCACCAATTACTTCCTGCGAATACGGACTTTGAATACTTACTGCTGATCGATTACCTTCAAGCCATTCTTTATTTACATAAGGCCTTGCTCGTCTAAAGCTCACTTTAATCTCTCCTTTTAATAATTGATATGACTGTTTTTTAGATCGATCTAATTTTATATTTAGATCGATCTAAAATTTGACACAGTGTTCTATAAATTCTATTGATTTAAAGTAATAACTCGTTTTGTAAACGTTATCATAATCCTACAACAGAAATTTTAATCTAGCAATAGAAAATTAAAGAATTTTCTAAAAATATTTATTGATTATGATTATAGTCTCTTAAGCAGCGTCACATTCACTTCCCTTTTTTTCTAACATACACTGTAGAAATATCAAAGATAGCAGTATTATCAATATAATAAAGGTTTATGATCATGATCGAGCTGAACTATTGCTTTTTTGTTTTACTCACAGCTGATCCCATCTGTTGACTAACAGAAATTTTATAAATGTAAGCTGATACTTGTTTCTTAGGACATAATATCCTTTCACGGTTTTTACAAACAGTAACATTTGTATTATAATTCTAATAACTCAAATACAAAATAATAAGTTTTTTATTGTTAAAAACAGAAAGAGGCTTTGAAAAATGACTTACAGCGAGATGTCTCTTAGAGAAAAAAGCATTGTATTTATTGGCTTTATGGGCGTAGGTAAAACAACAATCGGCGAACTAGTCGCTAAGAAATTATACAGAGATTTTGTCGATATAGACCAAGAAATCGAAAAAATGTTTCAAATGCCTACCTCACAAATCTTTAAAGAGTTTGGTGAAGAGTTTTTCCGAAATAAAGAAAAAGAAGTAATTAGCCAGTTATCTCAGCAGCGTTTAAAAATTATATCCGTTGGCGGAGGCGCATTTCTTCAAGAAGAAATTCAAAAAATATGCTTATCAAATTGTATTGTATTCTTTTTAGACCTTTCATGGGATTCATGGAAAGAGCGCATCAGCCTCATTATTGACAGTCGCCCTGTTTTACAAGGGAGAAGTCTAGAGGATATTGAAGAATTATTTTATACGCGACAAGCAATTTATTCCAACCACCACTCCAAAGTAGAAACTGACAATTTGGATATTGAAGAAGTAGCAAATTATATCGTTGATTCCTTGAAAATGGCTTGGGATATTTACGAACCGTCTAAATAATTCACAAGGAAAAGAAGCAGTTCATTAACTGCTTCTTTTTTTTGATGACGATTCTCGAACAACTAACTGAGGTGTTAAAATAATGCGATGATGATGTTCTTTTTTATCAACAATTTGGTTATGAAGACACCGTGCAGCATCTTTTCCTATTTGTCTTGCAAAAGAAGAGACGGTTGTTAGAGTAGGGTGACATACGGATGATTCCATGACATTATCAAATCCCACTACCGCTATATCTTCTCCGGGAACAATCCCTTTCTCTTTTAAGCCTTGCATAACACCAAATGCAACTAAGTCGCTAAAACAAAAAACTGCTGTTGGAGGCTCAGAAATGTTCAGTACTTGATGTGCAGCTTCTACACCGCCGCTTCTTGTCGGACCGCTCGGAATAACAAGCTCTTCATCAATAGAAATTCCTGCGTTCTTTAGTGCCGAGCGGTAACCTTCCATTCTTTCTTTCCACGTTGTAGAACCGGTTGTTCCTCCTAAAAAGGCAATTCTTTTGTGTCCCTGTTCAAGTAAGTGTTGAACCGCTTTTTGAACGCCTAAGCTATAATCTACCCCTACATAATCTGACTCCACCTCAGACAATTCCCTTACTGCTAGTACTGAAGGAACATCTAAATGCTGAATTTTTCTTATCGTATCTTCCGATGTCCCCGCAACAGGACATAAAATAATGCCTCCTACCCGGTGCTCCAGCATTGTAGAAAGCAGCTGATCCTGTCGATTATCCGAATCAAACGTCGTACCTAAAAACACCGTATATCCGTCTTTCTCGAGCTCCTCGTGTACTCCAATTAACAATTCTGTAAAAAACGTATTAGATATATCCGTAATAATAACTCCGATTGTTGATGAAGTTTGAGATCTTAAATTTGCCGCAATTCGGTCATACACGTATCCTAACTCTTTCATCGAAGCTAGAACTTTTTCCCTTGTTTTTTCAGAAACACTTGGACTATTTCGCACAATAAGCGAAGCAGTAGCTCGAGATACTCCCGCGTGTTCTGCCACTTGTTGTAAGGTTACACGTTTGCGTTTACTTTGTTTCAATTTATTCCACCAACCCTTTATAACGCACCTTTTATAATTATTTTACAATTATCTAAAATAAAAGAAAAGCTTCATTCTTTCACGATGTTCTCTGACAAGGACTCAGTAACAAAAAAAGACGCAGCTTGAGGCTACGTCTTTTCTTCCTAATGGGAACTCATATAAAAATTGATAAAAAAGGCAATGGTGATTACATACATCATCCAATGAATTTCGCGATGGCGTCCTGTAAACAGTTTAATCGCTGTGTATGAAATGAAGCCGAATGCTAACCCTTCTGCAATGCTGTAGGTTAACGGCATCATGACAATTGTTAAGAAAGCGGGAACAACTTCAGTGAAATCGTCGAAGTTAACGTTTCGAATGTCACTTAGCATAAGCGAACCAATAATAATGAGTGCTGGAGCAGTAGCAACGCTTGGGATAAATTGAATAAGCGGTGCAAAAAACAAGGTAAATATAAATAAGATGGCAACCGTTAATGCCTTTAAGCCGGTACGCCCTCCTTCTGCAATACCTGTTGCATTTTCAATATACGTATTTAACGCAGTGCTTCCAAAAATAGCACTCGCCATTGTACCAATTGAATCTGCTGCAAGCGCGCGATTTAAACCTGGAATTTTACCGTTTTTATCTACTAAGTTTGCTTTTTTAGATAGTCCAATCAATGTCGCTAGCGTATCAAATAATTCTACGATGGTGAAAGAAAATACAACTGAAAAAATGCCGTAGGCAACTGCACCCTTTAAATCCATTTGAAAGAATGTTTCTCCAACGCTTGGCGGCGTAGCTGAAAAGACGTCTTTCAGAGAATGAGGAACTGCTTGTACTCCTACAATCATTGCTAATATTGTCGTAGCAAAAATACTTATAATAAGAGCGCCTTTTACATTTTTAGCCATCAGTACAGCTGCTAATATCAGCCCAAAAATAGCAAGTAACGGGCCTTTATCCATGACATTTCCAAGCCCTACAAAAGTAGACTCATTTGCCACAACTAATCCAGCGTTTTTCAAACCGATAAACGCAACAAAAAGACCAATTCCAACTGCTATTGAAGACTTTAGTACGTTCGGAATGGCATCAATAATCTTTCCGCGTATTCCTGTTACCGTTAAAACAAAAAACAACACGCCGGATATAAAAACTGCTCCAAGTGCCGTTTGCCATGACAACCCTTGCCCTAATACGACTGAATACGTAAAAAACGCATTTAAACCCATCCCTGGACCGGTTACAATCGGGAAATTTGCCCATAGGGCCATCAGTAACGTACTAAATACAATGGCGTAAATGGTAGCTGCAAGAGCCGCTTCTCGGGGGATACCCGCGTCAGACATAATAATGGGGTTGACAATTACCATATAACTGACCGTCATAAAAGTTGTAAGTCCTGCTAGTATTTCTTGTTTTGGTGTTGTGTTGCGCTCTGATAGTTTAAACAAGCGCTCTAATATTCCGTTACGCTCCAACACGCGCGCCTCCCTACTTCTAAAAAAAATAAAAAATCCTACCTATTCAAATGTCCTAAAAAGGACACGACTTAGGAGGATTTTACGTTGCAAAGTAAAATCTTTTGTCCTATTATAGTCTTAATTTGTAGATATGCAAAGGCAGAAAACGCTATCATTATAAAAATTTTTATCTTCCGTTAGTTTGGAATTTTGAAAATTTATTTCTCTTATCTTTTTAGTCTGTTGCAAGAGTACTCTTTTTACTCATTTATACAAAAAAGAGATTGAGACATAACTAAATAAATCCATTCTAAAGACAAATAAATGGAATAACCGCAGGAGTCTACGTCTTGTCCTCCAATCAACAGCTAGAAGCAACTAAACAGATGAAGCCTACGTTCACCTTGACAACAAAAAACTCGAATTATTAATCAATAATTCGAGTTTTACTTCAACTAAAATACTTTTATCCCAGCCTCTTCTTTGTTTTACATCTTATGATTATGAAATTAAAAGCGGGATTCTTTTTAAAAGACGATCAATCGAATGATTTGCTTCTTTCAATACAATTCCCTGGTCAATTGTTTTCAGTACGCGATTTTCCATCACAATTTCTCCATCAACCATCGTTAGTTCTACATCTCCTCGCGTTGCTGAATACACAACTCTGGAAATAGGGTCTACGCCGTAAGACGGAAAGGTATGAAGCTGATTTAAATTTAAAATAGCAAGATCTGCTTTTTTTCCCACCTCTAAACTTCCAATTTCTTTTTCGAGCCCAACTGCTTTCGCTCCGCCGATTGTAGCCATTTCTAGCACGTGCTTTGCATTCATGGCCGTTGGTCCGTACGAGGGTTTATGAATCGTAGCGGCCAGCCTCATTTCATTGAACATATCCAAATTATTATTACAAGGAGCACCGTCAGCGCCAAGACTTAAAAATACACCTTGCTCTAATAAACCGGGCACATCTGCGATTCCCGATGCAAGTTTTAAGTTTGAGCCTGGGCAATGACTAACTTTTACTCCTTGATTCTTAATAATTTGCTTTTCTTGATCATTTAGCCACACACAGTGCGCTAAAATAAGGCGCTCATTGGCTAATCCTAAATGATCTAAGTACATGATATTTCTCATACCCGTTTCAGCTTCTACAATGCGAATTTCTTCTTGATTCTCAGAAGCATGAGTATGTACATGGACATTATATGCAGCTGATAAATGGCTCACTTCACGCAGCAAATCTTCCGTACACGACAGCACAAATCTTGGGGAGAATGCGTATCGAATACGACCGTTATTTGAATTATGCCATTTTTCAAGCAGCTCTACACTTTCTCTGATCGAGTCAGCTGTTGTCTCCTGCAGAGCTTTTGGCAGATCATCGCCTTTTTTATCCATCATTACTTTTCCTGCAAGAGCTCGAATCCCGCTTTGAGATATAGCTTGAAAAGCAGAGTCCGTATGATGAACAGTTTCCATATCTACAATTGTTGTAGTCCCGCTTTGAATGAGTTCGCCGATCCCTAACAGTGCTGAATAATAGATAGATTCTTCATCATGCGAAGCTTCAAGCGGCCATATTTTCTTTTTAAGCCAGTCTAGCAGCTCTAAATCATCTGCTTGCCCTCTAAAAAGCGTTTGACATAAATGAATATGAGTATGTATAAAGCCGGGCACAATCGTTTTATTTGCTGCGTCAATGACTTTATCTACCTTTTCCGGATGCAGGTTTTTCCCGATGGCTGCAATGCGATTTCCCACAATATAAAGGTCACCGTAAATAATATCATTCTTCTCATTCATCGTAATAATCTCTGCATTTTTAATTAATGTGTGCGTCATACCTTCTTTCCCCTCTTTCGTAACATCTATCTATTTCTAGCTCAAGCCGAACACTAAATCTTCAAGCAATCTTTCTTACACTGGTCTTAAATATATATGGTGCATGCTCTGAGTTGAATAAGTGTAGATAACCTCATACGCGATAGAGAGTTTGGGTAAAAAAAATTCCTAGCTGATTATACAGCTAGGAGGTTGGATTTATGATAAAATCCCAAGTCCCTTTTTCAAGAGGTTATACGAAATCGCAGGAGAATAATGTGATCTTGTATTTATAATATGGTGTTTTCAGTCTATATACCAGCTTTTTGTCAGAAGTTCTAACATTGTTTTTTTATTCTTTTTCATTATGTAACTTTTCTTAACACCCTTATTTTTCATGTTATGCAATTTATTTTCGTTTCTTCTATGTAATATTGCCTAAAAATAAAGAATCTATCTTCTGTTTCTATACAAAACAAAAAAGTTATTTTATGATTTGTATGATTAAAAAACTACAAATCTATACTTTAGAGGTGATTCGTTTGGAAAAAACAAATGTGGGCTGTCGGTTTACACTTTCCGTGATGAGTGATAATTTCATCGATATTATTTTAAGCGCCCTAAACGACGTGGACATGTCTAACGTTCAGCGAAAAACGGACCGTGTTAGCACGTTTATTGAAGGAACTGCCAAAGACGTATTTGAAGTTGTGGAAGCCGTTTATAAAAGTGCTGGAAAATCAGAAAAGCATATTGTTCTGAATGCCACGTTTTCAACAGGGCGCCACGAAGAATATTTTGAAGAAAGAAAAATAAAATCAAAAGAAAACATGTCTTCAAACCAACAGCTTTGTGCTTCGTTCCCTGTATCCACTCAATTTTCTTTGTATCCATTAGATACGCCGCATTATGTAGACATCATCAAAAGCGGAATTGGCGCAGTTAAACAACAGGGAGTATTTGCCGAAACCGTGCCTTTTGCAACAGCTTTAGAAGGAGATGTGGACAAAGTGTTCGCTTCTCTATACGAATGTTTTATGAAATCTGTACAGCAAGCTCGTGTCGTGATGACAGTTAATATGTCAGCACACAGCCCTTCTTCAAAACGATAAATTACTTCTTATCTATTTATAAAGATAGAATACTGGAAAGGATTTATATAAATATGGCTACAAAAAGAACATTTTTTTCTTTTTTCCTGATAAGCGCGTTTTTATGTCTATTGGTCGTGCCAAACTCTGTTATGGCTAGTGAAAAACCTGCACATTTAACGGTTGCTTCTTACACGCAGTTCTTGAAAGCGCAAAGTGATAAAAGCTCACTGTATGAATTTTCAAAACTGTCGCGTCAGCAAAAACAAAAAGTTGTACAATTACTAAAGGATCCATCTCTGTTAAAAATGGATATTGAAGAGACCAGCGGCACGGTCGAAGCTGCAAGTACAGCAGCATACGGAGCAAGAACGGCTTCACCTTTATTCAAAACAGCAGCTTATACAGCTTCTTATAAAGCGGCTGGATTTACAACAACAAAACTAACGGTGTATGTAGACTATTACACGAAAAACTCATCGGTGACTTCAGTCAAAAGTGTACGAGGCGTCGTCACGAAAAATGTAAATCCCCTTGTGTCTATTTCAAAAAAGAGTTCAAAATCTTGGGTGCAAAGTAATCGAGCCTACGGGCGAATTGACTGGCAGTGGAAAATTGCAGCTAAAAATGCCGGAATTAAAAGACAAACTGCTTACGGTACGGCTTCCGGCGCTTCAGGCGGATCAACAGCTATAGTTAATTGATAAAGAGGAATAAATAATGAAAAAAATGATGTGGTGGATTGTTGGTATTACAATTGGAGTACTTTTACTAGGAATTCTTGTAGGTTATTTATCATTTTACAGCATATAAAAACAGCAGGTAATTTCACCTGCTGTTTTTTATCTAAATGTCATCTTCTTGTCATAAAATTAAAACCTCCACTTACAGTGTCTAAGTGCCTGTAAGAAGAGGTTGGGATCACAATTGTTAGTAAGCCTGGTCTCTTCTTATCTTTCAAGCACTGCTTGTGGGAGTTAGCACGGTTCTATAAAGTCCGTTGCCGAGGTTTCAAAGGGCCTATCCCTCCACCTCTCTTGATAAGAAGTTTGTCGAATTTTGTTGATAATTGTTGATAAGATAAATATTATGTTACATGCTGCACAAACAGATGTCAACTACTTTTCAGAAAATTGTTTTCCCTCTAAAACTATGATATCGTTACCATTACTATGACAACTAGGTTACAAATATATAAATTTTTATATTTTTTTATCACGCTTTTACAGCTGACTTTTTCTCAAAAGAAGTAATAGCCTCATCTAGCATACGAATGCCGGCATCTATCTGTTCTTTTGTTACAGTAAGCGGAGGTACCATGCGAATAACTTCACTTGCATTTCCGCAAAAATAAAATAACACGCCTTTTTCTAAAGCTAAGTCCAGAATCTCAAATAAGGCGTCTCCATCGCCTTCTCCCGTATCCGGATTAACAATTTCAATTCCAATCATAAGTCCTAAACCGCGGATATCCCCAATAACTGAATGTTTGTCCTTTAAAAGATGCAGCTTTTCTAACGCATAAGCGCCCATTTTTCTTGTGTTATCCAGCAGTTGTTCTTCTTTCATCACTTCAAGAGTTGCAAGGGCTGCTGAACATCCAATAGGATTTCCTCCAAATGTTGTACTATGTGTGCCAAGGGGCCACTGCTTCATTAATTCTTGAGAAGCTACCGTTGCACTAAGCGGAATTCCAGAAGCAATTCCTTTTGCTATAGCCATAATATCTGGTACGACATCAAACGTTTGTCCAGCAAACCATTCGCCAGTACGGCCAAACCCTGTTTGCACTTCATCGAAAATAAGTAATATTCCGTGACGATCACAAACCTCTCTCAACTTCTTCATCCAACTTTTCGGAGGAATAATATAACCGCCTTCTCCTAATACTGGTTCCAAAATAACGGCCGCCACTTCTTCAGGGGTTACTTGGTGCTTAAAGAGTATTTCAAAATCTTTTTCAAGCTTTTCAGTAAAGTACACATCGCTGTCTAGCTCCGCAGGACACTCTTTTGGATTGGCATATGGAATTTGATACGTCAGTCCCGAAGGCTGCTGAAATTGTCTATATTTGCTTTTCGATGTTGTAACACTTAAAGCTCCCATCGAGCGGCCATGAAAACACCCTAAAAAAGAAATAACGTACGGACGCTTTGTAACATGCCTCGCTAATTTCAAGGCTCCTTCAATTGCTTCGGTGCCACTATTTCCAAAGAAAAAGCAGTCTAAATTGCCAGGCGTTACTTTTCCTAACTCATCGGCTAATTTTAATATCGATTCGTACATAATCACACCTGAAGGACCATGCAATAATTGATCTGCTCCGTCTTTAATTGCTTTTACTACTTTCGGATGTCTGTGTCCTACATTTGTCGTAGCGATTCCAGAAGTAAAATCGAGATATTCTTTACCATCCACTCCATAATAATAACATCCTTCTTCTTTCACAACGGGCAGATTCGGATGGTCTTTAGCCATCGTCGGTGCTAGCAATTCAGGCATTCTTTCAAATAAGTGACTCCAATCTTTTGACATACTGCATCCTCCTTGAAATTATCCAAATCAATTAATCTTATTCCGAAATATAGTTGCTTATTAAACAATATTAGGAAATCCAGTTATACTAAACGCTTTAATAGAATAGTAATAAAACTTATTTTACTATGCATTTTTATTAAAATCAATTGTATAAATATTTATATATGAAATTACTATATTGTCTTTTCATCTCTCCTACTTTTTGTTTAGTTATCATAAAACAGAGTTTGAGACATGACTAAATCAATGCACTTTAAAGATAAGCAATATGGATCACTTTTTACACCGCCGTTGATTTCCATGCAAGACTTCGCTTTCCGCGGGCCGTCGCCGTTGAGCCTCTGTTCCTGCAGGAGTCTTCATCTTGCCCTCTAACCAACATCTAGAAGCACTTACATATGTGAAACCTACGTTCACGTTCACCTTAACCTTAACCATAAAAAAAACCGAACGAGTTTGATTCTTGATTAAGAATCAAACTCGTTCGGATCTTCGTTCAGCTAAAATGCTACTGCCACAGCCTCTTTAAGTATATTTATTCAAGATGCTTGGCATCGTTGATCGTTTCAAGAAGCCATTTTCCACTTTCATAAGCAAAAGTTGTAATTGATGTATTTTGTAAAATAGTAGTCCCTGTTCCTTGTTCTCCGCTTGTTACATGATGAATGAATGTATTAATTGCCGCCCCGTGACTAACAACTGCTACTTTCTTTCCGATAGACTTCTTCATAATTTCCGTTAACCGCCGAACCATCCGTTCTTGAGCGGCTTCGAGTGTTTCGATATTATATAAAGGCTCTTCTCCCCAATTTGTCGCATAGTTTGGCACAAGCTCATGCAGAACTTCTACATTCTTTGATTCTAGTTCTCCAAAAGAGCGCTCACGCAGCTGCTCACAAACCTCGACTTTCTCTACTTTAGCAGCGGCTGCAATTTCCCTAGCGGTCTCCTGCGCGCGAAGCAAATCGCTTGTATAGATTACATCAATATGGATATCTCGAAAACGTTCCGCTACGCGTTTAGCTTGTTGCTTTCCCGCTTCGTTGAGCGGAATATCAGCATGCCCTTGAATAAGTTTGTTTTTATTCCAATCTGTTTGGCCGTGTCTAATTAAGTAAAGCATCGTAATCCTCCTTTAATCCCGTTTTAGAAATTGATAGACAGCTTTATCAACCTCTGAGCTTTCATGTAAATCTGAATGTGCTTCATGAAACGTTTGGAGATGAATGTGTTCGGTAAACTCTTGCAGTCCGTAAGCACTTTCTACTGTTACCACTCCATCTGTCTTATCTCCCACGTCTCCTGCTCCTGAAAAAACGTCGATTTCTTTTGAGAAATCTTGACGACTTTCGTACAGCTTGTTTAACGCTATAGAGTGGAAAGCTAAATCACGAGCACCCATAGATTCAATATGATTGCGTGCATGAGGGTACATCTCCATTAATTCCTGATAATCTAATCCTTGAATTGGCGATCCTAACGTAACTAACTTTTGAATATATTGAGGGTTAGACAAACTAACAGCTGCTGCTGTTACTCCTCCCATACTATGTCCAACTAAATCAACAGAAGATGCTTTATATGTATCACGTACATCTTGCATAATAGCTTCAATCCATTTTTGCTGCTGTGCAATACTGGCATCTGGCTTTTTAAAGACGATATGAATAAGCGGAAGTTTTCCCTCTTTTGCTTTCATAATATGCTTCCACTGAATAGCTCCATCTTTTTGAACAACGCAGTAACCTACTTTAGTTCCCCATCCGTTTTGTTCAAATCGTTTAATCATTTTCCCTAAGCTTTTTTGACTGCCTAAATAGCCATGAATAAATAAAACCGGCACATTTTTCGATTGGGCACCTCGTTTTATTTGCGGGGCAAAAATATAAAAACAAAGCGAAATAAATAGTATGATACTGATCAATAAAATTAACAGCCGCAAATTCTCACCCTCCGATCGTCTCGTCCATTACACTCATTAATAAAAAAATTTGGAGTAAATTTTATTCTGATACGTCCTGTAAGCTGCAGAACTTGTCATCTTTTTCTTGCCAACGAGCTGCTCAAAGCGCAAACGCTTTTCCGTAAGCATCTCCGTTAGCCTTTGTTCTTCATTAGCATCCGTGCATATAGAAATCAATTCTTCTATTGTAGTCATATCTCGTTTCAGCTCTTGTTCATCACTTATCATATTTGCATTTTTTAATATCCTATACGCTTGGCGCAGTTCTTCAGGTATATGTGACAAATCTTCTAACTTTAATGGTTTTCCTTCCCCAGGCAGCTTATCAAAGTCACCGTCTTTTATTGCTTGTCTAATTCTTTCTTCAGCAATTATATACGCAATATCCAAGGAAAGACCTCCTTTAAGCAAATATAAAATTCAATCTTACCTTCTATATAAAAGATGTATAACAAACACAGCTTTTATAACCGTATTTTTTATTATACTATGATTATAAAAATTGAACTACCTTCACTTCTAAGATAGACTATCCTCCCTTTGTGAAATGATCTCCAGAGCTTCACTCCTTTCACTATCAAACTTTCTTGAGCAGTTTCTTAACTAGCTGAAATTCAATAAACGATTCTGCATCAGGTTTTGTTATCTTATCTTACTATATTTATACAAAAAAGCCTCCTTACGCATGTAAGGAGGTGGAAAAAGGTAATTCTAAGGTCATCATGTTATGCCTACTTACTATAAAACCATAAATTGATAGCGTTTTCAACGTTTTTTTGTTACTTTACTAATTTTCTTTTCGTTTAATGAGGCTCCGTAAATATAGCGAAGCCTCACCAATTCTCTACTCTTCCTTATCTGATGGAATCATAATTTCTCCTTCATGCTCTTGCCTTTTCAAAAGCAGCTGGAGAATCGTTTTGGATAATTTACTAGGCTGGTAAGGTTTAATCAGAAACTCACACACTCCAAGCTCTAACCCTTTGCTTCTTTCGTCTAAAGCAGATGAGATTAAGATAGGAATTTTTTCTGTCTCTGTACTTTCTTTGAGGTGTCTTAAAACATCCCAGCCGTCTAACTTATTTTCTCCTAGCATAATATCTAGAACAACCACTTCAGGCTTTTGCTGATGAATAGAGTTTAATGCGTCTTCTCCGTTGTTAAAATACCGAACGTGAAAACCGCTCTCTTTTAATTCTACCTGTAAAAGTGTCGCTAAGCTTTTATCATCTTCTACAATCACTACGCTTTTGCGGTTATCATCCGTATTTATCATCGTTTCTTCATCGTACTGAACTTCATGAAGAAGCGGCAGAACGACTGTGAATGTGGTTCCTTTTTTCCATTCTGATTGTACAGTAACGTCTCCACCATGGGCCTTTACAATTTCTTTTACAATCGCTAACCCAAGACCCGTTCCACCGATTTTGCGCATATCAGAATTATCTACTCTGTAGAATTTGGTAAACAATTGACCTAGCGCTTCACTTGGTATACCAATTCCTTCATCTTGAATATCAATATAAACAGCATGTTCCTTTTGATACAACTTAACAGTGACGTTCCCTCCATCAGGCGAATATTTCACTGCATTGCTAATTACATTATTAAACAATTGCAGCAGCTTATCTTTATCTCCCATTACTGTAAAATGCTCTTGATCAGAAATCATATCAAATTCATGCTTATTTGTTTGTATTTTCTGGACTTCAATCACCTGCTTAATAAGCGGCAGAATGTCTTGATACTTTTTATCGTAGGTTTGTTTCCCCGCTTCCATTCTTTGGACGTCCAGAAAATCGTTGATTAAAGACGTTAACCGCTGTGCTTCCTGATAAATAGTAGTTAAATACTTCTTCTGTCGTTCTTCTTTTAATGTTTTGTTTAGCATAAGCTCAGTGAACCCTAATACGCTTGCTAAAGGTGTGCGCAGCTCGTGACTGACGGTGCTTACAAATTCTGACTTCATCTGATCAACTTCAAACTCTTTCGTAATATCACGATGAACGAACAATACGCCAAACATCTGACGGTTTCGATATACGTATTCGCTGTAAACTTTTATAACTTTTCGCTTACCTTCCGTGTGCAGGTAATAAACAAAAGACTTTTCTACTTGATCTCCCTTACAAATGGCTTCAACGTATTGCCTTAGCTGCTGTATATTTTCTACTTTTTCAGAAATAGCATCTAACCATTGATTACGAGAGAGCTGAAGAAGCCCACTTTGATGCTCATATTGAAACAATTCGCTAATTTTCGTATTTACTTGTAGAATCGTACCGCTTGTATCTACAAGCTGCATTCCTTCTTGAATCGAATTTAAAATATCTTGAGATAACAATCGGTCATGCTCAGACTCTTCGTAAATATAAATTTTTTCAAGAGCAATCGTAATTTGTTTGGCCAGTATTTCAAACGTCTGTAATTCATGTTCTGTGTATTCATCCGCGTAGCGGCTGTAAAACATATAGGCTAGCATATCTCCCTGTGAAGATATCACCGGGACGATAATGTCATACAAATAAAACGTTTGCTGATGATATAGGCGCTCATGTTCTATACACTCTCTTTTTACTACCATACATTTTTTCGTCTGTTGCACATGATTAACATAATTATTATGAAGATTTGCCACCATCTGTTGAACACTTGATGAAGATAGACCAAATGAAGCATATGTCTTTTCATCGGTTAGCATAATAAAGCCGTGATCAGCTTTCATCACCCGGCTCATGTTTGTGACAGCGCTCGTAAGAACTTCTTGCTTGTGAAGAGAATTTGTTAGTCCGTGCACAAATAAATTGCGCAATTCTAACTCTCCTTCTCGTTCCTTTGTTAATTCTAATGCGTGCTGAAGTTCATCTTGCTGACTGTGCAATTCATCTTGCTGTGCAATCAGCTCCTCATTTTGAGCCGTTAACTCCTGTTCATTATTTTGCAAAGTCGATACCATTTTATAAAAAGCTTGAGATAGCATACCGATTTCATCTCTTCTATGTTCATCAAATGTCATAGGCATTTCTTTTCCGGCAGCAATTTCGCTTGCCGTATATGCTAGCTGACTCAGCGGCTTTACAAACTTATTTAGCAATACCCGTGTAAGCAATAATAAAATGACCACTGTAAACGCTAAAAATAAAATAAAGAACGTTTGACTTTTCTGCATGTCACTCGACGTGTCATCGTACTGTGTATTTAAGTCTTTAGTTAATTCATTTTGGTAGTCATCAAGTTCTTTTTGCATTTGTTCTATTGATTTAGAAGCAGCCTTCCGCTCAGGACTAGAGCGGACCCCTTCAATACCTTTTTTGTCGTAAATATCTTTAAAATAAGGAAGCGTTTGATTAAAATACGTGTTTAGCATCACCGTCGCTTCATTTACAAACGTACGTTCACGTCTATCTGCGGCTAGACCTGAAAGTCGATCAAGATTTTCTTCAATAATTTTTTGCTGACTTGCAGCCTCGTTATACATATCCTCTGAATCAAACGCAATAAACCCACGAGCCTGCAAAAAAGCCTTGTTCATTGATTTATCGATTGTAGATAGCAGCTGTGCCTTTTCCCGTACTTGTGCCCTGTACCGGGCATAATCAGCTGTAATTTCTTTTTGCCGTACAACAAGTACAGTTGAACCCGCCGCAAAAGCAAGTAAAAGGATACTTGCTAAGAGAATGAACTGAGTTGAAATACTTTTTCGTTTTAATTTATTGTTCATGTAGAATTTCCTCAACACGTTCGGCCAGTAAAAGCGGACTAAACGGCTTAGACATAAAATACGTAGCCCCCGCTTCTAACACTCTACTTTGATCAGCAGCTTGATTCTTAGCTGAAAGCATCAATACTTTTGTATGGCGCTTATCTTTCATTTCTTTCAGCTGCTGAATGACTTCAAGCCCGGTGAACACGGGCATCATATAATCCAAAATAATTAAGTCAAAATCACTTTCCTTAATGAATTTCAAAGCTTCTTCGCCATTTTCTGCTTCCGTCACATCATGTCCTTCATCTTCAAGCGTATCTACCACTAACATACGAAGCACTTCTTCATCTTCCGCTAATAAAATTTTTGCCATTGTTATTCCTCCGCTTGTAGTCGTCCATACGTTTTTTGCAATATGAAGTAGGACGGCTTTATTCGTTCGTGAAAAGTTGGATACTCCCAATTTTTCCACTTGTATAAGTAAAAATCTTTTAATAAAAGTTCACCTTTTTTCTGAGTCGGAAACGTATCTTCTACGTCATTGCTCTTCTTATTAACAGCTACGACTCCCACTTGAATTCCTTTTATTTTCTCGCTGGATTCTAATCCTTTTTTGGACCAAATATCTCCCATTATTTCTTTTTGACTCGGGTCTTTTACATTTAAAAGCGCCCAAGGAATGCGAAGTTCAGCAATTCCATTTGATTCATTCACTTTAAAATCTGCTAGCGAATCAAATGAAGAAGAGTTAGGATCACTATTTCCTTCTTGGAGCTTCCCAGTTTCATAGGCGTCAAAAGGAATGGTTCTCTTGTTTTTCCCCTCTCCAATCGCTAACTCTTTGTTAAGGGCGAGCCTGATTGGATTAAACATGCCGTTGTCTTTCGTATCGGTTCCTTTTACGGCCGGAATCATTTTAAGCTGATGAGCATATGAAAAATAATACGTATCGTAATAGCTGTCTATCCATAAATGACTGTCTTCTTTCCCGTTTAATTCTGCTACAAAATCAATTCCTTTTGTTTTTAAGGAAGGAATTTGAGGAATCTTTGACTGTCCCTGATTGTTAATGGTATTAAACAAGAAATAAAGCTTTTGATCTTCCAGTTCTTTTGCACTCACGTGTAGATATAGATAACCTTCATCACTTGTAATGTTCAATGCTTTTAACTTCTTAGACGGCTTATATACCGACTTGCTGTTCAGCTTTTTCCAATCATCTGATTTACCGTCTACTTTGACTTTCAGCTTCGTTCCTGGATCAAAACTCAGCAGTCCAAAATGCTGCTCTCCCGTTTGCAAATTCGTCCAAAATGGCCTGCGATTCGGATTGTCGTACTCCATCGTATTCCACGTTCGCTTAAACCATTCATCTTGCCATGTAAAGACCATACCGCCAGCCATTTTTTCTTCGACAATGTCTTCATATAAGCGTGACAGAATCTTTCCTTGTTCTTGTTCCGTGTGAAAGCCTTGATCCCATCCGTATACGTTTCTATGGGTGAGTCCTCGCGAAGCCGGAATGCCAAATTCAGCAACAAGAACGGGCATATGATGAACTTCTTTCATATTTTGCAAATAACCTGCATAGTTATTTTTCTCTCCTCGATGATCTCGATAAGCGAGATAACGAGGTTCATAGTTTAAAAAGTCAGGATAGTACGGATAAATATGATAAGAGGCAAATAAGCCAGGCTCAAATTTTTTAGTTGTGTGAATTAAATTAGGATTAACAGACACTTTATCTTCGTCTTCAGAAGGCTCATATGGATGAGTAAGCAAATCCGTCGTCACCCAGTTCGTAAAGCTCATGGGCCGCTGCCAATCATATTTATCCTGCTCATAGGAAATCGTTTTTTCCATAAGCTGAGCAAGCCAAATTTCAAAGGGATTGCCTTTTTCGGTATAGATGTACTGCCCTTTAAAATCTTTCATTCCTTTATGTTTTTCATTTGTCGAAAGAGCTACCGTGGGATCCCATTCAACTCCTATAATCCACCCCAACACATAAGGAGACACGTCTGCTGTATACGTTCCGCTTGCATGTCCTGTCCGTTTTGGCAGTGTTGCCTTTCCGTGAATAACGTTTACAATCCTTTTCATTTCGGCTTCAAATTCTTTTGTATTTTCCTTTGCAAAAGCATCTTGTGAATCATAGAAAACTTCTTCATTCACCCATACTCCATGAAAAAGATAAATGGGTTTCTTAGCTTTTTGGTTATACTCAGCAAGCGCTTCATAAAAGGCGGGAGGATGAATGGTGTATACGCGGATTGAGTTGGCATTCATCTTTCCAATTTCTTCAAACCAGCGCAAATATTCTTCTTTCGAAATAGCAGTCTCACCAGGGAAATGGCCTGGCTTACTAATGCCCATATTCACTCCTTTAATCAGCAAATCTTGCCACTTGCCGTTTTGATAAATTTGCAAATAATCTTTTCCTACTTTCCCTGCTACTTTAAGGTCAGCATCTTCATAGATTTCCATATTTTTATTAAAAGTAACAGAAGCAGGCTGTGATTCATTTTGCTGTTGATCTATGATCTTATTCATAAGAGGCAGGTAAACAGTCCAGTAAAAAGAAGACTCATCTTCTTTTCCGATTTTCTCTGTCCATTTCTTCCACACCGGGTAAAAAGAGGTTTGATAAATGGAAGGTACTTCTCCTTGATCTGCAAAATCTCCTGCAAAGTAATAGGTATCATATCGCTCTTTATTATGATGAACGACTGCTGGTATGGACAAAGGAATACCATTTTCCTTTAGCTTGTTTTTCCCTTCAGAATCTAAGTGAAAGACAAACTGAGCCTGCACATCACTTTTTTGCTGCGGTGTAATGACGTCAAACCAATATTGATAAGCAGATTCATCCTGTAAATTCAATGTTTTGTTTCCTTGTTTTGTGTATTGAAACCATACTGGATTTTCTTTTAATTCTTTTTCCGTTATAATAACGAGCTTATTGGATTCATTAACGAATAATAAGCCTTTTCCTGTAAGGCTCCACTCTTTGTTGTACTGCTTTTTGTAAGCACTTTTCACCCAAGCAGGAACTTCTTCACTGCCGAATTCCTCAAAATAGCGTCCAATCCAGCCGGACCACGTAACATTGTACAATTCATACAGTTCTTTGCGAACGTCTAAAGAAGTAGGGCTCCCAAATGTATTAAACTCTCCAATCAGCGTTTTTGTACGTCCATTCAACGCTTTCTTAACGTAGCTCACGTCTTCAGAAGTCATGCCGCCATACACCAATTGAGAGCGATCTCCTCTTTTAGCTTTTACGCCTAAATCTTCTTTGTATACGCCATACGTGTCCGTGATATAAATCATATCTGCAGACTTTGTTTTTGGCAGAGATTTAATGCTGTATGTTTTATCTCCATTCGGGTAAAACCCTGCATAATCTTTTGAGATTTTATAAGGCTTCCCTTCTTTTTGTACTTTCGCTTGATTCAGCATCCACATTAAACCTTGATGCTCTCGAAACGTTTGATCCGGCACTGTTTTATCAATGACAAGCATATCCAAATCAGTTGGTTTCTTTAGCTGCCAAAGAAGAAATGGAGAAGCCGTTACTGCCATAACCAAAATAATGCCTCCAATTAATAACCATTTTTTCATTGTGAAACTCCTTTTCGCTGCATGTCTCCCCAGCCTTTTTTATTGCGAATAACATCCAACAATCCATGACAGCGCCATATAACAGTTAGAGGTCGATACCAAAAGGATTCAGTCAGGGAAAAGACAAACAGTTTAGCAATATCGGATACTCTTGGATATTTGCGAAGGCTCCACTCTTCTAGCAAAACGGCCGCCATCGAATAAAGAGAACCATATACAACCATCAAGAGAAAAAGCAAATAAGCAAATTCTACATAAATCCCGCCTACAACTAGAGAAATAATAATAAACAAATAGCCTAACATTTCCATGACCGGCCCGATTAGTTCAATAAACACAAAATAAGGCATAGAAATCATTCCGATACTTCCGTATCTCGGATTAAACAGCATCTCTTTATGCTTCCAAAGACTATCAAATAAACCACGGTGCCAGCGGTTCCGCTGTCTTCGCAAATATTTGATTTCATCGGGTGCCTCTGTCCAGCATACGGGATCTGGAATATAAACAATTTGATTGTTGGTTTTTTTCTGTTTAATCAGTCGGTGCAGGCGAACAACGAGCTCCATGTCTTCGCCGACTGTATGAGAATAACCCCCAGCTTCAATCACCCAGCGTTTAGAAAATACGCCAAATGCTCCTGACACAATAAGTAATAAATTATGGCGACTGAGACCAATGCGCCCCATAAGAAAGGCACGTAAATATTCAATAATCTGCATCACAACAAGCGGCTGCGTATCAAGTCCAATCGATACGACCGCACCGTTTTCGATTTTACATCCGTTTGCAATTCGAATACTTCCCCCTGAAGCAATTACTTCTCCGTCTGAATCAATAATTGGCTTCATAACTTTTAAAAAAGCATCTCTTTCTAACACTGAATCGCCATCGATCGAACAAAAATAAGGATAGTTGGATAAATTAATTCCTGCATTTAACGCATCTGACTTTCCCCCATTTTGTTTATCGACTACATATAAATAATCGTATAATTTAGAACGATATACAGCTTTTACTTCTTTCGTCTCTACTTGCTTTCTCACAACTCGATTCATTTTCACAAGAGAAAACTCTTCGATAAGCTTTTCTAACGTATCATCTGAAGATCCATCATTTACCACGATTACTTCATATTCCGGATATTCAATTCCTAGCAGCGAACGTACGCTTCCAATAATCCCGACAGATTCGTTATAAGCGGGAACTAATATAGAGAACGGCGTTGTATAGCTAACCGCAAGCAAATCTTCATAAGGTTCTTCATCATTTAATTGATATTGCTTTCGCAGTTGAAAAGCAGAGATGATAAACATCATAAAATAAAAACAAAGCACAAAAATCATATAAGCAAATACAGCCCATCCGCAAATAGACAATAAAAGATGCCAAACACTATTCCACAACCGTAACTCCTCCTTTTTCAAGCCATTCTGCTGCCATATCTTTCGAAAACTTGTCATCAGTCGTTTTGTATACATGAACTAAATATTCTTTACCCGTTGGGATTTTCATCATTGACTGAGCAGCATTCGAACGCACAAGAAAATGAGAATCTTTTAGCGACTGCTCGAGAAGTGACAATCCCTTCTCATCTCTCGTTTTGCCTATTAGTTTTGTAGCCATCATTCTTTCTTGCCACATATCTGATTGAAGATGTTTCGTGAGCTCCTCTATTCTTAATGGAAAAGATAAAGCATTAAGTGATTTCAACGAACGAATTCGCAGTTCTTCTGATGAACTTTTCATGTGCATTTTTAAGAAATCTATATACTCTAACTTATGATTGATACCTATCATATCGATAAGAGGCAGCTGAATTTCTTCTTGCAGGTCTTCAAATTTATTAATAAATTGCTGAAACTGTTCACTGTTCATAGTTCCAAACAAAGAGCGGTACATAAATTCAGACAGCGGTCTAGAAGCGTTCGTCATGTACACAACAAACTCAGGGCGATTCAGCTTAACTAAAATTTTTAAAATTTGATTTTTTTCAGCCGCTGTACTATTTTTTTTCTCATACATTTCTACTAATTGGTCTGTTAGCGTAGTTAGACCAAAGTCTTCAATAGCATAAAGGGCATTCATTCTGACACTCCACCTAGAATGATGCAGCTCTTTTTTATATTTGGGTGTAAAAACCTTCTCCGCATAGAGCGTGATGTTATTTAGAATTTCATCGCCTTGCACAGCTGCAGAAAAACCGCTCAATAGTTCCTCTACACCCGCCAGCTCTATTTTATTTTTAGGCTCTACCCGATGCTCTTCATCTTTTCTGTATAAATAAATAAAAAGAGATTCTTTCATACTATCTTTATAGGATTCTACTTTTGCTCGAAAAGCGTTTAAACGCGCTTTTTGAATAAGTAAATAACTCAGAAAACAGACTAAAAGCAATAGCAATCCGCCAAATAAGACATATACCACTTGAATGGACATCGCCATTTATTTCACCTTCTTCATTAAATGACGCACGCGCGCTTCAAGCTCCATTAACTTAAATGGCTTTGTCATGTAATCGTCTGCCCCGAGCTCTAATGCTCTTTGAATATCTTGTTCGCTGTTTCTTGATGTAAGCATAATAACCGTGTACTGATCGTGACGTTTATGCTGTCTTAATTTTTGCAGCACTTCCAAGCCATCCATCTTAGGCATCATTCCATCTAAAATAACAAAGTACTGATCGCTAGAGTGAATCCATTGGGACTCAAAAAATTCGATGCCGTCTTTAAACACTTCTATTTTCACTTCATAGCGATCTCCTACATCAATCTTGCTTAAAAGCTCTTTTAGCATCGTTCGAATGATAGAATCATCATCAATAATAGCCATACGAAGCGTTCGCTTTTTAACCAGCTTGCTTTGAGAAGAAGCTACAATTTTTTGACGTCCTGACTCCTTCGCTGTATATAATGCTTCATCAGCTTGATGAAGAGCTTTTTCTAACGTCCACTCATTATTATGAACTTCTACAACTCCGCCGGAAAAGCTGCAATAAAACGAATTGCTTTGATGTGTGAACATTTTTTTCACAAAGGAATCCAACAGTCTATTTAATACTGTTTCTGCCTCTTTTATATTGGTTTTTGGCAGTAAAAGAATAAATTCTTCGCCTCCATATCTAAAAATGTGATCTGTTGGACGAATTTCATGCTTCATATACTCTACAAATTCTTGCAGCACGCGGTCTCCCATAAGATGTCCATATTGATCATTTATTTTCTTAAAGAAATCTAAATCTAAAATCGCCAAACAAAAAGGATCTTTTAAGCGGTCGAAGCTCGACAGCTGCTGACTGTAGATTTCTTTTAAATACGTTCGGTTATAGGCTCCTGTTAATTCATCAAACATTAAATAGGAGTTAAACATCTGCTTTCGTTCAATATGGTGACCAATTCGAAGCAGACTTTCTTCCATATTAAGAGGTTTAACAAAAAAATCATCGGCTCCTAATTTAAAAGCCTTCAAACGCGTCTCTCTTTGATTATCAACGCTCATCATGACAATCGGGACGAACAGTTGCTTTGTTTTATCACGCAAAAATGAAAGAATGTCAAATCCCGTACCGTCTTTCATATGTACATCTACAACAAAACAATCCGGCTTTAATTCGTAAAAAGCCGTAATGGCTTTTTCTTTAGAGGCAGTTGCTAATACGTACCAGCCTTGTTTTTCAAACTGTTCTTTTAAATACATCAGCATTGAAAGATCATCATCCACAAGTAAAACATTAGCTGTTTGTTCACTAATTTCTATCGGTTTATTTATATCTTCTACCGATTGAATTTCATCTTGATAACAAATTTTAATAATATCTAATAAAAATGCATTTAACTCCGCGTAATTCCAGGTTTTTTTCTGATTTTTTTCAACAGCTTCCATTAACTCGCGGGAGCGGTCTCCTAAATAATGCAGTCCAATGGTTGCAGACGTTCCAGAAATTGAATGCAAAAAGCGGTACACCTCTTCATGAGGTATTTCTTCATTTTGATCAGTCCACTCTTGCAGCTGTTTGCGGACATTAGCTAATAATGCAATTTGATATTTATCCATCTTATACACCCTTTGTTCGATATAGTTAACACTTACCCCATATTACTCCATCCATTTTTCTATAATATTTTGTAAGTAAATGAAATATTTTCTTACTTTTATTTTAAGTATGTTTTTTCCAAATGAAAAGTAATTACTCTTTAACCATACTTTTCCTCCAATGATTTTACTTTAAAATGATTCTTTTTTCACTCATTATTTTTCCTTTCCAATAAGCAAAACGTCCTGTTACCTTCTTTATAAATAGACCTTCAAACTTATTGACAAAATTAATGAGTCTTTGTTACCCTTATACACGTTGTGAAAAATTTAAAAGTGAATGTTAAGGAAAGCAGCCGTTTTGATGAACGATCGATCAAATCAGGTTCTTTCCTTTTTATATTTTTACTAAGGTAGATACTTTATAAAGTTTCGCTTTATACACCGTGTTCTCTTTGTCATAGGCGCGTTTAGACCGAAAACAGACGGAAAGGAGTATAAAATGTTTACTCAGCTTACAGAAAAAAAACAAAATGCAGACGAACTAAAAGAAACACTTGATGATTTAGAGTTTCAGCTGTTTCGCATGCAGGATAATTTAAAAGAAATTGCTAAAAAGTATGAAGTTATTGGTGTCGATCAGCCTGAAGATAATCAGTTAGTTATTGTATCGGCACAAAATGACGGAAACGCATGTAAAATTATGCTAAACGAATGCACAAAAGCTTATAGAGGGTCTTGGGATTTTGCTATCGACGGCGTATATGAAGATAATCACACGATTTTTATCGGTGACATTAAAGGGCCTGCTAATAAAGGATATGGCTCTGTATGTATGAATTATTTAAAAGAAGTAGCGGTTGATCAAAATGTTCATGTCATTAAAGGCGATATCGCTGAGCGTGACTGGGATCATCTCGAAAGATTAATTCATTTTTATGAAAAACATAACTTTGAGGTAAATATTGATTATATGAATAAGTGCGGAGAGATTGAATGGACTCCAGCTTATCAATAAAGAAACGAACAGACGCTGTCTGTTCGTTTTTTATTTGATATATGCTAAGCTTTTTTTTATGCTGCTAAGAGGATTTTCTTTGCACTGATCTTGTTCAACAATCCACCATTTTACTCCTGCTCTATGTCCTTCTTGCATTACAGCCTTTACATCTACTCCTCCGGTACCAAGAGGAGCAAAAAATTGCTCGCCGTCTGTTGTCATATCTTTTAAATGGATAAAAGGCGTACGATTTCGATAGTGCTTCATCCACTCCACTGGATCTTCGCCTGCTTTAGTGAGCCAATAAATATCCAGCTCGACGTTTACCTCAGTTTCTTCTAAGATAGTGTGGAGAGCTGACTTTCCAGTTGACAATTTCTTCAGCTCAAAATCATGATGATAGCTAAATGACATGCCTTCTTTTTTACAATACGTATCAATATCATTTAAAGAATCAATAAGTTCGTAATACCCTTTTTCCGTTTGACGTTCAGGCATTAAATAAGGACAAACAATATGTGAATTTCCAACTTGCTGTTCAAAGTGAAGCACTTGCGCTAAATTAGATTCTAATTGTTCAAGCGGCACATGACTAGAAGCTGGATTTAGCTGTAAATCCGTTAACCAAGCTTTTACTTCTTGCGCTGTATGTCCTTCGTACCCTGCAAATTCTACCCCTTGATATCCTAAAGCAGCTACTTTTTGAAGCGTTCCTTTAAAATCTTTTTTCGTTTCTTCACGCAGCGTATAAAGCTGAACTCCTACAGGTATTTCTCCCATCTTCTCTCCCCCTGTTCATTAAGAAAGTGATTGAAATATAGCTAAATCAATCCAATCCAAAGACGAACAAGGTGAATAATTGAACTAGTATGAATTACTTGTTACACAGCTGTTGATTTCCGTTCAAGACTTCGCTTTCCGCGGGCGGCCGGTGAGCCTCCTCGTCGCTTCCGCGCCTGCGGGGTCTCACCTGTTCCGCTTTTCCCGCAGGAGTCTTCGTCCTGCCCTCCAATCAACAGCTAGAAGCAATTAACTACAATTAAACCTACGTTCATCCTAAGAATGAAAAATCCGAACGAATTTGATTCTCGATCAACAATTAAATTCGTTCGGACCCTCCTTTAAATAATATACTTTTATCTCAGCCTCTGCTGATTTTTATTTTACTGCACTTCCAAGCATTCCTGAAATAAAATGACGCTGAAGTGCCAGGAAGAATACAATGATTGGAATGGTTGCAATCGTTACTCCCATCATTACTTGACCGTAATCAATAATCGATAAGCCAATTAAGCTTGAAAGAGCAACTGGCAATGTAGCCATTTCGTTAGATGTAGTCGCAACTAGAGGCCACATAAAGTTATTCCACTGTGTCATAAATAAGAAAATAGCTGCTGCAGCCATAGCAGGCTTCATAGAAGGAAGCACAATAGTTAAAAAGATTCTCATCTCTCCAGCTCCGTCTAAACGAGCTGCTTCAATAAGTTCCGTTGGAAAAGCTAAAAAGTTCTGACGTAATAAAAAGATAGCAAACGGAAAGCACAGCTGCGGAACAATAAGAGCAAAATACGTATCAAGCAAATTAAAATTCGACATCAGCTGAAAAAGCGGAATGAGCGTTGCTTGATATGGAATCATCATAGACAATAAAAGCGTAGTGAAAATTGCGTTTCGGCCTTTGAATTCAAATTTAGATAGCGCATATGCAGCTGTGGAGCAGACCATTAAAGCTACAATCACATACACGACTGAAACAAATACTGAGTTAAAAAAGACGCGCCCTAAATCAATTGAAGCATTTAAATTTTGTAGATTTGTCATAAATTGATCGCCAGGCTTCAGCGTTGGAGGGTTTGTAAACATTTTTCCTGATTCATTCGTAGCGCCGATAATCATCCAGTAAAAAGGAAAAATAGAAATAATCGTGAACAGCCCAAGCATGCTGTATAATCCTATTTTGCGCATGATGTTACTTTTCTTTTTAACCTTAGGCACGGTAGCTACTGCGGTTGCTTCTACTCTCTCTAATACACTCATGATTTATCACCCGTAAATTTAAATTGGAAGAACGTTAAAATACCGACTAATAATACAACAACGTACGCAATGGCTGAAGCATATCCAAAATCAAAATATTTAAAGCCATTTTGATAAATATATAAGCCTAGCGTCATCGTGGAATCAGCAGGGCCGCCTTTTGTTAAGTTAAAAGGTTCGTCAAACAATTGAAGCGTGCCAATTGTTGATAAAATAGTAGCAAATAAGATAACGGGTTTTAATTGTGGAACCGTTACGTGGAAAAACTTTTGAATTCGGTTTGCCCCGTCTAAGTCAGCTGCTTCGTAAACTTCATGAGATAAACTTTGAAGAGCTGCTAGAAAAATAACCATGTTATAACCTGTCCATCTCCAAGTCATCGCAACGATGATTGAGACTTTAGCCCAGAATGGATCTCCCAGCCACTGAATGGCATCGATGCCAAAAAAACCTAAAATAGTATTCATTATTCCTTCATCTTGAAGAATGATTGAAAACAAAATAGAATAGGCAACTAGTGACGTTACTGCCGGCAAGAAAAATGAAACTCGGAAAAAACCTTTTAGTCTTAAAAGCTGACTGTTTAACGCGTTAGCTAGTACAAGTGCTAATAAAATCATTACGGGCACTTGAACGATTAAAATAATGCCGGTATTTCCAAGCGCTTTCCAGAAAATATCATCTCCAAGCAATCGTGTATAGTTTGATAGCCCGGTAAATACATACTTTCCGCCTTCCATGCTCTGAAAGCTTAGAATAAAAGATGAAAAAATAGGGTAGATGGTAAACAGCGCAAACAGCAAAAGTGCTGGAGCAATAAATAAGTAAGGCAATGATTTATTTGTCTTCATGATGACCTCCTAGTACCGCAAGAAGAAGAGATAGAAGGCAATTTTCTAAAAATCACCTTCTATGCTTCTTGATTATTTTTGAATTCGGTTTTCTAAGCGTTTTTGAGCTGCTTCAAGCGAGTCTTTAACGCCCTTACCATTTGTTACTTCTGACACAGCTTTGACTGCTTCACTGTTTGCAACTGAGTAATTGCCCGTAAAGTTAACTGGCTTAATATCTTTCATTTCATCTGCAAATGTTTTCCAAATCGTTTGATTGTTAAAGTACTCATCTTGTGCAGTGAATAATTTTGAAGAATATACGGTATTTAATGATGGGAATAATCCGCCCTTCATCGCTTCTTCTTGAACTTTATCCGTTGTTGAGAAATACTCCATAAATTTGTACGCTTCATCTGCTTTTTGACTAGTTGCTGAAATCACATAGTTGCTTCCGCCTAAGTTAGAAGCACGGTTGCCTCCTTCTTCAAACGACGGTAATAAAAACACTCCCCATTTTCCTTTTAAATCTGGAGCTTGTTGCGTAATAGAACCGGATAGCCAAGCACCAGATGGTGAACTTGCTACTTTACCTTCTGCTAAAGCACTGATTGAAGCATCCCATCCCACTGTATTTTTAACAATGCCTGCTTCTTTTAACTTCTTATTTAATTCCATTGCTTTTTTCGCTTCTTTAGAAGTTAAATTTAATTTTCCTTTGTCATTAAAATAGAACGTACCTTGCTGCGTAAGCGCCATTCGGAATAAGCCATCGTCATTATTAAAATCTAATCCTAATAAATCAACGCCAACTTTTTCTTTAATTTTTTTACCAGCCGCAATGTAATCATCCCATGTTTTGATGCTATTTGGATCTACGCCTGCTTTTTCAAAGTAATCTGTGCGATAGAAAACCCCTGTTGGACCTGCATCAAACGGGAAGCCGTACATGTCTCCATCCTTTGATAAAAGAGCTCTCTTAAACTCTGGAAACTTATCTTCTTGTTTATCGAACCCTTTTTTAGATAGGTTTAAAAATGCTTTTGGAAATGCATCCAAGTATCCTTGGAAACGATCGTCTTCTACTAATACGATGTCAGGAAGACCTTTTCCGCCAGCTTGCAATCCTGTTGTTAATTTTGAATAAACGTCTTCACGTCCCATATCCACTACTTTTAATTTAAATCCTGGATTCTCTTTTTGGTATTCTGCTGCTGCTTTCTTTAATACCGGTACGTTAATATTCCAAGCCCATGCAACAACTTCTTTTCCACCGCTACCACTTGTTTCATTAGCGGACTTTCCTCCGCATCCTGCAAGTACTAGGGTTAAAATGAGTGCAAAACTGATTAAACTAAACCAACGTTTCAATGAATACCCCTCCTATAATCTCGTCTCCTAGCGTGGCAAGTTTTTTTGTAAACGCTCATGACTCTTTCTCGAGAGAATTATTGAAAAATAATTCTGTATATTGAAAGCGTATACAATTTACTTAATCTAAATTATATGAATGAATACCCTTTTCCTCAATGGTAAATATAAAAGGCAAAAACCTTACATTTTTGCCTTTTTCTAAATTGATTTTGTTATTATGGTTTCTATTAACTTTTTCGTTCATGAAAAAAAGCGAATGTACTGTCGTTGTTGAAACAGAACACAATCGCTTATTTAAAAAAATCCAATGTATACTATTTTTTTGCTACATAAGTAACACTTTCTTGCTTATTTGGGACGTTCTAAGGAAAATAATTGCCCCAATTTACTATAGTTAGAACCCGCAAGTCGGCTGACCGGCTTCACACGTTCTGCAGAAACGCGATCGTTTTCTATCACTTTTTCACTAATATGAAACATCACAACTTCACCGATAAACAAATCCGAGCTGTATGCCTCATCCGTTCCTAATGGAACAATTTGGTGAAGCTTACATTCCATCCGAATGCTGGCTTCTTGAATTCCGGGAACCTGCACTTTTTTGCTCGGTGCTAGTGTTAACCCTGTTTCTTCGACTTCACTCACGGAAGAAGGATAAGAAGATGCCGCTTGATTCACTTGTTCCACTAAGTTTTCGTCTACAAGATGAACTACAAATTCTTTAGATGCACTAATATTTTTGGCCGTATCTTTCGTCATTTGACCTTCACTTCTCGAAACCGAAACGGCAATCAGCGGAGGCTCTGCCGCAACTACATTAAAGAAACTAAACGGTGCGGCATTCACTACACCGTCATCATTTTGACTTGTAACAAACGCAATCGGCCGGGGAATGACCACCCCTGTTAACAAATGATAATTGTCTTTTGCACTTTGTATCGCTGGATCGACTATCTTCATTTTACCCACTCCTTTTCTTCCATTTACTTTATTGTATGGTAACGAAAAGAGTATAGATTAGCTAGCAACTTGCTCACCAAACATGCAAAAAAGAGATTGAGACATACCTCCATCCACCTAATCCGAAGACGAACAACTGGGAGTAATGAGCTGGTATAGATCACTTGTGACACCACTGTTGATTTCCATGCAAGGCTTCGCTTTCCACGGGTGGCCGATAAGCCTCCTCGTCGCTTACGCGCCTGCGGGGTCTCATCACTTCTGCTTTTCCCGCAGGAGTCTTCGCCTTGCCCTTCAATCAACAGCTAGAAGCAACTAACTAGATGAAACTACGTTCACTACAACAATAAAAAAATCCGAACGATTCATCGTTCGGATTTTCCTGCAACTAAAATATTTTCAGCCTATTTCTTTAATTTAGCACCGTTACTTTCACTGTACGACGTCCGAATGCTTTTGCAGCTGACTCAGAAGGTACTAATACGTCAATTCGATATCCTTTAATCGCACCGCCCGTATCACCTGCTGTTGCCACTCCGTATCCTTCTACATATACTTTTGAACCTAATGGAATAACGGATGGATCTACCGCAATAATTTTATGAGTGCCTGAACTTACATTTTGTCCAGTGGCTGTTACGCCGCTACATCCTGCACAATTAGCTGTATAAGCTGTTGCTTCTACATACATTTCTTTTCCAGAATGCTTTTGTGTGCTTTCTTCTTTTTTCGTTTCTTTTGCCTCTGAAGAAACGGCTGCTTTCTTCTCTGTAGCCGCAGCTGTTTTTACTTCTTGTTTTGGCTCTGTTTTTACTTCTTTTTTAACCGTTGCTAGTTCAGCTTGACGCTTTGTTTCTGCATCAGCCTCAGCCTTTTCAGCTGCCTGCTGTTTTGCCACTTGCTCAGCTTGCTTTTGAGCTGCTTCTTTTTCTTTTGCAATCTTATCTTGAATGCCTGTTAATTCAGACTGAAGGCTTGCTTTTTCTGAAGAAGCTGCATCAATTTCATTTACGACCGTGCTGTACTTTTCTTGCATAGTTGTTAACGTTGCTGTTTGTTTGGCAACGTTTTTATCTAATTCAGCTTGTTTAGCCGCTAAGCTACCTTTTGCTGCTTCTAATACTTTTTCTTGCTTATCAATTTCTTTTTTATCTTTTTCAATTTGATCTAAATCATTTTGATGCTGCTTTAAAATATCATTATCTGCTGACAATAAAGTTGTGACAGCACCCATACGTGCAACAAAATCTCCAAAGTTATCAGCATTCATTAATGTATCAATAACAACGCTTGTTTTATCGTCTTGCTGCAAAGCAACTAATCGATTTTCAATAATATCTTTACGACTTAACACTTTTTCCTGAAGCAAAACAATTTCTTTTTTCTTTTTCTCAATCATTTTGTTCGCTTCTGAAATCTGCTTTTCAGTCGATGCTAACTCTTTTTTATTGCTAGAGATTACTGTATGTAATGAATTTAATTGTGATTGAATGTTTTGAACATCTGAATTGATAGACTGTTTCTCTTTCTCTTTTTGTTGAACAGCCTTTTCTGTTTCTTTAATTTTATTTTCAGTACTCTGGAGCGCTTCTTCATTCGATTGGGCGTGAGTCTCTGTGATGCCGGTCATGAAGAAAATTCCTGTGACTGCTGCAAGAGTCATACGCTTAAAAATTTTCATAAAGTAATAGTCCCCTTTCCTCATAGACATAGTTATACCATAAAAAACTATCTGTTTATGTTACAATACAGTTAAAAGTTTCCCATAATCTGTATAACCAAGAATCTCTTTCTGGGAATTCATCACCAAAATCCCTTGATAGAGAGGTTTACTGTTTATTAAAAAAGATATATTTTTGTCATAAACAGGGCAAAATTGCTCTTTAAAAATAGAAATAAACGCTTATTATTACAGGTATATTACAAATTTTTCACAGAAAATTATGTGTTTTACCGTCTTTTTTCGGTGTTTTTTACTTTTTATTACATAAATTCCACCTACATAATTACTACACTATTTATAAAGTTGTGACTTTTTCACTTCTTTTTTACACTTTATATACATAAAAAGACGCCCATAAATCAAATGAGCGTCTTTTTTCTAAACACATATAAAACCATTATTTGTCAGAGGTTACTAGTTTTAAAGGCACTGGAATTTGCTTATCTACCTTTTTGCCTTGAAGAACATTTTTAGCAGACTTTACGGCAAGTTTACCAATTAAAACAGGCTGCTGGGCTACAGTTGCTCCTAGCTTCCCTTCTTTTACCGCTTTAATTGCATCGTCGTTTCCATCAAACCCTACTACTAGCACATCTTTTCCTGAGCTGTTAATCGCTTGAATAGCTCCTAATGCCATTTCATCATTATGAGCAAATACGGCTTTGATACCAGGATTTCCTTGAAGAACATTCTCCATAACGTTTAAGCCTTTTGTACGGTCAAAATCAGCCGACTGTTTAGCCGTAATATCTAGCTTTTGATCTGCAACGTTGTGGAACCCTTTTCCTCTTTCACGAGTTGCTGAAGCTCCCGGCACGCCTTCAAGTTCTGCTACTTGAGCTTTCTCCCCTACTTTTTTTACAATGTAATCAGCAGCCATTTGACCACCTTTTACATTATCTGAAGCTACCAGTGTTTCTACTTTTCCTTTTTCTGCTGAACGATCTAGCGTAATAACTGGAATGCCTACATTATTAGCCGATTGTACAGCTGTTGAAATAGCAGCTGAATCCGTTGGGTTAATAAGCAGAATGTTAACACCTTGCTGCATTAAATCTTCTACATCGTTAATTTGTTTTGCTGAATCATTTTGAGCATCTACTACAACTACTTCCATGCCCAGTTTTTTTGCTTCTTTTTGTACCCCTTCTTTTAGCGAAACAAAGAACGGATTGTTTAATGTAGAAACGGATAAACCAATTTTAATATCTTTTAAATTTTTACTTTCAGATGGTTTCGCCCACTCAGGAGGCTGAAGTGAACAAGCCCCTAACAGTAATAATGAAAATGATAATAGCACGAGCCAAATTTTCTTCATGTTTTTCCCTCCTAAGCTGACTTTTTGCGATCAATTAATACCGCGATTAAAATAACAATTCCTTTTACGACCATTTGGTAAAACGACGAAACGCCGAGTAAGTTCAAACCGTTGTTTAACGTTCCGATAATCAGCGCACCAATTAATGTTCCAACAATGCGTCCACGTCCTCCAGAAAGGCTTGTTCCACCTAGCACTACTGCAGCGATAGCATCTAACTCGTAAGACGTACCTGCCGTTGGCTGAGCAGAGTTCAAACGAGAAGTCAAAATCGCTCCTGATAGCGCTGCCAATAATCCTGCTAGTGAGTAGATCATAACCTTAACTTTTGGTACTTTAATTCCTGAAATAAATGCTGCTTTTTCATTTCCTCCGATTGCATATGTTCTGCGGCCAAACGGCGTTTTATGCAAAATCACCCATAGGACAGCAAACGCTAGTACCATCGTAATTGCCGGAACAGGAATACCTAGAAAATAGCCGCGGCCAAATAACTGGAAGTAATAGTTTTCACCTAAGCCCGTAATCGGATTTCCATCTGTATAAACAAGCGTTAACCCTCTAAAAATTGTCATCGTCGCTAGCGTTGCAATAAACGGCGCCATTTTTCCTTTTGTAATAAGCAAGCCGTTAATCATACCCATTACAGCTCCTAACACACATCCTATTAAAATAGCTAAAATAGGATCTACACCTGACACAATCATACCTGCCATTAACGCACTTGATAAAGCAAGTATAGAGCCAACCGATAAATCAATTCCGCCCGTTAAAATGACAAATGTCATACCGAATGCAATCAAGGCATTAATGGCTACTTGACGCAGCAAGTTTAAAATATTTAAAGGTTCTAAAAAGCTTGGATTTAAAATTGATACAATGACAATAAGAATAAATAGACCTAGTAACGGACCTAGCTTTTGCATCACGTTATCAACGCGATTTTCTTTTATCGCTGTGTTTGCTTTCATTTTACTGACCTCCTGTTGCAAATGTCATAATTTTTTCTTGAGTTGCTTCTTCACTTGTCAGTTCACCTGTTATTTTTCCTTCATGCACAACCAAAATGCGATCGCTCATGCCGAGTACTTCCGGAAGCTCTGAAGACACCATGATAATAGCCACGCCTCTGTCTGTCAGTTCATTCATAAGCTGATAAATTTCACGCTTTGCCCCGACGTCAACTCCTCGCGTTGGTTCATCTAAAATCAGCACTTTTGGTCCAATGCCAATCCATTTGGCAATAACTACTTTTTGCTGATTGCCTCCCGATAAGTTACCAGCACTCGTCTCAGACGACTCGGTTTTGATCGTTAAACGTTTAATAAGCAAATCTACAAATTGCTGCTCGCTTTTTTGTTCAATAAAACCTTTTGGCGAAAAGCTAAATAGACTTGGAAGCGCAATATTTTCTCGAATAGAAAAATTCAGGACGAGCCCTTCTGTTTTACGATCTTCTGTAATGAACCCGAGACCTAATTTAATGGCTTGGTCGGGCTTTGTGATACTGACCCGTTTGCCATTTAAGATAATTTCGCCTTTTTCTAATGGATCAAGCCCGAAGATAGCGCGCATAATTTCAGTTCTGCCAGCTCCCATTAGCCCCGCAACACCGACAATTTCTCCTGATCGCACCGAAAAATGAACGTCATGAAATACACCTTTTCTCTCCAAGCCCTTTGCTTCAAATACAACGTCTCCCTTAGGAGATGTCCTAGCAGGAAATCGATCCGTTAGCTCTCTTCCTACCATTTTTCGAACAACGTCATCGAAGCTGGTTTCTGGAATCGGCTTTTTGTCTACCGTCTGTCCGTCACGCATGACCGTAATGGAATCACAAATAGCGAAAATCTCTTCCATACGATGTGAAATATAGACAATCGATACACCTTGTTTTCGCAGCGCATTAATTACGTCAAATAACTTTTGAATTTCTCTTTCAGTAAGCGCTGCGGTTGGCTCGTCCATGATAATAACTTTTGCATTCGTCATCAGCGCTTTGGCTATTTCAATCATTTGCTGCTGTCCGACAGAACAAAGTCCCGCTTCTTGATCAAGAGGAATGGTCACAGCTAATTTTTCAAACTGCTTCTTTGCTAACGCTTTCATTTCTTTTGTTTTTAAAAAACCTAAAGGCGTTTTTAATTCTTTGCCGATAAATAAGTTCTCAAGCACCGTCATTTCAGGCCAAACGTTCAGCTCTTGATGAATAAATGTAATTCCGTTTTGTTCTGCTTCTTTTGGATTTTGAAAATACGTCTCTTTGCCATCAATCAGAATCTGTCCTTCATCTTTTTTATGAAGGCCGGTTAAAATATTCATCAGCGTAGATTTCCCCGCTCCATTTTCACCCATTAGTGCGTGAACTTCACCTTCATGTAATTCAAAATCCACGCCTCTTAGTACACGGTTGGCTCCAAAGGCTTTATGAATCCCTCTCATTGCAATATGCATGCTGTTCACCTCTTTTAAAAAATAACTCCCGCTTGTAAAATGCAGTTTGCATAAGGAGTTGCTTCTCCTGTACGAATCACAACTTTCGCTTTGCTTGTCAGCATTTTTAATTGTTCATGCGATACTTCTTCTACTAAGATGTTTTGCTCTTCCATCAACTCGTAAGCCTTTTGATTTCTTTCTTTCATTTCAGAAGCAATCACTATTTTTTCTGTAGCCATATCTTCTAACACAGCTACTACTACCTCTTCAAAGCTAGGCACTCCTAGCTTTAAAGATAAATCAATTTTAGGCACGTCACTCGGAACAGGTAACCCTGCATCTGCAATGACAATAGTGTCTGTATGACCTAGATCTGTTAGTATTTTCGTAATATGACTGTTAATCATTCCGTGACGTTTCATTTACAGACTCTCCTCCACTTCTTTTCGAGTCGGCATACCGCCTTGTGCACCAAATTTAGTGACAGATAGCGAAGCTGCACGATTAGCAAACTGAATTCCTTTTTCAAAACCCATTCCTTCGGCAAGTGCCACGGCAAGCGCTGCGTTAAATGTATCTCCTGCTCCTGTTGTATCAATCGTTTCTACTTGATAAGAAGGAACCAATACTTCTTTCTCGCCGTTAAAATAGCGTACACCTTGTTTTCCTTCTGTAATAAACAATTTATTTGGATACTGTTTTAATACTTCTTCTTTTTCTTTTCCTTCAAATAAAAGCTCTGCTTCATGTTCATTTGGAGTGATGTAAGAAACTTGTTCAATCACTTCTGCTTTTAATGGTCTTGCAGGCGCTGGATTTAGCAAAAGCGGTACTTTAAGTTCCTGACAAAGCTGAGCAACATATTCAACCGTTTCTTCTGGAATCTCTTGCTGAATAAGTACGATATCCGCTTCTTTAATTTTTTCTTTTGCTTTTTCTACGTAGTCTGGAGTAATATAATCGTTTGCTCCTTTGACAACTACAATGCTGTTGTCTCCTTCAGCCAGTATAATGTGAGCTGTTCCGCTTTCTGAACCTGTAACCGGTTTCATATTTTCCACAGATACACCGTTTGATTTGAAATTCTCCAGGATTGCTTTTCCATAATGATCTTCGCCCACACACCCAATCATGCTCACATCAGCTCCAAGACGGGCTGCTGCAACAGCTTGGTTCGCTCCTTTTCCTCCCGGAACGGTTTTAAATGATTGTCCTAACACTGTTTCTCCAGCTCCAGGACGGATATTTGATGTTACTACTAAATCCATTGATGAACTTCCAATCACAGTTACTTTAGCCATGTTCCTCAACCTTTCGTGTCGTATTTCGTTCAATAAACGTAACGGGTAGTTGTACTTGCTTTTGAATTAAAGGTTCTTTCTTAATGCATTTCATTAACAGACATGCTGCTTGCTTGCCCATTTCATAAGCAGGCTGACGAATTGTAGACAGCGCTGGAAACGAAAAGCGGCTTTGCGGAATATCATCAAAACCAATTACTTGTAGATCATCAGGCACGCTTTTTTCTAATCTAAATGCCTCGTGTAAAACGGCTGTGGCTACAATGTCATTACTTGCAATAATCCCGTCCGTTTCCGGGTACTTTTGAAAGATTTCCTTTGCCCATTTCTGCGCATCGTCAAACGCTAGAGAATTTGTATTTAATACGTAAAAGTCTGCATCAGACTGACTCAAAACAGACAGAGAGCCTTGAAAACGTTCCTGAGCAGGCTTTACATTTACTGGACCTTTGATAAGTGTAATTCTTTTACTTCCTCTTTTGATTATTTCTTCTGCAGCAAGTTTTCCACCTTCAAAACCATCAGCATAAACGGATGGATACTGATCAGAACTTCTATCTAAAAACACGACGGGAAATGTAAGACCTTCATATAGTTTCTGAGCTAGACTTGTTGTTGCCGTGATCATCCCTACTACATGGTTTTGCGTAAACGTTTGGAGATAGGTTAATTCTTTCTCTAACTGCTCATCACTATTGCCAAGAATTAAACGAAATCCATGGCTATGTACTTCATCTTCTATTCCTCGTGCAAGCTGAGGGAAAAAAGGGTTTGTAATGTCTGGAAGCAAGAGACCAATCAAACGCGATTCACGTGTATAAAGCGAACGGGCTACCTCGTTAGGGCTGTAGTTTAATTTTTGAATTGTATTCATTACTCGCACACGCGTGTCTTCTTTTACATATCCTGTACTGTTTAAAACGCGCGAAACGGTCGCAACGGACACGCCTGCTTCTTTTGCTACATCGCGAATTGTTACCACTTTATTTCCCTCCCTTCATATATGTAACCGTTTACACAAATGATAACATGGAAAAGTGAAGATGACAATCTTTTTATCAAAAAAAAATCACTTCATTAAGAAGTGATTTTTCTTTCATTAGATATTAGCGTCTAGTTTCTTAAATAATTTCAAAAATTGCTCTTGATCTTTCGGTTCATAGCAAGAAAAGAAATGAGCAATCATCTTTTGCACAATTTCATTTGCTTCTTCAATCACTTGTTCACCTTTAGCTGTTAACTCAATGTTTACTTTACGGCGATCCTCTTTAGAGTGATAGCGTGAAACTAACTCTAAGTCTATTAAACGATTAATAACAGGAGTAATTGCACTAGGCTTTACGCGCATCTCTTCTGCCAGCTTGGTTACTCCAATGTGATTGCACTTACCGATAATTAATAAGATATGATATTGAAAAGGTGTAATCCCTTGTGAAAGTAACCTTTCTTTTATCTCTGTCATTACCTTTTTGTTAAGGGATATCGAAATTCTCTGGACCTCTTCAATAAATGTGAGCTGTTCCATGTTTTGACGTCCCCTTTCTTATAATCAGGGAGTCGATGGTTAACATGTCAGCCCCCTGCTGCACTCCAAGCGAAACCGAACCTGGGGAGAGCGGCTGGTTTCGCAGAATGCTTATAACCTATTTTCTATCTATTTTATTCCGTACTATTATAATAGAAGAAACTCATTCACTATCGTTTTTCTTAAACGATCTTAAAGCCTTACGAAAAGCGTCATCATTCATAACGTCACGTTCTTCTTTTGTAAAAACGGTGTCGTCTTTTTCGCCTTCTCTAAACTTTTGCAGCACTTGACGATACATATCATCGTTCATGACATCTTTTTCTTTCTTATGTCTAGATGTTCTCGTTTCCGTCTTAGCCTGCGGCTCTTTTGGCTCTTCTTTTGGTGTTTCTTTTGGTGCTGCAGGTTTTTTTTCTGCCACTTTTTTCTCTTCTACTTTTGGCTCTTTAGAAGCATTTGAAGCAGCCGCTTCTTTTTTAGGTGGAACTGTGCGCTGGCGCTTAGAAGATGATGCTTTAGCATTCATTGTAATAATTAGTACAACCAGAATCACAGCTACAACGATCAGTAAAATACCTAACATACTGTCACCTACTGTCCTTGTGTCATTCGTTTAGTCACTTGAACAACACGTTCTCCTAACGCTTTACCTAGCGCTTGGTCGTTCTCTGTTAATAATTCGTCACCTTCGATTGGACAAGTAATTCCCACACCGTAATAAGTACCGTACAGCGCATTTTCTGGAATGTTACCTGGTAAGCCAGCGATAACCATTCCTTGATGAAGCATCGGTGTAATTAAATTTAAAAGCGTTGCTTCTAAGCCACCGTGCGTTGTAGCTGTTGTACAGAACACCGCACCTACTTTATCGATTAATTTACCTTCTGCCCATAAATAACCTAATTTATCAATCCACGTTTTTAACCCTGAACTGATTGTTCCAAAATGCCCTGGGCAGCCCCAAATAATAGCATCCATTTCAGGCAGTTCACGTACATCTGCTTCTTCTACATGCTTTACATATACAGTTGCTTCTCCAGACAGCTCAGCGCCAGAAGCAATCGCTTTGGCTAATGCCTCTGTATGTCCGCCTTCACTATCATATACGATACAAATTTTCATCCTTTATCCCTCCGTTGCTTATGAGTTCATATCTTTTGGTGCCGGTAACATACGAATATCTTCTGTTGTTTCTTTTTCTATTTCTTCCACTTCGACTACTGGATCTTTACGAACATCACGTAGGAAGAAACTTAAAATCAATCCAATAATGGCAATGATAACTGTCCAGTAAAATGCGTCGTTAATCCCTTGTACAGTTGCTTGCGCCTGAACTTTTCCAGCTAAAGTTGTTAAAGCTTGTTTTTGCGCCTCTGTTTGAGAAAGATGAAGCGTTTGAGCAATCTTTTGCACAAATACCTGGAAGTTATTCATAAAGAATGGATCAGATGTATTCATTGAACTGCTCATTTCATTTACATGATATGTTGTGCGATTTGTAAAGATTGTAGTCATTAAACTGATACCGATTGAACCACTAACCTGACGAAGCGTGTTCGACATAGATGTACCATGGCTGCTTAATTTTGCCGGCAGCTGATTTAATCCAGCTGTCATAATTGGCATCATTAATAATGACATACCGAATGCACGGATCATATAAATAATAACAATATGACTAAACGGTGTTTCTAACGTTAATTTTGTAAATTCAAATGTTGTTACAACCGTAATCAACATCCCGACAATCCCTAGTGGACGCGGTCCTAATTTATCAAACAGCGTACCAGAAATCGGTGACATGACTAACATAACAAGTGCACCAGGCAAGATTAATAAGCCTGAGTCAAACGCTGAATAGCCACGGATGTTTTGCAAATAAATCGGTAATAAGAACATACCAGCATACATGCTGATCGTAATGGCAATACTGATGATATTAGATAATGAGAAAATATTGTATTTAAATACTCTCACATCAAGTAATGGACTTTTAAGTCGAAGCTGCTGTACGACAAAGATAATTAATAAGACAATACCACCAATCATCGTTGATAATACAACTGAGTCCGTCCATCCATCATTTCCAGCTTCACTGAAGCCGTATAAAAGCAAGGCCATACCTGCCAGAGATGTAAACACAGAAATTAGATCTACTTTTACATTTTGAGGCGGTTTAATATCTTTTAATTTAAAAGCTGCAATAATAAGTACAAGCGCGCCTAATGGCACCATTCCCGTAAATAAAATATGCCAGTCATAGTTTTGAATAACCCATCCTGAAAGCGTCGGTCCAATTGCAGGAGCGAACATCATGGCTAAACCAAAGATACCCATTCCTTTTCCGCGCATATGAGGAGGGAAAATAAATACGATAATGGTCATAACTAGAGGTGCTAGTACGCCACCGCCGACTGCTTGAACAAGACGACCAATTAGCATAATTGAGAAAGTCGGCGCGATTCCGCAGACAAGCGCTCCAATTGTAAAGCAGGCCATCGCAAATAAGAATAAGCGACGAACGCCAAAACGTTCAATTAAATACGCTGATAATGGAATAAGTGCACCATTTACAAGCATATACCCTGTAAGCAACCACTGTGCCGTATTAGCCGTAACGCCAAATTCTGTAATCAGATGCGGGATCGCAACGTTTAGCAGCGTTTGGTTTAAAATTGCCAAGAACAATCCAAGCATAAGTACGACTAGCAGCGGAATATGTTTTTTAACTGAGTGTTCCTCTGTTTGTATCGTGTTTGCTGACATCAGTTCCTTCCTCCTTTCTTCTCTTCTTAATCATTGTACGCTCTTAGTTTTTAGAGATTTTAACTTCTGCGTTCATACCTGGTAGTACGTTTTCAGAGTAGTTAGAAATAGAGATTTTAACAGGAACTGTTTGTGATACTTTAGTATAGTTTCCGTCTGAATTAGAACTTGGCATTAATGAGAAAATTGAGTTTGTTGCATAACCGATTTCTTCTACTTTTCCATCGATTGTTGTTTTAGTATCTCCGTCAACTGTTACATCAACGTCATCGCCAGCTTCAATATCTTTTAATTTGTCTTCTTTAATGTTTGCAATGATGAATAAGTTATTCATATCTACTTCGCTAGCAATTTGTTGACCAGCTTGAACCATTTGATTTTCTTTTACTTGTGTTTTGATGATTTTACCGTCTTCTGGTACTGTAACTGTTTTTTCTCCTTCTTCTGATTGGATTTTAGCTACCTCATCGTCTTTTGAAACATCTTTACCTTCTTCAACGTTCCAGCTTGCTACTTTACCTGCCGCTGGCGCTACTACTGTATAAAGGTCGCCGGACACTTTTGCATTGTCTGTGGATACATAATTAGATTTTTGAATATAATAGTATCCCCCACCAATAATTAAAGCTAATACTACAATAATTCCGATAAAGTTCATTAAAATTAAACGCCCTCTTGACATTTATTTTACCTCCTTAATATTTCATTCAGTTAAGTATTACGCTAGATAACTTTATCACAAAGATATTTAGTTGTAAATAACTTTGATTTTAATTTATTTTTAAAACTAAACATTTATGTTTCATAAAGTTTTCCCGACTGAATACTTTACTACATCTTTAACTGAAATACAACTTAAAAGTTTTGGTTTCTTTACAAGTACTTTACTTTACTTTAAAGTTAGATATATAAGCATAGGGTTATACACAAAAACAGCTCCTTTTTTTGGAACAAACTCCCTATATACATAAACCACAATAGGTAACTAGCAGCAATTGTTTAACACCTATAATGATAAAGAAAAGGTGATTATAATGGATCAGCAGTTAATAGATAAACTAGAAAAACTTGACCAAGTTAAAACCTCATTATTTGAACTCAAGCGAAAGCTCTTGGAAGATAAAATCAGTGAGCAGCCCTATAATTTGACCATTACAAAATTTTTAATTCTAAAATTCATTGGAGTCAGCTCTAAACGTATGGTAGCCGAAATTTCTTCAAATCTAAAGCTAACTTCCGGGGCTACTACCATTTTATTAAATCAATTAGAAGATGATGCGCTCATTAAGCGCGTACGTGACCAAAAAGACCGCCGAATTGTATGGATATCCTTAACAGAGGCTGGCGAAACATTAGTGAACTATGTAATTGAGCAGCGAAATTTATTTTGGCAAGACATGCTTTTTGCTCTAACTCCTGAAGAACAGGATGAGTACCTCCGCATGCTTGAAAAAATGGAAAAACGTATTAGACAAACTGTGGATCGTTAATGATAAAAAGAGGCTGAGACATAACGAGATGAATCCAATCTAAAGACGAACAAATGGGAGACATGAGCTGAACCGCTTGTGACCCCGCAGTTGATTTCCGTGCAAGACTTTGCTTTCCGCGGGCGGCCGCTGAGCCTCCTCGTCCCTTACGCTCCTGTGGGGTCTCACCTGTTCCGCTTTTCCCGCAGGAGTCTTCGTCTTGCCCTCCAATCAACTGCTAGCAGGACCTAAACAGGTGAAGCCTACGTTTACCCTAACGAAAAAACGAACCACTAATCAAAAATTTTGATCAATGGTTCGTTTTTCACTTCGTCTAAAATACTTTTGTCCCAGCCTCTTTTTATGATGTGCTACTATTGACGAGTTTAGGAAGCTTTTTGTTTGCTGCCTTTAAAATTCAGGATTATTTTTCAAAAATCCATTCCAAGCCTGTGCTGTAGCTTTCTCAATTTCTTCTTTGGAAGCATGAAGCCTCTTAGCGCTATCTCCATAGCCAATTTCGATTTTACCTTTTTTCAATTCTTCAAATATCGAATCAGCAAAGTCATTAAGCGGTGCTCCAAATGTATGAAGTCCCGGTCCTCCTAAATCCGTGTTCACGGCTGGAGGAAGAATTTCTATCACTTCGGTATTTGTTTTTTCTACTTGATGTCTTAGACTAATCGTAAACGACCTTAACGCCGCTTTTGTTGCGCTGTAGATTGGCACCCATACTCCAGGTGTTAAAGACAGCCCGGAAGTTACGTTAATAACCGCAGCACGTTCTTGTTGAACGAAATGAGGAATCAATAACGACGTTAAATGAATAGGAGCACTTACATTACTCATTAGTTCTTTTTCGTAATACTGCCACTCTTCGTGTATGTGTAAAAGATTTACGCGCTGCTGAATGCCTGCATTATTCACAATAACATTTAATTTCGGGAATCTTTCAGTCGCCCATTTTACTAGCTCTACTCTGCTTTCTTCTATTGATACATCGCACACTTTTGTATGTAATGAAGGGAATTTTTCTTTTGCTTCTTGCAGCTTTGACTCCCTTCTTCCACAAATAATAACTTCATTTCCTTCATTTAAAAACCGTTCTGCAAGCGCCAACCCAATTCCTGATGCTCCGCCCGTAATCAAAATAGTGTTTCCTGACATTTTCATTACTTTTCCTCCTCGTTTAACCATCACATTTCCTATTTAATAAACAAAGCGCTACTGCATGAATGACAATAGCGCTTTGTTTATTATTTATCTTACAAGACGTTTTAGTCTTGCTTTAAAATTAAAAGTCAAAGTTATCTGGATCTGGACCTACGCGATGATTTTGATTTAATGCGTTAATTTTTTCAACTTCTTCTGCATTTAATTCAAAATCAAATACATCTGCATTTTGGATAATACGATGTTCTTTTGTTGACTTAGGAATAGTTACTACTTCGTTTTGTAAGTCCCAGCGTAAGATAACTTGAGCAGTTGATTTTCCGTGCTTTTCAGCAATTTGAGTTAATACTTCGTTATCAAGCAGCTCACCTTGTGCAAGCGGTGACCATGCTTCCACTTGGATTTCTTGTTTTTTACAGTATTCACGCACTTCTGTTTGTGTTAAAAGTGGATGAAATTCGATTTGGTTTACCATCGGCTTAACTTCTGCATCTGCAATTAAGTCTTCTAAATGATGAACTTGGAAATTCGATACGCCGATTGCACGAATTTTCCCATCTTTATAAAGCTTTTCAAGTGCTTTCCACGTATCTTTATACTTGCCTTCAACTGGCCAGTGAATTAAGTATAAATCTAAATATTCAAGACCTAGCTTGTTTAAGCTTGTTTCAAATGCTTGAATAGTTGTGTCATATCCTTGATCTGCATTCCACACTTTTGATGTAACAAATAGTTCTTCGCGAGAAACACCTGATTCTTTGATCGCTTGTCCCACGCCTTCTTCATTTTCATAAATTTTAGCCGTATCAATGCTTTTATATCCAGCTTTGATTGCATATTTAACTGAATCTACAACTTCTTGACCATCTTCTACTTTATAAACACCTAAACCTAACCAAGGCATTTTAACGCCGTTTGCTAAGGTCGTCGTTGACTGTAAGTTTTCCATGTTGCTGTTCATCCCCTTTTTTTACTATTGAATTATTCGTAAAGAGTAATTGCTTGTGAAATTTGTTCTGCGCACTGTTTGACAAGTGCAGCATGTTCTTCGTCTTTCTCTTGTGAAATACGAAAGGATGGACCTGATAAAGCAATAGCCGCCATTATTTTTCCTTTTCTGAAAATAGGGGCTGCAATACAGCGAACGCCAGGCTCCCGTTCTTCATCATCGACAGCATATCCTCTTTCCTTACTTAAAGCCAAATCAGCTTCAAGCTCGTCCAGCTCGGTGATCGTTCGATCTGTATAAGCTTCAAGCGAAAGTTCATGAAGAATAGATTTTTGTACGCTGTCCTCTTGATAAGCAAGAATACACTTTCCAATAGCATTTGCATGAAGCGGCTTTTTATTTCCTACTTCGGAATGCGTACGAGTGCTATATTGCCCGTTGACCACCTGAGTTGTAACCATTTGTTTATGATGGAGAATTCCCGCGTAAATGGTCTCTTTGGTCTCTTCACTCAGCTTCTGCATAGCAGGAACAGAGAGCCAATTCATTTCATAGTTCGTATGCATCGTATTTTGCACGAGTGCCAGCACCAGTTGTGGTGAAACCGTATAGCGGTTAGACGGGTTTCTTACAATAAATCCATTTTGCTCAAGCGTGCTCACAAGACGATACATCGTACTCTTATTAAAACCGAGCGCTTCCATCATTTCTGGAATAGTCATATTCGGACGGTTTAAAAGCAAAGAGAAGATATCTAATCCTTTTTTTAAAGTTCCAACCTCGGACATGCCCTTCTTCCTCCTTTTATCCGAACAACAATTTTATTATAAAACAAAGCTCTTTATCGTATCAAATAAGGAAACTCCACTAAGTTATTTTCCCTATATGAGAGAATACATGACATAATTGTTCTTCTTAATCTATTCCACTGTTTTTTCTATTTAAACATAAAAAAAGCCTTAACAATAGAATTTTTTTACAATTTTTGAAATTAGTTTTTCTTTTCACTCGTTAACTTCTTCAAATCGCTTCAGCTGCTCCAGCTGATTTTCCTTTTTCATAATTTCTTTCTGACGCTCGCCTAGTAAATCGAAATGAGGATAGCCGGATCGATTATCAATATACTCAGCGGGAATACCATACTTTTTTCCCCACTTAATCAGCTTATTTAGGTCACTGCAACCTACTTTTGTTACGGTAGTTGCATGTGGAAAACGCTCATCAAGCCAATAATGAGTTAAAAATGCGATCTCTCCTCGCTTAACAGCTGCTTTCCATGCGTTTAGTTCCGGGCGTTTAATTCCAAATGCCATTCTTTCACCTTTTCTCTTTTATATAAGTAGTCACGTTATTTGTATACTATAAAGAAAAAATATCATTCATATAGAAATCTTTCATAATATCTTGTCTATTTATAACCATCTCTAAATAATAGCTTATTTTCTCAACCTGTTTCCTCTCTAAGCATTATTGCGTGCTTATGATTTTATCATCATCTTCTCTTATTTTTCAAAAGATCAAACAAACAAATAACGTTTAAATAATAAAGAAAAGCCTTATATAAAAGAAACTAAGGATTAATTTCAACATTTCTTTTGCGAACGATTTTTCCTTTGTATTGAATGTTGTTCTTTTTTATTATGGCAGTATGCATTTATTGTGAACCTTCAGTATATTAAAAAACTTACACAGTTACCATTCTCACAAAAAGACAGAATTTACTTTTTATTCCGAAAATAATATAATTCAAGTGATATGAAGCTTTTCGCTTCATCTATTTATTATCAAAGGGGGAATTCCGCTTGGCGATGAATGAAAATTCTTTAAAGAAGGTAAACAATGCTTCTTCCTCTCCTGATTACACAGAAATTGTACAGTCTGCTTCATTTCAAAAGCTCTTGAAACAAAAACGCAATTTTATTTTACCGCTCTCTCTGTTTTTTCTTGCTTTTTATTTTACCTTGCCTATCTTAACGGCTTACACAACCGTCCTAAACAAACCAGCTTTTGCTTCTATGACCTGGGCGTGGGTATTTGCTTTTGCACAGTTCGTGATGACTTGGACCCTATGCATTCTATACACAAAAAGAGCCTCGAAATTTGATGAACTTGTTGACACGATTAAAAAAGAAGCTGCAAATTAAATAGGGGGTTAAATGAATGAACGTACTAGCTTTTTCACTTTTTTTAGCCATTGTAGGTCTTACGCTAATCATTACGTATGCGGCATCCAAGCGGACAAAAACGACCAGTGACTTTTATACAGCAGATGGAAGTTTAACCGGCTGGCAAAACGGTATGGCGATTGCCGGAGATTATATGTCTGCCGCATCATTTTTAGGCATAGCTGGAATGGTAGCGCTTTCTGGATTTGACGGTTTTTTTTACAGCATCGGCTTTTTAGTTGCCTACCTCGTTGTGTTATATATTGTAGCTGAACCACTTCGCAACTTAGGAAAGTACACGATGGCAGATATGATAGCAGCTCGTTTTAACGAAAAGAAAGTGCGGGGAGTTGCTGCGTTAAACACGATCACCATTTCGATTTTTTATATGATTGCGCAGCTTGTTGGAGCAGGAGCATTAATTCATTTATTACTTGGTCTAGATTACGTGTACTCTGTGTTGATTGTCGGCGTCTTGATGACGGTTTACGTTGTATTTGGAGGAATGACAGCGACTAGCTGGGTGCAGATTGTCAAAGCCTTGCTTCTGATGATTGGTACGTTCATTATTTCCATTATCGTATTTTCAAAATTTGACTTTAGCTTAGCTAAAATGTTTTCTGAGATGAAAACTGCAACTCCTCTTGGTGACGGCTTTTTAAATCCAGGAAATAAATTCAAAAATCCGCTGGACATGATTTCGTTGAATTTAGCTCTTGTTCTTGGTACAGCAGGCCTTCCTCATATCCTTATTCGTTTCTTTACAGTAAAAGATGCCATCACCGCACGAAAGTCTGTTATTTATGCAACGTGGATCATTGGCGTTTTTTACATTATGACAATCTTTTTAGGATTCGGTGCTGCTGCTTTTGTAGGATACGATGATATTATCAAAGCAAATGCAGCAGGAAACATGGCAGCTCCCCTGCTCGCTCAAGTTCTTGGCGGAGACTTTCTCTTTGCGTTTGTCTCAGCTGTAGCTTTTGCTACGATTTTAGCTGTTGTAGCGGGACTGGTGCTCTCAGCAGCTTCAGCATTCGCCCATGACTTCTATAGTCATATTCTGCGTAAAGGAGCTGCTACTGAAAAAGAACAGGTAGTGGCTGCACGATGGGCTTCTATTGGGGTATCCATTCTATCTATTATTCTTGCATTATTTGCTCAAACCATGAACGTGGCATTTTTAGTGGCACTTGCGTTTGCCGTAGCAGCGAGCGCTAACTTGCCAATTATTCTTCTCACTATTTTTTGGAAACGTTTCAATACAGCAGGAGCTGTTACCGGGATGCTGGTTGGGCTATTCAGCTCACTGTTTTTAGTTGCTATTAGTCCAAACGTGTGGGCACCTGAGCCGGGAGCTGCTATCTTTGTAGGTGAACCGCTCATCACGCTAACAAACCCTGGTATTATCTCTATTCCTCTAGGCTTCTTAGCTGCTTTTGTAGGAACACTTCTTTCGTCTAAAAAAGCAGACGAAAAGAAATTTGATGAAATTTTAGTAAAAGCAAATACAGGTATGGGAATCGAAGAGCCCGTCAAACATTAATGCCAAAAAGCCTTGAAGCAGGTGCTTCAAGGCTTTTTACTAGAATAAATCTTCTTGTAAGCCAATAGCCGCAATTTGTTCATTTCTAAACTTTACAGCTAACATATGCTCTTCTTCCCACGTACATTCAAAAAACAAACCAAGTTCTCTTGTATCATGAGGTGCTTCAGGAACAAAGATTTGAATACACTCAACTAAAAAACCGATGTCTTTTCGCTTTTTTACATTCGGAACTAATAAGTCTACCACGTCTTTTTCAACTTGAGTTCTGTATTCATCTCGCACCTGTTGATAATAATCAAAAAGAGCTTTTTCTGTCCTCTTTAACAATAATTCACCTTGAAGCCAAAATGCTTGAAAAGCCTCTTCTTGTCGTTTTTGAAATGGCTTCTCTTTATCTCCATCAATTGTCAGCAACACGTGTTGTTTTTGTCCAAAGAAAGTGACCTGTTTTTCTCCAACCCAGGCCGAGTCATATAACAAAGATCCAAAAAGTGGATGGTGTACTCGTAATGTTTGATTCATTGCATACCTGACCCTCTCAAAAAGTGGATTTCTGCTTGCATTGGCGTATAATAAATGGTGCTTGAAACAAACTTCTAAACTTATTCTATGTTACCATATTTTTTACAGAAAGGAGTGCCACAATGTGTGAATACAATTAAATCTTTGTACCCTTACTTAAAACCTTACAAGTGGCTCGCGCTGCTTGCCCCGCTATTGATGGTCATTGAAGTGTTAGCTGACCTTCTTCAGCCTACTATTATGCAGCATATCATTGATTATGGCATTGCAAACAACAATCAAACATATGTTATCATCCGAAGTATCCTTATGCTCATGTTAGCACTCATTGGCTTAGCTGCTGGTATCGTCTGCGCCATCCTTAGCACAAAAGCGGCAGTGAATTTTTCTACCGATATTCGGAAATCTCTTTTTGAAAAGATTGAAAACCTCTCAAACAGCAACAGAGACAAACTAGGGACCGGTCACTTAATTACCGTCATGACAAATGATGTAACGAGTGTTCAAAACGCATTAAATATGACGTTAAAAGTCTTAGTGAGAGGTCCTTTACTTTTTGCAGGAAGTATTGTGATCGTGTTATTAACCGCTCGTTCTTTGTTTCCTATTATCGTCGTGGTCGTCCCTATTTTATTTTTGTGCATTTGGTTTGTAATCACGAAAGCTGGAAAACTTTTTAAAAAAGTTCAGCAAAGCGTTGATCGTGTAAACACAAAAGTCCAAGAAAATTTATCAGGGATGCGTGTAGTAAAAGCGTATGTAAGAGAATCATATGAAATCAATCAATTTAAAGAAGCAAACAGCTCCTTGACCCGAGCTAATATGAGTGCTGTTCAGCTTATTTCGCTTTTAATGCCCGTTATTTTATTTGTCGTAAATATCGGAATGGTAGCTACTCTATGGCTGGGAGGGCTTCAAGTCGAAGCAGGAAAAATTGAAGCAGGTGTGATTTTAGCTTTTATTAATTACTTAACGATTATTTTAAACGGACTTATGTCAAGCAGCATGGTGCTGATGCAAATTACACGCGCATTCCCTTCAGCTGAACGAATCGATTCTGTATTAAAAACAAAAATAGACATCCCTCCAGCAAACTCTGCTGCTCAAATCAACAGACTTAAAGGTGATCTATCGTTTCAAAACGTTACATACAGCTATAGTAAAAATGGCGAAAACGTATTAAAAGATATTTCATTTACTGCTAAACACGGGGAAACCATTGGCATTATCGGCTCTACTGGAAGCGGGAAGTCGACGCTTGCAAAACTTATTTCCCGCCTATATGATCCCGATGACGGCGAAATCTTCGTGGATGGAAAAAATCTTACGGACTATGACGTAAAAGTGCTTCGCTCATCCATTGGGTTTATTCCTCAAAAAGCTACGCTGTTTACCGGCACGATTGATATGAATATTCGCATGGGAAAAGATCATGCTTCTCCCTCAGAAATTGAAGATGCTGCGGATTTTGCATGCGCAACGGAGTTTGTTGAAAAACTCCCAGAAAGATATGAGTATCCTTTAACGCGAGGGGCGACCAATTTATCAGGAGGGCAAAAGCAGCGTCTTTCAATCGCGCGTGCATTTGTTAGAAAGCCCGCTATCCTGGTCATCGATGATGCAACTTCGGCATTGGACGCTGTCTCAGAAGCACAAGTACTAACACATTTAAAAGAAGAGTTTGCTGATGCGACCGTTATCATCATTGCTTCTAAAATTTCGTCTCTTCTCCACGCTGATCATATTATCGTCATGGATGAAGGTAAAATTGCTGAACAAGGGACTCATGAAGAATTGCTTCGTTATCGCTCTCTTTATTACGACATTTACCTTGCACAAGGCGGAAAAGAGGTGTTGCCTAGTGAATAATCAAGGTAAAAATCAAATGGGCTCTATTCGCGGCCCTAGAGGAATGATGAAAGGCCCTGTAGTTAAGCCAAAGAATGCGAAAAAAACACTGTACAGAATCTGGTCATATATGGGGAAACGAAAACCTCCGCTTGTGGCTGCGATCATTTTAGTTATTGTGACTTCCCTGCTTAATTTATTAGGCCCTTATTTAATTGGGGTTATTATTGATGAGCATATTATTCCTAAAGATATCAGCGGGACGATACGAATGTCCCTTATTCTTGCAGGAATTTATATTACGACATCTTTATTAACATGGCTGCAAACCTATTTAATGGTGAACGTTTCGTTTACAACTATTGGAATGCTCCGCCAAGATTTATTTGCAAAGCTTCAGACTCTCTCCCTTCGCTTTTTTGACAAACGAGCTCACGGAGAGTTAATGAGCAGAGTCACAAATGATATTGATAATCTAAACAACGCTCTAAGTCAAAGCGTTATTCAGGCTCTGTCCTCTATTTTGTCTTTAGTGGGCATTACCATTGCGATGTTCTCGCTCAACTGGATTCTTGCCATTATCACGCTGATTGTTATTCCATTGATGGTTATAATCGTTCGGCAAATATTAAAACGCAGCAGTGAAAATTTTGGCAAACGCCAAAAAGACTTAGGTGAGCTAAACGGCTTTGTAGAAGAAGCTATCTCTGGAGGAGAAGTTGTTACGCTTTTTAGTAAGGAAAAAGACTTTTTAACTGTTTTTAATGAACGAAATGAACAGCTAAGAAGTTCAGCAACAAAAGCGGAAACATTTTCAGGCTTTTTAGGTCCTGTCACAAACTTTATTAACAACTTAGGCTTAGCACTAGTGATCGGAGCAGGAGCATTTATGGCTGTTCAAGGTAGCGTTACAGTTGGGATGATCGCTTCATTTGTTAACTACTCACGTCAGTTCTCTCGCCCAATCAGTCAAATGGCAAACTTAGTAAACACCATTCTTTCGGCTATTGCCGGCGCAGAGCGCGTATTTGCTATTATGGATGAGCAGCCGGACGTCACAAACAAGCCAAACGCTCTTTCTGTTACAAAATTTGCAGGAGACGTTGCTTTTGAGAACGTATCATTTGGCTATAACGATGAAAAAATGATTTTAGAAAATGTTACACTGACAGCAAAAAAAGGTGAAATGGTTGCTTTGGTCGGTCCAACAGGTTCTGGTAAAACAACCATCATTAACTTGCTCACACGATTTTATGACATCTCAAACGGAGACATTAAAATTGACGGCCGTTCCATCAGTGACTATAACATCCATGATTTACGAAACCGAATCGGCATTGTTCTTCAAGATACCTATTTATTTTCCGGTACGATTGCGGATAACATTCGATTCGGCCGTTTAGATGCCAGCGATGAAGAAGTGAAAAGCGCAGCAAAAATGGCAAATGCTCATTCTTTTATCAAGCATTTGCCGCAGCAATACGATACCGTTATTTCAGCTGGCGGAGGAAATTTAAGTGAAGGTCAAAAGCAGCTTTTATCGATTGCTCGAGCCATGCTTTCTGACTGTGATATTTTAATTTTAGACGAAGCTACTTCCAATATTGATACAAAAACAGAAATTGATATTCAACGAGGAATGAGTAATCTATTAAAAGGAAAAACAAGCTTTGTGATTGCCCATCGCCTTAAAACGATTGAAAATGCAGATCAAATTCTTGTCTTAAAAGACGGACAAATTATTGAAGAAGGAAATCATCGGGAGCTGCTAAAAAAACAAGGGTTTTATCACAAGCTCTATACTCAGCAGTTTACAATTTAAAAGAGGCTAAAATAAAAAGTATGTTAGTTTAAGGAAGGTCCGAACGAGTACTCGTTCGGACCTTTGCATTGTGTTGGTAAACGTAGGGTTCATCCAGTTAGCTGCTTCTAGCTGTTGATTGGAGAGCAAGGCGAAGACTCCTGCGGGAACAGCGGAACAGATGAGACCCCACAGGAGCGCAAGCAACGAGGAGGCTCATCGACCGCCCGCAGAAAGCGAATCCTTGCACGGAGATCAACAGCGGCGTAATAAATGATCGATACGAGCTCCTTTATTCCATTTGTTTGTCTTTAGATTGAATTGATGTGGTTATGTCTCAATCTCTTTTTCGTTCTATCACTTATCTATTACAGCTACAATTTTCCCTTTTACTCGACGAGTCGCCAGTTCATCTAATGCTGCTGGCACTTCGTCTAGTGAAATGACTTTTTCCACCAGTGCATTTAGCTTATTTTCTTGTAAAAGCAAAAGCATTCTATTTCCCATCTCTGCAAGTTTTCGCTGTTCTTTTACGTTATTAGACTGATGTACACTTCCTAATGCAACTTGATGAAACGATAGTGGGTGCGCAAACGAAATCGAATCGTTTACATTAGGCGGTCCTGCGATGAATGCAATTTGACCATTAAAAGCAAGAGCCTTCACTGACTCGTCTGCATTGTCTCGTCCAACGGTATCCAAGACTAAATCTACACCAATTCCATCGGTAAGCTCCATCACTTTGTTCACAAAGTCTTCTTTACGGTAGTCGATTACATAATCAGCACCTAAACTTTTTACAAACTCATGATTGGCCGAAGATGCGGTTGTGAGCACTGTAAGGCCTGCATTTTGGGCAAGCTGAATGGCAAACCCTCCAACCCCTCCAGCACCTGCGTGAATTAAAATCGTTTGGCCTTTTGAAGCGTTCATTTTGTGAAACAATGCTTGATATGCTGTATATCCCGCACATGGAATAGCTGCAGCGTCTTCGAATGAAACTCCTTGCGGAATAAGAGAAACTGTGTGGGCTGTTGTCACTCCGTATTGTGCAAACCCGCCTTTTTTTGATAAATCGCTATGATATACAACGCGGTCTCCGACTTTGACAGTTGTGACTTCTTCTCCCACTTCCTCAACAACGCCAGCTGAATCAAGTCCTAATACGTGAGGATATGTCCAACTAGGATTACCGCCGTTTCCTGTTTTATAATCTACAGGGTTCAGGGCAGTAGCTTTAATTTTAACTAAAATTTCACCTTTAGCCGGACGCGGCTTTTGGATATTTCCGACTTTCATCTCACTTACTTTCCCTTTGCCTTCTAGCAGTAAAGCTTTCATCAAGATCTCTCCTTTTACATTTCTTCCTTCAATTAAAAGTTCTTTTTCAGTATAATAAATACATGTTGTTTACAAAAGACGGCACTTTCATGTAACCAGGTACCTTCCCGGTAACCTAGGTCTATGGATATTAAATTATTATATCCATATTTCATAGCTGTTTATGAATGGAGGATTAACGGTGAAAGCACCCCACTATAATGTACCTGTTGAAGCAACGCTTGAAGTAATCGGCGGGAAATGGAAAGTCGTTATTTTATGCCTATTAAAAGAAGGCGAAAAACGTTTTAGTGAACTTCAGCGAGCTATGCCTGCTATTACCAAAAAAATGCTGTCTCAACAGCTAAAAGAATTAGAAAAAGACGGTGTGGTTAATAGAAAAGTATACAATGAAGTTCCTCCTAAAGTAGAGTACTCACTAAGTGAAGAAGGCGAAACATTACGAGAAATTTTAAATATGATGTGCGCATGGGGAGATAGAAGAATGGGAAACACCCCAAATTGCAGCTAAGTTCTCCTAGCGGCTCTGTTAAAACAAACGAATAGCTATTGCCAGGAGCTATTCGTTTTTGTTTTGTCTATTCTCCTACTCTTTCTTGCGATTAGCCCCTGTGTAAGAACACCTGACAACACTATAGAATTCTTTCGCATTTTCAGCTATGATGATGTCGAACGATGCAGCCAGAATTGTCGAAATAAAACTCAAGAATGATAGGTGATTCAATGATGCAATTAGGTTTAGATTTATCCCAAAAACAACTATTAAAATTGGCCATGACACCTGAATTACGTCAGTCTATCAACATTTTAAATTATTCTACGGCCGATTTAGTTCATTATCTTCATCAGCAAGTCAATGAAAATCCTGTAATTAAACTGTCTGCTAGCGACTCTCAGCAAAAAAATTCATTTGACACTCGAGAACAGCGTTCATATTCAAAAGGTTATACCGATGACGAGTATAATCCGTTTAATTATATATCTGATCAAACTGTGACATTAGAGAGTCATTTATTAGAGCAGCTGTCTATGTTAAATCATTTACACACACACCAAAAACACATCGTTCAATTTCTAATTGGAAACTTAAATAAAAACGGCTTTTTAGCAATTGAGCCAAAATTGGCAGCCGAACTGCTGAATGTTTCATTTAACGAAGTCAACGATATGATTCACGTTTTACAAAGCTTTGATCCGATTGGCGTGGGCGCTCAAAATTTTGTCGATTCACTGCTTATTCAAATTAAGGCCAAAAAGTCAAAGCCTCCTCTTTTATACGACGTGGTAAAACACGATATTGAAGATATTGCCAACAAAAAATATCGGAACATTTCAAAAAAATACTCTATTTCGATGCGTGAAGTACAAGAAATTGTTGACTGCTTGCGGACATTAAATCCTCGGCCAGCAGGAGATTTCCACGTCCCGCTTACGAAGTACATCTCACCTGATGTAACGGTACAAAAAATTGACGGCCGCTATCATGTTATTCTTCATAGCGAGCTGCTTCCGCCCATCGAAATTAACAGTACCTACCAAAAGCTGGTTCATCGCTCTGCATGCGTAACAACCGATCGATACGTACAGGAAAAAATTCATGAAGCTACTTGGCTAATCAATAGTATTGAGCAGCGTAATGCGACGATTTACAACGTGTCCAAAGCCATTGTGGAACATCAGCAAGATTTTTTTGAAATGGGTATTTCGGGGCTAAAGCCGCTTACCTTAAAAGATATTGCTCAAAAAGTAGACTGTCACGAATCAACGGTAAGCCGTGCGACTAACGGAAAGTATATTCAAACGCCACGCGGGCTGTTTGAGCTAAAATACTTTTTTACCAATTCTTTAGAGCGAACTGATGGCGAACAAAGCAATTCTACTGTCTTTATAAAAGAAAAAATCAAAACATTAATTGCCGAAGAAAATAAGTTAAAGCCTCTTTCAGATCAAAAGCTCACGTCTCTTCTTTCCAGCGAAGGAATTCAAATTTCAAGAAGAACAGTAGCTAAATACCGTGAAGAAGCAGGAATTGAAAGTTCTTCTAAGCGGCGACGATTTTAATATTGCTTATTCTAAATTACAGCTTTATTACTACTAAAAAGAACCCGTTGATTTTACTCAACGGGTTCTTTTTATCGGTTTCCAATAAATAAAAGCCATATGATATTGATACGTATATTCATATGTGCCATTTATTTTCTTTACATGCTGTAAAATAATCTTCTCAGTTTCTAACTTGTCAATATCTTTAGAAAGCAGCTTTGTGGAGTTCTTCTTGATGAGATCTTCGTACGTCTCATAGGTTACCGTTTTGGTTATAGGAACCAGCTTACAATCTGCGTAAATACCCAGTTCATATAAAATATTTAGTAAGTCAATATATTCCTTACGACGCCATTTAATCTCGTACCCAAGTTTTCTATGTAACTCTACGTAATGAGGCTTTTCTGGACCCGTTGACATGCCGATAACTGCCAAACGATTAGCCGAATCATTCATATTTAAGAGACCATCGACAATATTATGCATACGGTAAAAACAGTTTATTCCTACTACCACGTCATAGCTATCTGTTAGACGCTCATACTCCCATTTACCTTCTATGAACTTTAGATTAGAGCGGGCATCTGATTGCGTTTGTAAGTAGCGAATAATGCTTGGCGAACAATCCATACACGTAAGTTCTTTTACATAATCAGCAATCGAAAACGTATAATTTCCCCAGCCAGGGCCAATTTCCATAACAGAGTCAGTTGGATTCAAAAAAGCAAGAAGTTCTTGTTGAAGCTGTTTTACTACAGGGTCATTTACTGAATTAAAAGACATTTTTTCTAAATACCGCTGCCAAAATTCATCTTCAGCTCGGTCATTTATCATCCGTTCCGATATTGAACCGTCCCATTCTTTCAGCCCTTCCTGCCACTTTTTTACACGATCACTTTCATATATCGAAAATTTTGTAAGCTGCATGCATTCACGTTCCCCTCTTTTATACGTAAACCTATACTATCATAAAGAAAAAGAGAGTTCCTTTTTAAACTGGAACTCTCTTTTTATATTAGTTAAATTATGCTGCTGCCTCTTCCTCTGTGTGATGCTTCTCTTTTCTGGCATTGATATAAAACATTATCAATGAAAGAGTGATGAAGATTGCTGCAAAGATTCCAAGTACGCCAGCCTGATGCCATACATAGCCGAAATCATCACCAATTGAAATGATTTCACGGAAACCTCGAATTGCATAGGTCATAGGCAAGTACGGATTAATTGCCTGGAAAAATTCCGGCACAAGTGCTTTAGGGAATGTACCTGCACTGCCGCCAATTTGAAGCAGCAGAATAATAAAGGCTAAGTACTGTCCTACTTTTCCTAATCCTGTTGTTAAGAACAAGATAAGTGTAAAGAACGTCACACCTGTAATCATGGTAAAGATATAGAAGTGCCAAATGCTTGTTACGTTTAAATGCAAGCCCCATAGAAGAGCTGTAACAGCAATCGCTGCCTGCAGCATACCTACAATAGTGATGACACTAAACTTACTTAAGAACCACGAAATGCCTGATGTCGGTCGAATTGATGGCTCTTTCATTGGATATACCGCTGAAAACATTAACGTTCCCGCAAACAAGCCAATACATAAGATGTATGGAGCCAATCCGACACCGTACTTATCTACGTTGTTTTGTTTATCTGATTTTAAATCCGTTGGATTTGAAAACATGCTATATGTTTTATCATCTGCTTTAACATCTTTTGCATCTTTTGCACCATCTGCTAAAGATGAATGAAGCTCGCTTGTTCCATCTGACAATTTAGATGAACCATCATATAGTTTTGACGAACCATTCGTTAACTCTTTAGATCCATTTGCTAGTTTAGTCGCCCCGTTTTCTAGCTGCGTTAAGCCATTTGCTAGCGCTGCGCTTCCTTGTTCAGACTTTTTAAGTCCACTCACAAGTTGCTGCTGCCCGTCAGCAAGCTTTCCAGCTCCTGTATGAGCGTCAGCAATGCCGCTGTTTAGTTCTGCAAATTTGCTGTTGAACTGCTTTTCACCGTCTGCTAGTTTAACAGCACCGTTGTATAATTGAGTTTGGGCATTGTATAATTTTGTTTGGCCATTGTACAGCTGACTTTGTCCATCAGCAATTTTATTAATAGCGCTTTGAATATCTTCTCCGCCTTTAGACAGCTTTTGAAGAGCCGCAGATAACTCTTTCACTTTATCTACTTTTGTTTTTAACTGCTCTGCTTTTTGCTGCTGTTCATCCATAAACTGCTGAGACGTAAGTTTTTTAATTCCTGCAATTAGCGTTTGTTTTTGCTCATCCGGAATGGACTCGTTACTGTTAATGCTGTCAATGAGAGCTTGCTGCTGCTGTTCAAACTCTGCTTTTTTTGAATCGACCTGCTGTTTAATCTGCGTAATTTCCTGTTCCGCTTGATTAATTTGCTGCGTAACGCTGCTCACTTCAGCGTCTACTTGATTTAAGCCGCTTGTAAACTGCGGTAATTTCCCTTGAAGTGTCTTTGTTCCTTCATTGAGCTGTTGTGTCGCACCTTGCAGTTTTGCAGTTCCGTCTTGTAGTTGTCCTAATCCATTGCTGAGCTTTCCTGCACCTGTTTCAAGTTCTTTAGAAGCCGCATAAAGCTGCCCGCTCCCACTTTCTAGCTTCTCTAAACCGCTGTTTAGGCTGCCTAAGTTTTCATTAATTGTGTCCGCACCGTTTAGGAGCTTAGCAGCACCTGCATTTAAATCTGTTGCTCCTTTTCGTGCATCCGTTAATCCGTTTGCCAATTTAGCTGTACCGTCTTCGAATGTAACCGTGCTGTCTGCTAGTTTCTTCATGTTATCTCGCAGCGTTTTCGAGCCGTTTTCGAGCTCTCCTGCACCGTCACTTGCTTTTTGAAGACCGTCCGCTACTTGCTTAAAGCTGTCAAATACCGTTTCAGCATACTGCTTTGTGACTGCTTCTTTAATCTGATCATTGATTTTAGCCACTGCATTTGAGCTAATTTGAGCGCCTGAATAGTTCTTTCCGGCATTTGTATGATAGATAAATTTCATTTTTTTAGGATTCTCATCCATTAATGTTGTTGCATTTTTGGAGAAATTCTTTGGAATTTCTAACACTAAATAATAGTCCTCATTTTTTAAGCCTTCTAACGCTTTTTCCTTGTTCGTAAATTTCCAGTCAAATTTATCATTTTTCTTTAAATCATCAACAAAATCACGACCGACATTCAATTTCTTTCCATCTAACGTAGCACCTTTATCTTCATTTACCACTGCAACTGGAATTTGATCTGTTTTTCCATATGGATCCCAGTAAGCAGATAAAAAGATGACATTATAAAGTAATGGAACAAATAACAATCCGCAAATCACAACAATAGTCATTGGTTTGGAAAAGATTTTTTTCCATTCTCCTTTAATCATATTCATGTTTTTTAGCCTCCAATAATCCTTACTTCCGCCTGACCGTTTGACCGAAAAACATTTTCGGTCATTAAGTTCTGATTAATGTTACCATATTCACAAGAATAAGGTCAATCGTTATTCTGTAATTAAAAGCTGATTTTAACAGAAAGTTTAAAATCAGCTTTTTTAAGATAACGTTCATGCTATAGGCTTAAATCATTAACTTCATCCGTATCGTTTTTAACAAATGCCCTTCAAATTCATCATCAAATTCATCCACGAGCTGGAAACCTTTTGATTGATAAAAAGCACGGCCTATTCCGTTTTCCCTTTCTACATTAATGTAAACGATTTTTAATTCCTTCGAGCGCTTCATTCCTTTTTCTAACAATTGCGAACCGATTCCTTTTCCTTGATAGGCAGGCAGTATATAGATAGATCCTAGTTCTATTTCCCCTCTGTTTTGTAGTCGGAAAAAGTTAGCGTATCCTACGATTTTCTCATCAATAGTTGCTACATAAATGAACGAATTACGCAAGCGCCACAGCAGCCTTTTATTGGAGTATGCTTCTGAAAGAAACCGATTCTGAATGCTTCTAGGAATAATTCCTTCATATGTCTCATACCAGCTCATCTTTGCGACGTATTGAACAGACGTAATATCTTCTTTTCTCATTTTGCGAATGATTACCTCCACTCACACCCCTCCTGACAATTCAATGCTAAAATCTTACATAATTTCATCTGAAAAATATAGTTATAAATATATATTTTTAATTGTAACGCTCTAGAAGCATTGATTGATTTTAGAACCTTATGTATAATCGAGATAGATACAAATTGAAAATGATTATCATTAACAGGAGTGCTGAATGATGAATTTAAATACCGTGAGTATTGGCGACAAAGTAAAAGTTAAAAACATTGAATTTTTAGATAGATCATTAGAACGCCGCCTTCTTTCTTTTGGAGTAAAAAAAGGCTGCGAACTATGCATGAAGCAAAAAACCATCTTAGGAGGACCTTGTATTATTGAATGTCAAGGTCAAATGATTAGCATCCGAAAACGCGATGCGGCTAAAATTGAGGTTGAGACAGCATGAGTACAATTGCACTTTTAGGAAATCCAAACACAGGAAAAACTTCTTTATTCAATATATTAACAGATTCCTATGAATACGTAGGAAACTGGAGCGGTGTAACCGTTGAAAAGAAAGTTGGGTCTATTAAAAAGCAAAACAGCCAGCTGGTTGATTTGCCGGGTGTGTATGATTTTACTCCTCTTTCTTCAGATGAAGCAGTGGTAACTAACTTTTTGTTAACCGGAGAATTTAACAGTATGCTGAATATTGTAGACGCTTCTCAGTTTGAAAGAAGCATGCATCTCACTATTCAAGCATTGGAATATGGAAAGCCATTAGTAATCGGCTTAAATATGATTGATGTAGCTGAAAAACGCGGATTGACTTTTCATTTGGAGAAGCTTAGCAAATCATTACATATTCCGGTTTCTGCAATTATTGCCCGCAATGGAAAAGGAATTAATGAGCTTCTCTCCACTTTGAAGCAAGATTTAAAAGCTCCTTCATTTCAATTAAATTACGGGGAAACCGCTGAACAGGCAATTCATATGATTCAAACAAAAGCGGATGTCAGCAGATGGATTGCCATTCAATTTTTAGCAGAAAATAGCGTAATCGAATCAACATTAAAAGAAAAAACGAGTTACTTAGAGCTGCTTGAGCTTCGAAAAGCGGCTGCACAAAAATTAACCAAGCCGCTTAGCGAGCATTTCTTCGACGTGCGTACAGCATTTATTGAGCGCATTTCCAAAGAGTGTATCGTAAAGGGCAGCGAAACACCTCTAACCTTCACAGATCGAATCGATCGAATTGTGACGCATAAGTGGCTTGGTCTCCCTATTTTTCTTGGCTTAATGTATTTGATTTTTAATATTACGTTTACTTGGATTGGCGTTCCTCTTTCTGATAAACTGGACGGTTTTTTTGGCGGAACGCTCAGTGAAGGCGCTGATTCTCTTTTAAATGCAGCTGGTGCCGCTCCATTTATTCACGATTTAATTGTGGATGGCATTATTGCAGGCGTAGGCGGCGTACTAGTATTTGTACCACAAATTTTTGTCCTGTTCTTTTTCATTTCACTGCTTGAAGATTCAGGATACATGGCTCGAATTGCTGTAGTAATGGATCGTATCATGGAATTTTTCGGTTTGAACGGAAAAGCATTTATTCCGATGATTATTAGCTTTGGATGTAACGTACCGGGGATCATGGCCGCGCGTACAATTGAACAGCGAAAAGAGCGCCTTATGACCATTTTAGTCAATCCATTTATGAGCTGCTCAGCACGTCTTCCTGTATACGCTTTGTTTGTAGGTGCGTTTTTTGTGCAAAACGGAGCAGCTGTGGTGTTTTCTATGTACTTGCTTGGCATTATTTTAGCACTTGTTGTAACGAAAATTTTATCAGTAACCCTTCTTAAAGACGAACAATCAACTTTTATTGTTGAACTTCCTCCTTACCGCGTACCTCAAGCCAAAACTCTTTGGAGAAGCACGTGGGAAAAAGGCCGAAATTTCGTCCGAAAAGCAGGTACGGTTATTTTAGCTGGCTCTGTATTTATCTGGCTATCATCTTACGCTGGCCCTGGCGGTTTTGGAGTAGATATGGAAAATAGCTTTATGGCTATTATTGGAGGTGCTATCGCTCCTCTATTTATCCCTTTAGGTTTTGCGACATGGCAAGCTGTAGCATCACTGATTACAGGCTTTCTAGCAAAAGAAGTGGTTGTTTCAACTATGAGCATCATTTATAAAGTACAAGAAGGACAGCTTGGCGACACAATGAAGACATTCTTTACACCGCTAACAGCCTATACGTTTATGGTGTTTGTTCTTCTTTATGTTCCGTGTCTAGCAACCGTCGCTGTTATTCGACGAGAAACCGGCTCATTGAAATGGACAGCATTTGCTGTAGCCTACCCTTTGGTTGTCGCTTATCTCGTAGCTTTGCTTGTACACACGGCTGGAAAAATACTTGGGTTTTCTTAAAAGGAGTGACTAACATTGATTATTAATATTTTAATTGGGGTTTTAATATTTGGGTATGCCCTTTATCATATGACAAAATTCTTCCGCAAGAGCACTCAGGGAAAATGCGCAAGCTGCGGACAGCAATCTTCTTGTACAACGGATGATTGCGGTATTGATTGGGATAAAACAATTCAAGAGGCTCAAAATCAATCATCTTAATACATTAAAAAAGCATCCTGATAGATGGGATGCTTTTTTAATGTTACGCAACTAGTTTTAAAATGAGATGAGAAAGAACTTCCTTTTCCTCTTCACTGCTGACTTTCCATAACTCATGAAGGACTTTTTCTTCTCTGTTTCGAGGTTCCTCATTTTTGGCTAAATAGCTAGCCACTTTTTTTGTAGCGGCCGTTAATTGTTCCTCGCTTAACCCGAGCTTTTTACCGACATGAACTTTTTGACTTAAATAATCAGTAAACGTATCAAAATTCTGCAAAATTGCTTCTTTTTTCTCCGTCCCCAAATTATCTGCCGTTTCTTCAATTTTATTCATGTCTTTTGTAGTTCCTTCACTCATTTGACTCACAGTTAACATCTCCTTTTTAGTGAATAGATTGGTATGTTCTTTCACGCTCAGCTTCTGGTTTTTCGTCTGGCGTCATCTTTTCCTTACTTATTTCAGAAGTTGCATCTTTCACTTTTTCACCAATTTGCTGTAAATCACTTTTAGCATCTTCTACCGTCGATTTTGCATCATGCGTAACGCTTTTTACATCTTCTGCTTGCTTAAAGAAATCTTCGTTTACACGCTCGTACAAATGTTTAGCATCATTAATTGCGTCTTTTAGCAAATTTGATGCGTTTTTCATTTGCTGCACCATTTTTTCTTTTGTTTCTTGAGGATTTTCTTTTACTTGATTAATCATGTTTGTAGAAGAGTCCTTTAACGTAACGGCTCTTCTTTTAACAGACGAACGAGTTTTGCTATCGAGTAGTGTTATACACCCACCCACAACTGCTCCGACAACAACACCTTTTACCAGCTTGCTGCTGTAGCTTTTTCCAGCGCTAACAGCAGTAGGGCTATTAGCTGTCTGTGGATTGTTATTGATTCCTATATCGTTGTTAATGCCTGCGCTGTTGCTTACAGCAGGGTTTTGTAATTCAGATCGGTTTCTTTCCATTTTTACTGCCTCCTTTAGCATTGTTATTGAGTGATTTCCCACCTTTTTTTATCTTTAAACAATTGAACACCAAAAACATGACTAAAGGCCACCTTTTAGCTCCCACTAGTCAAGAATAACTATGTAATAAAAAAGCTCCCTTTTTTAACGGAAAAGCGCAAGCCGGATTTTTGTAAAAGGATTGTCAGCACCGGTATAATAAGAAGTACTTTAAAAGAAATCTTATACTATTGGTCATAGGGGTGAAGCAATTGAGCCAGCTTAATAAGGAATTTAACTGTGAAAAAGAATTAACGCTTGCTATTATCGGTGGAAAATGGAAGATGCTGATACTATGGCACTTAGGACGCGAAGGAACAAAACGGTTCGGGGAATTAAAATCGCTTATTCCTGATATTACGCCGCGCATGCTGGTTAATCAGCTGCGGGAACTGGAAGAAGATCTGATTGTTAATCGTAAAGTCTATCCTGTCGTACCACCTAAAGTCGAATACTCACTTACGAAAGAAGGAGAAAGTTTAATGCCTATTTTGACAGCTATGTACGATTGGGGTAAAAATTACCGTGATAGAGTGCTCGCTAATCAAGAACAAAAGGCGGAAACGTTAATTAAATGATAGAAATTACTCCTTCTATTCCATAGTTTTTATTTTTTTATGCGGATGATGTTACTCAACATCATCCGCATTTTTAATAAAATTTAAGCGGTTACAAGACTGATATGTCCATTAGTATACTTCTGTATACTATCATTCTCCACACTATTTGCGGGAAAAGTGCGTACTTTTAAGAACCTCAAACTGCGGGTACAATAACTACACCAGCTGCTTTTTACGTAAAAAAGCACAAAAGGTATCTATAGATTTCTGTAAGGAGTGGAGTAGAATGGAATTACAATTAGCATTAGATCTTGTTAATATCGCTCAAGCAAAAGAGGTAGTAAAAGAAGTTGAAGAACATATTGATATCGTGGAAATCGGTACGCCCGTTGTAATCAATGAAGGGCTTCGCGCCGTTAAAGAAATTAAAGAAGCATTTCCTAACTTGAAAGTATTAGCTGACCTAAAAATTATGGATGCAGCTGGCTATGAAGTACAGCAAGCTTCTCAAGCCGGAGCAGACATCATTACCATCTTAGGTGTTGCTGAAGATATGTCAATCAAAGGTGCTGTAGAAGAAGCAAAAAAACAAGGTAAAAAAATTCTTGTCGATATGATTGGTGTAAAAGATATTAAAGGACGCGCAAAAGAGCTAGACGAATTTGGCGTTGACTATATCTGTGTACACACAGGATACGATCTTCAAGCAGTTGGCCAAAACTCTTTTGAAGATTTAGTAACAATCAAAAGCGTTGTAAAAAATGCAAAAACAGCCGTTGCTGGCGGCATTAAATTAGAATCTTTACCTGAAGTAGTAAAAGCACAGCCTGATCTTGTTATCGTTGGCGGAGGCATCACGAGCCAAGACGATAAAAAATCAGTTGCCTCTCAAATGAAAGAGCTTATTACAAATTAAGGAGCTTTCTATGCAGACGAGCGAACATTTAAAAACGGTTATGAATGAGCTTTTACAAACAACAGCTCTAATCGCTGACGATGAAGCTGAACAGCTTGTAAATGGCATCATCTCATCTAAAAAAGTGTTTGTCACAGGAGCAGGCCGTTCAGGTCTTATGGGCAAGTCATTTGCTATGCGTATGATGCATATGGGCATTGATGCGTATGTCATTGGAGAAACCGTAACTTCCACTTTCACGCAGGATGATTTATTAATCATCGGATCAGGTTCTGGCGAGACGAAGAGCTTGATTCCTATCGCTCAAAAAGCAAAAGAACTTGGAGGAAAAGTTGGAGTAGTCACAATTTCTCCCGATTCCACGCTTGGCAAGCTGGCTGACTTTATCGTGAAGCTGCCCGGTGCTCCGAAGGATCAAGAACAAAGCAGTTATCAAACAGTGCAGCCTATGGCGTCACTGTTTGAACAAACGCTTCTTCTCTTTTACGATGCGCTGATTCTTCGCTTCATGGAGAAGAAAGAACTTGATACCCATACAATGTACGGAAAGCATGCAAATTTAGAATAAAAAAGAGGCTAAAAAAAGGTTTTTAGCTCAAGTGAAAAAACGAACCATTAATCAAAATGTTTGATTCGTGGTTCGTTTTTTTTGTTATGTTGAATATAGTTTCATCTATTTCGTTTCTTCTAGCAGTTGATTGGAGGGCAAGGTGAAGACTCCTGCGGGAAAAGCGGAACAGATGAGACCCCGCAGGAGCGCAAGCGACGAGGAGGCTCAGCGGCCGCCCGCGGAAAGCGAAGCCTTGCACGGAAATCAACTGCGGTATAATAAGCCGTTCAGCTCATTTATCCCATCTGTTTGTCTTTAGGTTAAATTCATTTGGTTATATCTCAACCCTCTTCTTGTTTTGGAATTTTCTATATAACTAAATATTCACTTATGTGATAACTAAATGTACTTTATCGTTAACTTTTTTCAAAACCCCTATTCGAATTTTGTTGCATCTCCATAAAACGGCTGCTCTGCGACTTTAATGGATTCTGTTGGGCATTTTTCATACGCTTCCATCATCTCATCTTGCTGATGTTCAGGAACCTCTTTTGTTCCTTCGTTGTTATCTAGCACTGCATAAGCAAGACCTTCTGAATCGTAATCATAAAGATCTGGTGCACTCCCTCCACATGCTCCGCAAGCAATACATGTTTCCTTATCTACCATTGTAAAAGCCATAAAAAAACCTCCTTTACCTTTTCACTTTCTCGTTCAGAAAGTTACGTTCAGTATAAGAAGGTTTTTTTAAATTTGTCTTAAATTATTTACTTGGATTCTCCGATATTCTCAAACATTTCATCTACATTTGGCTTTTTCTTAATTAATCCTGACTCTTTTAACCAGTCCACATTTGACTGCCATGATTCTTTCGTTTGACTGCCAAATCCTTGTTCAGACTTCATTTTCGGAAGTAAAATATTTAAACTTTTTGTTTCCACGTCTTTTTCAAGAGGAAAGTTTGATTTATCTTGGTTATCTAATAGGATTTGAAGTGATTCTTTTGGATGTTTCTCTGTGTACTCATACCCTTTTGTCGCGGCACGCCAAAACGCTTTAATCGTATCAGAATCTTTTGCCCACGTTTGATCCCCAGTAACTGCCACTAGCTCGTAATAAGATGGCACGCCGTAATCTGAAGGATCAATGTCAACCGTTTTATATCCTTTTTTATGAAGTAATGGTACTTCATGATTAATATATGCACCTATTACAGCATCTACTTTTTTGCTAATCAGCGATGAATTTAACTCAAACCCTACGTCTACTAGCTTTACCTTATTCGGATCTCCTCCATCGCTTTTCACCATTTTCTTTAGAACAGATTCACTTAATGGTGTTCCGCTGTATCCTACTACTTTTCCTTCTAAATCTTTAGGACGCTTAATGCCGCTATCTTTGAGCGCCACAACTCGGTTCAACGGAGACCTTACAATCGCTCCTACCGACTTTACCGGCACATCTTCATTTGCTCGTGCCATTGCTACATCAGGCTGATAATAAAGGCCGAGCGTAACTTTCCCTGCAGCTGCTAAATTAAGCGAGTCTGTTGGATTAGCAGGAAACTGTACTTTTACATTCAGCCCTTCTTTTTTGAAATATCCTTTTTCTTGTGCAGCGTAAATGAAGCTGTGCACTGCATTTGGGTACCAATCAAGCATAATTGTAACGTCTTTTAATTTTTTACTGTCACCAGCTTTATTTTCCTTGTCCTGGCCGCAAGCAGCGAGCATCAAAACAAGCATCAGGCTTAACCCAATCGCAAACCATTTTTTCATTCTGTTTTCCTCCACTTTAATGAACGTTTTTCGAAACCTACTACAATAATAAAGAATAAAATACCAAGCGCAGATAAAATCACAATTGGTGCAAATACACCAGCTGCATCAAACTGTGTCATCATGCGCCGGCTGAAATACCCTAAACCTGCTTGTGCACCTAACCATTCCCCAATGGCAGCACCTATTATACTAAAGGTAACCGCTACTTTGAGCCCTGAATAAAAATGAGGCAGTGCAGAAGGAATGTTCAACTTAAAGAAAATATCTTTTTTTGTTGCTCCCATCGTTAACATGAGTTCTTTTAACTCTTTGTTGGTCGAGCGAAGCCCATCAAATGTGCTAACCGTAATAGGAAAAAAAGTAATTAATACGGTCACAATCACTTTGCTCCAAATGGAGTAGCCAAACCACAGAACAAATACAGGAGCTATGGCAATGGTCGGAATCATTTGCGACGCAATAATAAGCGGATAGAAAGCACGCTCAATAAGCGGACTCCAATTCATCCATACAGCCAGCATAACTCCCAGCACCACGGATATAATCAGCCCAATTACAATAATAGATAGCGTAGCTGGCAAATGTTTAAACAATAAATCCATTCGCAGCTCCCAAAGCTTCGTTAAAATACCTGTGGGTGTTGGTAAAATAAACGGATAGTTTACAATGCGTGCTCCAATTTCCCAAGCAGCCAGCAAAATGACGACTAAAATCACTGAAGCCCCGTATTTTTTCATGTGTTCACCTTCGATCTTAGCTGTTCAATTAAATAATCTTTCACGTCAAGCACACGCTGTTGATTCAAATCTTTTTGCGTTCGAGGCCTGCTAAGCGGCACTTTAATCTCTTCAAGATAACTTACCGGCTTGTCTGAAAAGATAAAAATACGATCTGATAAAAACAGCGCTTCGTTTACGTCATGAGTGATAAATAAGATGGTGTGCTTACGCTTTTGCCATTGTTCAAGCAGCCATTCCTGCATCGATAAACGCGTAATGGCATCAAGCGCACTAAAAGGCTCATCTAAAAGCAGCACGTTAGAACCGCTTAATACCGTTCGGAGAAAAGAAACGCGCTGCTTCATCCCTCCGGATAAATCACTTGGAAAACGGTTTTCGTACCCTTTCAAGCCAAACTCTTCAAGCAGCTGAGACACTTGCTTATGAGCACTTGCTTTTGACACATTGTGAAGCTCAAGAGGCAGTGCTGCATTGTCTAGAATCGTACGCCACGGAAGCAGCAAATCTTGCTGCGGCATGTAGCCTACTTTTCCAAGACGCTTTTCGTAAGACTGTCCGTTAATCACGATATCGCCTTCACTCTGCTGTTCAAGACCTGTGATAAGACGAAACAACGTACTTTTTCCAGATCCGCTCGCTCCAACGATACTGACAAACTCGCCTTCTTTTACGTCTAAGCTTAATGATTTTAAAATCGCTTGATCACCGTTTTTGTACGTAAAACTGACGTTTTGAAAAGATAACACAGATTTATTCATGAATTGGCCACATCGCTTCGTTATAAGCCATATCCCAGAACATATACTCAAAACGCGTCGTATTTAAGAAAATTTCTTCAAGCTTTTCTAGTTCCGCTTCTGATTTGTCTTCAGTAAGTGAGTCAAATAAATTGATACACCATGTCGCCAGTTCTCCAAATTCTTCTGAGCTGTACATTTCAATCCACTCACGATAAAACTCATTGTTAGCTCCAGGCTTTTCACTGAGTTCTTTTCCTATTTCCCAGTAGCTCCACATACAAGGCAAAAGAGCCGCCACTAATTCAGCTAATGTTCCGCTTTGACCAACGTGCAGCATATAGTGCGTGTATGCAAGCGTTGTAGGAGATGGCTGCGCTTTTTCTAATTCTTTTTCGCTGATTTCAAATTTCTTGGCATACTCACGGTGCAGACTCATTTCTTCGTTTAATGTAGAATCTAAAAGTGCAGCAAATTTCCCCATCGTTTGAACATCGGTAGCTTTCATCGCTCCAATCGCAAATAATTTGGCATAATCAATTAGGTAAAGATAATCTTGAATCATATAAAAGCGAAACTTCTCCTTTTCAAGCGTTCCGTCTCCCATTCCCTGTACAAAGGGATGATTATGATTTTGACGCCAAATAGGCTGCAGCTTTTCGTATAATCGTTCACTAAATTTCATGATGATCACTCCTTATGCGTATGCAGCCACGTATAAATGAACTGCACCATCACTTTTGTATATTGAACAAGCTGATTCATATCTAATTGTTCGTTCACAGCATGTGCATTTGCTAAATTCCCCGGACCGTAAATAGCTGCCGGAATACTCGCATCAGCTAGCCAACCGCCATCTGTTACACTAGTTGACACATCGATTGGAGGCTTTTTCCCTTCAATTTGTTCATGAGTATTTGCAAGCAGCTGTACTCCAGCATGATTTTCGTCAATTTCTAATGACGGGAAGATTTCTCCTCTGTCTTCAATCATTGATGTGCCTCCCCATTCAAAGGTTGGCAGATTATCTTTTAACCATGGATCCGCTTTTGCAATAGCTAAAATGTATTCTTCCACTTCTTTTGATACTTGGTCGTACGATTCATTGGGATAATAGTGAACGGTGATCCACAGCCTGCATTCATCTGCAATAAAAGCAGCATGTCTTCCGCCTTCGATTACTGCTGGATTAATCGTATTTGTCCCTGGCAAAAATCCTGGATAGCTCTTTGTAACAGCCCAGTGACGCTCCAATTCTTGCAGCCCTCCGATTACTTTTGCCATCTTTTCAATAGCGCTTGCGGCTAAAAGCCCTCCTCCAGCATGAATCATACTTCGGCGTGTACCGTCATGATAGGTTTTACTGCTTTTTATCGTAATCCATCCCGTGATCACTCCGCCTTGACCTTGAATATGTAAATCACTTGTATCCGCTACAAGCGCAAAGTCAGCTGTATACCCTTTCTGACAGCATTGCAGCGTACCTGCCTCTCCTACTTCTTCTCCTACAACGGATTCAAAAATCAAGTCTCCCGGCAGCTCGATTCCTGCTTCCGTTAAAAGCTGAACTGCAAACAATGCTCCTGCCAGGCCGCCTTTCATATCAGCAACTCCGCGTCCGATGATTTTATTGTCTTTCACGACAGCTTCAAACGGATTTGTCTCCCACTTTTCATTTTCTTGTACCTCAGCTACATCCATATGCCCGTTAATAATCAAGCTTTGATAGTCAGCTGATCTTTTTCCTTTTAACGTGCCCACTACAATAGGATCGTTGCAATATAAATCCCACATATCGATGGAAAAACCGCAGTTTTTAAGGAAATCCGCTACGTAGCGCTGCGCTTCATGAGAATTTCGTGCAGGAGGCGCCGGCGTTTTATATGAAACAAGCGTTTTTAATAACTGAATTAGCTCCCCTTTTCGCTCCTCTACCTGTTTAACAAGCAAATCAATTGTTTCTTCCATGTATGACACCTTCCTTTACGCATAAAAAAACACTTCTTTCGCAGGAAAGAAGTGTTTTTGTTTATGTACACAAAATTATTATAACGAGTTCGTAAGGAAATCCCATACAAAACATGCATTACAATACCTCTTTCCTACGCTAGTATTACCTAGTTCAGGTTATAAGGGTTAAGACTTCTCGTCTCTCTCAGCTTCGAAAGCACCCCTAGTGGTGTTGTATCTCTATGAAGTTAATCTATTATCATATGTTTACCTGTAATAGTTTTATCATAGTAAAGCGTTTTATTCAATAGAAAGGTTCATGATATGGTAATGAAAATAGTTTCCTTTTTAGTAAAATAAAAAGCACACACCTTCTTCAAGCAGTGTGCTCTTTGTTTTTGTAAGATTACTAGTTAGCTATCGGCTTCTTTAAAAATACTCCGTCTTTCCATTCAGACAGGAATAAGCTCAAGTTTTTGCCCCGGCCTCACTAATGAAAGCAGCTCATGATCTTCTTCTATCACATACCCAATCACGTTCACATTCGCATTTGCAGGCAATTGGGTTTTAGCTATTTGAACCTCTCCTCTGTAACGTCCGTAGCCATCATTGTCCATTGTAATTGCTCCGATCCTGCGTTCTACTGTATGAAATGGCGGCACTGGTTTTACAGATCGTGTATCAACTAAGCGCAGAACGTCTCTTGATACATCCGGACGCACGCTGTATGTTCCCTGTATATGAGGTGAACGAATGCGCAGCGGAAGAGTGTGGCTTTCCTGATATTGAACTAAATGCTTTAATAGATTTAAATCGGCGGATGGATCTCCAATATAAATCTCCGCTACTCCGCACCCGTACAAATCTACTGCAGAGGTAAAAGGACATCTATTACGGTCCTTTTCTCTAGTAGGAAGGCCTTGATAGATAGGGCCTCTCTTTTCGCCTTCTCCAGGAATATAAGCGCAGACTGGAATACGAAGTTCATTAAATAAATCTGTCTGCTGTTGAAAAAACGTTTCTTCAAGCCCTGTTTCAGGCCGCGGATAAAAATTATGCCACGCAAGCAGCTGATGATGATGAAGACCTGCACATAAGAGTGCTTCAATTTCTTGTTTGGATAACGTACTTGCATTAACAGCAATATAAAATTCATTCGCAAGTGAAAGAGTTTCTTCTGTGCTAAAGCCATCGTCTAGTCTAATTCCTGATACGCCAAGTGAAGACAGAGTCATAAGGCTTTCGATACCTAAATGAACAGGAGTGTATTTGGATACGTCCGCATACACGCTTATTCCACAATCTCTAGCCACATGAAGCAATTCTTTTGCCCTTTCAACCAAAGCTCCTTTTTCCTCTGGAATGTGAAGCGAAGTGAATGCGCGTGTGACGCCGCACTCGCTTGCTTCTATTAATCTTTTTTTAGCATCACTATCATTTAAATAAAACGAGATGCCAATCATTCAAACTCCCTCGCCATTTCATCGTTAAACCCAAAGAAATAGGTACAAATAAAGCCTGCTGCGTAAGCAATAACTAACCCAAGTAAATAAAGAAGAATTTGATGCGCCTGAACTAAAAACGTAAGCGGCAAACCCGATACTCCCACTGCTACAGTTGCAATATGGAAGTGCGCCTGAAACGCTCCGCCGATTCCAGCTCCAAGACAAGCGGTTAAAAATGGACGCCCTAAAGGAAGTGTGACTCCAAAAATAAGCGGCTCTCCGATTCCAAGCAGCCCTGAAGGAAGTGCGCCTCCAATTGCTCGCTTTAAGCGTTTTTTCTTTGTTTTGATATAAATAGCAAAAGCGGCACCTACCTGACCCGCTCCGCCCATTGCTAGGATAGGAAGAAGCGGATCATCTCCAATCGAATTGATAAGCTCTAAATGAACAGGAGTAAGACCTTGATGCAGTCCTGTAATGACGAGCGGCAAGAACGTTGCTCCTAACACAAAGCCTGCTACAACTCCTCCAACCTCTAAAACTCCTAAAAGACCTTTTGTGATTCCGTCTGAAATCAAGCCGCCGATTGGCATGAATACCACATACGTAATAATTCCTGTAATTAACACCGTAACGGTTGGTGTAATAATAATATCCAGTGACTGAGGGACAAATTTACGTACTCGTTTTTCTAACACGGCCATAAAGATTGCTGCAAGCAACACGCCTATTAAGCCACCCCGCCCCGGCAGAAGTGCTTCCCCAAAAAGTTTAATATCAGCTACGGCAGGATTAATGACTAAAATACCGGCTAAGCCTCCTAGAGCTGGCGAACCTCCAAACTCTTTTGCGGCATTAATACCTACTAAAATACCAAGATAAGCAAATAAACCGCTCCCGATAACGGTTAAAAGAATAGCAATCTGTGAATCCGCCGGAAGCCACTTCGCTTGCACAGCTGCTTTTGTCACTCCAGTAATAAGTCCAGATGCTACAAGAGCAGGTATCAACGGAATAAAAATACTTGCAATTCGGCGAAGCAAGAGCTTAAACGGAGTTGCATTTTTTTCTTTTAGCTCCGATTTCCGCTGTGCTGCACGATTTTCTAAGTTAATACCGCCGGATTCATCAATTAACTTTCCAAACTCCTCTGTTACTTTGTTCACTTTGCCAGGACCAATAATGATTTGCAGCGTTTCTTCTTCCACTAACCCGAGCACGCCTTCAAGTTTTCGTATATCTGCTTTTTTAACGATTGAATCATCTTTTACAGTCACGCGCAGCCGCGTCATACAATGCGTATACGCTTCAATATTGGATGCTCCCCCAAGCATCTCCAAAACAGCCTTTGCTAATTGATGATTATCTAAAGACATGTTAATCCCCCTTTGTATTTTCCTCTTAGATGGATACGCCACTGAGGAAACAGACCACAAAATCCCCTTTTTGTAATCGCTTTCTTTTTTTATTTTTTATCTTTCAAAAACTGAATGGCATCTCTTGTTTTGTCAATATACTCAATCGTCTGGTCGTACTGCTGCGCTGCAATACTTAAAAATAAAACATCAATCACATAAAGCTGGGCTAAACGAGACGATGTAGCTGCGCTTCGAAACGGCGCTTCTTGAGAATAAGACGTATACAAACAAATATCTGCTAAAGACGAAACGGTAGACTGTCCGTACTTAGTTAAGCTAATCGTCTTTACTCCGCGATTTTTAGCTAAAGATAAGACGTTGCTTACTTCAGGGGTCTCCCCTGAAAAAGAGATGCCCACAACTACATCGTCTTTACTTGCATTTGCGATGAGTGTAGCTGCTAGATGGCTATCTGCAAAAGCCGTCGCATTTTTATTAATTCGAAGAAATTTTTGCTGCGCATCCATAGCAATAATATGTGAAGCACCGATTCCAAAAAAATGAATGTTTTTGGCTTCAATCAATGTCAAAACAGCCCGCTCTGCTTCTTTATAATTCACAAGCTCGGCCGTATCACTTAAACTTTGAATGCTGTTGCTTACTGTTTTTTTGACAATAGTTTGAATCGTTTCGTTTGTTTCAATATCGCGGTATCCTTGTTCTGTATCTTTAGCTAAATCACCGGCTACTCTTACCTTTAATTCTTGAAAGCCGCTAACCCCGATAGATTTACACAAACGAATAACAGCGGCACTGCTCGCATTCGCTAGTCTTCCTAGTTCCCCAGCCGTACTGTTTACCACAGTATGCGGGTTGTTTAAAATATATTCAGCAATTTTCCTCTCCGAATCCGGAAGCTTAGCCACCGTGTTTTTAATCATTGTTAATCCGCCTGTTGACATCGTTTCTCTCCTTTATACGTAATGTTCAATCGCTTTTCTCACATAACCCCCCGCATTATTCAGTAACGTCTTTGCGGTATCGTAATTTTCATTTGTTTTGATCATAACCACTGCTGTTTTTACCTCATTATTTGCTTCTTCAAGCGTTTGACTTGCTTGCTCATAAGAAACACCTGTAATTTTACAAATAATACCTATCGCTCGTTCTTTAAGCTTTTCATTACTCACATGAACATCTATCATTAAGTTTTCATACGCTTTTCCTACTTTGATCATAGCCGCGGTAGAAATCATGTTGAGAATCATTTTATGAGCGCTTGCTGCTTTTAACCTTGTGGAACCTGTTAGCACTTCTGGACCTACTACCACCTCAATACTATGGTCCGCTTCTTTTCCAATAAGAGAATTACCATTGCAAGACAGGGCCACCGTTTTAGCTTTTACAGATTTTGCATATCTTAATGCACCAATCACATAAGGAGTGCGTCCGCTTGCAGCAATTCCAATGACTGTGTCTCGTTCATTCAAATGAATTTTTTGTAAATCTGCTGCTCCCAATTCTTCTTTATCTTCTGCACCTTCAACTGCTTTCACAAATGCTTTTTCTCCTCCAGCCATCAGTCCCTGTACCTGATTGGGATTGGTACTGAAAGTAGGGGGACATTCAACAGCATCCAATACTCCCAGTCGTCCGCTTGTTCCCGGACCAACATAAATAAGCCGGCCTTCCTTTTGAAATAATTCACTTACAAACTCAACTGCTACCTCTACGTTTGGAAGTACTTCTTGCACAGCCAGCGCCACTTTTTGATCTTCTTTATTCATTACGTGCGAAATTTCTTTTGTACTAGCCGTATCTATCTTCATGGTCTGCTCATTTTGGGACTCTGTGTTAATAATGTAAGCTGTTCATTCATTTTTTTAGCTACTTTTTCATCATGTAGTGAAGTTATGGTTATTATAATTCCTTTAAAATATAATTTCAATAATTTATTTTATTTTTAAAATTATATTTTAAACGAACATAGAAAAAGACTTCAGGCATATAGCTGAAATCTTTTTCTATGTCTATTTATGATTGTTGAGCAAATGTTAACAGATACTCATCTTGCATTAAAACTTCGTAATCTTTTTCACCATTTCTTATAACGTGTACAGGGACTGTTTTTGCCGGAAGTAATTCAACTGGCTCACGATAGCGTTTTGCTACTCCGTTAATAAGTTCGTTTACTAACTGCTCGTTACTCAGCTCACCCGCCTGATATTTTTCTGCAAGTGGTGTCATGACTTCCGCTAATACACTTGCATCGTTAAATCCTTGAATTTCGACTTGTACAACGTACGCATCATCTTCAGCACTATACGCTGCATCTTTAATGTTATATTTTGTAGATGAAAGAGCTTTTAGAAAAGCGCTGCTTACTTGGTTTAACTGCTCATCGGTTATATTTGAGCTCAATGATGATAAAGCACCTTTAAAATTCGTTTCAAAAAACTCTACAAACGAACTCTTTTGGAACTCCCCTTTTTCTTTTACCTGTTTCTTATCGTGCTGATTCGGATGTTTGGCAACAAATTGATCTGTATTTTGATAAACAGTGGCTTGAATTAAAGCATCAACGTATTGTCCCGCTTCCTTGGCATAGGCAGCCTGCTTTTCTTTACTTGGCGTTTCCGTGCTGCTATCTTTAGAAGCAGCAGCAGATTTTGCTTCCACTTTTGGTTTTGTTACATTGTCTAATTGGTTATATGTATACGTATACGTTTGCTTAGACTTTGAGTTTTCTGTTTTTCCGTCTACTTTAACTGAATACGACTGATTTTTTACTACTTTCTTTACTTGCTTCGTTTCTTTATCAATTGTCACAATAAGCGAAAAATCTTTTCCTTTAATTTGGTCAAGGTCTACAGCAGTATCGCTGCCTTGATTTGTTATTTTATAATAAGCTTTAGCATCATCTGCTACAATTTTTTGCTTTTTGTCTTTGTCTCCGTTAAATGTTAATACATACTCTTTGTCTTTTTCGGTGACGTCAAATTCATTTGGAAGATTTTTATCATATTTTTGGTAGTAGCGTATTGGATTTTGTTGAAGCTCCATAGAGTTATTAATTAAAGCCTTAACGTACTTTTTTTCTTCTCCCTGTACTTTTGTGCTTTCTTCTCCAGCCACAGCTAACGTTTCATCACCGTCATGATACATCTTCAATTCTTCACCGTTCATTTTTGTGTTAATGTAACCTGCTTTACTTTTAAAATCAAACTCTTGTACTCCGTTGACTTTGTAATCAGACGATCCTTCTTCTTTCCCATTGACTTTCACTTGAACATTTTTCACCTTTTCTTGTGCTTCTTTCACGTCACCCGTTAATTCCTCTGAAGACGGCATCCCACATGCCGAAAGCAATAGAGCGAATGATAGTGCTAAGCCGGTATTCATTATTTTTTTCATCTAAGAAACTCCTTTTTAAATATTTTTCCAAAAATAAGAATCTATGTACTTAGTAAATACACATTTTTACCATTTATGAAACTCAACTTTACTAAATTACCATATTTACATTTAAATGGTAACCAACAAAAGAAGGAAATTGCACAATAAAAAAAGTCACGAATCCGTGACTTTTCTAACAACATTCATAACTTATTTTTCGTTAGCGCTTTCATTTCAATCTCTTATAATTCCATTACTTGTCCCTATCAGTACTTCTTTACCTTGTTGATTTCGATACACTGATTTGATTTTCACTTTTTGAAAACCATCTGCTTTTTCTACTTCAGTTAATATGCATTCACAGGTAACTGTATCTCCTGCAAAAACTGGACGAAGAAATTCACTCACCATTTCTCTTGCAATGTAGTTTAAGTCTCCCCCTATCTTTGTCCCAATACTAGCAGTCATAAGTCCATGTACCATTAGCCGCCCTTTTTCGTCACGTTCTATATGATGTTTGCCCCGGTCTCCAGTCATCTCCGCAAACTGCATGATTTCTTCCTCTTGAAACGTTCTTTGCCACGTAAATGTATCTCCTGCTTTACATTCCATCTTATCCCTCCCCTTAAGATTATGACTTTACTTTTTAACTATATCACAAAAATGAACAGTCATTCATTTCCACATCAAAAAAATAGCAGAATAATCCCGCTATTTCTGACAAGTAGGACAGTAATAAAGCCTTCTAGAAGCAGCTTGGACTTTTAGAATAGGCGTGCCGTCAATTCGACAAGCTTCTCCTTCACGGTTAAAAACCCAGTGGCGGTATGCAGAGCGCTTTTGCCCTTTCTTTTTTAACGCTTCAGCAAGCTTTACATCATTTGTAATGCCACCTGTTTTATAAGACTGTTTTACAAGAGAAATGGTTGCTTCAGCTGCCTTTTCAAGCTGTTCTTCCGTGCAGTCTACCGGACGAGCTGCAGGATTAATTCCCGCTACAAATAGGATTTCACTGCGCAAATAATTTCCAATCCCCGCTATAAAGCTTTGGTCTAGCAGCAGCGACGCCCATTTTCTGCGGTAAAATGGCTTAGAGTAAAAGCGATCTAAAAGCTCATCTGCCGTTACTTCTTCACTTAAAATATCCGGACCTACTCTTGATACAAAAGGATGAGCAGAAACTTCTTCATCACGCAATACTTCAATATCAGAAGCGCTATAGAGCAGCGCTGATTTCTTTTCATTATGAATAGCAAGACGCAGCTGTCTGTTTGTAGATGGATAATTGTAAGATGAACGTACATACCATTTTCCATAAAGCTGATTATGTGAATAAATGGTATAGCCGTTGTCAAAACGAATAAGCATAGCCTTCCCTTTTGTATCTACCCTTTTAATACGAGCACCCGTTAATACTTCTTCGTAATGCTGTAAAGATGGAAAAGCAAACCATATCTCGCGAACGGGAAGACCGATAATTGCTTTTTCCACTTCGTCGGCTGCTCGTCTAATTTCTGGACCTTCTGGCATATAATGAAACTCCTTTCTTGCCTAACTTTCTTCATTTATTATTTCGGTTTTATTTCTGCTTTGCAAGAAAGAAGCGGTTGCGCCCTTCTTTTGCTAAAAGAACCTTTAAATTATGCATGACGTTTACTCTTATAGTAAAATGTTGATACCTTTTTTACTTTCTATAGTGTTTATCTTACTTCCTTTGACTTATACTAGTTGGTAACCTTTTAGAAACTTGTTAATTACTTAGCATGAGGAGTTTATTATGAATAATCAATCATTTTCTCCACTATCAGCCGCTGAGATGGCTGTTATTTGGAAGCAATATATGAACGATAAAGCGATTTCTTGTATGCTCAAACAATTTCTGTGTCATGTAGACGATTTAGAGATTCAAAAAGCGATTCAAGGTACACTGCACATCACAACAAAAAACAGTGATACGCTCACTGCTATCTTTTTAAAAGAAAATATGCCAATCCCGCTGGGTTTCGGAGAAGAAGACCTTGATACTGAAGCTCCAAAATTATTTTCGGATTCTTTTTATTTGCTTTATTTAAAGCATATTTCAAATATCCTTCTGCTATCAGCAACTACGGGCGTCGATGTTGCCGCAAGAAATGATGTACGATCTTTTTTTCGCAGCTTGCTGTTAAAAGCAGAAAAGCTTAATCAAACGATTACAGATTTGTTGTTAGAAAAACAAATTTTTATAGAGCTTCCGCCTATTCCTATTGCAGATGCGTCTGATATGAACGATAAAGAACTCTTCTTAGGAAGCTATTTTGATGAAAAGCGGCCGTTAACGGTCATTGAAATTTCCCATATCGTGTCAAGCATACAGACGAACTTAATTGCAAAGGATTTAATTTTAGGGTTTGCTCAAACAGCTCCTTCTCAGGAAATTCAAGCTTTTTTGTTAAAGGGTAGAGAGCAGGTACAGCAGCACATTGAATCCCTGTCACAACCGCTAATGGTAGAAAACATACCGGTCACAATGAAGTGGGATTACGGAGTAGAAAAGTCTTCTGTTCCTCCATTTTCAGAAAAACTCATGATGTTTCACCTAGCTGCGATGATTACTGAAAATGTACGTGGCTACGGGCTTGCGATGTCAACAAGCCCCCGTTTAGATCTCGCTTTAAACTATACAAACTTCACGACTGAAATTTTGGAATATGCCAAAGAAGTATCAAGAATAAGTATTGAACAAGGATGGCTAGAAGAGCCTCCGCATATTCCATTTCCCAAAATTCACTTGGAATAAAAATAAGCTCGCGCTAAAGCGCGAGCTTATTTCTTAGATTCTCTCCACAATAAATAAAGAAAATATGGAGCACCGATAATGCCGATGATTAGCCCAGCTGGAATTTCAATTGGAGGAGCAATTCCTCTCCCAATTAAATCTGCCGCTAGTACAAATAAAGCGCCAAGCAAAGCGGCTGTAGGAATCAATTTTTTGTGTCTCGGTCCCACTAACCGTTTGGCCACATGAGGAATAATAAGCCCTACAAAACCAATGGTGCCAACAACCGATACAACCGCAGCCGTCATTGCCACTGCGCTTGCTAGCAATACTAGACGAATTAACTCTACTCTAGCCCCTAGTCCTCGAGCCACTTCATCACCTAAATGAATTAAATCTAATCGGGCAGCTAACAGCCAAATCAGCGGTACTAATATAACGACCCAGGGAAGTAAACCAATTAATTGATCCCATGTCCTTCCCCATAAGCTGCCGCTCAGCCAAATCAGTGCCGCATTTACGTTTGGATTTGCTTTTGAAATTAACAAGTGAATACCGGATGAACAAAAAGCGCTGACTGCTACACCTATTAATGCAAACCGAATAGGTTCTACTCCTTTTTTATAAGCAAGCAAATAGACGATGACAAAGACAAGCGAGCCTCCTGCAAACGCAGCGGCGGATAAAACAGATGGGCTTGCTAAAGGCAGTAAAATAGTGACTGCAACAGCTGCTAATCCTGATCCGCTTGATAGACCTAATGTATCTGGGCTAGCGAGCGGATTTCTCATAATGGACTGTACGACGACTCCGGACACAGCTAGGCCGACTCCCGTTAACATAGCCAGCAAAATACGAGGCAGACGAAATTCTACTAAAATAGACGTCAAGTCAGGATCGCCAATACCAATAAAAGACGTAATAATGTCTAGAGGAGGTATGTTAATGTCTCCTAAGCTGAGGCTTATCACACTCAGCGCTATAATTAAGACAGAAAGAATGATAAACAGGCCGACAGACTTGAATCGAGATGGCTGCTTTTTTGTTTTATTGACAGTCTGCATATAACTCATGCCTTCCTTTCTGTTTTTTTACGTCTCGCTAAGTAAATAAAGTACGGCGTTCCGAGCAACGCTGTTACTGCACCTACAGGAGTCTCATACGGGTATGTAATAAATCGTGACAATACGTCTGCTAACAGCAATAAAGATGCACCAAGCAGCGCGCTCATTGGCAAAACGACCCGGTAATCTACACCTATTAAATAGCGTACCATATGAGGAACAACAAGCCCTACAAAGCCAATAGGACCCGCAATAGCCACTGAAACACCTGCTAATACAATCACAACAACTGCCGTGAACGCTCTAATGGCAAAGACGCGCTGTCCGAGTCCTCTAGCTACGTCATCGCCTAAAGACAATAAAGAAGACGCTCTTCCCAGACCAAAAGCAATAAGCAGACCGACGATGCTAAAAGGAACCAATACATGAACATGTCCCCAATCTCGTCCAATAACTGAACCGGTGAGCCAGAACATAACGCCTTCTGTTTTGCTTTCATTAAAAATCAGCAGCGTTTGCGTGAGAGACATAAGCATACCTTGTATAGCAACACCTGTTAAAGCAAGCTTTACATCACTGTCGCCTCCTTTAATCAACGAACTCATGACATAAACAATAACAGCAGCAAATGCGCCTCCTAAAAATGCACCAAATACCCCGCCAATCATGCTTACACTAGGCACTAAAACCGTTAAAAATACCATTGCCGCTGATGCGCCGGCGTTAATACCAAAAATACCAGGAGAAGCTAATGGATTTCTAGTTAATGCTTGCATCAGCGCTCCAGCGACAGCCAAATTAGCGCCCACAAATGCCGTTACCAGTAAGCGAGGCAGACGGACAGTTTGAATAATAGACTGTTCTTTTGATCCGTCAAAATTTAGTATAGCTTGCTTAATCGTTTCAAAAGAAATATGTATAGAACCGATGGAAATAGATAAAAACATTGAAATCAGTAAAAGAATAATAACCGCAAGAAAGATAGCTATTATACGAAGCGGAGATTTGTTTCTTTTGGATAAGCCGTGAACAGCTTTCATAGTAGACTGCGCCTCCTTCCATTTGAAAGTTCAATAAAAAGAAAAAAACAACCCCGCTGGATTGTTCTTTTCTTCGTTATTATTTGCCTTCAAATAATAACTTTTCTGCTTCATCTGCAATACCATTTGCACCTTGTACACTTCGGCGAAGAGACCATTTAAATACATCAACTTCATACACTTGATTATTTTTAACCGCTTTTAGCTCTTTCCATAATGGCTGTTTTGCTAAAGGCGTATGACCTTTTTCATTTCGCATAACAATGAGTTTGTCCGGATCTGCTTTTACGAGCTGTTCCATTGTCATTTTTACACTGTACTCTTTTGTAGGATCTGTTAATGCATTTTTGAAGCCTAATTGCTCAAGAACACCCGTTGTAAAGAAATTTGAAGTTCTAGCATTAATATTACCATTTGCATCAGCGATAACAAGTACATTGCCCGGATTTTTTGGTGCTTTTTCTTTTAAATCCTTCATTTTTTGCTTATGCTCTTCTACCACTTTTTCAACTTTTGCTTTCTTGCCAACCGCTTCTCCTACTTTTAACTCTGTATTTAGTAAATCATCATAATTAGCATTTAAGTTTTTTAACTCAATCGTTGGTGCAATTTTTGATAATTCTTTGTATACATTTTTATGACGTTCTGAATCAGCGATAATCAAATCTGGCTTCAGCAGTTTAATCGATTCCAAGCTTGGCTGTGCTCGCGTGCCAACTGATTTGTATCCTTTGATTTCTTTTAGCACATCTTTATCAATAAGCTGTTCTGCTTTATCATCATCAGCTACTCCTACAGGTTTAATACCAGCATCTAGCAATGCATCAATAAAACCTAACTCTAATACGACTACTCGCTTTGGATTCTCTTTTACCTTTGTCTCTCCAAGCTCATGTTTGACCACTCTTGTTTTTTCACTTTTTTCATCAGCTGAATTTTCCTTATTCGTGCTACTGCAGCCGATAAGCATTCCGATTGCCAGCATTGTAATAAAAGCCAGCAGTCCTATTTTTTTCTTATTCAAATGTCATTCCTCCTGCTTGTATCTTTATGTAGATAATTGACTCTTGAAACTGATAATCGTTATCATTATATCAGTTTTATCTATTTAAACAAGCTGATTCGTTATTTTTAATTAAAAAAATTATATCTATTCCATAAAAAAAGAAAGGACGCAGTAGGAGCGTCCTTTCTTTTTAATCTTCAATACAAAGATACTGAATCACTTCTTTTAAACTTTTCTCTTTCATCGATTCGATGTGTAAGTGATATCTTTCGAATGACAGATGTTTAGTTAACGGATTTGGTACAATCACACAGCGCAAGCCTGCTGCCATAGCAGCTTTTGCTCCATTAGAAGAATCTTCGAATGCTAAAGCTTCAGAGGGCTCTACTCCTAGCTTTTCAATTGCATTTCGGTAAAGAGCCGGATCTGGCTTCACTTTTTCTACATCATCGCGCGTTTGAATGACTTCAAAATAGTGCAGCAAATCTAGCTCTTTTAAAAATGCTGTTACCCAGTCTCGATATGAGCTGCTTGCTAAACCAATTTTTAATCCAAGTTCTTTTGCTTCTGCCAAGTACTCCGCTACACCTTCTCGGGCTACTAATGATTTCATTTTTTCTTGATGACGTCTTAACGATTCTTGAGCTAGTTCCTCTTTTGTGAACTCATTGTTAAACTGCTGAAGCAAGTAATCGTAAAGTGCCGTAGCATCCGTTCCCACATAAGAAGCAAACGTTGCAATCGGTAGATCTACTCCCCTGTCTTCTAACATTTCGCGATATACCTCATACCACACTGATTCTGTATCAATAATTAATCCATCAAAATCAAACACAACTGCTTTAATCATAATTTACCTACCTTTTTCTATCTTATCATTCTTACATAGTAACACGTTCAAAATACGTAATCCATAAATGTGGCTTCCTTAATAAGATAGACTTAAACAGGTAGTTTCTATCCTTACTTTTCTCCGACTTTCATCAAAGGTGACATTTCTTCTGTTTCCTTAAACTCAATGGAAGACAGCTGCCTTCTAAAACCTTTCGTTGCATACACTAAATAAACTAAACCAGCAATCGCCCAGCCAATACCAAGTAAAAAGGAGTTGCGCTCCAAGTTAAGCCATAAAACGCCAATCGCTGCTGCTCCCAATAGTGGCATAATAATGTATGACCAAAAACCCTTAGCCGACCGGTGCTGCTTTTGATGAACAGCATAGTGCGCAATAACCGAAATATTAACAAAAGAAAACGCAATGAGTGCTCCAAAATTAATAAATGACGTAGCTGTTGCCAGACTGAAGAAAATGGCACTTGCTGATACAACTCCGACTAATACAATATTTCGCGAGGGAGTGCGCAGCTTAGGATGAACATAGCCAAAAAATGACTGAGGTAAAATTCGATCGCGTCCCATTACGTATAATAAACGCGAAACGCTTGCATGCGATGACATGCCTGATGATAATGTTCCTGCAATTCCTCCAGCTAAAAAGACAATTTGAAACAGCGTACCGCTCACATACATAGCGATTTCAGGAGCCGCAGCGTCTGGATGCTTGAATCCTTCTAACGTTGGAAAAACCGCTTGAATAAAATAAGATGTCACAGTAAACATGACTCCTCCGATTAACGCAACTAAAAAAATAGCTTGCGGAATCGTTTTTTTAGGATTAGGCGTTTCTTCTGATAACATAGCCACTGCATCAAATCCTAAATAGGAAAAACACATAAGTGTGGCTCCCGCTATTAGTCCTGATGACGTCATGTTCTGATTAAAGAAAGGCTTCATAGAAAAAAGAGTACCTTCCCCCATTCCGCCTAGCAAGGCTTTGATCGAAACAGCAACAAACAATACTAAAATCGTCATTTGAAATACAACAAGAAACGTATTGAAATTGGCGGTGAAATTAACGCTTCGTAAATTTAGCAGCGTAACGATAATGACGAAGCTGACAACCCAAATCCACGATGGTACCGAAGGGAAAATAGATGATAAATAAATTTGAAAAATAAGTGCGTTAACCATCGGTAAAAAGAGATAATCCATTAGTGCAGACCAGCCAACTAAGAACCCCAAATGTGGATTGATTGTCTTTTGCGTATATGTATAAGCTGACCCTGCATTTGGAAACACTTGAATCATCTTTTTGTAGCTTACTGCCGTGAGAAGCATCCCGACAAGGGCTATGATATAAGACGTGGGAACGTGTCCATTCGTCATATCAGACGCAATCCCAAACGTATCAAACACTACCATCGGAGTCATATATCCGATCCCCATTAATACAATCTGCCATAATTTCAACGATCTTTTTAATGTTACTGTTTCATGTTTCATTTATCTTCCCCCTTCTATTTATTAAGAACATTCTGACAATTAAATCCATAAATGCCTGTATTTAATTTCTTTATATAAAAATGAATGACTTTCATTCATTTTTATATAAAGAGTTGTTACGTTTACTATAGCAAATATATGATTTATTTCTTTAAGTTGGTAAGGGTTGCTAACAAACTATCTTTTTCTTTTATCATATTATGAAAGCGCTTTATTTTAAATAGCTATATGTTCCTAATCTCCTGCTATATCAACGCAGAAATACCCTCTGAATAAGAGGGATTTCTGCTTACAAGCCGTTATTCAATCATCGTATCCAATGACTATCTTTTCGTTTTCACTGCAACTAAACTAGCAAAATCATGAATAATTGTAGCTGCAAGCAAAGAGGTTATCTGAGTTGGATCATAAGAAGGTAACACTTCTACTAAGTCAAATCCAACATAGTTAAATCCCGTTAGAGAACGGATCATTTGCAGCGTTTCTCTGCTGCTGAATCCGCCTACTTCAAGCGTTCCCGTGCCTGGTGCACAAGAAGGATCAACAAAATCAATATCAAATGTTAAAAAGCACGGCGTATCTCCAATCGCTGTCTTCATTTGCTCCAAAATCATTGAAAATCCCTGACGTTCAAGCTCTCCTGCCGTTACTACATGGTAACCGAGGTCTTTGCTTTCTTGAACATCTCCCGGATGATTTAATGTCCCGCGAATACCAATTTGAAAAACTTTCTTCGGGTCTACTAGCCCTTCTTCATATGCGCGTATAAAAGGAGATCCGTGCCAATATTTTTCATCGTAATACGTATCCCACGTATCTGTATGAGAATCAAAATGAATCATAGCCACTGGGCCATATCTTTTAGCAGCAGCACGAAGGCTTGCTAAAGTAACGGAATGATCTCCTCCAATTCCAATTGGAACGATTCCTCTATCCATAAGAGCTCCTACCGCTTCTTCCATCAATTCATAGCTTCTGTGAATATTATGCGGAATAACCGGCACATCACCAATATCAATGGCATTTGTATCATCAAATGGGTATACGTCGTGTACCGGGTGATAAGGAAACAGCGTCATGGAAGCTTGCCGAATGGCTTGAGGTGCAAAACGCGCACCTACTCTGAAAGATGCCGCCGTATCAAACGGCATTCCTACTAGCCCTACTTTTGCATTTCCTCTTTCCGCTGGAAGCCTCATAAATGAGCCCGTTGTACAAAATTCTGGTTTGACATCTGGGGACAATGGATATTTCATGATTTACTCCTCCGTTTCGATAATTTCAGTTAGTCGCTAGGCATTTGTACTACTAAAATCATCGAAAGCAATACGGGAATAAGAAACGTTTGACGATTCATATTCATTGCTCCTTGTTACATTTATTGGTTGCTTAGCTCATTTAATACTTTTTCAAATGTAGAAATGACTTGATCTACTTCTTCCGCTGAAATAGTCAACGGTGGCTCAATACGAATTGTTTTAGAGTTTACAAGCGTCCCGGCTACTAGAATTCCTTCATCAAACATACCTTTAGAAAGCGCGTAGCCAATTTCATCTTGGTGAAATTCAATTCCAATCATTAAACCTTGCCCTCTGATTTCAAGTACTTTATCTCCATGTTTTTCAGCAGCTTTCTTTAAACCAGCAAGGAAGTATTCCCCTAGCTCTTTCGCGCGGTTTGGCAGCTGTTCTTCAATCAACACGTTAATAGTTGCAATAGCCGCTGCGCAGGCAAGCGGGTTGCCTCCAAACGTTGTTGTGTGCATAAACGGATTATCAAAGAAGCTTGAAAACACTTTTTCTTTTGCTACAACCGCGCCAGCAGGCATAACTCCTCCTCCAAACGCTTTAGCAAGACATAAAATATCGGGTACAACATCATATAGTTCTGATGCAAACATTTCACCGGTACGTCCCATACCTGTTTGAACTTCATCAAAAATTAAGATAGCGTCGTACTCATCACATAGTGCACGCACTTCTTTTAAATAATTTTCAGGAGGAAGAATAATGCCGCCTTCTCCTTGAATTGGTTCTAATAAAACAGCTGCCACATCTTCCCCTACAAGCGCGCACGTTTCAAATGTTTTGCGCATCATGTCAATATCACCAAACGGTACGTGACGGAAACCTGGAATTAACGGCAGAAATGGTTTACGGAACATGCCTTTTGCCGTACCTGATAAAGAACCTAGACTTTTCCCATGAAAAGAACGTGTTGTGGAAATAAACGTTGTTCGATCACTATACATTTTCGCTAATTTTAAAGCGGCTTCTACACTTTCTGTTCCGCTGTTTGTGAAAAAGGAATACTTCAAATCCCCCGGTGTAATATCTGCTAAAATTTTCGCAAGCATCGCACGAAGTGGATCTAATAAGTCTTGGCTATGGAGCGCTTGACGCTGAAGCTGATCTTGAACAGCTTTGACTACTTTAGGATGACGGTGCCCTACATTATAAATTCCAAATCCGCCCAGACAATCAATGTATTTTTTACCGTTTACATCCGTAAAACAAGAGCCTTCATCTGACCATTCAACAGCTGCAAACTGCGTATCCACCGTTACTGTTTTGCGATATTCCAAAAAGCCCGGGTTGACATGCTCACGAAATCCGTCTACTGTTTCTTTCGTAATCCACTGTGCTTCTTCAGCTGACACTTCGCTTTTTTCAATAAGCCCCAATACTTTGTTGATATATTCGTTTACTTCACCATATGCTTTGTTTACCTCTTGATTTTTCGTCACTGTATTCATTTTAATATCGCTCCTTCTCTACTTTTAATTTTTAAACCAGCCGATTGGCTCTACTTGTAAATTAATATTAATTTGTTTTACTTCTTGAAATTCTTCCAATCCAAACGTGCCCAGTCCTCGACCAATTCCGCTCTGCTTATATCCGCCCCAAGGCGCTTCGTTAAATGTAAAATGATACGTGTTCACCCAAGTGATGCCCGCACGAAGCTTTTTAATCACTCGAAGAGCTTTTGCACCGTCGGTTGTAAACACACTGCCTGCTAAACCGTATTCCGTATCATTTGCAAGCTTAATAGCTTCTTTTTCGTCTTTAAACGTTTGAATAACGACAACAGGCCCAAAGATTTCATCTTGCACAATTTTCATATGTGACGTAACGTTACTAAAAACCGTAGGTTCTACAAAGAATCCTTTTTCCAATCCACTGCTGGTGATTCGATTGCCTCCGCATATAAGGCGAGCGCCTTCTTGCTTTCCAATTTCGATGTACTTTAATACTTTTTTCATATGTTCTTCACTTACAAGAGGGCCCATTTCAATCTCTTGATCCATTCCATTTCCTACTTTAATTTTTTGAGCACGCTCTGCAAAACGTTCGATAAATCTCTCAGCAATGCTTTCTTCTACTAAAATACGAGAACCTGCAGCGCAAATTTGGCCGCTACCTGCAAAAATTCCAAATAAGGCATAATCTACAGCTGTTTCAAAATCAGCGTCAGCAAATATAATGTTCGGTGACTTTCCTCCAAGTTCTAAAGAGACTTTCGTTACATTCTCTGCTGCTTGACGCATAATGTGTTTTCCTGTTACCGTTCCGCCTGTAAAGGAAATCTTATCAACACGCTTATCTTGAATAAGCGTATTTCCCACAGTATCTCCGGCTCCCATAACAAGGTTTGCTACTCCTTTTGGCAATCCTACGCTTTCTAAAATCTCAAAAAGTTTTGTAGGAGTAACTGGTGTCACTTCAGAAGGTTTAAATACAATCGTATTTCCTGCAGCTAAAGCAGGTGCAATTTTCCACACGCTCATCAACAGCGGATAATTCCAAGGTACAATCAGCCCGCACACCCCGATTGGTTCTTTTATAACCATTGCTTGCATAGGTGCAGGAACACTGTACGTTTGACCGTCTGGTTTTGTAATCAACCCAGCGTAATACCTAAAACAAGCAGCTGCATCTTCCACATCAGCCTCAGCTTCACGATAGGGCTTTCCGTTATCCATTATTTCTAGCGCTGCTAATTCCTCTTTCGCTTCCTCAAGCTTATCGGCAATTTTGAATAAGATGGCTGCTCTTTCAGATGCAGAAGTCTCAGACCAAATTCCGCTGTCAAAGGCTTCCCGTGCTGCTTCAATTGCTGCTTTCATATCTTCTGCGCTGCCTTCTGCAGCATATCCAATTACTTCACCTGTCGCTGGGTTAACAGTAGAGCGCTGCTTCTCTGCTTTTCTCCACTCTCCGTTTATGTACATATTTAAAGTTAACGTTTTAACGGCTGTACGATCCATAAGATACCTCCTTATTAAATAACGACTGATTGTCAGTCATTTTAAAAGAAAAAACTTATATTTCTGATAACTCATTATATATTTTGAATGAATGTCAGTCATTTTGATAGGTGTAATATCAGCAGCGCTAATATTACACGGATGGCACAAGAGAACGCTTTAAGAATTGAAAAAGTTCTTCCTTCGATTGTTCAAGTGTGACATCTTGCTCTCGCCCGATATAAAAAAGTTCAGCAGCGTTTTCAATTAAATTGATCATCGTTTTAGCTGTCCATTTAACGTTAAGCTGTTTGATGACTTCTTCTTTTTTCACAGCCTCATTTAATACCTCTTCAAACCAGTTGTAATAAGGTAAATAAATAGCTTCCCATGTTTCTAATGAATAGTCAAAAGCGAGCCCCGAATAGCATAAAACAAGAACATCTCTATATTCATCTGTTGTTTTATACGTTTCGTCAATCATTACCTCTAATGTACTTAAAAAATTTGTTGCTGTTTTAGCTCTTTCTTTAATTTTTTCAAGCGACAAAGAAAGTAAGTTTTCTGCAATAGCAGGAACAAGGGCATTTTTGGATCTGAAATAAAGATAAAAAGTTCCTTGAGCTACGCCTGCACGCTTTACAATGTCTGAAATTGACGTTTTATCAAGCCCCTTTTCAGATATAACTTCAATCGCTGCCTGTAAGATTTTATCGTATTTTTCACTTGTGCTTGTAACCAACTCTTTCCCTCCACCTATAAAATGAATGACTTTCATTCATTTTACTATAAGCAACGCGAATTATGCAAGATAAAATTTTCTGAATCTTTAAATTTAATTAAAAAATCGATCGCATGCCGGCTTCAAAAATATTTTTTTATTTTATCATTTTACCCTCGCTCTTTTTATATGTCTCACTGTTATTTTTCTTCCTTTTACAATTCAAGGTAAAAGCTGATGCAAAGCTCTTTAATCAACTATTTTTCCTGAAAAATAACTTTATTAAAAAGATACTTTTTCGTATATATTTATACGGCTTAATTGCCTGATTACTCTTGACTTGAAGTTGACGGAGTAAAAAAAAGAGTGATAACATGTAAGACTGATTCTACAGTCACTTATTTTATCCATTTATTTCCCATAATTTCTCTTAACTACGATGTACATTTTTAGCTAAAAATAACTTTGCAACGCCGAAAAATCACCCACTCTATTTCACATTTTATATTTTCTATGTTTATCACCTAAAAAAACCGGGTATACACTTCGTTGTGTTTAGCATCCGTTCTACATATCAGTCATATTGATTTAAAACTTTATAAAGGAGTTACATTGCATGAAGAAACTATTTTTAATCAGCATGATTTGTTTTCTTCTAGTTATTACTTCAGCTTGCGGCAACGGTAATGGCGCCTTTAAAGATAAAAAAACCATTACCATCGGCATGAATAACTATACTGAAAACATTGCCTACACGTACGTATGGAAACAGATTTTAGAAGATCAAGGTTATAAGGTTAGAACTGTTTTCTTAGAGAAAGCCGGTGTTTGGGTAGGAACAGCTAATGACGACATTGACATTTCGTTTGCACCATGGCTTCCTACAACAGATGCGCCTTTTTACAAAAAGTATAAAGATCAAGTGAATATCGAAGACCCTTGGCTTAAAAACGCACGCTTAGGATTTGCAGTTCCCGCCTACATGAAAGATGTGAACACAACGGAAGACCTTGCTAAGGTTGCTTCTGATGTCGATAACAAAGTTATTGGAATTGACCCAGGCTCCAGCATTAACGGATTAGCCGAACAGGCGTTAAAAGATTATAACCTTAAAAGCTATACGCTTGTAAAATCGTCTGAGGCAGCTATGCTCAGTGAACTGCGCAAAGCCTATGATGCCAAAAAACCAATTGTTGTTACTATGTGGAATCCTCACTGGGCTTTTGCAGACTTTGACATCAAATACTTAAAAGATCCTAAAAATTCGTTTGGAGACCCTGACAACATTTACACAATGACAAGCAAGGAATTTAAAAAGACAAATCCTCAAGTCATAAAATGGATGAATAATGCACAGATGAACGATAAATTAATCAGTCCTCTTCTGTCACAAGTTGAAAAATCTTCAAACCCTGAAGAAGCAGCACAGAAATGGGTAAAAAAACATAAAAAGTTAATCGACAGTTGGACGAAAGAGTAATGAACGTAAAAGAAAACAACAATTGAGGTGGACATATGGAACACGTAAAATTAAAAGTACAAAATATAACCAAAGTGTTTGGTAAGAATCCGTCAAAAGCGATTGATTTACTTCAAAAAGGAAAAACAAAAAAAGAAATTTTAGAAGAAACAGGAATGACAATTGGAGTTAATCAAGCAAACTTCGAAATCAAGTCCGGTGAAATCTTCGTCATTATGGGCCTGTCCGGAAGCGGTAAATCCACTTTAGTTCGCATGTTTAACCGCCTTGTTGAACCAACGTCTGGATCTCTTATTTTAGACGGTGACGATGTAGTAAAAATGAACAAAGAGGAACTTCGCGACATGCGCCGAAAAAAAATGAGCATGGTTTTCCAAAACTTTGCCTTATTCCCTCACCGTACGGTTCTTGATAACACAGAATACGGATTAGAAGTTCAAGGTACACCAAAAGCCGAACGTGAAAAGAAAGCAAAAGAAGCGCTTGAATTAGTAGGTTTAAAAGGATACGAAAATCAATATCCCGGTGAACTGAGCGGCGGTATGCAGCAGCGTGTCGGACTGGCCAGAGCACTTGCCAATGACCCTGACATTTTATTAATGGATGAAGCATTCAGTGCACTAGATCCCCTTATTCGTAAAGACATGCAAGATTTTTTACTGGAGCTTCAAGAAAAAATGGAGCGTACAATCATTTTTATTACCCATGATCTTGATGAAGCTCTTCGAATTGGAGATCGCATCGTATTAATGAAAGACGGCAGTGTTGTTCAAGTAGGAACACCCGAAGAGATTATGACAAACCCTGCCAATGATTATGTCGAGCGCTTTGTGGAAGACGTTAATGTAGCTAAAGTATACACAGCTGAAAGCGTGATGAATCGTGCCGAATCCATTACCGTAGACCGAGGTCCGCGTGTAGCTCTTAAAATTATGCAAGAAGCTGGTTATTCAAGCATCTACGTCGTAGACAAGAAAAAAACTCTTCTAGGAGTTGTAACGGCAGATGATATTAGCCGTGCGATTAAACAAGATAAACTGACAGCAGACGTATTAGATACGGATATTCCAACTGTTACAACAGATACGCTACTAGAAAACTTGTACGACAAAATGGTTATCAGCCGTTTTCCGCTACCGGTTGTAGATGAAAACCATCGTCTGCGCGGCATCATTAAAAAAGAACGAGTGATTGAAGCACTCGCCGGTACTGATAGTAATGAGGTGAACGTAAATGAATAGTATTCCTAAAATTCCCGTTGGCAATTGGATTGACCATTTTGTCACGTTTTTAAATGATAATATCAAAGGTTTTTTTGATGTTATTTCAGCTATTGTCGATGGTATTGTAAGTTTTATTGTACTAGTGCTAACCTTTCCACCAGCATTAATTTTAATCTTAATTGTCGGAATCATTGCTTGGTTTTCAAGTAAAAAATGGTCATTTACTATTTTATCGATGATTGGTCTATTATTTATTCTTAATCTTGGCTACTGGCAAGAAACAATGGACACACTAGCCCTCGTTTTAACAAGCGTATTAATTTCAATTATAGTAGGAATTCCGCTTGGCATTTGGGCATCTCAAAGCGAAAAGACAGCTCGGATTATTACGCCAATCTTAGACTTTATGCAAACGATGCCTGCATTTGTTTATTTGATTCCAGCACTTTTCTTCTTTGGAATTGGTGTGGTACCAGGTGTTATCTCATCTGTGATCTTTGCAATGCCTCCGACGATTCGCTTAACGAACCTAGGTATTCGTGAAGTACCCGCTGACTTAGTAGAAGCAGCAAATGCCTACGGTTCAACAACAAAACAAAAATTATTTAAAGTACAGCTTCCATTAGCTACAAAAACAATCATGGCCGGAATTAACCAAAGCATCATGCTATCTCTTTCAATGGTTGTTATTGCCTCTCTTGTAGGTGCTCCGGGACTTGGTGCGGAGGTATATCGTGCAGTTTCTCGACTTGAAGTCGGCACGGGCTTTGAAGCTGGGATTTCAATCGTTATTTTAGCGATTATTTTAGACCGTATTACGCAATATTTTGGAAATCGTTCAAACCAACGAGCATAAGTAAAAAAAGAAGCCAACTCCGGTGAGTTGGCTTCTTTTTATTTATTTTTGTAACACGCTACAAAGATTGCTTCTCCTTGAAACGATTCAATTCCCTGTTGATTCGTTTTGATGTCGAAAAACTGTTTAAATCCGCTTGGTATATTCAGCATATATTGAGTAAGCTCACGCTTTGTCTCTTCCGGAACATTCATCATCCCGCACCAGTCATCAAATAAAAAGCGCTTTGGAAAAGTTGTCAGCACTTCTGTACGGAATCCTTGCATTTCAAGCATAGAAAGCCACTCTGTTTTTTTATAAGCACGATAATGGCTTGGATCTCTTGTCTTTTCAACTCGATTATAAAACTCGTCATAAGCATTCACTTCCGGTGCTACATTATCAATGAGCAAGAACTGTCCGCCTGGCTTTAACACTCGGTATACCTCTTTGATGAACTGTTTAATATTAGGAAAATGGTGCGGTGCAATTCTGCACGTTACCGTATCAAACTCGTCATCTTGAAACGGCATATCCTCAGCATCTCCTTGAACAAACGATACATTTTCATGACCATTTTCTTTAATGAAGCCTTCAGCACTTTGCAACATTTGAGGAGTTAAGTCAAAAGCCGTTACTTCTTGAAAGACAGGTGCTAGCTTATTTGCCACGTGTCCTCCTCCTGTTGCTACATCAAGCAGCTTTCCCCCTCTATTTTCTTCAGCAATTTCCGCTAAAACAGCTAAATCTTTGCCTTTTGCATGACCTTTACTTTTGACGTACTTTCCAGCATTCCCCCCGAACTGACTGACCACCATTTCTTTATTACTCATCTATTCTCCCCCATTTCTCTCTTTAAAACTCACCCTTACTTTGCCTAGTGCATTCACATATTTATTATGAAACGTGTGAATGTATTCTTTTTCTTTCTCCCCACTGATGAAACATGCGAAACAGCGGGGGAAGAAGAAGCCAAATGGTTAAAATTCGAAGCACTTGGACCGCTACTACTAACGTCGAATCAGCCTGCAGTACAATGGATGTAGTCGCCATTTCTGCAATGCCTCCAGGAGCAAACGCTAAAATAGACGTGATAAGCCCGATTCCAGTTATTTTGGAGACTACTAATGCACATACGAACATAGCGGCGATTAAGCCGATTGTATTAATAAGCCCGACAACCATAATTTTTTTTACGCCAATAAACATTTCTTTATGAAAGCGAGAACCAATGCTTGAAGCAATAAAAATTTGCGATAAAATCATCACAGAATGAGGCCAGTATGCTTGAAGATTATAGCCCACGTACGATGAAGCAGCTGTTTGAACAATCGCAACAGTAAGCATTCCTCCTACTAACCAAGGAGCAGGAAATTTTAGTTTTTTTCCTATATAATACCCTACTACTGCTGTAACGATTAAAACGCCTGTCCATAACAGTGATCCCCATTGAAAAACACTTGGAGTAACTGACACTGCATGCCGTCCTGTATTACTTCCCCAATAGACCACAAATAAAGGAACAGCAAGCACAACTAAAAACACGCGCATCGTTTGAATAATGCTTACAACTGCCGTATTGGCTCCTACCTCTTCAGCCATACCTGGCATTGCGCTCATTCCACCCGGAGTCGTACCGAAAAAGCTTGTTAATAAGTCTGTGGAACTGAACTTCCATAGCAAATAACCGGATAAAAGAGAAAATACAACAGACAGCAAAAGCATGATCGTAATGGTGGACCAGTGAGATTGAAACGTAGTCAACACAGACAAGTTAATCTTTTGACCTAATTCAATCCCTAAAATACATTGTCCAGCGTACAGCCAATATTTTGGAATACCTTTTTTGCTTGTTTGAGATAAAAAACGCGGCTTTCGAAAAGCTAGAATAGCAGCTAAAATGAGGGTCCCAAGCATCCAGCCAATGGATAAGCCTGTTAACGATAAAAGAAATCCTCCCACGCTTGTTAATGAAATAAAAAGTATAGATTGTAAAAAAATAATTCTTGCGTTCATATCTACTTCCTTCCTTCTACAAGGCTTTTCTTTCTTACACCGAACATTCTTCTTCTTAACTATAGTATAATTTTAGAGATAATTAAAATATCGAAATTTTATTATAAACCATTCATTTTTTTTATTCCTGGAGGGATAGTATGGACGATCGAGATTGGCTTGTTCTACAAGTGTTGTATCGAGAAAAAAACATTACAAAAGCAGCCAAGGAGCTGTTTATCTCTCAGCCTGCGCTTACGCATAGACTGCAGCAGATGGAAAAGGAATTTCATGTTCAGATCGTGAACAGAGGACGCCGCGGAGTTCAATTTACACCGCAGGGAGAATATTTAGTGAAGTGCGCAGAAGAAATGCTGCTTACGGTTCAAAAAATAAAAGAAAATGTGTTAAACATGGATGATCAATTAACCGGTACTTTACGTCTAGGAGTGTCTAACTTTTTTACTGACTACAAACTCCCTGGACTATTACGCTTATTTAAAGAGCGATTTCCTGACGTTGAATTCAAAGTCACGACCGGATGGAGCAGCGACATGGCCCACTTACTTTATAAGCACGATGTTCATATTGCGTTTGTAAAAGGGGATTATAACTGGCAAGATCAGAAAGAGCTGCTTTTTAAAGAAACAATTTGCATTGCGTCTGCACAGCCTGTCGACATAAACAATCTTCCCAATCTACCTCGAATTGATTATCATCAAGATCGTTTTTTAAAAACATCCGTTGATAACTGGTGGGCTGAAAATTACTCTCAGCCTCCCCTTGTCAGCATTGAAGTAGATAAAGCAGAAACATGCAAAAAGATGGTTGTAAACGGACTCGGTTATGCGATTTTGCCGAGTATGCTGCTTGATGACGCAGCAGAGATTTACAGATACACGTTAAAAACAAAAGACCAGCAGCCTTTAACGCGCAGCACATGGATGTTTTATCATGAAGATTCCTTAAAAATTAACATCGTAAAAGCTTTTATTGAGTTTATTCAAAACTTAGATTTAAAAGATGTACACTGATAGAAAGAGGTTTAGACATACCGAAATGAATCTAATTCTAAAGACGAACAAATGGGATATATGAGCTGAACTGCTTTTAACACCGCAGTTGATTTCCGTGCAAGACTTCCTTTCCGCGGGCGGCCGGTGAGCCTCCTCGTCGCTCACGCTCCTGTGGGGTCTCACCTGTTCCGCTTTTCCCGCAGGAGTCTTCGTCTGCCCTCCAATCAGCTACTAGAAGGAACGAAACAGATGAAACTATGCTCACCAAAACAAAAAAACGAACCAGTAATCAAAAGTCTTGATCAATGGTTCGTTTTTCATTTCGTCTAAAATCCTTTTATCCCAACCTCTTTCTATTGTATTTATTCATCATTTGTTCCGCCCATTAAGTCAGAATACAGCTTGCTTTGCTGTTCAAGAAAGACTTTAGCACCGCTGCTATTTTTATAAAAAGAGGTTAAATCGTTATCTTTAAGCAGCTGTTCCCATTCTTTTGTATGAACCATTTCATACACTGTCTTATTCCAATATGCTACCTGCTCTTTGGTCATATTAGGCGGTCCCATTAGACCTCTCCAATGGCTAAATGTTACGTCAATTCCCGCTTCTTTCCACGTTGGGATCTCTTTTAACTCTTCTAACCTTCTGGGAGAAGAAACGGCGAGTATTCTTACCTGCCCTTGTTCATACTGCTTTTTTACTTCTGATAATGACATAGGTGCTACATCTAGCTGCTGATGAACGAGCGCATCGATCACTTTATGACTGCTGTTGTAAACGAAGAACTCAAGCTTGGAAGAGTCTACGCCTGCTTTTTTATTCAGCTGCATGAACGATAAATGATCGTCGTTTCCTAAGCGAGGTGATATTCCCACTTTCATGCTGGATTCACTTTGATTTAACGTGCGTATGAGCTGTTTTAAATTATATATAGGAGAGTTAGAAGGAACTACGATGACCTCCCATTCAGATGTTAAAATAGCGAGCGGAGTAAAGTCTTTATAGGTTAATTGACTTTGCCCCAGCAAATTATTTGTAATCAGCAAGCTGGAATTTCCGGAAACAATATTCCCTTCTTTTCTCTGTTTAATATATTTCCATCCTTCTTCACCTTGCCCGCCTATTTTATTACTAACAGAAACGGGTACCTTCACAATCTTCTTTTCCGTTAGCACTTGTTGAATGGCTCTTACTGTTGCATCTGCTCCTCCGCCTTTTGCACCGGCTGCCACAATTTCAATTTCTCCCATATCAATACGATCTTTTTTAGAGGGTGAAGAACAGCTAACAAGCAATACACTTATAAACACTATCATGAGCTTTTTAATCATATATATCATCCTTCAAGGCTAATGCTACGCTAAATAGTACTTGCGCTCCGGCCGTCCAATAATCCCATAATCATATTCAACGTGACATTCACCAGTTGATACTAGATACTCTAAATATCGTCTAGCTGTCGTTCTAGATACTCCCATGTGCTGCCCCATCTCTTCGATCGTAATTCCTTTGATGCTTTTTAAAATATCTTTTGACTTTTGTAATGTGATACCATCAATACCTGAAGGAAGAGATTTATCCGCTTTTGGCTTTGTTCTGACATGTCCAAAGTACGCATCAATAAATGATTGATCAACTTCTTCATGCGTACTAAACAGCTCCTTTTTCTCTTGATACTGTTTAATAGCATTAATGAAGGATTCCATCATAACCGGCTTAATCAAATAATTAACGACGCCGTTTCTCAAACAGATTTCTACAATGTTTTTTTCTGTTGCAGCCGTTACCACGATAACGTCAACTTGTGGAAACTGCGCTCTGATTTTCGGCAGTAAATCCGTTCCCATTTCATCTGGCATATAGATGTCTAAAAGAAGTAAATCAACTTCCTTCTTCTTTAGCATTTCAAGCGTCTCTTTTGCATTCAACGCTTTACCTACAACTTCTACACCATCTACTTCTAATAAAAATCGCTCTTGAACTTGAGCAATTCGAAAATCGTCTTCTGCAATTGCGACTCGTAACATTTCGACTCTCCCCTTACTTCTCATGATTCAGTTTTTTGGAAGGTAAACTGAAAAAATGGCTCCTCCTTCCGGCTGATTATACACTTCAATAGATCCTCCAAGTTCATCTACCATTTTCTTTATATTTGCCAGTCCGTATCCTCTGTCTGTACCTTTGGTTGAAAAACCTTTTGTAAAAATTTGATTTAGTACTTCTTCTGATATACCAGGTCCGTTATCCATCACTTCGATAATTAAATCATGACCAATATCGGTAATAAAAAACGACACTTCTTTTTCAGACTGCTGACTCACTGCTTCAAATGCATTATCAATTAAGTTCCCAATAATGATAATGAGATGAGAAATTTCAATATGTTCTGGGAGCGTATCGAGTGTACTCTCCGAATCAACCGAAAAATGAATTTTCTTTTCAGATGCTTTTCCAATCTTCCCAAGCAATATTGCTTGGACTTTGGAATCTAATATCTGATCAAATAGAATACGGTTTTGTGTTTGGTGTACGGCTGATTCTTTTTGAATAAACTCAAATGCATCTTTGTACTGCCCTAACTGTAGCAAACCCGACAAAACATACAGCTTATTCGTAAACTCATGCGTTTGAGCTCGTAAATCCTCTGAATATTTTCGTACTTCTGAAATCGTATTGATTAAGCTTTTTAATTCTGTCTTATCACGAAAACTAGCGACCACTCCTACAATTCGCTGATGTTCAATAATGGGTGTTAAGTTTAAGATAAACGTTTTTTCATTCAAAAAAATCTCTTGGTCGCTTCGGGCTATTCCGGTATCTAGCACTTCAATCATATTCGTATAAGGAAATACTTCAATGATATGATTATGTAAATATTCCGTCTGTAGTCCTAGCATATTTTTAGCTGATGTATTCATCATCGTAATAAAGCCTTGATGATCAATAGCAATAATTCCTTCTTTTATCGAAAGTAAAATCGCATTTCGTTCACGGTATAATGAAGCGATTTCATGAGGCTCAAGACCAAGAGTATCTTTTTTAATACTTTTAGCTAAAAAAATACCCCCAATCATACCAAGCAATAAAACAGCTAGTGAAAATAGGATAATTTGCTGAATACGCGTAATGAGCTGAGCATGAACATGAGACTTTAAAAACTCAACCGTCACCACTCCCACGACCTCCGTATACTTTCCGTGACTGATGACAATAGGCGCTTTGCCCATAATTGCAGGACCTGTGGTTCCCTCTCCGTCAAGCGTATAATATCCGCCGAATAATAGTGCTCTATCGTTAACCGCCTCTTTGTTTTTCTTTCCTATCCATTTTTGATTAGAATGAGAATAGATGATTTGCTCACGGTTTTGAACCACAATACTTGCTGCTCCGATTTGTTCCCTCACTTGCTCGGCAAGCGGCTGAATATAGCGACTCGGCTGTTTTTTTTGAAAAGCAGCTTTGACTTCCGGCATAAATGATATTGATTTGGCTGCTTGAAGAGCCAGCTGCTCGGCTTGCCTTTTAGATTCTACAAACTGCATGTAAGAGAAAATACTCGCTAAAAGAACAATAACAGTTATGATTAATGCTGCGGATAAACCTACGATTTTTGTTTGCAGCGATACTTGAAACCATTTTTTCATTTCATCGCACCTTTAGCCTTTACCTTATAGTTCTATTCTTCTTTTATTTTATCAAAATTTTTTGTATATCCGCTCCTTATTCCAAAAGCTTTTTAGACAAAAAAACTTATCAATCCCCAAAGCGGAATTGATAAGTTTTTAGGTTCATGATCTTTACAGCGTAATAACTCCTGTAATAATAGCTACTAAAAGCATCACCATCGCTGTTCCAATCGTCCACTTTAAAGTAAAGCGCTGGAATTCACCAAGCTCGACTTTTGCCATACCGACCAATAGATACGTAGAAGCAACTAAAGGACTTAGTAAGTGAACAGGTTGACCAATCAATGAAGCACGGCCAATTTCTGCAGCATCAATACCGTATGCTGAAGCTGCTTGAGCAATAATTGGTAAAATCCCATAGTAGTAAGCATCATTTGACATAAAGAACGTAAATGGCATACTTGTGATGGCTGTAATCACAGACATGTAAGGCCCTAACGCATCTGGAATTAATCCTACTAAACTATTACCCATTGCATCTACCATTTTTGTACCTGATAAAATGCCTGTGAATACGCCTGCTGCGAATACAAGAGATACAACAGCAAGTACATTACCAGCATGTGCTGTGATACGCTCTTTTTGAACTTCTAAATTTGGATAGTTAATCATGATAGCGATTGCAAATCCAATCATAAATAGAATTTGAAGCGGCATAACTGCTGTGATAAGTCCTACTAATAATAAAGCTGTTAAAGCAAAGTTTACCCATAAAAGCTTCGGACGCTTGTACTCGATTCCTTCAGCGGCTGCTGCTTCTGCAAAAGCTACTTGAGCATTTGTAACGTCTTGAATATCAATAACACCTAAGCGCTGGCGCTCTTTTTTTCCAAAGTAGTAAGCCGTAAATAATAACCAAACAGCTCCACCAATCATGGCTGGAATCAGTGGTGTAAACACCTGTGAAGCATCTAACTTCAATGCACTCATCACACGAGCAGTTGGTCCTCCCCAAGGTGTTAAGTTCATAACCCCGCTACCCATAATCGCGATACAGGCTAAAATCATCGGCTTCATATTTAGCTTTTTATAAAGCGGAAGCATCGCTGAGAGCGTGATCATATATGTTGTTGTTCCGTCTCCGTCTAATGAAATAATAAGAACTAAAATAGCTGTACCAATTGTGATCTTTAGTGGATCACCTTTTACAATTTTCAAAATTCTTCCTACAACTGGATCAAACAAACCAGCATCAATCATAATTCCAAAATATAAAATAGCAAACATTAACATAACGCCTGTAGGCGCTAATTCTTTTACACCATTTAAAGCCATTTCTCCAATATCACTTGTGAATCCCCCTATGATTGCAAACAATACTGGAATAACCATTAAAGCAATAAGCGGCGTTAATCGTTTTGTCATAATCAGAAACATAAATGTACAAACCATCAAAAACCCAAGAATAGCTAACATTATTACCCCTCCTATTTTTGAATCCGCTTTCATAACAGTGGAAGCGATTCGTTTGTATGTATGACCCGCATATGTATGCCAGTTTGTCTATACGATTACAACATCGCTTGTTCACTATTAAGTTGTACCTTAAAACTTTAAAATTTTCTGTTTTTTCTTAAAATAATCATAATTTACAGGAGGGTATAGTGTAAATAATTCGTACTATAAAAACTTTTAAAACTTTATGGGTAATTAAATCCTTTTTGTTCATTGGAAGGATAAAAGAAAGGAAGAGGAAAAAAGATAGGAAAATAAAAAACGGAGAGAGAGGAACTATTCTCATGAATTATTCAATTTGAACTCTAAGAGAATAAGCTCCAGGATGAGGAGTTTTATTCCATTGAGTAAGAGATTCCTCTAAAAATGGAATGTTTTTCAACTTCTTTGTTTGGAACTTTTCTATTTTTGAATATTTCTCTAAAGCATACGTATTAGCAAACATTTCTTGCGTTCTATTTCCTTCTTTTAAAAGTGTTCCATTTGTCATACGATCCACATGATGGCCTAATTCATGCAGAATGATAAAAGCAAATTGATGAGGCTTTTTATTTTTTGTTGTATCGATAAAGACAATCGGACATTCCGTTACTGTATACTTAATATAGTCAATTTCAAACTGAAGTTTGCGCTTCTCTTTTGGAAGGTTATCATTAAATTGGCCATAGTACACGCCTAGCACATCTTTTCCTTGCACCTTTACACTGCCTAAGCAATACACACCTTTTAGCCCATCCCAGTCTTTTTCGTCTGTTACATTAGCAATTTCCTGCAGGGCGGCTTTTTGCTTCGCACTCATGACTCCATGGAACGTTACGCCATGAATTTGGATTTTTTCACTACGCTTAAACATCTTCTTGCCTCCTTTACTAAATTCCTTCTACAACATATTATTTAGCAATAAGTATATTCATTCACAATACATGGTTAAAAACATGAAGTTAATGTCAAGATTCCCGTTTTGATGTTTTTTAACCCTGCTTATATGCTGCTTCATTTATTTTCTATTTTTACTATATTACATATGTAGCCATTAATAAAATATCATTTTTTTATGATTTATCATTACTTTTTTTTATTTCTATTTTTGCTTATCGATAACCTGGAGCCTTCGTATCATTTTTAAATTTAAAACCATTGCTATATAAAGAAACGGATAGCAAAAAAACGAGTATAGAATCTTCCATCCATTATAATAAAACACTTCCGTTTGGGTAGAAATGTACTCAAATAATGTCGTAAGAATTACCCACACTGTAATATATAAAGCTTTTCTAAACAGACTCTTGCCTTGTGGATAAAAATTCAAAAATACACTATTTGTCGCAGGATAAATAAAAATAAAAATTAAAAGATATTCAAAATCTACTCCTTTTGTAAAGAATCCATAAAGATCATATTTAACATCAAGATATATATCTGCTACCGATCCTAAAAACATGACAAACAAAGACGTTGTGTATATTTCTATCCAGCTGATGCGCTTTGGCATAACTAGTACACTCAAAATAGAAATTACCGTTGTAAGGATTAAGAGCACCATAATGAGGACCTCGTTTCCTATAGGAGATAAAAACAGCTTTCCCATTGGTTATTAAATTCATTCTGAAGGCTAAAAAATTAAGACTTCGTAAAAAAAGAGATTGAGGCATAACGAAATCATGCCAATCTAAATACGAACAAATGAGATAAATAAGGTGAACCGCCTGTTACACCTGTGTTGATTTCCGTGCAAGACTTCGCTTTCCGCGGGCGGCCGGTGAGCCTCCTCGTCGCTTCCGCTCCTGCGGGGTCTCACCTGTTCCGCTTTTCCCGCAGGAGTCTTCGCTTTGCCCTCTAATCTACAGCTAGAAGCAAATATATAATCTATGTTCACCATCACAATAAAAAATCCGAACGAGTTGGATTCTCTATCAAGAATCTCGATTCATCGTTCGGATCTTCCTTCAACACTTTTGCCCCAGCCTCTTTTTGTTAACGAAAGGAAATGATGCAAGAACCAAGCTCTTGCTGTCCCCATTTAAGTGAAAGATGATCGTGATGTGAAAGCGGGCCTACTCCCTCAGGGGTACCTGTAAAAATAAGATCTCCTTTATCAAGACCAAAATGTTTTCCTGTAAAATCAATAATCGTTTGTAAGTCAAAAATCAAATCTTTAATATTCCCCAACTGCACGCGTTCATTGTTTTTCACTAGCGAAAAGTCTTTCTTCTTAGATGCTTCCACTCCTTCAAATGGAATAAAGTCTCCCACAACCGCTGAATGTTTGAATCCTTTTGCAAGCAGCCAAGGGTGCTTTTTTTGTTTTAATTCGCTCTGCACGTCTCGAAGCGTCAAGTCTAATCCAATCGTCATCTCGTCAACAAGTTCATCCACTGTTATGCCTTCTTTGTAAGATTGTCCAATACGAAGAATCAGTTCAGTTTCAAAGTGCACCTCCCCTTGGTCGCTAGGAAGAGTGATTGATTGTCCAGCTGCTTCAACAAGAGCGTGAGTAGGTTTGGAAAATAAAAAAGGTGACGTTGGAATATCATTATGTAATTCTTTTGCATGCAGTGCGTAGTTTCGCCCTACACAATAAATATTTTTAATATCTTTCACTTTCATCATCCCTTCTTTCGTTCAAATAAAGATTTTTTAACTTGTATTCTTTTATTTTACAAGAAAAAAAGACTGGGACATAATAAAATGAATCTAATCTAGAGACGGAAAATGGGGATAAATGAGCTGAACTGCTTGTGACACCTCTGCTGATTTCCGTGCAACAGCTAGAAGGACCTGCACACACGAAGCCTACGTTTACCATGACCATAAAAAAACACGAACTCTCTATTTTTGATAGATCGTTCGTGTTTAACGTTAGCGAAACAACTTTTCTCACATTCTCTTTCTTTCAATCCGTTATTTTCTAGCCCATTTTGTAATGCCTTTGATATCATCTGGAGTTGTGCGACAGCACCCTCCGATTAACTGAGCACCTGCTTCATACCAGCTGTGAGCGCTGCAGCCATAGGTTTCGCCTGCAGATGTCCCGTTCCATGTTTTAGATTCAGCATCATAATGCTCCCCTGAATTTGGATACACAATGACTGGCTTATCCGTTTGAGATTTAATTTCTTTAATAAGTGAAGAAATATATTGAGGCGGCGTACAGTTAACTCCAAGAGCCGCTACTTGCTCATAAGAATCCAGATAACGTGCACAATCCGAGATTAATGTTCCGCTGCTAATATGCAGGTCATCTTTTGCGCTGAACGTAATCCATGCGTACGCTCCTTCAAATTCTTCTAGCAGCCTCGCAATGGCTCTTGCTTCCGTTACATTAGGAATGGTTTCACAAGCTAACACGTCTGCTCCTGCTTCAATTAGTGCTTTCATACGAGGACGATGAAATTCCATTAACTCTTCTTCTGTTACGTCATACTGTCCAGTATATTCCGATCCGTTTGCTAAAAATGCTCCGTAAGGCCCTACCGAAGCGGCAACAATTGGTTTTGGACGATTAAGACGATTTTCTTCTTGGTGCCAAAATTCATCTCTTGCTTCAGCCGCAATTTTTACAGATGCTTGAATTAGCTCGCGAGCCTCTGCTTCACTCAAGCCACGTTTAGCAAAACCTTCAAATGTGCTTTGATAACTTGCTGTAATTGCACAGTCAGCTCCGGCTGCAAAGTAGTCTTGGTGCACTCTCTTAATCAGTTCCGGCTGCTCCATCAACACTTTTGCAGACCATAAGCTGTCATTTAAATCACAGCCATATCTTTCAAGTTCAGTTGCCATTGCACCATCTAGTACAATCACAGGGAATGTATGTAAAATTTGTTGGATAGGATTCATTGTTTAATCTAGGGTTGTCCACTAGCAGTTAGCTTCGATTACCCCATCCTCCTTTCAGATAATTTAAAATATATGCAAAAAAGTCTAAAGGACTAGGCAACTTTTGTCAAGAAACCGAAAAAACGAGCATGGATTTATAACCAAGCTTTTCTTAACCGCCTTATTCCTTCTTCTATTTCTTCTTTCCCCAAACTTCCGAAGCCTAACAAAATATGAGGCTTTTGTTTAGGTACTTCCGTAAGCCAATAACGAGAGGTACCGTAGACGGAGACATCTTGCTTTCGAGCTGCGTTAATTAATTGCTGTTCGTTCATATCGTTGTGCACGCGTACAAGTATATGTAACCCTGCATATTCACCTGATATCGTAATGTTTTCGTTAAACTCTTTCTGTAAAGCTGCTAAAAGAGTACCGTGTTTCAGTTGATAAGCAGTTCTCACTCTTCTTAAATGCTTATTCCACTCTCCATTTTTCATTATCAGCCCGAGCGTCTGTTGATGGAGAGTTGGAACAGCTTGCTCGTATAAAGAGAAACGTTCATGATATTCCTTTAGAAGAACTTCAGGTAATACAAGATAGCTGATTCTTAAAGAAGGCATAAAAGATTTTGAAAATGTACCTGTATAAATGACGCGCCCCTTAGTGTCTAAGCTTTGCAATGAAGGGATGGGAGAGCCTTTATAACGAAATTCTCCATCATAATCATCTTCAATAACAAATCCATTGCAGCCATTCGCCCATTTAAGAAGCTCTATTCTTCTTGAAACAGGCATGATCATTCCATATGGAAACTGATGAGATGGTGTAACATAAACAGCTCGTGCTTGGCTATCATAAAGCTCTTGAATGTTTATGCCTTTGTTATTAAGCGACACGGGTTTTAAGGAAAATCCATGCTGCTTAAATACAAAGCTAGCCCCGTCATAACAAGGATTTTCAAAGGCAATATCTCTGATGCTTTGCTTTAACATCTGCGCTAATAAACTGAGTGATTGCTGAGTACCTGCTCCAATAATAATTTGATGTTTTGAACAAACCACTCCTCTTGACTGATAAAGGTACGTCGCAATTTCTTCACGCAGTGATTCTTCTCCTTGACTTTCTTGGTACGTGAACAGAGCTTCTCTATAAGTTTGAAGACTTTCATTGTATCGTTTTTTCCACTCATTCAAGGGAAACAAACGGCTATCAACTTTTCCATACCGAAAATCATAGGTACACGACTTTGTTTCTGAGTGAGGGTGTAAAAATACAGTCGGCTTTCTATCTGTTTGCAGTAAATCAAACTGTGTATTCGTTACGTACAGTCCACTTTTGGGCCTGCTTTCTACATAACCTTCAGCTAAAAGCTGCTGATAGGCCATATCTACAGTATTTCGACTTACGTTTAAGTAATCAGCAAGAGACCGGATAGAAGGCAGTTTGTCATTCACTTCTACCCTGCTGGATACAATTTCTTTTTTTATATATTCATATAGCTGGTGATACAAAGGCATATCACCTCTGCGGTTTAATAAAGGTGTGAACTTCACGCTAGCTCCTTTCATCTGTCCCTACTTTATTTTTCAAATCTGGCTCTTTTAGAGGGGATATATTTCTTTTACTATAAGTGTAGATCATCTGATTAAAAAGGAGAAGATTTAATGACTACTATTACAATTCGTCAAGCTAATGCTGCTGACATGGAAGCACTTATTTTATTAATGAACGAATACATTGTTGATTTTTACAAGCGCCCTCAGCCTACCAAAAAGCAGCTGAGAAATTTGATTAATCACTTGTTTCACCATCCGGATGCTGGCGTTCAGTTTATCGCGACTCAAAATGACGAGGCAGTAGGTTTTTCAACGCTTTATTTTACATTTAGCACCACGCGTGTAAAGCCTGTAGCGATTTTAAATGACTTGTACGTTATAGAAAAAGCAAGAGGACAAAAAATTGGCAAAAAATTATTTTCTACTAGTCACCAGTATACAAAAGAACATCAGTATGCAGCTATGTCTTGGGAAACGGCTTGTGATAATACAAGAGCCCAAACGCTTTACAGAAAAATGGGCGGAAATGTAACGAACGATGAATGGATTCACTATGACATTTCAAACAATATTTTATAATATTCTTCCATCCATAAAGTTTTAACACGTTCTTAACACTCCTTTCATAAATGTGTTTTATGATGAATACGACAAATAAATCAGTTTCTGTATGTATTTGTCACATTCTCTGTTAAAGTTTTCACAAAGTGTTCAAACTTTAAGTGAAAACGCTTTCTATTTTTGTGTATAATAAAAATATGCAAATGAAAATGAATGTTACAGCTCGTTAATCATACACATTTTAAATATGGAAGGAGTTTTAAAAATGATTTTAAAAGCATTAAGAAAAAACGGGGCCGTTACAATTAACTATTATAAAAACGGTTTGCTTCAAACGTTTAAAGGAAAAGTACAGCGCCTAGATTTAACAGACCAAACGCTTTCATTAAAAGATGAACAGCAAAATACTTTCTCTATTCGCTTATCGGGAATTAAAGAAATTTATTGATGAATAGTTTACAGTAAGAAAGAACATGATGTTCATTCTGCTTTGCAGAAGTCATCATGTTCTTTTGATTTTAGCTTTATTTAGCTGGTGTTTCTGTTTCTTCTTTCCCGTACATATATTTCGAAGGGTCGACTGTTTGGAAATCCTTCAGCTTGTGGAAACGAAGTAAGTCTCCATAAAGCACTTGATCAGATAACTCCAGTTCTTTCGCTACCTTCTGTTTATAAGCTTTCATTTGATTATTTTCTTTAAGCGCTTGGCCCGTCTTAGAATCATAATACGTTCCATCCACTAATGTATACTTCGGAGATACGTAGTTGCCATTACGGAATGCCACTACATCATCATGATTTTTAGAAAATAAATCTGTACCAAATTGGATAAATTCTTTGCTGTCAATCCCTACTAAATGAAGAAGAGTTGGCACAACGTCAATTTCTCCACCGTACGTATGATTAACTCCGCCTTTCACTCCAGGAACGTGAATGAATAGAGGTACACGCTGCAGCTGAGCATTTTCATAAGGCGTAATTTCTTTTCCCATTACTTTTTCCATTGCCGCATTATGATTTTCAGAAATACCGTAGTGATCTCCATAAATCATAATTACAGAATTATCATAAAGCCCAGAAGCTTTCAGTTCTTGGAAGAAAGATTGCAATGATTCGTCTAAATAACGAGCCGTTTGGAAATAACGGTCAACTGTTGCATCGCCCGTGTTAGCCGGCTGTATGCTTGCCTCATTGTTTCCAAGTAAAAATGGAAAATGATTTGTTAACGTAATTAAATGCGCATAGAACGGCTGTGGTAAAGACTGCAGCATTGGAACAGATTCTTTAAAGAACGGTTTGTCTTTTAAGCCATAATTAATTTTATTTTCACCCGTCATATTGTAATAACTTGCATCAAAGAACTTATCCACACCGAACTGCTTGTAAATTTCGTTACGGTTCCAAAACGTCTTATAGTCTCCGTGCAGCACAGCGCTCGTATAGCCAGCTTTTTGATCTAAAATAGCTGGTGCTGCCTGATACGTATTGCTTCCTTTCAGTACAAAGGCAGAACCTTGAGGAAGGCCGTATAGAGAGTTGTCCATCATCAGCTCGGCATCTGATGTTTTTCCTTGTCCTGTTTGATGAAAGAAGTTATCAAAATACGTAAAGTCATTTCCATGGGCCAACGAATTTAAGAAAGGTGTCACTTCCTGGCCATTTAATTTGTAATCAATTAAAAAAGACTGAAATGATTCCAAATGAATTTTAATAATGTTTTTCCCTTTAGCTTTTCCAAAATAAACGGCATTAGGCTCCGCATAGTGACTGTTTTTAAAATTAACGACGTTTGTTAAATCATTGCTGCTTGCAAAAGCTCGCTGTTTAGAGTTTTGAGCAGTCTGAACACCGTCATACATCGTATAATTATAGGCGCCTAAATACTTTACTAAATAATTGCGGTCAAAAGTTCGAGATAGAAGCTGCGGGCGATCAATTTCTGCTAATGTTAAGTTGACAGAAAAGACCATGAATCCCAAAGAAAGAATGGTTACAGCATTCTTAACCGATACTTTTTCATTATGCCAGTCAATTTTTTTACTAAAAAAGAAGAAAAGATAAATAATAAAATCGACAAAATAAAAAACATCATGCGCTTTTAATAAATCCATAATGCTTCCGCCCATACTTCCTGCATTACTTGTCTGCAATAGTGTAGGAAGCGTTACAAAATCGTTAAAAAAACGATAATAGAGAATGTTGCTGTATAACAGCAGCGTCATAATGAAACTGCCTGCAAGAATCCAAGCTCCTGCTTTCTTTCCTTTAAAAAATAAGCCGATTCCTAAAAAAATCAGCACTGAACTTACAGGGTTTATGAACAGCAGCATTTGCTGCATTACGCCGCTTACGCCTAAGTTAAATTCAGTTTTATAAGCCACGTACGACTTTATCCACATTAAAACAGCGGCTAATATGAAATAGTGCAGTGGCTTAGAAACGATTCGCTTCATTTTGATTTTCCTTTCTCGATTAGTTTATGAGTAGATTCACAAAGAACATATAGAAAACCTTTATCATTATACTCATAGAAAATGAAAATTAAATGAAATCCTAGCCTTCACAACTATAGATAGATTCTTTAAATTCATCTACTAGTTTACCTAATACCCACAAATAAATAAACTAAAATCACCTTTTTTATCATAAAACCCCTCCTCCCCTCATATACTGTATTCTGTTGCAACACCCGTACTGCAAACTTGTGCATTTTTTCACAATTTATCTACAAACTATTCTCATCTTGCTGTATAATAATAATTCTGCCTTGAGCATTCTCCAAATTCGTATGCTTAAGCCACAGCTTTCTTTTCATAACAGATGCACACATGAAAGGAGATGAATAAATGATTTTAAAAGCGTTAAAGAAAAACAAACATGTAACCGTGAATTATTACGAAAATGGCCTGCTTCAAACCTTCAAAGGAAAAATCCAAAATTTAAACCTAACCGACCAAACCCTCTCCCTACGAGATGAAAAACAAAACATTTTTTCCATTCGTTTGTCTGGCATTAAAGAAATTTATTAACAAAAAAGATCCGGAAGAATTCTTCTAGGATCTTTTTTGTATTTTTTATCCATTACTTATTGAAAAATAATCCAATTGATGTTAAATTAACTTTACATAATGTTAAATCAACTTAACAAATTTATTAAAAAGGCAGCGGGTGATCATATTGACTCTTATTAATCACGTAAAAGAGCTTAGAGCTAAACATGGATATACGCAAGGAGATTTAGCTGAAAAAGTTGGAGCCACTCGCCAAACCATTGCAGCTATTGAAAAGGGAAATTACGTTCCTTCCCTACTACTTGGTTTAACAATTTGTGATGTCTTTCAATTAAAAATGGAAGATGTTTTTACACTTCAAAAGGAGGAGAAAAATGTTGAGTAATGTTATTAAATCTTATTTGTTGAATGTAGTGTCTCTGTTGTGCGTAGGTTGGTTTTTATACGATTTTTTAAGCCTAAATATTCAGTTTAGTGAAGTTATGACCTCCCCTGAACCCCCGTGGGAAATTACTATGTCTATAGGGTCTTTTGCTTCTTTAATTGTTCTTTTAATCGTCTCATTTTTTTACTACCGCGCGCGTAAAAAGACGAAGAACGTGTCGCCTTTATTGTTCCCTTTTGAATTTGCAGAAGAAGATGAACGTGAAAAGATGATAACAGCAGAAGCTTGTAAAAAAGCCTTTGTTTTCCTCCTATTTTCTATTCCTATAGGTGCTATATTAATAGCTTTTTATCCGCTGCTACCTAATTCTTTTAGCTTCTATCCCATTGCCGTTCTTTTGCTTCTTTCTCTTGTGCAGTTAACGGTTTATTACGTATCAATTAGTAAGATTTATCGCTGATTAAAAAAGGTTGTTCTAAAAAGAACAACCTTTTTTAATCTAATAATTTACTGAATTCCCTACAAAAATAATCCAACCTACATCTATTTCACTATTTTTTCATTTTCTCTGTCTATATTGAACTATAACAATTGAACGATGTATGTTACCTTCTACTGCAGTTTTTCTTCAGTGTTCAGTTGCAAAATATGAAAGATAAAAGGAGCATATCAATGGCAGCTAATAAATGGACAAAATGGATGGTTGGTTTATCGAGCGTTGCTGCATTTACCACTTTTATAGGACTTTCTCAAAAATATGATCAAACAAATTCAACAACAACAGCACTAAATAACGATACATCAGCCGATAATTCATCTCAAACTCAAACGGAAGATGAGACGGACCTATTTCCAGATTCAGGATCCGGCTCCAATACGGACAATGGAACTAACGGGCAAGATCAATGGTCAAATGACAGTTCTAGTGGGCAAAGTGATCAATGGTCAGACGATAATTCAAGCAGTCAAGATGATCAGTGGTCAGACGATGATTCGAGTAATCAGCAAGGTCAGTGGTCAAATGATGATTCCGGAAATAGTCAGGATAATTGGGGTAATAACGATGATTCTTCTATGCAATCAAGACCTTCTTAAGGATGTGATGTAATGAGCTACTCATTTAAAGCAATGAATACCGAATTTAACGTATATCAGCTTGAAACGCCTGTCAGCAAAAAAGTGGAGAGCTGGTGTTATCTTGTAGAAGAAACCCTAAGCCGCTTTCTTCCAGCAAGCGAACTTTCACAGCTTAATTCGCTGAACGGAAGATTATTTTTACCGTCAAAAATGTTGTATGAAGCTGTAAAAACAGCCTCTTACTATTACAATGAGACAAACGGAATTTTCAACCCATTTCTGTATTATTCTATTCAAACTCTAGGATATGGCCAAAGTTTTGAGCAGTTGCCTACCGATCAGCTTCCTCAAAAACTAGCAGCTTTTGATGCTGTTAACCCTATTATGATTCATAAAGGAATGAGAAGTATTCAACTTGCTTCTAATGTCGGTCTGGATTTAGGCGGAATCGCAAAAGGTTGGAGCATTCAGCAAATGGCTAATCAATTAAAGAAAAAAGGAACTTCACTTGGGGCAATCGATGGAGGCGGTGATATTGTAACATGGGGGCCTGCTAGCAAGCACTGGTCCATTGCGCTCTCTCATCCATTTGATTTATCAAAAAATCTCATGAGTATTAAAGTAAAGAGCAACAGTGGCATTGCCACAAGCAGTGTAGGCAAGCGATTGTGGAAAGTAAACGGACACACTCACCATCATATTATTGACGGCAGAATCAGCAAGCCTAGTTCATCAGAGCTTCTGCAAGCAACGGTTGTTTCAGAAGACTTGACCGTTTCTGAAGTCTATGCAAAATGCATGCTTATTCTCGGATGGGACGCCGGATTAAGATTAGCTAAAATGCATCACCCTTCTTTAGAGGTCATTGCGGTTACAAAAGAAGGCAAGGTGTTAATCGAAAAAAATGTGAAAGGTCAGGTATACCATTATGGCTACTCTCCTCGCGCAATTTAGTGCCCACTTTCCCGTTTGGAATACCATTCGGGCAGCCGGCTTAACCTCTTATTTACTCATGTTTGTATCGGTTGCCGCTGGCATTTCTCACAGCTTTTCATTTTTTAAACCAAAACGAAAAAAACAGCTTTTGCTGGTTCATCAATCATCAGGGTGGTTCGGGTTATTATTTGGTATGATTCACGGACTTGTTTTATCATTTGATCAATCTATTCATTTTTCACTTTCTGACATTTTAATTCCGTTCACTTCCGATTACAAACCAATTAGCACAGGTCTTGGTACTATTTCACTCTACATTTTATTCGTACTGATCATCACATCCGATTTTATAAAACAGCTGGGGAGAAAAACATGGAAAGCCATTCATTTTCTTGCTTTTCCAGGCTATTTGCTTGCACTGTATCACGGCATTACTTCTGGAACAGATACACAGCAGCCCCTTATTCTTGGGATGTACAGCATCACTGGCGTTATCGTTTTAATCTTGCTTTTCTTACGCATTCAACACCAGTCAGCTCCTAAGAACCAAAAAAAAGCTCAGGAAAACTAAAAAACGCACTCTATCATAGAGTGCGTTTTTTCTTATCCGCGTCCTGCTTGGAATGATGGGTACTGTGTCATACCGCCGTCAGCAAAGAGCGTAATTCCTGTTACATAACTCGCCTCTGAAGAAGCTAGCCATGCAGCAACTGCTGCAATTTCTTCCGGCTCTCCGATGTATCCCATTGGAATCATGCTTTCTACATCTGCACGCTGCTCAGGATCAGCAAATTTCTCAGCGTTAATCGGTGTATTAATCGCTCCCGGTCCAATGTTATTTACACGAATACCTTTTGGAGCGTATTCTAATGCCAGTGTTTCAGTCATAAGCTTCATACCGCCTTTACTTGCTGCATAATGAACAAATAATGGCCAAGGAATTTTCTCGTGAACACTCGACATGTTAATAACTGTTCCCTTAATATCATTTTCAACAAAATATTTAATCGCTTCACGGCTGCCTAAGAAAGCTCCCGTTAAGTTCGTATCAATTACTTTATTCCAATCGCTTAAAGACATTTCATGAGATGAAACCGGATTTTCTAGTCCTGCGTTATTAATCATAACGTCTAACTTTCCAAATTCTTTAATTGCAGATTGAACTAAATTGATTACATCAGACTCAACTGTTACGTCACCTTTAACGGCAATAGCCTCTCCGCCAACTTTTTTAATTTCTTCTAAAACGCTGTTAGCTTCGTCTTCCTTAGAACGATAATTCACAACTACTTTAGCTTTTTCTGTCGCAAAACGAATCGCCATTGATTTTCCCAAACCTGTAGATGAACCTGTTATGACCACTACTTTTCCTTCTAAATCTTTATACATTGTTAATACCCTCCTAGTTAGCTTTTGGCGAGCCCTAACATGACTCCTGCTATGATGATCAGTATAATTCCAATAATAATCCCAATCAGCTGACGCTTCGTTTTCTTCTCACCTAAAATAATGATCCCGCCTAATGTTGAAATGACGATTCCCATTTGGGAAAGCGAAAAGCTTGTCGCTACGCCTACTTTAGGTTGTGAGATGAATAAAAACATATTACCAGCGGCCCAAATAAGACCTGGGATAATGTTGCGAATTGCATATTTATTAAATGGCTTATGCTTAAACGTCAGCAATACTCCGCCAATAACCATACCAATTGCTTGAGGTAATAAAGCCGACCATCCGTCTACATTAAATAGACGGGCTACTACAACATAAACTAAATAACCAACGGTTGAAATTAATAAAATAACAATTCCTTTTTTGAAGTTTCCTTTTCCTTCTTCAGCCTCTTTCTCTTCTTTGCTTTGAAGTGATGCTAAAACAATCCCTACAATAATAAAGATAAGAGCGAGCACACCAAGAATGATTGAAGTTTTTGTAGACCACTCGTGAAACACAATTACTCCAAATAATGAAGTGGAAACTAACTGAAGCCCCGTTGAAATAGGCATCGTTTTAGAAACTCCAATTAAATCAATACTTTTCAGCTGATTACTTTGTCCAACTGCCCAAAATAACCCGGATACAACTCCAACACCAAAGATTAAAGGTGTAAGCGTAGGGTGTACAAAAATATAAATACCGATGGAGAAAATCAAAGCTCCCAATGTGGTTCCAAGCGTTTGACTATAAGGTCCTCCGCCTAATTTCACATTGAAAAGCACAATGCTTCCCCAAAATATGGCTGGTAAGACGGCTAAAAATATGTCCATGTTTCAAAACCTTCCTGTGCTAAAATTAAATGTCAAAGTGCATATTCCCCAATTTTTCCGCCATTAATCCTTTTTCAGGGACATTTTATGAATTAATGACCGCACGAAATATTCTTTGGATAGCGAAAACTGTATACCTTAATTTGTTCTAGGAGAGAAAAAGATATACTTTCTAACGCAAAAAAACAGCTTTTCCAAATAAAAGCTGTTCTGTATGATTTAATTTATTTTTAACATATAGCGATTAATAGGTCTCCCCACTCTGCCGTATTCAACTGATAATTTCAGCTCGTTTTCCTGTTCTAAAAACTCTAAATACCTTCTTGCTGTAACACGCGCAATTCCTACGCCGTCCGCCACTTCTTCAGCAGAAATCGGATGATTTTGTTCGGAAAGATATTGTTGTATCCTCCTTAACGTAACCGCATTTAGCCCTTTTGGAAGCAAATCGGGTTTTTCTTCGAATTGTTGAAACAGCATAGAATCTAATTCAGACTGAGTAATATGTTCTTTTTTTCTTATTTTAACTTGAAAAGAACGATACTGTTCAAGCGCTTGCTTCATTCGCTCAAACTTGAACGGCTTCATAATATAATCCACCGCGCCGTATTGAAGAACTTTCCGTACCGTTTCAATATCACTTGCAGCCGTAACTGCTATCACGTCTGTTTTATAGCCATTTGCTCGAATTTGCTGTAAGGTGGTTAAGCCATCTTGACTAGGCATATACATATCAATGATTGTTAAATCAGGCTGATGCTGTTTAATGAGCTGTATACCCTCTAAACCATTCGAAGCTGCCGCGATAACGATGAACCCTTCAACTTGTTCAATAAATTGGCGGTTCACTTCTTGTACCATAGGATCGTCTTCTATGAGAAGCACTGTCCATTCTTTTTTATTCATTTCCCACTCCCCCTATAAAAAGAATGTAATGATAAAAGTGGTTCCAACATCTAATTCTGACTCTACTTCGATCTGACCGTTTCCTTTTTCAACAATTTGTTTTACTAAATGCAAACCAATTCCTCTATTTTCCTTTGCTTTAGTTGAAAAACCTTCATCAAAGATTCTCTCTATTTGATTCTTATTCATGCCGCATCCGTTATCTTCAACTAATATAGAAAGAATGCCGTCACTTTGTTCCATACTTATATAGATCTTCTGTTCACGACGCTCCATATGCTGATACGAATCAAAAGCATTCTCAATTAAGTTACCAATAATAATTACAAAATCATGATGATCTAAGTAAGGAGGAAATGAGTGAAGCTCGCTGTGGCGATCGATAGCTAACTCAATTCCAAGTTCTTTGGCACGGCTGACTTTGCTTAACAGCAATCCCGATATACTTTCATCTTTAATATGTTTATGAAGAAATTGGGTGAGCTCTTCTTGCTGTTCAGACACTTGAAAAACGTACTGAAGAGCCTTGTCTTTATTTCCAAGTTGGATAAGCCCTGCAATGGTATGAAGTTTATTCATGTATTCATGGTTTTGAACTCTAAGAGCGCTTACAAATGATTTAACCCCTGTTAACTCTTCAGCTAATTTTTTAACTTCTGTTCTGTCTTGAAAAATAGCGACCGCACCGACTGTGTGATTATTAACCTTAATCGGCACACGATTGCTTAAAATATTTAAATTGCGAACTTGAAGCTCTCGATTATAAACAGGCTGATTAAGCTGCAGAATTTCTGGCAGTCTTGTATCTGGAATCACATCATAGATCTTTTTTCCAATTACCTCATCGGGTACATCCATCATAATTTTCGCTTTATGATTAAAAATAGTGATGTTCTCCTCTTTATCAATGGCAATGACTCCTTCATGCATGGCATTAAAAGTCTCCGTTCGTTCTACAAACAAACGAGCAATTTCATGAGGCTCAAGCTCAAACATCTCTTTTTTAATACGAGATGCAAGCGCCCACGCTCCCCATCCTCCAAAAAAAAGAGCGAGACCTGAGATGAGAAAAATTTCTTTTTTCAAACTTAAAATAACCTCTGTAAATTTCGGAAGAAGGTACCCTGAGACAACGACTCCTACTTGTTCATGCTGATCGTTTACAACGGGAACAAAAGAACGAATGACCATCCCGCCTTCTCCTTTTGCTTTATCAGTATAAGTATGTTCTGCAAACGCCTGGCCCTCGTCCTCTCCTTTAGAAATTTTCCCAATCATGCTTTGCAAAGGATGAGACAAACGTTCGTGATTCATATTCATCACCACTACATAATAAGCACCGTGAATAATGCGAATCGGCTCTACAATTTGATTAATGTTCTTGCTATCTTTTTCAATTTTTTCTCGAATTTCAGGCATTTCAGCAACTGTTCTCGAAGTGATCAAAGCCCTTTGCTCTAAATCATTTTCTTTTGACTGCACAAAATTATTAATCACGACAATACTTGCTAAAAACAACGAAAAGACCACGATAAAAAAGATTAACCCCGTCATTTTCGTTTGCATCGATAAGCGCATCATAGCGGAACACCTACTGCTGATTGAAGTTTATTTTAATTTTACCACGTTGAGAAATTGCGTGTTAGAATATTTGTAGAGAAAAATTATTGAATCGCGGGGTTGGACATTTTGAAGATGTTTATAGGGGCAAGTATCATTGTTAGCGTTTTCTTGATGATTTATGTTTTTTTGCAGTATACGGTTATAAATCAGGATAATGTGTATCATGACGATGAGCAAAAAGGATTAAATAAGCAAATTGTGATTAATTTTAGCCACGTTGTAGCTGAGAACACTCCAAAAGGCTTAGCCGCTCAAAAATTCGCTGAAATCGTTAATCAAAAATCGGATGGTAAAGTTAAAATTGAAGTATATTCAAACGGTGTGTTGTATTCAGACGACGAAGAACTTGCCGCTCTGCGCCGAAACGATGTACAAATGATTGCGCCTTCTATTTCAAAGCTAACCGACCTGTCCCCTACGTGGCAACTTTTTGATCTCCCCTTCATTTTCGATGATTACAGCGAGGCAAAACAAGTGTTTACCGGGAAAATCGGACAGGATTTGTTGAGTACGCTGCAAGAGAAAAACATTAAAGGGCTTGCTTTATGGAGCAACGGCTTTAAACAAATGACCAGCAATACAAAACCTTTGCTCCATCCAGCAGATTTTCAAGATCAAACATTTCGCATTATGCCAAGTGAAGTAATCAAAAAACAATTCGAACTTCTTGGCGCTAAGCCTCAGGCTGTCTCGTTTAATAAAGTATATCAATCCCTTGAACGACAGGAATTTGATGGACAGGAAAATACGATTTCTAATATTTATTCAAAACGTTTGTACGAGCTGCAAAAATATATGACCATCAGCAACCATGGATATTTGGGCTATGCTGTTTTAATGGATCAAAAATATTGGGACAGCCTCCCTGAAGATGTAAAACAACTATTAAGTGATGCCATGGTAGAAACAACGAACTGGATTTGGACTCAATCAAAAATGATGAACGATGAACAGCTGCAGCAAATAAAAAATAAATCTGGCATGCGCGTTTATTACTTAAATGATACACAGAAAGCCGAATGGAAAAAGCAGTTTAACTCTCTTTATCAATCGTTTGAAGCCAATGCAACAAAACAAACGCTTGATATCATTCAGCAAATAAAAAATATCGAAAGCAAAAAGTGATGACTATATGTTCATCACTTTTTTTGACCAAAATGACCAAAAAGAACATTATCACCAGAAATATAAATAGTTAAAATTATCAGTTAATATAAGGATAAGAATAATGTAAGCGTTAACAAAAACATTCTCGAAAGGAGCATTACATATGAAATTAAGTTTTAAAAACCTAACTGTTCAAGTTGTCATTGGTATCCTTCTTGGTATTGCAATTGGCTTTATGTTTCCTGAATTTGGAGCTAAATTAAAAGTATTGGCTGATATCTTCATTAAATTAATTAAGATGGTGATTGCCCCAATTATTTTCTTAACAGTGGTCATCGGTATCGGAAGCATGGGAGATTTAAAGAAAGTGGGACGAATTGGAGGTAAAGCTCTTTTATACTTTGAGATTGTCACTACTTTCGCCTTAGCAATTGGAATTATCGTTGTAAACTTTATCAAGCCTGGGGCTGGCTTTAATATCAATGGCGCAAGCGGAGCTGATGTTACTCAATATACGCAGCAAGCAGCTGAAGCGGAGCATGGCTTTATGGAGTTTATCATGGGAATTATTCCAGACAGCGTATTTGGCGCAATGGCAAATGGTGAATTATTGCCAATCTTATTCTTTGCCGTACTATTTGGAATGGCTACAGCTACACTCGGCGAAAAAGCGGCTCCTGTCATTACATTCTTTGAACGCTGTACAGATATTTTCTTTGGAATTGTTAATATGATTATGAAACTTTCACCTATTGCGGCGTTCGGAGCGATGGCTTATACGATCGGTAACTTTGGAATAGGCTCTCTTCAAAAACTCGGTTTCTTAATGGGATCTGTTTACATTACTATGTTCTTATTTATTGTATTTGTACTTGGAACCATCGCTAAGATTTATGGATTTAATATTTTTAAATTCATTGCTTTTATTAAAGAAGAAATTCTACTTGTATTAGGTACGTCTTCTTCGGAATCTGCACTGCCAAAAATGATGGACAAAATGGAGAAGTACGGATGTTCAAAATCTGTAGTAGGACTTGTCATTCCAACTGGTTACTCATTTAACCTAGATGGAACAGCAATCTACTTATCCATGGCTGCTATCTTTATCGCTCAAGCGTATGGAGTCGACCTGTCGTTAATGCAAGAGATTACGCTACTTGGTATTTTAATGCTAACGTCTAAAGGAGCTGCCGGAGTTACTGGCTCTGGATTTATTACACTAGCCGCTACGCTTGCTGCATTCCCGATGATTCCAGTTGAAGGAATCGCGCTGTTAATTGGGGTAGACCGCTTCATGTCGGAAGCTCGTGCCATTACAAACTTAATTGGAAATGGTGTAGCAACTGTAGTTGTATCAAAAATGGAAAATGAATTTCATCCTCCTGTAGAGACGATACAAGACGTTAATTCCGCACCTCCATTAGCTAAGTAATAAAAAAAAGAGGTTGAGACATAGCGAAATGAATCCAATCTAAAGACGAATAAATGGAATACATGAGCTGAACCGCTTGTGACACCGCAGTTGATTTCCATGCAAGGCTTCGCTTTCCGCGGGCGGCCGCTGAGCCTCCTCGTCGGTTGCGCTCCTGCGGGGTCTCATCCCTTCCGCTTTTCCCGCAGGAGTCTTCGCCTTGTCCTCCAATCAACTGTTAGAAGGATCTAAACAAATTAAGCCTACGTTCACCACAACAAAAAAAAAACGAACCACTAATCAAACATGTTGATTAGTGGTTCGTTTTTCACTTCTTCTTAAATACTTTTGTCCCAACCTCTTTTTTAGAATTAATGCGTTTCTTTTTTAGAACGTCCGCTAAGTTTCCCAACAACAACAACTAAAATAGCTAACAAAATAGGAACAATCGTATGCAAATGCGGATTTAATCCTTCTAATACATGTCCTACCGCTTTGTCTTTAAAGATCATTTCACCAGCAGTATAGCCAAGAAGCGCTGCTCCGGCAATGATGATAATCGGGAATTTTTCCATGATTTTCATTAAAAGCTGACTTCCCCAAATGATTAACGGAATGCTGATAACAAGACCAAGGATAATGAGTAGAATATTGCCGTTAGCCGCACCCGCAACCGCTACTACGTTATCTAAACTCATAACAAGATCCGCTATAATAATTGTTTTAATAGCACCTGCTAGAGTTGAATTTGCTTTAATATCTCCGTCATCTTCCCCTTTTAAAAGACTAATCGCAATCCATAGAAGCAGCAGGCCTCCGATGAAATTTAAAAATGGGATTGTTAATAAATATACAGCGACAAACGTTAGCCCTACACGTAATACAACCGCTCCTAATGTACCGAAAACAACCGCTTTGTTTCGATGCTCGTCCGGAAGATTCCGACAAGCTAAAGCAATCACGACTGCGTTATCGCCACTCAGTACAATGTTAATGAGTAAAATTTCTAAAAGATTTAAAATAAAACTCTGATCCATACAAAAACTCCTTGATTGATTTTTATTAGTCTATTTCTCTATCTCTTATTTCATTACTAGAAATAGAGAACTAAAACTCTATCAATATAACCCGTTCTTACCCTTTAATGAAAAGAAGTAGTTATTTCACTAACAGTATTTTATCACTAAAAAGAAATTTGAAATAGGTATTTGTAAAGGAAAAGTCAGTTCATTACAATAAATCAAACCTTATTCTTTATCTTTCATCTGTTTTTCACCATCATTCTCTACTATTAGTAGCAGGAGAGCATTTATAAAAAATAGAGTAATTTTTATAAATAATACAAGCCTCCAATGCTTCTTCATTATTTTGTAGTTTTTCGTCAACTGCGATATAAGAAGGGAGAAAACAGGTATGATTTTAAAAGCATTAAAAACGAATAAATTACTAACTATTAACTATCAAAACAACGGTTTTGTTCAAACGGTCAAAGGTTATATTCAAAACTTAAACTTGCTCGAACAAACTCTTCTATTAAAAGATGAAAATCAGCATGTGCGATCACTTCGACTATCAAGTATTAAAAACATTTATTGATTGAAAAAAGATCCGAACGATGAATCGTTCGGATCTTTTTTCAATTAAATAAAATATTTTTGTCTTAGTCTCTTTTTATTTAACTCACTGTATAGCGTGCGATTACTTCTTTAATTGATTCATATACAATTTCAACCATTGTTTTTAATTCTTCGTCCGTCATTGAAAGAATAGGCATCATCGTAATTACAGGACCTAGCTCTCTGATAATTAAACCTTTTTGGCGAACCGCTAAAATAATATCTCCCATCACTTTTTTATCTTCAAAAATAGACTTTGTTTGGCGGTCTTTGACAACCTCGATTCCTGCCATTAATCCTCTTTGTCTAATGTCTCCCACGTTAGGCAGTTCATAAAGCTTTAATAGATAACGTTTAAAAACTTTCGACCTTTCTTTTACACTACGGATTAACTCTCTTTCTTCTATCAGTTCAATATTTCTAAGCGCTACTGTACAGGCCAATTGATTTCCCGTATACGTATGTCCATGAAAGAACGTTTTATTTTCATCTGGATGAGCTAAAAAAGCATTAAATATCTGTTCGCTTGTTAACGTAGCAGCAAGCGGCATATATCCTCCTGTGATCCCTTTTCCTACACACATAATGTCTGGTACTACGTCTTCTTGTTCACATGCAAACATCGTTCCTGTTCGCCCGAATCCGACAGCTACTTCATCACAAATGAGCAATACCCCGTACGCTTTGCACAGACGCTCTACTTGTTTTAAAAAACCGGGAGGATGAGTAATAATACCCGCTGCTCCTTGCACAAGCGGTTCAATAATCAAGCCGGCTACTTCTTCTCCGTTGTTCTGCAAGAGCTTCTCCAGCTGGTGAATACAGTAAGCTGAAGCTTGCTCTTCGGTTTCGAACCCGTCCATACGGTAGATGTAAGGAGAAGGTGTGGGAATGCGTTCAAACAGTAAAGGCTTAAAGATGCGATGAAATAAATCCATGCCTCCTACACTGACTGCCCCGATTGTATCTCCGTGATATGCCTCATTCAATGAGATAAATTTACTTTTGTTTTTGTACTTTGCAGAGTCGAGATTTTGCCAATATTGATAGGCAATTTTCAACGCAATTTCAACAGCGGCAGAGCCTGTATCAGAATAGAATACTTTCGATAAGCTGCCAGGAGTAATTTCCGCTAGCTTTTTAGCTAACAAAATGGATGGAACGTTTGCCGATCCAAGCAGCGTAGAATGCGCTAATTTCTCCACTTGTATATGTAAAGCTGTATTTAATTCCGGATCATTATGTCCATGCACGTTCACCCATAGAGAAGCGTATCCATCTAAATATTTGTTTCCCGCTACGTCATACAAATAGCTTCCCTCTCCTCTTTCAATGATAAGGGGATTCGATTCACGGTAAGCTTTCATTTGTGTAAAGGGATGCCATACATATTCTTTATCCCATTTTTCCAGCTCAGCTTTTTGATACGACACAGTCAAACACCTCCTGAATATGTTGAATCACACTTTTTTGCCTCACCAATTTCTCAATATATGCTTCTAACTCTTCATCGATATGAGTAAATACAGGTACAGTCATTAAAGAAGAGACTTGAAGCAGCTTTTCAATCGTTCGAACATTGTCTTTATGAATGATACTGCTGTGATTAAAACGATTAAAAATGAGTCCGTTGATTTTAAGATGATGCTCACTTGCATATGAAAAGGTAGAAAGCGCATCGTGAATAGCTCCTAATTCCGTTGTTCCAACAGCAATAACCGGCATTTGTGCATCTATGATCAAATCTTTTGTCATATAAAACGTTGTTTCCTCTTCAATTAAAGGTACGGCAAGTCCTCCCGCTCCTTCCACGAGTACTACGTCAAATGCCTTTTTTAATTCATTAATGCGCTTTAAGACGATTGAAGGCTCTACTTGCCTATTGCTCAGTTTAATAGCCAAGTGAGGAGACGTCTCTGGCTTTAACTGATAAATACCTGTATTTGCTACTCCGAGCCTTGTTTCAAACCAGTGAATATCTGGATAACCTCCGATTTCATCTTGGTAGCCGGTTTGAAACGGTTTACAAATTGTCGTTTTTATTCCTAGACGGCTAAGTACTTTATACAAAATGCTTGTCACCAGCGTTTTACCAATATCTGTTCCAGTTCCCGTAATAAAATACGCTTTGCCCACTTTCTTTCCTCCTCTTTTTTCTATGTCTTCATTACCCCGCTTTAGCCCGCTTTGATGATAAACGGCTAAATTGAGGCTTCATTCGATGAATCAGCACTGAACATAAAATGCACAATAAAAGATCTCCAGGCATTGGCAAAACAGCTCCAAAAAGAAGTGTATCACTCAGTGAAAGTGGCTTTTCAATTATCCATTTCATTGCTCCGTAAAGCCAAACGCACCCGAATACGTACACAATAACCAATGTAGATAAGTTGGCTAAAAAGATAGAAAAAGGTTTCTTTAAGTCATATTTTTGAATAAGGTAGCCGTTCATAAATGACCCTGCAGCATAGCCAATTAAATAGCCAAACGTTGGTTTGAAGATATACCCTAAACCTCCTCCTTCTGCAAAAACCGGAACACCGATTAACCCAATACCTATGTAGCATAGCTGACTATACAAACCTAAACGCGGTCCTAACAGCGCCCCGGCTAAATAGACAGGAACAATTTGAAGAGTAAACGGTATGTAGGGAATAGGAATTTTTATAAATGCACCAATCGCCGTTAAAGCAGCAAATAAAGAAACATACGCCATTGTTCTCGTTTTCATGTTCACCCTCCTTTCTCTGTTCGCTGCTTTAAGTTTGCAATAATCTCTTTTTATTTGTCAACTTAATTTTAATTTAAGTTTACAAATAAAATATAAAAAAAGACGCAAAAACCTGGGCTTTTGCGTCTTTTTGATTTTTATAAAATTACCTTTTTGTCGTCTTTAAGCTGCACTTCTTGACGGCTGATAGATAAATCAACTTTCTTTTTTACACGTGCATGATAATAAGCATAAAACAGCAGCGCTAGTGGAATACCGACGTACAGTGCCATTCGCTGCTCTGCATCAAATGCCATGCTTCCAAGTACAATCGTATTTAATACTAATGCGATTAAAGGTAATACCGGGTAAAGAGGGACTTTGAATTTTAAATCCTCGATTTGCCCTCCTTGATTTATATATCTTTTTCTAAATGCAAGCAGTGATGCAGCAATCGTAATCCAGCCAATTTGTGCACCTAAACCCGCTGCAGAAATAAGCCATACAAATACTGTTTCTTGAGCAAAGAATCCTGAAAGTAGAGATAAAAGCGCAATGCCTAATGTTAAAAGCAAGGCGTTCATCGGCACACCGCGTTTATTTACTTTCATGAAAGCTGAACTTGCCATGTTATCTTTTGACAATGAATACAGCATACGCGTTGCTGCATAAAGACCTGAGTTAGCTACAGATAACAGTGCCGTTAGGATAACAAAGTTCATAATATCTGCTGCATATGGAATACCAATTTGGTCGAATACAACAACAAATGGACTTTCAACTACGCCTGCTTTTTCAAGCGGAATCATCCCCGCTAAGACAGCTACAGCTAGTACAAAAAATACAAGCGTTCTCCATACCGTTTGTTTAATTGCTCTTGGTACAGTCTTGTCTGGGTTTTCACTTTCCCCAGCAGCTACACCGATAAGCTCCGTACCTTGAAATGAGAAGTTAACTGTAATCATCGTAATCAACACGGCACTAATTCCGTGAGGGAACACGCCGTGAGCCGTATAGTTAGAGAAAAGCGGCGCGCTGTCTCCATTGCTTAATGGAAGAAAACCAAACATAGCAGCTCCACCAAGTACGATAAATAAAATAATAGCTAACACTTTAATGCTGGCGAACCAAAACTCCGCTTCACCAAACGCTTTAGCTGACAGTGCATTTAATGAAAATAATAAAAGCGCAAATATAGCACACCAGATCCATACAGGAGAATCAGGAAACCATCTTTGCATAAGCTGACCTGCTGACAAAAATTCTAATGCAACCGTTACAGCCCAGCCCAACCAATATAACCATCCAAAAGCAAAACCAACGCCAGGGCCAATAAATTTTGTTGTATATGTCTGAAACGAACCAGAAACTGGCATTGCTACTGCAAGTTCCCCTAAGCAAAGCATTGTTAAGTACATAATGAAGCCACCTACGATAAACGAAAGGATAGCTCCAATCGCTCCTGCTTGGCTAATCGTGTATCCTGTTCCTAAAAAGAAACCTGTACCGATAACCCCGCCGAGCGAAATCATAAACAAATGTCTGCTTTTCATCGTCTTTTTTAATTCATTTGTTTGCTGTTGTCCTTCTATCATATTAACGACATTTCCTTTCAACCTATTTATTACGAGATATTACCTAGAAAAAAATTAATAAACCTTTGTTTTCTATGCATATTTACTTACATATTTATGCGGCGTTCTCAATTTAAATGAAACAGCCTTTTGTAATCTTAACATAATGCTCACTAGATTTAAAATGTTTTTCTGCAAAAGTAAAATGAATTTTTCTTGAATAGTGTGATTTCCTTTTACTGTTGATATTCATAAGCGTTTTTCTTCAAATGAATAGATGATACAACAAGAAAAAAGCTGTGCTTTCGAAGACGAAAGCACAGCTTTTTCACTTTTTACCAAACAAACAATCCAACAATCATAGCACTTAATAAAGAAACAGCGATACCGCTCACAAGCAGTTTCCATACGTTTTTTCCAATAATCGTTGATTTACCTTCTGATAACGTAGAATTATACGTACCATAAATCATACCCACCGTACTGAAGTTAGCAAAAGATGTTAAGAATGTCGTAGCAACTGCAATCGTATGCGGTGGAAGTGTATCTAGATTTTTCTTCAAATCCATCATCGCCACGAATTCATTTGTTGCTAGCTTGATACCCATCAGCTGAGCTACGTACATGGCATCATGTCCCGTTAGCCCTAGTAAGAATGCAAATGGACTAAAGATGTAAGAGAAAATCTTTTGTACAGTCAAGCCGTCTACAATAACGCCTAAAATACCGTTAAGCGCAGATGTAAGAGCTACATATCCAATAACCATCGCTAAAATAACAATTACCATGTTCATTCCGACTAACATACTGTTTGAAATGGTAGAGAAAAAGTCTTTTTTCTCTGACTTTGGCGGTACGTAAATCATATCTTCTTCTTTTGTAACATGAACTGGATTCAATAAGCTCACTAAAATAAGCGCGTTTAAACAGTTCAGTGGAATTGCGGTAAACACGTACGTAGCGGGAACCATCGTTAAATAAGCACCGATAATAGATCCGCTAATACTGCTCATACTCATAATTCCAAACGTAAGCAAACGGTTGTCCTTTAACACAGAAAGCTGATTACGAATAACTGCTAATGCTTCCGTATTTCCTAAGAACATCATTTGGATAGCGAAAAAGCTTTCTAATTTAGGCAAGCGAGAAACTTTCGAAATGACCCACCCTACTTTATCAATAATCCACGTTAAAATACCAAAGTAAGATAAAATATCAAAGAACGTCACGACAAAGATGATAGGCAGTAATGCACTGAAGAAAAAGTCAACCGTTTGATTTCCCATTACGGATGGAAACGCAAAGGCAATTCCATCGTTGGCACAGGAAATCAGCCAAGTAAAGAACGAAGCAATCTTATTAATGATCCATGTTCCGATTGAAGTTCCTAACATAAACCAAGTAATGAGGACTTCAACGACTAATAGTGAAGCAATCGGACGCCACTTTATTTCTTTCTTTTTAGGAGAACATAAGAAGACGACGCCCATTACTACAAAAACGCCTAATAAATTTAATAAAAAGTACATGCAAGCCACTCCCAGGTGTGTATTTGAAAAACAAAAAAAGCTCTTACTTTTCATAAATTCTGACAATAACAGAAAGTATGAAAAGTAAGAGCTTTGAAAGAAGGCTGTATCTATGATAATACGCCCTTCTTTTTGCTGCTTATATCCAAACTTTCTTGTAGTCTAGTTTTTTACGGTTACTAGGTAGAGACTATCAGACCATATTACTGATAATATACAAGATCGTAATCTTAGCTGTATTCAATTGATATGAACAAATTCTACCCTTTATTTTTTTAATAATCAACACTTTAAAAGTTTTTCGGAATAATAAAATTGGTATGAAAATTCTATTTATTTACCACTTCTTTTGAACTATCCACCGGAAAATTACACAAAATAATTGAATTTAATCGTCCTTTTAACTCAATTATTTTCCTATTTTTGAAACAAAGAAATTGATTCTTTAATGAGTATGTTTAAATCTCTACTTCGCTTTTCATTTAACTCCTCACAAAAAATGTTTCGTTTTTACGACTTAAGACGTAGAAAAAAATAATCCTGTTGTTCGTTGAAGTTAACCGGTTTTCAATTTACACTTTATGGTAGAAGAAAACAAATTTAATTATATGTAGAAAGCGGGTTATAACGTGAAAAAAATATTGGCTTTTATTTTAGTGATAGGTGGTACGGCAGTCCTCTTTTCTACTGCGTTTGCGCCTTCCTCCTGGTCGTTAAGTTCATTCAAGACGTCCAAGTCTGAAGCGGCATTATCAAGTGATATTCAGCGTATTCAAATCGACTCTCCAAGCATTAGTACAACGGTCGTTCCGCAAGATCGTCAAGATATTAAAACAAAAGTAGAAGGTAAAGGAAAAGTAGATGTAAAGCAAAATGGAGACACCCTAGTTGTCGCGTATCAAAAAAGTCCCTTTCAATGGCTTTCTATTTTTTCAAACACAAAAGTAACAATCTACATTCCTAAAGATTATCACCATAACCTTGCGCTTAACGTAGGTTCGGGGGACCTTCAAATTGCTATACAGCCTGAGCAAGCGCTTCAGCTGAAAGATGTTTCGATTAAAGTAGGCTCTGGAAATGCAAATATTTCAAACTTGAGCAGCACCTCTCTTCGTACGGATGTCAATTCTGGAGATTTACAGCTGAGTAATGTTGAAAGCCAAACGGCTAAATTTGCTGTAGGATCTGGGGAAATTAAAGGAACAAACTATAAAGGAAAACTTCAGGCGCGCATTGGATCTGGTGATCTCTATATGGATTTTAAAAAGCTAGAAGAGGCCGTTTCTGTAGATGTAGGATCTGGAGATGCCGTGTTGGTTCTTCCGAAAAGCGCTGGTTTTAAAGTGAATGGAAAAGTAAGCAGCGGTGAGATTAACAACAATTTCAAGTTAAACAATGCAACGATAACAGAGAATGTATTAAAAGGAAAATACGGAAATGGAAAATACCCTATCGATATAGCTGTTTCAAGCGGAGAATTAACCTTGGAATCAAAATAAAGAGGCTGGGACAAAAGTATTTTAACCCAATTGCAAAACGAACCATTAATCAACATGTTTGATTAATAGTTCGTTTTTTGTTGTGGTGAACATCGTTTTATCTGTTTCGTTTTTTCTAGCAGTTGATTGGAGGGCAAGGCGAAGACTCCTGCGGGAAAAGCGGAACAGGTGAGACCCCGAAGGAGCGTAAGCGATGAGGAGGCTCAGCGGCCGCCCGCGGAAAGCGAAGCCTTGCACGGAAATCAACTGCGGTGTAATAAGCAGTCCAACTCATGTATCTCATTTGTTCGTCTTTAGGTTCGGTTCATTTAGTCATGTCTCAACCTCTTTATTTATGGTCTCACTGCAATATACCATGCTACTCCTACGATTGATCCTATGAATACGACTCCGTAAATAATAGATAAATTCACTATACTTTTCTTTTTAGATTTCCCGTAATCTTCATCTACTTTCTTTGCAGCACTGATCGTCCCTGCAAGGGCAGCAACGCCGATAATAATGACAAGAAGTAATGCTAATTTCATTCATTCTCTCCTCCATATTTCGGTGATTGAATAAAACTGAATACCAAGACGTTATTTATTTCATTTTAAGCAGCACGATTTAATCAGAATATGAAAGCGTTATATCTTCTCTTTCTATCATAAAGCTAAATTATGTAAAATCAACCATCCAATCGTGCATTATTTTCCTCCGCCACTTTATATACATAAAAAATTCCCGAGCTTCACTGCTCAGGAATCTTCACCTAATAGAAATGGCATTTTAAGGTTTTAAAATGACTTTAATGCAGTTATCTTGATGACCATTAAAGATTTTGTAAGCATTAGCTGCGTCTTCTAAAGCGACTTTATGAGTAATGATTTCTTTTGGATCGAATTCTTCTTTTACAATTTGATCATATAATTTCGGCATAACTGGAATGACAGGAGCTTGCCCCATTTTGAGAGTTATATTTCGAGCAAAAAATGCTCCTAACGGAAAACTGTTATAGTTGCTTCCGTATACCCCGGTGATTTGGACGGTTCCGCATTTACGAACGGCTTTTGTCGCAATTTGAATAGGCCCGAGCGTTCCACCTTGAAGTTTCAATTTTTGTTCAATGTATTCAAGAGGCGACTTTTTGCCATCCATACCTACACAGTCAATCACCACATCAGCTCCGCCTTTTGTGGTTTCTTTTAAATGCTCCCCCATATCTGGGTATTCTGTAAAATCAAAGGTTTCTACGGCATTCATTTTCTTTGCATGCTGCATTCGGTATGGAACATGATCTACTGCGATAACCCGTTTGGCACCTTTCATCCAAGCAAATTTTTGAGCCATTAATCCCACTGGCCCGCAGCCGAGTACGATAACGGTATCTCCTTTTTTAACATCCGCATGCTCTACACTCCAATAAGCAGTTGGAAGCACATCTGATAAAAAAAGAAGCGATTCATCTTCTAATTCGCACGATTCTGGAATCACAAACGGTGTGAAATTCCCAAACGGCACTTTTAAATATTCAGCTTGACCTCCTGGATGATTTCCAAACTTTTCAGTATATCCAAAATAGCCGCCAGAATCATAATGTGGATTAGAATTATCACATTGGCTCGTTAAATCATCCTTGCAGTACGCACACTGTCCGCACGCTACGTTAAATGGAATAATAACGCGATCTCCTTTTTTTACTTTTGTAACATCCGGTCCTACTTCTTCCACAATTCCCATTGGTTCATGACCAATAATATAACCGTGAGGCAATGGCATGTTTCCTTGATATAAGTGCAAATCAGAACCACAAATAGCGGTTGACGTTATTTTAATGACAATGTCATCTTTTTTCTCTAACTTCGCATCTTCTACTTCTGCTACTTTTACCTGATTAGGTCCTTGATACGTTACCGCCCTCATTTTCAACCTCCATTTTTACAACCTTCATATTACTTAAATTTATCTAAAAGCATGTATTCTATCCGGAGAAATCAAGGAAAATAAAAAAGCAGCGCTTACGCGTCTGCTTAAATGATTATTAAAACTGAAATGTATGTTTTCCTACCAGTACATCTGCCATCTTTACAAAACGTTTGATTTCTAATACGTCATGAACTCGAACCATTTGAACTCCTTGTGCAATCCCTGCATATACAGTAGCTGCAGTTCCTTCCATTCTTTCCGTAGGAGGAGCATCGACTATTTGTCCAATAAATCCTTTACGAGAAGTAGCAAGCAGCACGGGATAGCCCATATTCGTCAGCTGATCTAGATGCTGAATCGCTTCTACATTATGCGCAGCCGTTTTTCCAAAGCCAACGCCTGGATCTAAAATAATCTGATCATCTCGAACTCCTGCAGCTTTTGCAATTGATATGCTTTCTTCCAAATCACTTATCATATCTGTAATCAGATTTGTATAATTGGGCTCATGGCGATTATGCATTAAAATAATAGGAACATTATAGTCAGCTGCAACTTGAGCCATTTTGGGATCAGCCTTTGCGCCCCATATATCGTTAATAATATGTGCTCCTGCTTCTAGCGCATGCTTGGCCACTTCCGACTTGTATGTATCTACAGAAATCGGCACCTCTACGCGCTTAGCCACTTCAGAAATAACGGGCACAATCCGTTTAATCTCTTCTTCATCGCTAATTCTTGTATAACCAGGACGAGTTGATTCTCCTCCGATATCAATGATGTCTGCTCCGTGCTTCACCATTTCCTCAGCATGAGCAACTGCTTTATCTACATCGTAGTATTTTCCGCCATCTGAAAATGAATCCGGGTTTACGTTTAAAATCCCCATAATAAGCGTACGGTCCGCATAATTCAGTTCATACTTTCCGCATTTGATGACGGATCGAGACGTTAAAGTTGACACTATCCTCAGCCCCTTCGTAATTTGCAAATTAATGTATATTTATAAATATCATGTATTTTGAGAATGTCATACCGTTCGTAATTATATCAAAAGTCACCGGTCCTATGTTATTTTTCTTGGAGTTTCTTTCTTCTATAGTGTGAGATAAACATTAAAAGCGAATACACAGATAACATTAAAAATCTTTGTAGGGCTTGTCTTTAGGGTCTTTTTTCCTCTTCTCACATCTTTTATGAGTCTTTTTATTCAAAAAGAAAGGAATCCCATAAAAAGCGTTTAATTTATAGCAATAGTTGGGAATTTATAATTAAACAACTTCCATTTTTATGGAATTCATTTTAAGGAGGATGACTATGACTCAACAACCGTTACAAGTCAAATTAATTCCTTATACAATTGAGTCGATTATCGACTCAACAAACGAAACGCCTAAAGGAGTAACCTTAATTCAAGCGCCGTCTATTTGGGAACAAAGCAATCAAGGGGAAGGCATTGTAATTGCAGTTATCGACACTGGTGTTGACACAAATCATCCTGACTTAAAAGATTGTATTATCGGAGGAAGAAATTTCACTTCCGATCATAATGGAGATTCTTCTATATTTGAAGACAATAATGGGCATGGTACTCACGTATCTGGTACCATTGCTGCTGCGCTCAACAATGAAGGGGTAGTAGGAGTGGCACCCAAAGCAAAAATTCTCAGCTTAAAAGTACTTACCGGTGAAGGATCGGGAAATTACGAATGGATTATTGACGCTATTAACTACGCCGTCGAATGGCGCGGTCCTAACAATGAGCGAGCACGAGTTATTTCCATGTCACTCGGGGGACCACAAGACGTTCCAGAACTGCACAAAGCTGTTCAAGATGCTGTTAATAAAGATGTTTCTGTCGTTGTTGCAGCTGGAAACGAAGGCGATGACCGCGAAGAAACACTTGAATATTCGTACCCAGGAAGTTACAACGAAGTAATTCAAGTAGGAGCCGTAGACAGCAACCTAGACTTAGCTCCTTTTACCAATGTTAATGAAGAAGTAGACTTGGTCGCACCTGGTGTTGACATTATCTCTACTTATTTAGAAGGTAAGTACGCTACGCTTTCAGGAACTTCTATGGCAACTCCCCACGTTGCAGGAGCTGTAGCACTATTAATTAATTTATGTGAGAAAGAATTTGGACGCTCTTTAATTGAAGCTGAAATCTATGCTCAACTTGTAAGAAGGACGCTTCCTCTTGGATATCGAAAAAGCTCCGAAGGAAATGGATTTCTCATGCTTAATCTAGTGGAAAAAATACACGATATTATCAACGTAGCCCGCATCAATATTAGTAAGTGACAAATAAGAAAAAGCGGATCATATAATGGTCCGCTTTTTCAAAAATGATTGGAAAGCTTTTCGTCAGTTTGAAATAAAAACATGCAAATGAATGTCTCTATTCATACCTTAATGCTTCAATTGGATCTAGCTTCGCCGCTTTATTTGCAGGAAGCATACCGAATACAATACCAATCGTCATGGAGAACAATACTCCTCCGAGCACTACTTGCCACGAAATTAATGATGGCCATCCAGCAAATAATGAAACAAGAGCTGCCCCGCCTGCACCGAGGCCAATGCCAAGCAAACCACCAATAAGCGTGAGCGTAATGGATTCAATCAAAAACTGAGTTAAAATTTGTCTTTTGGATGCGCCTAGTGCTTTACGAATCCCAATTTCCCTTGTGCGTTCCGTTACAGAAACCAGCATAATGTTCATAACGCCAATTCCTCCAACAAGCAGTGAAATTCCTGCAATTGAACCAATAATTGTGGTCATAATGCGCGTTACATTTCCAATACTATCTGCTATTTCTTCTAAGTTCTGCACTTGGTAAGCATCTTCCGCATCATGCAAGTTATTTAACAAATCCGTTGCGTCATTGCCTACTTTTTTTAGCTGATCAGAGCTTTTTGCTTGAACGCTAAGGTTTGTGTAGTCAAGCTTACCGAAGCTTGATTTATACGTATTATCTGGAATATAAATAGTTGGTATTTCAAATGCCAAAAACCCCGTTGGCTTTTTTGTCACACCAACAATTTTGATAGGCTGTCCTTGAACCCATACTACTTGTCCAAGGGCTTCTTTTTTATCAAATAACTCTTTTTTCATATCGCTTGTGATAACACCTACTCGATTACCTGATAAAAAGTCAGAGCTGTCTAACATTCTTCCTTTTGAAACTTCCAGCTGATTAACTTCAATATATCCTTCGTTAATAGCATTAACAGTCGTATCAGATTCCTTGTCTCTATATCTTACCCCCATTCCCATTGAGCTAGAAGCCACCACATTCTTCACTCCGGGAATAGTCGAAAGAGCTTTAATATCATCCTCTGTAAAGATAGGCTCACCCGTCATTGAAAGGTCATCAGCTTGCATCTCGTCTTCAGGAGGCTGATAATATACATCAACTGTATTGCTTGCTCCTGTTATTTCCGACTTAATCATTTGTTCTCCGCCTTGACCAATGGCTACAACGATAATAACAGCCGCTACGCCAATGATAATACCAAGCATCGTCAAAATAGAGCGCATTTTATGAGCAAGAACCGAAGAGAGAGCCATACGCATATTTTCTATTAAACTCATAAGCTATCGTTCTCCTTATCGCTATGACTTAACACTTTACCGTCACGAACGATAACTGTACGCGATGTGTATTCTGCCACTTCAGGTTCATGGGTAATGACTACAACCGTTGTACCATCTGCATTAAGCTGAGAAAATTGCTCCATAATATCAGCACTTGTTTTTGTATCTAGAGCTCCTGTTGGTTCATCTGCTAAAATAAGCGTCGGATTGTTAACAATAGAACGAGCAATAGCAACGCGCTGCTTTTGCCCTCCTGATAGCTCGCTCGGTAAATGTTTCATCCGTTCACTCAGCCCTACTTTTTCAAGCGCAGCTTCTGCTCTGGCTCTTCTTTCCTTACGCGTTACGCCGGCGTATACCATTGGAAGCTCTACGTTTTCTACCGCTGTTAAACGCGGCAACAGCTGAAATTGCTGAAAAACAAAACCGATATGAATATTTCTTACTTTTGCCAGCTGCTCATCACTGTAAGTGGAGATTTCTTGTTCATTTAATAAATAGGAGCCTGAAGAAGCGCGGTCTAAACAACCGATAATGTTCATTAGCGTTGATTTACCTGAGCCAGAAGGTCCCATAATCGCAACAAATTCACCGTCATAAATCTTCAAATTAATATCTTTTAAAATCGGCACTTCCTCTTTGCCCAGATGATAACTTTTATGAATATTTACAAGTTCAATCATTGAACAGTCACTTCCGCACCGTCAGTTAAGTCCTTTGAAGGATTTGTAATGACTTTGTCTTTAGAAGTTACGCCACTTTTGATTTCAATAAATTTATTTGTTGTTTCTCCAATCTTTACTTCCTTACGAACCGCCTTCTTATCTTTCACTACGTATACATATTTTTCTCCGTCTTCATTTACAACTGCTTTTATCGGCAGTGATGAAGCTTTTTTACTGCTTGTTTCAATTTCAAGCAGCAGCTTAAATCCCGGCTTAATCATCGTGATATCCTGGTCATCTACTTTTACTTCAACTGGATATTGATTAGCCGCATCATTGCCGGCTTCTGCTGATGCCTGCTGCTGAGGTAGATAGTCAATTTGTTTGACGCTCCCTGCCCATTCTTTATCAGGCAAAACATCTGATGTAATTTTGACAGCTTGACCGGTTTTAATTTTTAATGCATCATACTCAGACAGCACGCCAGTAGCTAAGTATTCATCGGTATTACCAATATGTATAAGCGGTTTTTGAACGTCACTTGTGTTATTAACCGCTTCTTTATCTACTTCTAGCACCGTCCCATTAATATCACTCGTTACCTCTAAATTACGTTCTTTTTTAGCATTTGATTTGGTTTCTAGTTTGTTTCGTTCTAAATCAATTTTAGCCGTTTCTAAATCGAGGTTGAGCTGCGTACGCTCTGTATCGATTTGATCTCTCGCTTCTTGCTTACTCATTTCTTTTTCCAATTCTTTTTGTTTTTTATTTAAATTAGAAAGCTGTTTGCTTACTGAGTCAATTTGCAGCTGACTGGATTTTTTTTCTAGCTTGTTTTGTTCTTGCTCTAAATCAAGCGTATCGCTTTCGTATGTTACAAGAGAGGTTCCCTGCTGTACACGAGATCCTTCTGTTACGTGAAATCGTTCAACCTCGCCTTTTTCAGCGTCGAAATAGACGTACTGCTCATCAGCAAGCTTTAACGTACCGGGAACCATAACTGTATTTCTTAACTTTTTTTCTTTTAGATTTGTCATTTGAACATTGACTGCTTTACCACTTACACTTTGTGCACGATATACATTAATTCCAATAACCGCAACAATAACCACTGTTACTGCTGTAATAATTATTCCTTTTTTCATTTACAACCCTGCTCCTTTAAGCGCTTCTGAAGCAGCTCCTACAACTCCTGAAATAGCGGCTCCTAAGATGAATAAAACAATTACGGTAATAATAGAAGCAGCTTTTGATACATTTGCCACTTTTTGTAGTCCTACTGCTGTCAGAATAAGTCCCCAGATAGAAAAGATTTCAATGGAAGTAAATACTCCTCCCATAGCACCTTTCGCACCAACTAGTCCATTTAACGAAGTCACATTCGCTGAAGTGTGCGCTAATGCAGCGACGCCCGTATTAATTAGCTGACCGATTACAGTGATGAACGTAACAAACAAATTCAAACTAAACATTTGGTGGTATGTTGTTTTCCCAGTCCCTAACTTTGCAACTAAAAACAAAATTAAACTCGTGAATGCCAGTGTAGCAACTATTGCAATTACTCCTCCAACCGTTCCGCTGATCATGCTGAATATAGGATTCACTTCAATCCCAGCTTCTTTTTGCTGCTGTAATGCCTCTTGTGCCTGAGGGGTATAGACGGCTAGAATCGTTGTTGCAGCTGTTAAGATGAGGATAAGTAAAAGAGGTCCCAAAATGACCGGGTTGCTTTTCATTTTCTCAAACTGTCCAACTGGACTCGTAATAAAACCAAAAATAGAGGGCTTTCCTTTCTCTTGGACTTCCGAAGATACATTAACTTCTGTGCTCATAATCAAACTCCTTTTATTTTGTTTCGTTATTAGCTCTTAAGACCCGTCTTTTGCTGTTTTTTAAAGTTTTCTAGCAAAATCGTCTCTCTCTAAGAAACTCTCAAACACCTAATATTCTAACATAATTATACAAATTAATTGACATTTTTCTTACATTTTATATTTTTTATGGTATTTTTAACAATTAAAGAGATATATTGACGCTGAATTACAGTATTAATCTTACTTATAATTTCTAAATATTCTAATTATTATTTGACATCATTCAATAGAATTCGTATATTATGATTAAAGTTTATTATTCCTATGTTTTTTATAAGTTTTATATCTAAGGAGGAGTTTCAATGTCTGCTAAGAAACCATTTCGCCCTGAAACACAAGCCATTCATTCTGGCCAACAGCTTGACCCCGCTACTTTTTCGCGTGCCGTACCTATTTATCAAACAAGCTCATTTGGATTTAAAGATACCGAACACGCTGCGTCCTTATTTAATTTAAGTGAACAAGGCTATATCTACACTCGAATTGTAAATCCTACTACGGACGTTTTTGAACAGCGAATTGCTGAGTTAGAAGGCGGAGTAGGTGCTCTTGGAGTAGCTTCGGGTCAATCAGCTACTACCTTTTCCATTTTAAATATCGCTTCTGCAGGAGATGAAATTGTATCAGCAAGCAGTTTATATGGGGGAACATATAACCTCTTTTCGTCTACGCTTCCCAAACTGGGCATTACCGTCAAATTTGTAAACGCGGATAATCCAGAAAATTTCAGAAGTGCAATCACTTCCAAAACAAAAGCAATTTATGCTGAATCCGTTGGAAACCCGCAGGGAAACGTGCTAGACATTGAGGCAGTTGCAGACATTGCCCATGAACATGGAATTCCTCTTATTATTGATAATACGGTTCCAAGCCCTTACCTTCTTCGTCCCATTGATTTCGGAGCAGATATTGTCGTTCATTCTGCTACTAAGTTTCTTGGAGGGCATGGAACAGCAATTGGGGGTGTTATCGTAGACAGTGGAAAATTTGATTGGGAAGCGAGCGGAAAATTTCCAGACTTAACAACTCCAGATCCAAGTTACCATGGCCTCGTATACACAGAAGCTGCCGGTGAAGCTGCTTATATTACAAAAGCGCGCGTTCAGCTTTTACGAGATATTGGAGCTGCTTTATCACCTTTTAATTCCTTTTTACTCCTTCAAGGGGTAGAAACACTCCATCTGCGATTAGAGCGTCACAGCGAAAACGCATTAAAGGTAGCGAAATTTTTAGAGCAGCATGAATTAGTAGACTGGGTAAATTATGCGGGGCTTCCTTCCCACCCTTCCTATTCTTTGGCACAAAAATACTTGCCTAAAGGGCAAGGAGCAATTTTAACCTTCGGCGTAAGAGGAGGAAAAAACGCTGCGGCTAAGTTAATTGATTCGGTTCAGTTATTTTCTCATTTAGCCAATATCGGCGACTCTAAGTCACTCATTATTCACCCGGCAAGCACCACTCATCAACAGTTATCTGAAGATGAACAAAAAGCTTCCGGCGTGACGCCAGAACTCATTCGTCTATCGGTTGGAACAGAAGCAATCGACGATCTTCTTGAAGATTTAGATTATGCCTTAAAAGCCAGCCAAAAAGTGAATACAACTGTTTAAAAGCTGTGATTTTTCACAGCTTTTTTTATATCATCCAATAACTTTTTATACTTTCGCTTATGCTACAATAAACAAAACGAATAAAAAAGGAGTTACTATGAACACGTTCAATTCAATACCTGCCATTACATTTACCGACGTTCATAAAACATTTAAAGATAAAGAACATAGTGTTTTAAAAGGCATATCGGGTACAGTGGCCCAAGGCTCGCTTGTCATGATGGTAGGACCATCAGGATCCGGAAAAAGTACCCTTCTTTCCATGTGCAATTTACTTTCTGCACCTGACGAAGGAAGTATTGAAGTATACGGTAAAGACATTAGCAAATGGAATATTTCTGATTTACGAAAAAAAGTGGGCATCGCTTTTCAATCGGCTCCTGTTATTGATGGAACAGTGCGAGATAATATGATGCTTGTTCAAAAACTGCATGGCAAACAGAATATTATGCCTGAAGAACTCTGTGCCTTAACCGGCCTTTCCCCTGACTTGTTAGAGCAGGATGCAAGAGATTTATCCGGTGGTCAAAGACAAAGGTTATCATTAGCGCGCACGCTGTCGAACGGATCTGACCTTTTACTTTTAGACGAAATCACTTCCGCTTTGGATGCTACTTCTGCTCATGAAATTGAGCAGCTTATTTCTCATTTACATAAAGAGCAGAATAAAACGATTATTTGGGTTACCCATAATTTAGATCAAGCGAAACGTTTAGGAGAGGAAGTCTGGCTTTTAATGAACGGAGTGATTGTAGAAAAAGCCAAGACGGAGACCTTTTTTCATGCTCCTGTAAAAGCTGAAACAAAACAATTTATTGAAGGAGCCTTTCTATGAGTTCACTTTCACTGATTTTTACCATTGTTTTTGTTTTTATTGCTCTTTTTTTATCAAAATCTTTTCGTATAGGGCTCGAAAAAGATATTATCATTGCCAGTATTCGAGCAGCCGTTCAGCTGTTAGTGATAGGATATGTTTTATCCTTTATTTTTGACGCGAATCACCCTGCTTTTATGATTTTCATTCTATTCCTTATGCTGACGGTCGCTTCCCAAAATGTTGTAAAGAAAAAAAAGCAGGGATTTAAATCTTTTTTTCGTGTATTTGTCACTCTTTTTATTGTAGAAATCCTGACCCAAAGCGTTATGCTCGGACTACATATCATCCCTGCTACTCCGCGATATGTCATTCCTGTCAGCGGTATGATTATTGGAAATTCGATGATTTTGGCCAATTTATTTTTAAATCGGTTAGATGCTGAAGTAAATAGAAGACGAGACGAAATTCAATTGATTCTGGCGCTTGGCGGCACTCCTAAACAAGCTATTCATAGTATTTTAAATGCCGCAATCAAAGCTAGCATGATTCCTACTGTAGAAAGTCAAAAAACAATTGGACTCGTTCAACTTCCGGGTATGATGACAGGCCAGATTATTGGAGGGGCAGATCCGATACAAGCTGTCAAATTCCAGCTGCTTATCGTTTTTACTATTCTAGCGTCTGCTACGCTTTCCTGCGTCATATTAAGCCGCTTAACATACCCTACCCTTTTTAATAGCTATCAGCAGCTTATCCGTGAACATACATAAAAAAGAAGAAAGGAGACTCCTTTCTTCTTTTTATTGAGCAGCTTTTTTTAACCTTGTTCCTATGTCACTTCCAAAGGTCACTCCTAAATCACCGAGCCATCTTCTATAGGCAATACTCAGTCGGTCCGGATTCAAATGAAGCTCTGCTTGTAAGTCAAGCGGCAGCTCTTCCGGTTTTTGACTTTCTACAATGCTAGTATCTTGTTCAATAATAAGCTGCTGAAAATCACGGAAATATTGATCAGGTGCATCAAACGAATAGTTTCTAGAAACCAATGCAAACACGGTCGACTTTCTTTCCTCTTCAGGTAAAACCGCAAACAGCATCGAAAAGATTTCACCCGTTTCGTAGTTCACTTTTTTCAACCTTGCAACGGTAGGACGAAGAATTTCAAAAGTATAATAAATAGTTGCAAAGTTACCCGTACCATCTGCATCTGCGTACACAGCGATTTCATCAGAAACGTATCGGTTATCTTTCCAATGTACCTTATAATCAGGAATTTCGGCGTAGTCCGAGTGTCCAAGGCTTCCTTCGTGAACAAAAGCCAAATGGCTTACATCTAAAAAGTTTTCTACTACACGAGGAGCTGCTGCCTGCAGAGTATGAGGGTTGGCGAAAACCGTTTTAAATCCGGGGTTAAGGTATTCGTCATACTGAGGAAAAGGAGTATCACTTGCCTCGCTGTTCATCTTCACCCATATAATCCCGTACTTTTCAACGCAATCATATACCTGTGCTTTTGCTTTTGAAGGAATAGCTCTTCCCGGCGGCTGTTGTGGAATTTTCACACAAGCCCCGGCTTCATCGTATTTCCATCCGTGATAAGGGCACACAATGCAATCATCTACCACTTTTCCAAGAGATAACGCTGCACCGCGATGGATGCACAAATCTTTAAACGCTTTAATGGCATTAGTTGTGCGAAAAAGCGCAACCCGCTCTTCTAAAATCGTTACTTGCAAGGGCTGATCCGTTAAATCATGGGAATAAGCTGCAGGCAGCCATTCCTTAGCCAATACTAAATCTTTAATCATCTGCATCGCCTCCGTACGATAAGTGAATTTGTTTCTTGTTTATAAAAAAAACCGCAGAAATAGAAGGAGTTCTTCTAATTCCGCAGCTTTTTCGTTCCGTAAAACAGACTATAAGCGCGCGAAGATTCTACATGATTGCAGATAGAGCGACCTTAGCACTTCATCTACAATGACAATACGTATTCATCGCTATTTTTTTAACCTTAAAACCTAACCCTTATATATTGAATAAAGAGCGGCCAGCCGCTAAAAGCTTTTCTGTCCACTGATTTCTCTTATTTTTACTTTATCAATTTCCCATTGAAAAATCTCTTGCTTTGTAAGCATCTCTAACATAATTTTTTTGGTTAAACGAATAAAAGCTGCGGTTTTAAAAACCGCAGCTTGCTTTATTATGAGCTCATATAACTGGCTGTATATTTTTTCGTATGCTTTTGTATTTCTTGATTTAAATGTTTGAAAAATGAGAGGGTTTCTTCATAATCCGTCGCTTTTTCATGAAACTTCAATGTAAGATTTTCTTCAAACAACGTTTCTCCTTGATGACCGACCGCTTTCAGCTGAACATCTGTAACAATACCTTGCGAAATCGAACATAATAAATAATTAAAGCAATGAACCGGAACGATATGCATCAGATGAAAATCGTCGATAGTTCTATCACTTTTTGTTTTCTTAAATTCCACAGTGAGTTCTTCTGGATGAATAAACACATTTATATGCTGTTTGGACAAACAAGTAGGATTCATTTTTTGTGTATACTCACAAAATTCCAGTCCAATAAATATAGAATTCTCGGAGTCAGCTTCAATGAAGATTTGCGAATTCTTTACCATTGTCCTCGTCCTCCATATTCAATCTAGTTATCCCGTCACCCGCACCCATTTGTAGAATATTTCCATTCCTTCTCTATTCTATCATTGATTTTTCTCAATGCCTATTTCGCAGGCAGAAGTTCTCTTTAAAAGAGAGGGAACTGAAAGGCAGTTCTTTATGTGAGAATAATAAACAAAAGACACCTCTTTTATTTTCTTGAGGTGTCTTTTGGTATCATCAGCCTGTGTTACGCAACCCTGCTGCAATACCGTTAATCGTTAATAACGCTTCTTTTAAAAGTTCTTCATTTAACGTTCCAGCCTCATCTTCACGCAGCTTGGAAATGACCTTAACTTGTAAGAATGTTAGAGGATCCACATACGGATTTCGTAACTTAATAGATTCTTTAATTGTAGGAAGATGATCCATTAATTCTTTTTGACCTGTGATTTGAAGAATCATTTCTTTTGTGAGATTATACTCTTTTTTAATGGCGGTAAAAATCCGCTCTGAAATAACCGGATCTTGTACCATTTCCGTGTATTCTTTTGCTGCCATTAAATCTGCTTTTGTTAAGGCCATTTGCAGATTATCGACGGTCGAGCGGAAAAATGGCCATTCTTTATACATTTGCTGAAGAAGCTGTATATCTCCGGATTTCTCTACTAAATGCTGTAAGCCCGTACCTGCAGCGTACCAGGCTGGAAGCAGCTGTCTACTTTGCGTCCATGCAAATACCCACGGAATTGCTCGCAAGTCTTCAAAACGATCACTTCCTTTTCGACTCATTGGACGTGACCCAATATTTAAAGCCCCCAGCTCAGGAAGAGGTGTAGCTTGTTTAAAGTACGTTAAAAAGTCTGGATCTTTGAAAACAAGCTCTTGATACTTACGTAAAGAAGCAGTTGAAATCTCGTCCATTGTTTCTTCCCATTCATGTGTACGAATATCACATTGTTCAGCTTCTTGAGAAACATTTGCTGCCGCTGTAAGAAGAGCTGAGACCGCTTGTTCAAGGCTTCGGTAGGCAATGTCATATAAAGAGTATCTAGAAGAAAGAACTTCTCCTTGCTCTGTAATTTTCACACCGTCTCCTAGCGTCTCAACAGGCTGAGATAAAATGCTTCGGTTTAACGGTCCACCGCCTCGGCCTAGTGAGCCGCCTCGGCCATGGAAAAACTTCAGACGAACTTGATACTTCCTCGCCATATCATGAATTTCCTGCTGCGCTTTGTAGAGCTTCCAATTAGCAGTAAGCGTTCCTCCATCTTTGCTTCCATCTGAGTAGCCAAGCATAATTTCCTGCAAATCCTGCTGTTTCCTTAAGTGCTCACGATAAAAATCTAATTGAAATAGCTGTTCCATGATTTTAGGACCCGCTGTGAGATCATCAATCGTTTCAAGCAGCGGAGCTATATTTAACTTACTTTCAATGCGGCCATCTGCATGAAGGCGGTAAATGCCCGCTTCTTTGGCGAGTACCATGACTTCTAACAAGTCACTTGCAGACTGGGTCATGCTGATTAAGTAGACTTCAATAGATCTTTCTCCAAATTCTTTATGTGCTCGATGAATCATGTTAAATACTTCAATTACTTGCTGCGTTTCTCTAGAGTAATTCTCTACAAACGATATCACAGGTCTTGGATCTTGAAGAACTTTCCCTAGCAGCTCAACTTTTTTCTCTTCTGTTAACGCTGAATAATCTTCAGCTAAAGAAACAGCATGGAAAATTTCTTTGATCGCCGCTTCATGTTCTCCGCTGTGATTACGGATATCAAGCGTTGCTAAATGAAAACCAAACAGCTCAACTTGGCGAATTAATTTGCATAAGCTTTTTAACTGATAATCCTGAGGCTGGTGCTTTTGCAAGCTATCTTTGATTAGAAATAAATCATGTAGAAGTTCTTCCGACCTTTGATAACCTGCTTCTGACTCTCCAACTAAATTTAATTTATGAAGCATAATCGTAAGCTTGCAGCGGTATACTTCGTGTTTGATTCTCCATCGCTTTTTCTCAGGGAGCAGCGATATTTCTTGATTAATAGAATCAAGAAGGTTATCTGAAACTGCAACTCTTTTTGTAGACTGACTTAACCTTTGTCTCAATTGAGTAAGCGACTCTTTATATTTACGAATAGCTAACTTCCTTTGTTTGACAAGCGTTTGCCACGTTACTTTGGGAGTTACGTTTGGATTTCCATCTCGGTCTCCGCCAATCCATGAACCAAATCGAAGAATATTAGGCACCTTCCAATTTTCTTCTGGGTAATTCTCCTGCAAGGAATTTTCCAACTCCTGATGAAGTTGAGGAAGCACTTCAAATAACGTTTCATCAAAATAATATAATCCATTCGATACTTCATCCATTACGGTTGGCTTGCGATCTCGCAATTCATTTGTTTGCCATAAAGTTAATACTTCGCTAAACAGTCTTTCTTCAATTTCCGTACGTTCACGTTTTGTTATCGTTGGATTATCCAAGTTTTTCAGAAGCTCAGCCATTCGTTTATGAATATCAAGAACACTTCGTCTAGTGGCTTCTGTTGGATGAGCAGTGATGATGAGCTCTAGAGATAAAGTTTGAAGCAAGTTAGCAATTAGGTCTGGCGCCACGCCGTTATTTTTAAGGGAAACAACGGCACTTTCCAATGAGCCCGGCTGCATAATAGAATCTTCTTGCTGCTGATATTCCCGTCTGCGACGAATTCGATGATTTTGCTCTGCAATATTAACTAAATGAAAATAAACTGCAAACGCCCGAATAACCTGCTCGCGCATCGGCTGTTCAAGAGTAACGATTTCATTTTTTATTTCTTTATAGATAACTTCATCTTTGTTTTCTCTAAGTGATTTTGCCACTTCGCGTATTTTTTCTACTTTGTTGAGCAGTTCTTCTCCACCTTGGTGAACCAGAACTTTCCCTAACAATTGACCGAGAAATTTCACATCACGGCGCAGGGCAGTGCTGCTGTTTTGTCTTTCTGCTGCTTCTACTGTTACCATTAGACACGACACCTTTCTTTATAAATGTTGTACTTTTTAAACTTTTTAGAAAATTATATTAAATTCATATTACCATGAACGAAAATAAATTTCATATAATTTTATTTCCTCCTCTCGTTCAGGAGAGAAGATTCATCAAATATAAAAAAGAGGTTAAGACATGACTAAATGAATCCAATCTAAAGACAAACAAATGGGATACATAAGCCGGACCGCTTGTGACACCGCAGTTGATTACTGTGCAAGACTTCGCTTTCCGCGGGCGGCCGATGAGCCTCCTCGTCGCTTCCGCTTTTCCCCCTGTAGTGTTCGTCTTGCCCTCCAATCAACTGCTAGAAGGAACGAAACAGATGAAACCTACGTTCACCATAACCAGAAAAAACGAACCACTAATCAAACATGTTGATCAATGGTTCGTTTTTCATTTGAGCTAAAATACTTTTCAGCCTCTCTTTTATGTTACCAAGGTTGTCCTAAATCCAATACCGAGGCTAGTTCATTGCTTTTTTTACGTACTTGTTTACGCGTGGCAGCGCGATCTGCCCCCGTTTGAAACAGGTATTTTTCTTCTTCTGTTTCTGGAATAAGCTCCGGTACTGCGCGGGGCTTTCCATCATCATCCATTGCCACAAAAGTTAAAAATGATGTAGCTGCAATTTGACGCTCCCCGGTTTTTAAATTTTCTTTAATCACTTTCACAAATACTTCCATGGATGAACGACCTGTCCATGATACGTATGACTCCAAACATACAGAATCCTGAGGCGTAATAGGGTGCAGAAAATGAATAGAGTCTGCTGAAGCTGTCACACACTCTGTACGACTGTGACGATAAGCTGAAATGGACGCAATCATATCAATATCACTCATTAACTTTCCGCCAAATAACGTATTGTGATTATTAATATCATTAGGAAAAATGCGGCTCGTTCGAACGGCCTTTGTATCTTTACAGTAATTTGCTTTCATTAGTAAGAACCTCCATTGATGCCTATCATAATAAGAATAAAAGAATGAATGAACCTATACTAGCATATTTTGATGAATTTAGCTTTACAAAAAACTCGTTGATTTATTTACAGAAAACAAAAAAGAGAAGAAAAATTCTTCTCTTTTTTGTCTATCGAATATAGCTTGATCCAAACGTTTTACCTAAAGAATCACTGTATAGGTCACTTGACTTTACAGTCCATTTCCCATCTTCTTTCACCATAAAAATTCGTAGGGGACGACTTCCTTCTTTCGTTTCTAACTCATTTACAATATCTTTGAATTTAGAAGCCGCAAACTCTTCAGAGTGTTCTGTATCGTAATCTTTCGTTTCATTTGTATATGCTCTCTTAAGCTGCGATACGTATGAATATAAGTCTGATAAATTAAGAGTCGTGTACTCCACTTCTACTACGGCTTTATTATTTGCATTCGCAATCACATTTGTTTTCACGCTTGCTTTTTCTTTCAAAACATCTTTATACATGTTAAAAAAATCTTTTTTTGCTTTGTCGGTTAAACTGTTAGAAAAAGCACCTTTTAATTCCTCATTAAACGCTTTTTTCTGTTCTTCTATGACAGCTGTTTTGTCTGCCGTTACATATTTATCATAGTCTACGTTTTCTTTATTTAAGTAAAGGACTTCTGTATAAACTTGCAGAGCTTTTTCTGGGTCTTGCAGCTTATTATAGCTTTTCGCGTATTTCTTCGTATCCAGTGTTAATGTCACTTCGTCAATTTCTTCATCATAATCAGATGATGTTGGCTGAAGCCCAATTTTGTACTTTTTATCTTTTTTGACTTCAAAGACAAACGTTAAATTTTTTTGCTTTCCAGCGCCAATCTTGTCAGATGCACTGCTTTCTAGTCCGAGCTCACGACTGTTCACTCCCGTTTTTGGAGACAATTGCTCATCTCCTTCGTATAAATACACACCGTCATAATCCGATAAAGATATACTGTTTTTGGATACATTTTTCACTTTCAAATCAACTTTCAACAGCCCTTTTTCTTCACTTGCAGCTCCTTCATCGCTATCTACTAAAATATAAGAAGCGCTGTCAATGGATGCTTCAATCGTCTTATTTTTAGCCGAAGTGGATCCTCCCGTTTCCTTAGAACTGTTGCAAGCCGCTAATACTAGCATAAGTACAAAAGCTAAAGCCAAAACATTCATTTTTTTCACAGCTGCCTAATCCCCTTTATTTTGTTTTTTTAGAACTTTATCCCAAATAAAGGTTCCCTCTGTATAAATACTTAAACCTTAAAATCTATATTTTTTACAATATTTTGATAAAAACTAAGTCTAAATTCTCTACTGACCTAAATAAAAAAACACGAGCATCAGCTCGTGTTTTTTTATTTAGATTTAAAATTTTCTTGATTGATTTGTTCAGCTTCTTTCATATATCGATTAGATTTGCCACTTTTAATTCCCCAGTAATAAAAAGCTAATGATACGCAAGCAATCACTAGCATATCCCATCCGAAAGGCAAAATATTTTTGCCTCCGAATTTTTCGCTTCCTATGTAGGAAATAAAAATCATGCACGCTAAATAGATAAGCATCCAAGCCCCGGTTAAAAATTCTTTTTTAAAGCCCACCCATTTATTTTTCGCTTGGTAATAAAAATAAACAGGCAGGCCAATTGCCATAATAAAGATCACTTCACCTGTAAGTGGCCACCTTGCCCAGTAAAGCGTCAAGGAAGCAAAAACGAAGCCGCATGGCGCAATAATTGATGCCCCTTTTAAATAAAATGGACGGTAAAAATGTGAACCCGTTTTTCTTAATGTTATCAGTGCTACAGGGCCCATAATATAAGAGATAAGCGTCGCTACTGAGATCACTTCTGCTAAGACACCCCATCCTCTAAATAAAAAGAGAAACAAAAAGCAAGCTGCTAAATTTAGCCACATAGCTGGGCGCGGGACATTGTAAAGTGGATGAAGCGTACCAAAGATCTTTGGCAAATATCCATTTTGCTGCATCCCGTATAACATTCTAGAAGTAGTTGCCGTATATGTAGCACCTGTGCCGGAAGGAGAAACAAATGCATCTGCGTATAACACAATTGTTAGCCAGTTAATTCCAAGCGCAATCGCTAAATCAGCAAAAGGAGAATTAAAATTCAAATGATTCCATCCATCAGCAATTGATGACGGACTTACTGCTCCGATAAAAACAATTTGCAATATAATGTATACAATTCCTGCAATAAAAATTGAACCAATTACAGCTATTGGAATCGATTTATTAGGTGATTTTGCTTCTCCTGCCATATTTACAGGACTTTGAAACCCATTAAATGCAAACACAATACCTGATGTTGCCACTGCCGTTAAAACACTGGCCCATCCGTAAGGTGCTACCCCATGCTCACTTGAAAAGTTTCCACTATGAAAACCAGCAAAAAATAAAGCCCCTGCCGTTAAACCAGGAATAATTAATTTAACAATCGTAATAAATGAGTTTGCTTTAGCAAAGAGATTTACCGTCCAATAGTTCACAAAAAAGTAAATGAATAATAACAGAGACGCAACTGCCAACCCCTTGGACGTTAAAATGCCATTGTCTACTAATTCATGAGTCCAGCGAGCCCATTTCCATGGCCAAGTACTCATATATTGTACAGATGCAATAGCCTCCACTGTTATCGTTGAAGCGATTGAAATCCAGTTAGCCCAAGCAGCCAAAAATCCAATAAATGATCCGTGTGAATACTGAGGATATTTAACCATCCCCCCTGCTTGTGGAAACATCGCACCCAGTTCAGCGTACGATAGGGCAATGGTCAAAATAACTACCATTCCAATCACCCATGAAAAAATAGCCGCGGGTCCTGCAATTTGAGCTGCTTTCCATGCTCCAAACAGCCATCCTGAACCGATAATCGAACCTATGCCTGTCATGGTTAAAGCAAATGTTCCCATCTTCCTTTGCATATTGCTCATCCAAATCTACTCCTCTTCCCTAGGAAAATAAAAAAAACACTTGCGAAATTTTCTCAAGTGTTTGCCCAGGCGCGCGGCTTATACGCTATATGCTCCCCCATGGTCATCCATGTTGCGCCAGTCACATATAGGAATATATTTTTTATCAGTATATAACATTCATTTCTATTACTCAATACACAAAAACGTTTACATTACTTTTATAAAGATAATAAATTATTCGTAAAATTCAGAATAAACCTTATAAAAATCTCTTTTTAATTACAAAAAGAACTAAAATCCTAACCTTTCTTGTTGTTTGATTCTTTTACTTCACGAGCAGATTACCTTCTAAAAGTTATACTAATATATAATATTCATTTACAGAATAAGAATTAACATCTATATATCCATAGAATTCTTGCACTGGACCCTTTACTTATATACAATATGAAGAAAAGATACTAAAGTGAATTGCCCACCTCTTAGCTACGCTTGAAGTGGGAGACTTCTTTTAGGAAAACGTTAAAACCTACATATCATGCACTTCGCAACAAATGAAGTACTTCGAGCAAACTTCTCTGTTTACGCAAGCAAAAAACAGGGAAAATTACGAAAAAAGATTGTTAGAGGGATGCTTATGAATTATGCAAATGTAAAAGTTCTTTATTTTGATGACGACGGAACCATTCCAAATCACCCTCGTCTTCCAGTTTTGTTGTATGAACACGTATTTATTAGTAAGAAAGAGAAAGTGGAGAGCATTTTTAATTCTCACAACTGGAAAAACAGCTGGGTAGGCGGCATACATGATTTTCACCATTACCACAGCAATTCCCATGAAGCACTAGGTGTAATTAGCGGATCTGCACGTTTAAAACTAGGTGGACATATGGGGGAAAATATCGTGGTGCATGCTGGCGATGTGCTCGTACTTCCTGCAGGAACAGGGCATATGCGTCTGCAGTCAACTGCTGATTTTAAAGTGGTTGGAGCTTATCCAGAGGGCATGGATTACAATTTACGAACAGGAAAACAAACTGATCGCCCTCACGTATTTGATGAAATTGCACAAGTACCTATTCCTACAACAGATCCTGTTTATGGCGACAAAGGACCATTGACAGAGTGGTGGAACTAGACAAGCACTTATTGTCTAGTTTTTTTATTTGCTCTGTTTTATTCTTTCCATGAATCTCTATTTGAACATATAAATTCTTTTCTTATGATGCAATAGCAATATACTTTATCTCAGCGAAATAACAAAAACTTCCCGGTCAAAACTAAATTTCTTCTTTTCCGTTCTCTTTTTGCTTCAAGAGCAACTTCGCTTAGATTATTCCCCTTTTTTTCTTTCATAATTATTTCAAATATACTCTCATCATAAGCTCTTTTTTGTTTTTCTAAAAAAATTTCCATAGATTATAACGAAATTTTCAAAAAACTTATTGCTTTACCATGTCAGACTTGCTATCATAGTGAACATTGTTAGATAAATTTTTAGTAGGAGGAGTAAAATTGAACAGAAAATTCATAATTTTTATTTTATTCATCATTCCATTTATTGCTCAATTCGCTTTTTTACCTTTTGTAAATAACATTCATCCAATTATTTTTGGATTACCTCTTTTGCATTTATGGTTATTTTTATGGGTCTTCTTAACGCCTGTGTGTACATTTATCATTTATCGTTTACAAAAATCTTGGGGGGACATTGAATAATGCAAGGAAATTTAACGGCACTTTTAATCACATCAGCAATTGTTCTTGTTGTTATCGCAATTGGCTTTATAGCGGGACGTGACAAATCATCTAGAAGCTCAGTTGAAGAGTGGGCTGTAGGTGGAAGACGTTTTGGAAGCCTGCTCGTCTGGCTTTTGGTAGGAGCAGATTTATATACTGCTTATACTTTTCTAGGTCTTACAAGTACAGCTTATCAGGGAGGAAGCATCGCATTTTTTGCCATTCCTTACTCTGTTTTGGCCTTTTTAATTTCATACTTTTTTCTTCCAAAGCTTTGGACTGTTGCTAAAAAGCATAAACTTACTACGCTTGCTGATTATGCCAGAGAACGTTTTAGCAGTAAATTTCTCTCCTCTTTAATTGCTATAGTAGGTGTATTGATGCTCATTCCATATATTGATCTTCAGCTTAGCGGTATTCAAGATACTCTTCGCGTTGCAGGAACTGGCTACATTAACGTAAAAGCTGTCGTTATTCTTTCATTCTTTCTTGTGGCTCTTTATACCTTTTTCAGCGGAATTAAAGGTCCCACATATACGGCAATTATTAAAGATATTTTAGTATGGGCGATTATGTTATTTATGGTTGTTTCTCTGCCAATTATGCATTTTGGAAGCTGGGGCAACATGATCGACAATGTTGCAAAGGATGCGCCTCAGCTATTAACGGTCCCAACACAAGGACCTAAAGGCATTCCATGGTTTATTACAGCATCACTCGTATCTGCTTTAGCTTTATTCATGTGGGCCCACGCCGCTACAGGTGTTTTCACTGCTAAAAGTGCAGATTCGCTTCGTAAAAATGCTATTTTCTTACCGCTTTACAATATTGTTTTAATTCTAGTCATCTTCTTAGGATTTATTGCTTATCAAGTATTGCCTCAAGATACAACGGATCCTAGATTAGCATTATTAACCTTAATTCAATATTCATATGGCGGCATTGGCCAAGGGTTAGCTTATGCAACGATTGCTCTTGCTTCATTAATTCCATGTTCTATCATGGCTATCGGAGCGTCTAACTTATTTGCAAATAATATATTCAGAGATTTAATTAATCCAAATGTACAGGGTAAAACATTAACAATGGTTACTCGTTCTATGGTTTTCGTTGTTATTGGACTGGCACTTTTATTCGGTTTATTATTCCCTCAAGCACTTGTTTCCCTACAGTTACTAGGGGTATCCGGTATGGTACAAATCTTCCCGGCTATCGTTATCAGCCTGTTTTGGAGAAATCAATCGAAAGAAAGTACGATTGCTGGATTAATAGTAGGGCTGGTTGTAACGTTTACCGTCCATGCCACAGGAAATTCATTTGGTCTTTATGAAGGGTTCTGGGGATTGTTATCTAACTTACTGGTAGTTGTTATTTTAAATCCAATCTTTTCGGCAAAAACGAAAGCAGCAGCTAACGGCGTGAAAGAAACATTGTTTTCTAAAGGCACTCCGCAAACTGAATTAAAGAAAAACGCATAAAAAAAGTTCAGCCAATTGGCTGAACTTTTTTTAGATAATATTCTCTTTTTCAGAAGGGGGTGGAGTAGATTCTCTTTCCCAACATTCGATATTTTGATTGTTCTCTAACGCATCTCTATAAAAGACTGGATTTTTCCCTTCCTTTTTCTGCTCAGTATAGTCATGCAAGGCGGAAAATGCCACTTTCGATAATAAAAAAATAGCAATCAAGTTCACGACTACCATCATCCCCATAAATAGGTCTGCCAAATTCCATACAAGCTGAAGCTGAGCGACTGATCCAAAAATAACCATCGCTAAAACACCTACACGATAAGACCAAAGCCACACCTTATTTGAATTTAAAAATTCAATATTCGTTTCTCCATAATAATAATTCCCAATTAACGTACTAAAAGCAAATAGAAATACCATGATAGCTAAAAACCCTGATGCCCAAGAGCCGATATGGGTACTAAGAGAAGCCTGCGTTAATTCAATGCCGCTTAGTCCCTGCTTATAGGCGGGGGATAAGAGAACGATAAATGCTGTGCTTGTACAAATTACGAGTGTATCTGTCAAGACACCAAATGCTTGGATAAGACCTTGTTTAACTGGATGACTCGTTACCGCAGTTGCCGCGGCGTTGGGAGCACTTCCCATTCCTGCTTCATTTGAAAACAGTCCGCGCTTTACTCCGTTGATTAACGTTGCACCAATTGATCCCCCAAGCGCCTGTTCAAACCCAAATGCATTTTTCACAATTAGAGATAGAACCGCAGGCATTTGATCAATATTTTTAAAGATAATGAACAGAGCCATTCCAATGTATAAAACGGCTAATACGACCACGATGTATTCCGATATCTTGGCGATGCGTTTGATCCCGCCAAAAATAATTACCGCAAATATAACCGTCATAATAATTCCAACCAACAAGCGGCTCGTTCCAAAAGAGTTCTCAAATGCGAGCGTAATCGTGTTAGACTGCACAGCGTTAAACACCAGGCCAAATGATAGTGTAATGAGTACAGCAAATAGACCACCCATCCACCTTTTATTTAACCCTTTTTCCATATAATAAGCGGGTCCTCCTCGAAACCCGTTTGATCCTTTTACTTTATAAATTTGAGCGAGTGTACTTTCTACAAAACTTGATACTGAACCGATAATGGCAATAATCCACATCCAAAATACAGCACCCGGGCCACCAAGTGCAATAGCAATCGCTATCCCGGTAATATTTCCCGTTCCTACCCGAGCTGCCATGCTTATGCAAAAAGCTTGAAACGGGGAGATCCCCCCATCTTTAGCCGCTCTTCCTTCTTTCAAAACAAGTACCATTTCTTTCAACATGCGAAACTGCAAAAAACGAGAGCGAACCGTAAAATAAAGACCAATTGATACAAGTAAAATAATCAATAAATTCGACCAAAAAAAATCATTGACGACGCTAATCACACTTTCGACTGCTTGTTGCATGCCTATCACCTCATTAAAAAATTTGGTAGAACAAATGCAAAACATGAAAGTTTTTTCTCTTGGTGTTTATATTATTGAAGCGAATGAAGAGTACGTAAATAGACTAAAAAATACTCAAATCCCATTCTTTTGCGATTTTTTTTAGCAGCGTAACGCCTTTTACGCTATTCCCGTACTCATCAATAGCTGGACTGTATATTCCGATACCGCATCCGCCTGGAAATGGAGACTGTTTTTTCGTATTAGGTGGCACCAATGACATGATTCCTCCCGATACACCGCTTTTAGCTGGCATACCAACAAATGCGGCAAACTTTCCTGAAGCATTATACATACCGCATGTAAGCATGAGTGCTTTTGTTAATTTAGCTACTTCTTTTGGAATTACTTGTTTTTGAAACACTGGATGGTATCCGTCTAATGACAGAATTAATCCAATCAGCGCAATATCTTCAGTCGTTACTTCAATTGAGCACTGCGTTAAGTAAACCTCTAGAACTTCTTCTACTTCTCCTTGCAAGTAGTTCGTTTCTTTTAAATAGTAGGCAAGCGCACGATTTCGATGAGACGTTTGCCATTCTGATTCAAAGACCGTTTCATTAATGAGTGGTGTTTTACCGGTAAGCATCGTTATCACATCAAACAAATAGTTTAATTTTTCTTTTGCCGTCTCCCCAGATAAAAGAGATGAAACCGTTAAAGCACCGGCGTTAATCATAGGATTGAACGGCTTTCCTGGTTTATGCATTTCCAGTCTTATAATAGAATTAAATGCATCTCCAGTTGGCTCTACATCCACTCTCTCTAGCACATAAGGAATGCCGCAGCATAAGCAGGCTGCTATAAAGCTAATAACTTTAGAAATGCTTTGAAGAGTGAATACCGCTTCATAATCTCCAGATTGGATAACTGTTCCGTCAGCACCAATCAAACAAATACCTAATTGAGACGAGTCCATATCTTTCAGCGCCGGAATGTAATCAGCCGTTTTTCCTTCTGACGAAAATTCTTTTATTTGTTGCACCCACTCATGTAACCGGTCTTTTGCAGTGAGCTGTAAGTAAGACATTTCCTGTTCAATTTCTCTTTTCATTAAAATCACCTCATCACTTAATTAACTTTTTATTTTAAAGCGCTTTCATAAAGTGCGATTTCATTTTCATTTTTAATGTACAATGCAACCTACGAGAGCATACAAAAACCTACAAAACTTTTTAAAATTATATTTTGATCTTTGGCACTCTTCTCCATTGTGCTGAACGCTGTCACAATGTATACTAATTCACGAATCACTTCAGGAGGTGAAATTATCTGAATTTTAAATCTTTCATTCGAAAAGATCCGTACATTTTATTGCTCATGCTCATTACTGTCCCGCTGGCGGGAGAGTTAAAATTTTATCCGTTAAATGAAACATTTCGAATTACATTTGGAGCTCCTACATTTTTCTTTTTTCTGCTGCTTTTAAAACGGAAAACCGTTTTAGCCGGGGGCTTGTTTACCGCTTTAAGCGTTGTTCTCTTTCGCATCATTCTCGATTATATTATGCTCGATCATTTTCAATTTGCGGCTTCTGCACATACGCATTACCCTACGTTTTTCTTCTACTTTACGTATGCACTTTTATTTTTTGTATTTAAGGTAAGCCGCATGAACTATAGTGCTATTGTAATTGGATTGATTGGACTCATCATTGAAATTGCTGCTGATGTAGTGGAACTAACTGCGCAGTATATAGTGTTGCACACAACAATCCATGTCGATTCATTATCTGACATGGCCGTTATTGCTTTTGCTCACAGCTTCATTGTACTTAGCTTTTTTAATATGATGACGATTTATGAATCACAGTCACGAGAACGTCAAATTCGCAAGCAAAATGAGCACATGCTAATGCTTATCACAAGCCTTTATGAAGAAACCGTTCATTTAAAAAAGACCCTTCATAATACAGAAGCGATTACAAAAGCTTCGTACGATTTATACCGTATATTAAATCAGCAGGAAAAAGATCATTCTGTGCTAAACCAAACGCTCAGTAAAAAAGCGCTTCGGATTGCCGGGGATATTCACGAAGTAAAAAAAGACAACCAGCGTATTTTTGCGGGCTTATCTAAAACAATTTCAAATGAAAGTTTCCAAAATTATATGAAAGCAGAGGAATTAATCGAGCTGATCGTACGCATCAACAAAAAATATGCCGATTCTCTTCACAAGCAAATTACCTTTTTTTCTTCTGTAAACGGGGAACATTTCAGCTACCACGTTTATACCATTTTATCGATCATTAATAACTTGGTAGCCAACGCAGTGGAAGCGATTAAAGATGAAGGAAGGATTGTTTTATCGGTACATAGACAAGCTGAACATGTAGAATTTCATGTACAAGACAACGGTCCTGGCGTGCCTTTGAAGTACGAAAAAGCTATTTTCGAACCTGGTTTCACCTCAAAATACGATCAATTTGGAAACCCCTCTACTGGCATTGGTCTTTCTTATGTAAAAGATATTGTTCAAGAACTTGAAGGTACGATTAAAGCTACACAAGAAGACAGCGGAATGACGTTTATCATTCAAATCCCCCTTCGTAATCTAATTCAGAAAGGATGAGTTTATGCGATTTTGTATTACAGATGACGATTCAGCTATTCGTTCAACACTTAGTCAGCTGATTGAAGATGAGGATTTAGGAGAAGTTGTAGAAGAAGTCGTCGACGGAAGCTTTCTAGATGCTTCTATGTTAAATTTAAAGCAAATTGATATTTTATTTATCGATTTACTTATGCCAGGACGGGACGGAATCGAAACGATCCGTCATTTAAAAGATTCATTTAACGGAAAAATGATTATGATTTCACAGGTAGAATCCAAAGAATTGATAGGAGAGGCCTATTCATTAGGAATTGAATACTATATTACAAAACCAATCAATCGAATTGAAATTTTAACGGTTATTCGAAAAGTAATGGAACGAATCTCTCTTGAGAAATCAATCGATGATATTAAGACCTCATTGAATAGTTTAGCGACAGCTCATCACGCTCCCCCTTCAAGCCAGCCAATAACGAAACAAGCCCATCTATACGATGTAGGAAAATTCTTATTAGCCGAATTAGGTATTGTAGGAGAAAATGGGGCAAAAGATTTACTGGATATTTTACAGTTTCTATACACTTATGACCAAAGAGAAAGTGTGGAAAAACATTTTCCTTCTCTAAAAAATATTTTTGTGAATGTGGCGGAGAAAAAATTAGGAGCTCACGCGTCTTCTATTGAAATTAACCGTGAAACCAAAGCTTGTGAACAGCGAATAAGACGAGCAGTTACTCACTCACTAAACCACTTTGCTTCTATTGGATTAACAGATTTTTCAAATCCAAAGTTTGAAAATTATGCTTCTAAGTTTTTTGACTTTACAGCCGTTCGTAAAAAAATGAAAGAATTGCAGGGAGATTCTAAAATTTTGCCGATTCGCATTAACACCAAAAAGTTCATTCAAATATTCTTTTTTGAAGCAAAACGCTTGTTAAGCAAGGAAAAAAGCTGGTATTGATAGAAAAGACGGAAAAGGTGCACATACCTCTTCCGTCTTTTATACTAATTGATTCAGTTTTACTAAGGAAGGTCCATATATAGTACGCAGAAGCAGGGTCTTTTCTCCCCTTGCATATTCCACCAGAGAAAATGCTCCTTTTTCTGTTTCTACCTGTACATCTACAGAAACTGGACACTCTTTTAACTGATTAACTATCAGTTGCGCTTGTTCTACCGACAAATAAAAAGAAAGTCGGATAAGTATATCCAAATCACTAGTTGTTGTAACAACTTCGACACCACTTGCAAATTCGAATCCCACACTGCCAGTTGGTCCCCACGCAAAATCTTTTAAAATAATAGCGACTTCTTTTAAAGCACCTATGGCTGGCATGTTTCTAAAGTGGCCGTTTTGAAAAATAGAAACGAGATCTTCCGGCCTAATTCTTCGTTTAACGGCCTGCTCAGATACAAATGCTCCAAAACGCTGATTTCTTCTTTCTCCTCTTACTCCAACAGGTATCAGGCTATCTCGGTGAACAGCCCGCCTTACAACTACAAACGGAGCCTTCGCTAAAGAATGCTCCACCCAATCGGGGATGGGTGTATAACCGATAAGCTTTGCTTCCTCTTTTAACTGAAGCAAATCATGAGCTATATATTCCATTGTCTTTCCAACTCACCTCTTACTACTAAAGAAGCTTTACGCCCTTCCTTCCTTGCTTGCTCACTGTATAGCCGGCTGCTTAAATCGTACACACCTTCACGGCGTACATCTTCTACCGCTCCAGTCAAAATATCTTGAATCGTTTGAACGTCGCGATCTGTGGGCTGCTCTGCTTGAATACCGCTAACCAGCTCATATAAAGCGCCAAGTGAGGCAAATGATTCAATATCATAAGCCATGGACGGAACTTTCTTTGAAGCTTCTTCAAGTTCTTTTATACTTCTTTTAGTAATGCGCGCTGCCGACTGTTTGGACATGGCGTGAACATTCACTCCTTCGTCTTTTAAAGCCACAATTCGATTTGATTGGTATCCATGAGCCAGAAATGCTCCTGAAATTGCTTTTCCGACAATTAGCGTAATAACCGGATGACCTGCTAAGCGCGCTGCTGCATAAGCATCAGCAGCAGCACCGCAAGCATAGTGAATACCTAGAAGTTCTTCATGATAGCCATACGCTTGACTCGGTACGTCCACAATGGCGATTATAGGGCGCGGAGATTGATTTCGATCTTCTTTTATTACTTCACGAACGTGCTTGGCAATTGCCCAGCCTTCATCTAGTCCTACTTCCCCTTTTCGTGCACGTAAGAAACGATTATAAGGATTAGGTACAACCGATATATATCGGACCTTTTCTCTTCCTAGCAATGCGTCTTTATAAAGAACGGAAGGAATTTCAAAATCTGCTTCTTCATCATTTATTAAGGCGTTGATCCACACGCGACCGCGGCTGTTGGGCATGTTACCTGGAACTTCATTCAGTGAGTAAGAGACTGTTGAAGGGATAGGTTCATTTTTTGTTGCTTTATACAATTCTTGAAACTGATCAGAAGCCAGTTTTTCTGAAGGATCAACCTTACTAAGCAAATGTCTGTAAAAATCTACTTGTTTTGTTTTACTAGTTACTTTTTCTTTCTTCTGAAACGTCTCTTGAACCGCTCGTTGAATAGCAGTGACATCATCCTGTGCTAAGGCATCTGCAAACCCGGTTTCGTAGCGTTGAATACCGCCAATCGTTTTCCAGATTAAGCTTCGGTCTCTTGCGTCAAACTCTTCAACCCCTGCTTCTTGTTCGATCACTTCAGGGCCGTTAAGGCCAAACCTTGCTTCTTTTGTCATAATGAGATAACTAAAGAGTGAAGCAGTGATGGACATTCCTCCAAAGCAGCCTACATTTCCTGAAATAACTCCGACAACAGGTGTATGCTCGCGCAAAGCAACCACAGCTGAGCCAATTTCAGATATCGACAAAAGTCCATAATTCGCTTCTTGGAGCCTTACTCCTCCTGTATCGAATAGAAAAACAGGTCTAACAGGAACACCTTTTTTGTGATTATTAAGGGCTAGTTCTAAAGCTCCTGCAATTTTAGCTCCCGATACTTCACCAATGCCTCCCCCTTGAAATCTTCCTTCTATTGAAATGACAACGGCTGGCTCTCCTGCTATCAGCCCACCTGCTATAATGACACCGTCGTCGCTTTGAGGAACAATATTTTGCTTAGGTAAATGAGGCGATTCGATTCCGTCAAAAGGGCCAAGCATCTCATAGAATGTTCCTTGATCTAAGATTGCCTGCGCTCGTTCTCTTCCATTTAACTCAATAAAGCTTTGATTATTCACTCCCATTTTCACTCACCTCCAAAGCTTGTGCAAGACGCAAGGCGACTACACCAGGTGTAGCACCGAAATCATTAATTACAATTTTCGCTTGAATGGTATGAACGCTAAAGAACCTGTCTAATACGGCTTTCCAGGTTTCACTAAACCCGTCACTTCCTGTTCGTACTGATACGTGAGCATGTTCTTCATCCGAAGGAACCAATAAAATTTCTAAATCCCCTGAACCAACAACACCTACATGTGCGCGCTGAGTTAACTTTCGATCGGCTTTATATTTAAACAATAACGTTTCCATTAGCCACTCCTCCCTGCAGACGTTTACGATTCTTTAAAAAGAGATATTCGATCTAAAAATAATACAGCAGCCAGCAAATCTGCACTTCCGCCTGGAGAAGCGTTAGATGATAGAAGTATATGATCTAACGCTTCTAGCCGCTGTTTTCCCATTGATGTAGATACCCCTCCAGCTTCTAACACATTGGATGCCGCCATTTTAACCTCCTCTAACACAACCGGACCAGCACGATGCAAAATACACGTATCATCAAGGTTGGCAATTAATGTTACTAAAGTATCAATCCTTGCTGATGTTTCATGTATGCCTAGCTTGCGAGCTTTCTGTAAAGCAGGCAAGCCTATATGAATCACGTGGGGAAACCCTTGCTTCGCCTCTCCAGGTGCTCCTTTTGCGCCATACTGTTTCTTTACACGAAGTCCATTAGATGAATGCAGAGGACAAAAACGATCTGCATAACGAGCAATTTGTCCTGCAGCTTCTGTGATGGATGCAGGTGATGCTTGAACGCCGCAAACTGCTGTTGCAGAAGCAAGTAGACCTAATGCCCAAATGGCTCCTTTGTGTGTATTAACACCATTCGTAGCCGCGTACATAATTTGTTCGCCCTCGCGTCCAATTTGAGCAATTTCTTCCCTTAGCATCTGACTTGGCTGCTTTCCTTGACTGTATAATGCAATCTGTAAAAAGGTCGGTTGTAAAGCATAAGCAGAAGTTAACAGCGTCTCAATATTCATATCTTGATGAGATCCAGTTGTTGCTGCATCTACAAGCCCCGGCTTAGGTGTAAGTACCGCTTCATCAACCAAAGCGGTAACTGCCATTTTAGCTATCAGGCATGAAGAAAACACAGTTGTTTTTGGCTCTTCTTGAATACGCATATTTTTTACCAGCTCCTAAATTTAGCAGGCGGATTATATAAACCATCTGACCATTCTACTAAATCTTCTACACTTTTCGCCGCTAACAGCGAACGCTTTGCTTCCGTACGGCGAATCTGTAAATCTTCCGGAAAAGCCACTAAGCCATCTCTTCGCATTCTTTCCACTTTATTTTGGTTGTGCAGTAACCCTATAGGCGTTACACCCGCTACTGCTTCAAGCGCTGCTTTTCTTTCTTCCAAGCTTTGTGCTTTATATAAATAAGCAATTCCTTCTTCAGTCACGACATGTGTCACATCATCCCCGTAAATCATGACAGGAGCAGTGGCTAAGCCTGCTTGTTTCGCTACCTTTATCGCATCCAAAGACTCCACAAAAACAGGCTCATTTCCTGATTGAAAGGTTTCAACCATTTGAACAACTAGCTTTTTGCCTCTTGCTAGTTCGTGCTGCTCGTTTATCATATCCAGCCAAGCAGGGGTAGAATGTCGGCGGCCTCTAGGGTCATGCCCCATATTAGGCGCTCCGCCAAACCCTGACAAACGTCCAGATGTGACGGTAGAAGAATTTCCTTCTCCATCTATTTGCAAAGTTGATCCTACAAAAGCATCTACCGCATATTGACCAGCCACTTGACACATCGCACGGTTTGAGCGCAGACTGCCGTCGCGTCCTGTAAAAAACACATCTGGACGCGCTGCTGTGTATTGTTCCATTCCTACTTCTCCCCCAAAGCAGTGCACGCTCTCGATCCATCCGCTTTCAATAGCCGGAATTAACGTAGGGTGAGGATTTAGAGCCCAATGCTTGCATATTTTACCTTTCAGTCCTAACTTTTCTCCATAAGTAGGCAGCAAAAGCTCAATTGCAGCGGTATTAAAGCCAATGCCATGATTTAATGATTGTACGCTGTGGCGTTCATAGATTCCCCGAATTGTCATCATACCCATTAAAATCTGAAGCTCTGTAATATGACGAGGATCTCGCGTAAATAAAGCTTCCAATTGATAAGGCTGATCCGCCACGACGATACAATCAATCCAAGAAGCCGGAATATCAACTCGCGGAAGTTCTTCAACAAGTTCATTTACCTGCACAATAACAATTCCATCCTTAAACGCCGTTGCTTCGATAATGGTGGGTGTTTCTTCCGTATTTGCTCCTGTATATAAATTACCTTGTGCGTCCGCTTTGTCAGCAGCTACTAAGGCAATGTTCGGAATTAAATCAATGAAAAGGCGTCCGTAAAGCTCTAGATATGTATGAATTTCTCCCATTTTCAACGTCTCATCTTCAATCATTTGAGACACGCGAAGGCTTTGAGCACCGGCGTACGAAAAATCAATTTTTTCAGCAATTCCTTTTTCAAATATGTCGAGGTGTTCCGGACGTGAAATACTAGACATAATCATATGAAGGCCGTTTACTTTATCAGCGCTTACTTCATTCAGCGCCTTTGATAAAAAAGATGCTTGCTTTTGATTGTCTCCTTCAAGCACTACTTTATCTCCGGGTGATATAAGCAATTCTAACGCTTCAATAATGTGTTCATTACCCAATAACTTTCCTTTAAGAAGATGGTCTATTTTCGCAAGGCGAGCTGCTTTTTGATCTCGGCGAGTTGTCCATGATTTTGAAGTTTTTTTTGTGCCACTCATGTTCTAGCTCCTTTCTGACATTTCTAAATTGATGCGCTTACATTTTTTCTTTTTCCATTAAAATCAGCAAAGTTTTTATCGTAGATTCGCCTGCCGAAATAGCCCTTGCTTCAGGGAAGCTCTTAGCAGCCAAATCGGTTAGTACTCTTCCTGGAGCCATTTCAATATATAATCTTGTGCCCATTTCATACATAACTTCCGTCGTATCATGCCAACGAACGGGCAGGGCAACACTTGCTGCCAAGTCTTCCTTAACATCAGCAGCTTTCCATAATTTCCGAGCTTTACAATTACCTATAAAAGGAACGATTGGGTCTTTTCCTTTCACTTCAGTTATTGTTTTTCGTAATTCATTCGAAACTTCTTCCATAAGAGGACAGTGAGAAGGCACCGTTACATGAAGCATTTTAGTTTTTCTAGCCCCTTTTTTAGATGCTTTTTCAAGAACTTTCTCGATTGCTTTTAAGGTGCCAGAAATCGTTATTTGATCAGGAGCATTTAGATTCGCTACGTACACAGGAGCTGAATCAGTTGATAGTTCATGTACAATAGAGAGAAGCTGATGCTCGCGGAGTCCCATTACAACCCCCATACCATAACCATCAGGATAAGCATTCTCCATCAGTTCCCCTCTTTTTTTCACAAGAAGAAGAGCTTCTTTAAAAGATAACACTTCAGATGCAACTGCTGCTCCAAACGCCCCTATTGAATGCCCCCCTACTACGTCTGGCGAGTATCCTTTGTTTCTAAACGACCTAGCCGCAGCTACTCCTGCAATAAAAAGACATATCTGAACATTTTTATTATATTTCAATTTTTCTGACGAATCTAACGAGAATACGTCTTGATTTAATGCCTCACTTGCTTCTTCAAACGTAGTCGCTAATCCCCATTTATTTTTTATATCATGAAGCATACCAGCATATTGTGCACCTTGTCCTGGAAATAGAAATGCAACACTCATCGTGTTTCTCCTTTCGACTTTATATCATCCAAGGAGATAATGGATAATTTTATTATAAAGAACATAGGATCAATAACTCTAATACATATTTCTTATATATCCTATAACTTGAAATCTATATAAAAAGAGGTTGGGATATAACTAAATGAATTCAATCTAAAGACGAAAAAATGGGATACATGAGCTCATATCGCTCGCTTGTTCCATCACGGTTGATTTCCGTGCAAGACTTCGCTTTCCGCGAGCGTCCGGTGAGCCTCCTCGTCGCTAAACTTCTGCGGGGTCTCACCTATTCCGCTTTTCCCACAGGAGTCTTCGTCTTATCCTCCAATCAACCGCTAGAAGCAACTACATACATAAAATAAATCTACATTCATCCTATCAATAAAAAATCCGAACGAGTTAGATTCTCCATTAAGAATCTAACCCGTTCGGATCTTCAACTAAAGTACTTTTAGCTACAGGTGAGCCGGAAAATGCGGAAGCACTTCTTCGCCAAGCTCATGTATAACTTCTTCAGCCGGACGCTTACTATCAAAAAGAGCAAAAAAAAGATGATTAACTCCTATTTCTTTATAAATAGAAAGAAGCTCAACTAATGCATTGCGCCCTGCTCGAAATCCTAAACGAATTGGCGTTGGCATTTCATTTGGATCTTCTGCCAAATCTAGATGCATAGGTTGCGTAAAAGGTTTAAAAACGCCTGGATGATAGATGCCAACCAGTTCTCTCCATTCTTTAATGGCCTCTGCTTGAAAATGAGGATGACGAGGATAATACATCCAGCCGTCTCCATACTGGGCAAACCACTCCATATTTTGCTGACTGTATCCAGTAATCATCGTCGGAATACGTTTCGTTGGCTTAGGAACGACATTTGCTCCTTGAACAGAACCCAAAGTAGACTGGATAGATGGAAAATCTTGATTTAACGCTTCTTCTAAATAATGAAAAGCCTCTACAAATCGCTTTCCTCTTTCTTCATGAGAAATACCTAGTCCTCGAAAATCTGCTTGACGGTCTCCAGAAGATACGCCCATGATCAACCGCTCAGGAAAAAGCTGATCAATGGTTGCCATTTCTTTAGCTATGCGAAGCGGATGACGCAAAGGCAGCACAATAGCAGATGTACTAAGAGCAATTTCTTTTGTTTGACTGGCAAGGTAAGTCAAATAAATAAGCATATCATAAATTTGACCCGTTGCTGGATCGCCAAATGATGGATCTTGAAGAAGGACATCGCGGAACCATAAGCTTGTAAATCCATATTGTTCTGCAAGCTGCGTGAGCTCTACTTGTTTCTCCATCGTAGGCGTGGCATACTGATAATTTTCAAGCGGGATATGCAAACCTAACGTTAACTCATTCTCCTTGTACATACGGCGATACGCCTTATGATGTTGAAATGTAGTCATTTGCTTCCTCTCCTTTTATAGATAAGAGATCATCGCAAAAGGCGATGATCTCTTGTTTTATTTTGCTTTTGCTTCTATTGAGCGGCTCCATGCTGTTAATAAGACCGCTCCTAAAACCATAACTCCTCCAATCCAAGGAGTATGAACAAGACCAATTGAATCAACAATCAGGCCCCCTACAAAAGAACCAATAGCAATTCCAACGTTAAATGCAGCAATATTAAGCGCAGAGGCTACGTTCACTGCTGAAGGAACATACTTTTCAGCTAAGTTCACGACCAGCACTTGCAGTCCAGGTACGTTCATAAATGCCAATAAGCCCATGGCAAAAATCGTAATCGTTCCCGCTACTTTAAACGATGCAGTAAACGATAAAATAACTAGGATAACTGCTTGAATTAGAAACATCCAAAATAATGCTTTTAACGGGTTTTTATTCGCAGCTTTTCCTCCGATTGTATTTCCGATGGCTACCGCTACACCGTATACCAGCAGTAAGATACTAACCGCGCTTGGTGCATATCCTGTTAGTTTTTCAAGAATAGGTGCTAAATACGTATAAGCTACAAACGTTCCGCCATATCCTAAGGCAGTAATAGCAAACGATAGTAAAAGCGGCCCGTTTTTCAAAATTTTCAATTGATCACTAAACTTTGCCGGGGGCGCTTCTTTTAAGTTTTTAGGCACTAAAAGAGCACTTGCAATAATAGCAATAACCCCAAGTAACGCTACTCCCCAAAATGTTGCTCTCCAGCCGAAAGCTTGTCCGATAAATGTACCAAGCGGAACGCCTGTAACAGTTGCAACTGTTAAACCTGTAAACATTAAGGCAATGGCACTTGCTCGCTTATCTTCCGGCACCAAATCAGCAGCGATAGTCGCACCGATGGAAAAGAAAATTCCGTGTGAAAATGCAGTAATAATTCGTGCTATAAGCAGCAGCCCAAAGCTTGTTGATAAAGCTGCTACTGAGTTTCCTACGATAAAAATAACCATTAATAGCATCAACAGTGATTTTCTGCTCATTTTACTTGTTAAAGCTGTTAATACGGGAGCTCCAAATGCAACTCCCATTGCGTATCCTGAAATTAATAACCCTGCTAGTGTAATGGAAATATTTAAATCATCTGCAAGCGATGATAATAAACCTACTGGAACAAACTCTGTAGTCCCGATTCCAAAGGCGCTAATAGCTAGCGCTAATAGCGGCAAAGCACCGCTTTTTTTACTTTGTTGTGTTTGTGAAAGTGTGTTCACTTCTTAACGCCTCCTGTTCGTTATAATAACTTCTTCATAATAACTTCTCTTACGGCTGATTAGCTTAGGTACCTTTCATATATTCGCTAACTCGCCATCAACAATTGTTATTATGAGCGATGTAAAACCAAAGAAAAAGTACGCACTTTCAAGTGATATAGGTACCTGGAGGTTACAATAAGCGTAAATACTAAAGTCATGAACTATTGGGTATTCTAAAAAAATGCTTACACCTAGAAAATTTTGCTCTATAGTGATATGATAAACATCAGAAAAAGTGCGAAAACATGCATTTGACCGTTATCTCTAGAACAAGGAGAGTTGTTAACGTGAAAAAATATAATATTCCAGTGGAAGCGGCACTAGAAGTCATTGGAGGCAAGTGGAAAGTCGTTATTCTTTGCCACTTAATTAAAGGGACAAAGCGCCCTGGAGAATTAAAAAGAATTATGCCGCGCGTTACACAAAAAGTATTAACGCAGCAGCTTCGCGAACTTGAAGCAGACGGCATCATTGTTAGAAAAATGTACAACGAAATGCCGCCTCGAGTGGAATACTCTTTAACAGATTACGGATGGTCTTTAAAAAGCATTCTTGATTCATTATGCTCTTGGGGAGAACATCATATTGAAAAAACGTATCCTGATAAAGAAGCTGTACTTATGCAGCCAGTAGAAGAAGTCACTGTTTCTAATTAAAAAAAGCTGACTAGATAGTCAGCTTTTTCATTCCCTTACTTTCTTTGTTTTTTCAGACGATGTACGTATTCAGGAGGAACCCATATGACAGAACAACTTAAAAAGAAAATTAGTCTTCAAGATGCTATCAAACAGCAGCTTGCTAATAAGAAAAATCAATCTTCAAGTAAAGCTCAAAATAGCAGCACGAATCAAGCAACCAAAAAGCTGACGAGTCAACAAACAAAAAAAACGAATAATCAGCGAAAGAGAACAGGTGTATAATGAACGGACAAAATAGAAAAGACGTAGCTCCTGGAATTGAAGTCGACATTGTTTTAAAAGCAGATCAGCGTTCTGGAAAACTTACACACGGAACGGTCAAAGACATTCTGACCAATTCAAGCTTCCACCCGCACGGCATCAAAGTTCGTTTAACAGATGGACAAGTCGGACGCATAAAAGAAATTTATCCAAATTAAAAAAGCATGTATTCTACATGCTTTTTTAATTTACACTTTAAATAAATCTACTTATCATTTCCTACTTTTGTTAAAATAAAGAAGCACTGTCGTCCCCTTTCTTTCCCTTGGGAACTCACGCAAGGAAGAAAAAGGTGGTGGATAGTCTGAGACGAATCCTCAAGTCATTTTTCCTAGATGCTGAGAATGTTCAGCTCCTAACGGCTTACGTCGAGCTTTTAGGAGCCATAGTCGCTCTTATTTTGCTATTTTTCCAGTAGTAAAATAAGTAATCACCGATAAGTATCGTCTAAAAGGTTCTTCATCCATAAGGCTCATGTGCTGATTGTCTTTAGGGAATGGTGTTTGGCGGCACTTCCCTATAGTAAAAAGACAGCTTCCTTGCAGAAATGGACAAGGTGTAATCAACTACGGCCGATTATGGGTGCGGGACCTTTTTCTTTATTAGTCTATGTCTTTTTTTCCCTTCCCATACACAAAAATAAAAAAACCTCCGAGTTGGCGGTCTCGAAGGTTTTTTCTAGTGAATCGTTTTCGACAAATCCTCATCCGGGCTAACAAGGTTCAGATCTAATAAGATTATGTGATGAATTTCTTCACCTTACAAGCTAAACTTGTCAAAGCTAAGAATTCATTCGCTTGTTAAGAATAACTGAACGTGCGCTCCAGATTGTCATTTTTCCTAGTCTCAGTATATCATACTTGTTGAAAACAAGTAAAAAAAAGTGTTCGACAAAGCTTGTCAGCAGCTCTTCACCTATGTCATATTTTTCAAAACAAAAAACATTTTACAAATATGAAGGAATTTCATACTATTAGATAAAAGATAAAACATAGAAGATAGAAGTATTCTGACTTGGAGAGGATTTCAATGAAGCAACCTCAGTTAGAAAAAGAAATTCGAGCCTTACAATCAGATATTTACCAATTAGCTAAGAAAACAAGCAGCTATTCTCAGGGTGAGATTTTAAAATTAAGTCAAAAGCTAGATCAAAAAATTGTTAGTTACCAAAAGCTTTTTAACCATACCAAATAAGAGCCGCGTAGAATTTTCACTTGCTATCCCTCAAGTACCATAAACCTACAAATAAAACAGATATGTTTTATTCGCAATAGGTACATCTCTGCTTCCCTAATTAATAGGGAAGTTTTTTATTTAGAAAATTAAAACCTTCTCCTTTCCTTTGATTAGTTGTCATACAAATTGGGTACTCAATCAGTAGGCCTTAAAACCTATCTAAGAAACATAAAGGAGAGAATGCATGATGAGTAATGCTGATACTACCGAAACAAAAAAAGGCGCTGACTTACTAGTAGAAAGTTTGGCAAGTCAGAATGTGCCTTATATTTTTGGCATTCCAGGAGCCAAAATTGATGGCGTATTTGATGTTTTGAAAGAAAAAGGACCAGAAGTAATTGTTTGCCGCCATGAACAAAATGCTGCGTTTATGGCAGCTGCTATGGGAAGACTGACAGGTACGCCGGGCGTTTGCCTTGTCACATCGGGTCCAGGTGCCGCTAACTTAGCCACTGGCCTTGTCACTGCTACTTCTGAAGGTGATCCAGTGGTAGCCCTAGCAGGAGCCGTTCCAAGAGCAGATCGATTAAAAAAGACACATCAATCAATGGATAATGAAGGACTATTCAAATCTATCGCCAAATTCAGCGTTGAGGTAGAAGACGCTGCAAACGTTCCAGAAGTGATAACAGACGCCTTTCGCAAAGCTGTTTCTTCTCCTTCAGGAGCATCTTTTGTCAGCTTGCCGCAGGATGTAATGGATAGCGAAACACCAGCTTCCACTCTATCCGTTTTAAAAGCTCCTACGATTGGGACTGCTAATTTAGACGCTGTTGCCCAAGCTATACACACTATTCGCACAGCAAAACTACCTGTCTTGCTTTTAGGTATGAGAGCAAGTAGATCTAAAGCAGTGGAATCAATCCGTCAGCTTATAGCAGAACATGACCTTCCTGTGGTGGAAACGTTCCAAGGTGCGGGAGCTGTTTCACGAGAGCTTGAAACTCACTTTTTTGGGCGAGTAGGCCTTTTTCGCAATCAGCCTGGAGACGTGTTATTGAAGCATGCTGACGTCGTCTTAACAATCGGATATGACCCAGTTGAATACCCTCCTTCTCTTTGGAACTCAGAAAGTCAAAGAAGCATTATTCATTTAGATGATTTACAAGCACAAGCTGACCACCATTATCAGCCGGAAATTGAGTTAGTAGGGGATATTCCAAGCACAATTGACATATTAGCGGATAAACTCCCACATTTAATACGTTCAAAAGAAAGTGCTTCTTTTTTAAAAACGCTAAAAAGCAAACTTGAACAACCTGACGATCAGTACGAGTTTTCTAATGACACTCACCTTCATCCCCTACAATTAATTGAAGCTCTGCAGAACTTTGTTGAAGATGATACTACCATCACATGTGACGTTGGTTCGCATTACATATGGATGGCTCGTTATTTTCGTTCCTATGAACCTCAGCATTTACTATTCAGCAACGGCATGCAGACACTAGGTGTTGCTTTGCCTTGGGCTATTTCAGCTGCACTCGTTCGCCCCCATAAAAAAGTTCTGTCCATGTCTGGAGACGGCGGGTTTTTATTTTCAGCTATGGAGCTCGAGACAGCCGTTCGGTTAAACTTACCAATTGTTCACATTATCTGGAACGATCAAACCTACGATATGGTTGGCTTTCAACAGCAGATTAAATATGGCCGAAAATCTGCAGTAGAGTTTGGCAGTGTAGACTTTGTTACGCTTGCTGAAAGTTTTGGTGCCAAAGGATTTAGAGTTAACTCACCAGAAGAATTTTCGGACACTCTAGCAAGCGCTTTTCGTGAACAGGGCCCCGTTATCATCGATGTTCCTGTAGATTATAAAGATAATGAAAAATTAAATACACAGCTACTGCCAGATCAAATTAACTGAAAGGACTGAGTAAAGAATGAGCAATAAAGAAAAATTAACGATTCACCAAACTTCCACTATGATCGCTTTATTAGACGGAGTATTTGACGGTGTTGTCACATACAAGGATTTAGCTAAGAAAGGGGATTTCGGCATTGGTACCTTTAATCAATTGGATGGTGAAATGATTGCCTTTGACGGAGAATTTTATCATATTGCTGATGGTAAAGCTGCACCTATTAGTGAAGATGCAAAAACACCTTTTGCCATTATGACAACCTTTTATGAAGATATCTCTTATCGTGTAAAAAAGGAAATGAATCGTGAACAACTAGAAACCTTAATGAATGAGCTTATTCCTAGCCCGAATTTATTCTATGCAGTTCGCATTGACGGCAAGTTTAAAGAAGTAAAAACTCGCACGGTTGCAAAGCAAGAAAAGCCCTATCCTTCTATGGTAGATGCGGCTGCTGATCAGCCTACATTTACATCTTCAGATGTAAATGGAACACTAGCAGGTTTTTACACGCCAGAATATTCTTCAGGCATCGGTGTTCCCGGCTACCACCTGCACTTTATTGATGAAGATAAAAAAGAAGGGGGGCATGTTTTAGATGTCTCCGTTCAGGATGTTACAATTCAAATCTGCAAAAAAACGAAATTAAATCTCAATTTATCGGAAACAAGTGAATTTTTAAGTGCTAATTTAGAAGACCATGATGTAGAAGAAGAAATTGCCACGGCTGAATAAACAACCATACTTTTACTGATAAAAAAACGCTCATCGTCACGCATGACGATGAGCGTTTTTTATTTAATCGCGTTCAGGCTTCATTTCTAGCACAACATAGAAACCTTCCGCCTATACGTAAAAGGAGCCCGTGTCTTTTAAAACATAGAAAAATGGTGTTTCAGTCTCTTTTAGACATCTAGCCATTCGATCCTTAAAGTTATCTAATTTAATTATATTTTTTGCTTCTTCTAACGTAAAATATCCCACATCCTGTGTTTCATTGGAGACAGAAATTTTTCCGCTAATCGCTTTTCCCTTTAATAAAATAACAGTAGTAGATCGTTTAACATCTTGTTCTACTCCTAGAAAGTTGGTCACTTCAATAACAATTCCAGATTCTTCTTTAACTTCTCGTATCCCCGCATCTTTTATTGATTCACCTGCTTCAACAAAACCGCCTGGAAATTCCCATCCCCGTCTATGGTTCTTGACTAGAAGCACGTGATGATCTTGATTTACCACCATAACTGCTACAGCTAATTTTTGATTCAACTTTTTCTCACTCTCCTTTTAAAGCTTTAAGATATTGTTCAAGAAGGTGAAGAAATCTTTCTATATCTCTATATGTGATATCACCAATATTTGCTATTCGAAACGTTTCTAATTTATCAATTTTACCAGGATAAATGGTGAATCCCTGTTTATAAAAAAAATCATGCATAATATCAAAATTATACTTTCTATTGGAAGGCTCGATGATAGAGGTAATAATTTTAGAATGATGTGTTTCAGGAACCAAATAGGTTAACCCAAGCCGAGTAATTCCATCCGTTAAAGTAGTCCATGATTTTGAGTAGCGTTCATATCGTTTCTCAATTCCTTCCCACTGAGTTTCTATAATTGCCTGCTTTAAGGCGTACATAGTCTGAACAGGAGGAGTAAAACGCATTTGTTTATTCATTTGGAAATATCGATACTGATCATATAAATGAAGATAAAGGTTACGAGGCTTTATTTGCTCCGTTTTTTCTAACCGGTCTTTATTTGCTATAACAAACGACACGCCTGCCATTCCTTGAAGGTTCTTATTTGCACTTGCGGCCAGATAGCTTATATTCATTTTTTGCATGTCAATTGGAACAGCTGCATACGAACTCATTGCATCCACAATCATTTCGATATTTTTCACTGCACAAAATTCCCCAATTTGTTCAATATCATTAAGAAGCCCCGTGGAAGTTTCACAGTGAACAAGCGCCAGATAAGAAACGTTCGTTGAAATCTTTTTTATAAAAATTTCTAAGTCGTTCATATCAATAGCCTGCTCGGCGGAGCTTTTATATTCTAAATAATTCAGTCCATAAATTTCAGCGATTTTACACATTCTTTCACCGTATGGACCATTATTGATAATAACAACCGTACTGTTATCAATTACTGAACTTAAAATCGATTCCACTGCAGCCGTTCCAGATCCGCCGAATAATACCGTAGTATACTTCTCTGGATTCCCAACAAATTTTGTTAGTTCAGCAGAGATAAATTCCATTGTCTCTCCAAATTGTTTTTCTCTCGGGCAAATGTCTTCCACTATTTGAGCATATTTGACGGTATCTGTTGTAGTTGCCGGTCCGGGGTTTAGGAGTATATTTCTCTTAACTGTATGTGGAATACCTTCTCGAGCTTTAATAATCGGATAAACAATAGTAGTTGCTCTTGCCCAGTGATCTTCATCATCCACTTCACACCATGCCAAATTATCCAGTTTATGAACATACACATTTGCTTTTTCGGAAATTTTAACGAGGCCATATTCATAATCGATCGTTTGATTAAACTGAAACAACGTATTTGCTTCATCACAAAGTCTCTGAAATGTAGCATAAGAGAGTTTGGTTAAACCAACTAGTTCTGCATAGATACTATTCAACTCTTCTTTTTGTTTTGACATATTCTTAAGGTTATTATCTTTATCAGCTTCAATATAAACTTCGTCGCCAGCACCGTTCAATTTACTCGCTAGTATGACATCTGATCTCGAATGATTTACTAATGTTTCCAACGCATTCTTTTCATAAATTACATCCGATTCCAATAGTAAAAAATCTTCTTTAATATAATTTTTAAATTGATACAGCGTAAACAGACTTCCCGTTGTTTCGTATCTAGAATTATAAACACATTTTATTTGAGGATATCTAACCATTAGCTTTTCATATTCTTCTTTCATATAACCTGTTCCAATAAAAATCGTCTTAACTCCTGCTTCTATTAACTTTGAAATGGAATGTTCAATAATCGATTTTTCATCAATCATCAAAAAACCCTTGGGACGGTTTCCAGCTCTTTTACGAATCCTGCTCCCCATCCCCGCAGCTAGAATAACAGCTGTTTTAATCATCTAAAAACACCTGCATTCTTTCTCTGACTTCATAAGGCTTCATTTCAGGACGCCCCAGGTTCTTTTTAGATCCTTTCGCTATTTTAAGATATAAAAATGTTAATTTTTTATCATTTTTCCACTGTTTGATATACGTCTCTAACTCATTTAAGTTATGAACATGAATGGAATTTTGATACCCACAGGAAGAAGCAATATCTACAAAATTAATGTGATGAGAGACCGTATGTTGTCCCCCAGTAGAATCATGGGTGTGGTTGTCTAAAAGAATGTGTAATAAATTTTCCGGACAATAGTATCCGTTGGTTGCTAGATTTCCCATGCGCATAAGCAACGCTCCGTCTCCATCAATTGTAATGATGTTCTTTTCCTTTCTGCTCAAAGCTAAGCCTAAACCAATGGAACTAACGCACCCCATAGATCCAACCATATAAAAATTATTTCTTGCGTCTTCTATTTCGTAAAGCTCTCTTCCTGTTTTTCCTGTAGCGGCCAATTGAATAGTATCGTTGTCTTTTAATGAATTAACTACTTGTAATGCCTCATACCTTGAAGGTAACTCGTCGGTTGTTATCTGTTCACTTTTCATTTTAAGAGTAACGTTTTTCATTGATTTTTCTAAGAGCTTAACTGGCTCAAACGTTCCTTTTTTTACAATAAAGAAGTAGCTTTCATTATTTTCAACAGCTTGATTAGCCCGCTGTAATTGTTTTTTAACTTCCGCAAAATCAAAAGATAAATATTCCCATTTTATTTTCATCGTATTTAGTAGGGCAGGAGTAATTTCTCCCATTAATTCATGCTGCGGTTCATCTGGACATCCAGGTTCTCCGCGAAAACTGACAAATCCAAGGACAGGAATTTTAAACGGATGAATAAGAGAGGTTAAAGGGGAAACAGCATTTGCTAATCCGGAGTTCTGCATTAAAACAACCGCTTTGTTGCCAGCAATTGATGCTCCAGCAGCAATCGCTACCGCTTCTCCTTCGTTTGCTGCTGCAACATATTCACATTCGTTGATAGCGTAGTTAATGAGATGTTTAAGATAGGAACAAGGAACCCCGCTATAAAATTGAAAACCTAGTTTTTTTAATTGAGTTCCAAATACGGACGTACTAATCATTTTTCCCACCATCTTTTTGAATCTTCGTATACGTTTCGGTATCTATCCATGACCCCATCGTATATTTAACAGCAACTGGGTGAATTAGATTAATATAATTAAAGAAATCAGAAAACGTGAGCTGAGCAAAATCTTTTCTTTGTGCCAATTCTTCCAAAGCTTTTTTTACAACCTCAGTGCCTTTTCCAGAAACTTTCCAAAGACCAATGAATTCACCATGAATGTTGTTAGAGTTTGGATTGCACGACATTTGAATCAAGTCTACTGTTTTAGAATACAGCTGCTTGGAATAGGGAAGTTTAGCAGTTACATAAGATGTTTGATTCCCTTTTAACTCATAATCAGCTCCTGCTACGATAGTGATATCGCCACTTTCATGAATTAACTCCTCAAAAACATGTGTTTTATATACGATGTTACTATCGCTTATTAAAGTAGCCGTTCCTAGCTTATCTCTTGCAGCATAGAGATGATATAATTCTCCTTTATTAGGAAATGCCTTATCTTCCATAGCTTTATCGGAACCTGCTTTTATACTATTTGTCACGCCGACTTTTTTTAACTGATTTATCTGCTCAGTTATCAAAGCTTCATTTGCTGATTCTTTTACCAGGATCATAGCGTTCGTGCTATGATTGGCAGAGCTTAAATAAAGTTTCTCTGCCATATCGAGCTCTTCAGCTTTTTGAAGACGGAAAACTTCCTCAAGCGGAGAGACATTTTTTTCTACATTAATCAAACTTTTATCGCAATAAATCTGAGCGGACGTTTTCTGCATAGCTGTAATGGAAGATCTTAAGTTATGGTTGGCCCAAATGCTCAAGCTAATTCCTAAATCACTAAATTTATCAGTTGGAACCGAATAATATTTGGTTGGAACAATAATAACCGGAAGCCTGTTTCCCCACTCTTTCATAAAAGCTTCAATCTCTGTCATATCTGACCTTTTACTATGAATCAAAACGGCGTCGGTTCCTGCTTGGCGATAAGCTTCTGCACGCTTTAAAGCTTCCTTCAGCCCCCACCCTGCAATAAAAGCTTCTACACGCGATACCACTACAAAATCTTCGTCATTTTGGCTATCTTTCATTGCCTTAATTTTGCCGCAAAATTCATTAATATCTGCAAGCGGCTGTGCTTCACCTTTAATAAATGAGTTTGTTTTTGGAAACAATTTATCTTCAATACATACGCCTGGAATGTCTCGCTGCTCCAATTTCTTAACTAATCTTCTTGCATTATTAAAATTCCCATACCCTGTATCACCATCAAGAAGAATTGGAACGGACGTTGCGTCACTCATAAACTCTAAGATGTCTAATACCTGTGTCCATGAAGCCTCGTTATTATCTCTTACACCCAGTGCTGCGGATAAAGACAGGCCGCTAGCCCATATCCCTTTGAATCCTGCTTCTTCTACAATCTTTGCAGATAGCGCACTGTGAGCCTCCATAATAAACTCTAGCTGTTTACTTTCTATCAACTCTCTTAGCTGTTTAGTCTTCTTCATGTCTATCCTCCTTTTACTCTTCGTTGTCTGGAATAAGTTTATTTCTTAATTCTTTAAAAGTAGGTTTTGTCATAACACGGTGCGTTACTTTTAATAAAATTATTGTATTTTCATTTAAATATGGCGCTAGCACATTGTATACTTCATCACCAGTCTTACAAAAATAGACTTTATTAGGATCCATTCCACATTTTAAAGCTCCTGTCCTAATAGCTTTCGCTTCTTCTCCTACTACCACTAAAACATCAATCTTTGATTCCGCTGCTTTTTTTCCCATATCTTCATATTGTTTAATTGCATAAGGTCCTTCTCCTAGCTGAGGCATGTAACCTAATAAAGCGATAGACTGTTTCTCTTTTGACATATCACTGAGAACTCCAAGAGCTGTAGCCATCGATAAAGGTGAAGAGTTCCATGTATCATTAATTACCGTACACTCATTCATTCCTCTTTTAAATTCCAAATGTTCTTCTACTTGTTCAAATAAGCTAAGTCTTTGTATGGCAACGGAAATATCAACGCCCACATAAAATACTGCAGCAATGGCAGCCAGTGCATTATACACATTATGTTCACCATATCCAGGGATAAAGGCATTGTACTCTTTGTTTTTGTGTTTTAAGGTAAAGGCCATTCCTCCGTTAGCATATTTAATATCTTTTGCTTGAAATTGGGAACCATCATTTTTACCTATATATACAACACCTTTAAAAGGACTCACATCAAGTACTTTCTTAATATTTTCGTCATCTGCGTTTAAAATCAAAATGCCGCTATTTGGATCTAAGCCTTCTACAATTTCAGCTTTTGCTTTCATGTATTCTTCAGGCGTTTCACAATCAGCGAGATGGTGTACGCCTATATTTAATAAAATTCGTATTTGTGGCTGAAAGTAGCGGCACGCAACTTTTAAATAACCTGGATAAGCGACCGGCATCTCAAAAACTGCTACTTCTGTCGTATCATCAATACCTGTTAAATAACGTAGATTTACAGACATAGAATTCATACTCATCCACGTAGCTTTCACTTTATAGTCTTCAATTAATATTTGTCGGATCATCTCTTTCGTGGTCGTTTTTCCACAAGTTCCTGTAACTCCAATAACAGGAAGATCAAAAAGCCCTCGGTAGTATTGGATAAATTTCCAATAAGCCTCTTCTAATTGAGCTGTTTTAACAAGAATAATATCTCCCTCTAAGTTCGTGCACAGCTCAGGGTGATCTGTTATAACGACAATTGAATGATTTCCTTTCCAATACTTCCCTCTAATCGGTTCTCTATCTAAATGAAAGATGAGTGTATGATCCTCTATATCCTTTTTAGCGTAGTTTATAGCATGTTTAATAACAGGATTTCCTGATCCATAACAAAGGTCTCCCCCCGTTTGTTTAAGGATTTCATTTAATGTGAAGTGCTTCATGTTAAATCCTCCTTTTCTTCTTCGTAACCAGCCAGTGAAGACGCATAATTAAGCAGACGAATCCCCGCCAAAGTACGCAGCTTATAGGCTCTAATTTGTGAGAACAGACTATCTGGTTTTGCATTTATTTCAAGCAACTTTATGGAACCGTACTGATCTATACATAAATCTACCGCCAGCTCCCCAAAAGACCCTACTTTCTCTTCTACTGTTGCCACAATATTTTTAGATATTTTAGCTAATTGGTTTATAACTAGCCTTCTGTCTGTTGGATCAGGGTATAAACTATTAAATATTTTACTGAGGCGCATATTCGTTTCTGAATCTTCCGTTAGCACATCTTCACCGGTGAGACGCGCAACCATACCCGTTCGAAGCCAAATTTGCTTTTCATTTTTTTGCATATAAACCCGTATTTCTAAATTTTTATCTTTATGCTGTTTTCTGCGAATTCCTTCTTGAACAAGATAAGGATTGTTTTTCATCAAAGGAGCGAGCAAAGTAAATAATTCTTCCATATTACTGAATTGATGCAGCTCTTTTTTATTAAGATCAAACCAAAAGATGCCTGTTGGTCGGCGAACGATGCGCATGACTCCTTTACTTAAGGCCCCGCCAAGCGGTTTTAAATAAACTTCTCCGTAGCTATCGAGCATTTCTGCAATGTCAGCAGGATTTTGTACGAGACGTGACTCTGGAAGAAATTCTTCATATTCTTTCATAAGAAGTTCATATGTTGCCCACTTATCTCCCGTAAGCTGAAACAAGTTTGAAGAATTAACAAAAGGAATTTTATAAATCGCCTGAAGTTTTGCCCTTATTTCATCTATTAAAATATTTTTTCTGCCATCTATGAAATAACGGTCATAAATAACAGCAGGAAAAGGAAAGAGCCCTTCACCGTTAATGGTTGTTCCTTTAACCAATTTTTTCTCCCAATCAATATCTTCAGGTTCAAACACATATACAAGCATTCGCTTTTCATTTGCTAAGCGACATAGGTGGTGGAAATAGGTTGTTTGTCTTTCAAAAGGACGGTTAGCAAGAATGCCAATGATAGGACCTAAAGTTATGATGCCTTCTGAAGCTGATAGCTTGGGGCACCAATCTTTTGGGAGAGATAGTTTATCACGGAGAGATTTAGAGAGTTGAACCATATTTGGATGGCGAAATGAAAAAGGATAAGAATGCACAGTTGCAGTTGATATTGCCTTTCCTGCACTAACAATCGTAGACTGCCCCTCTTTGAGGCCGTATTTTAAACGGAGCTTTTTGGGGATTTGGATAATATGACCACGGTCATAGATTTCTTTAGAAATCTTTACATTCCAATTTCTGCGAATATCATTTAATTCATCACAAGGAATTTCTTTTTCTATCATTTCAAATAGAAAAGATAGTTCATTTTGATAGTGTGGATAGCTGGACGTTTTCATAAGGTTGGCCTTGATATTTTTCCACATTCGTTTAAGAAAGATTTTATTCCCTTGATAGTAGGCACGCTGCATAAGTGGATGAAATAAAAATTCGCTTTTTAATTCATGATGATGGGTAGCAACTAGCTGAGCAAGAGCTAAAGTGGAGAGAGTAATTCTAGGGTCGATAATCCAAGAGCTTAAAGTTAAATACTCAAATCCATACGGTTTCTCACGATAGCGTCCAAGACCTCCATGGTTCGTTTTCCGTCTGAGTTTAGCGGTCTTAGATTCTTCTATCAGCGCTACTGGAATAGCAAGGTAGTGGTCAAGAGCTCTTAATAAGGATAAAGAAAGCGGAATACCAAAATGAATATGTCCTCCACATTGATACCCTGAAAACGGCATGCTGCCTGCCCGAAAATGAATATTTTCATATGGTACCTGTGCAGATGCTTTTTCTATTAACTTTTGGATATTCTCAAATAGTTCTGTTGATGAATTTGCTTTTTCAGGCCTAACTTCTACTAATGCATACTCACCGCTATCTTGCTCTATTTGTCTTTCATCACAGCCTACCGGACCTTCAACAGAAAAAAAAGTAGAAGCTGGTAGAAGCTCTCCGTCACAGCTTAACATAAACTCAACGTCAGCACCCATGCTAAAAGGAACACTAGGCTTTAATGGATTTTCTATCCATTCACTTTCTGATGAGTTAATATCTGTGACGATACACTCTCCATTTTCTAATACCCCCATTTTGACAAAGCCGCTTTTAGCTCCCGTTACGTAGAGCGCTCGAATGGCTACGTTCATCAGCATTTCCGGTACATCCATAGTGTTTACCTGTTCTAATTTCCAGCCGAAGGCTTGCGTTCGAATGGGTATTTCATTAAATACAACATGTTCACTGGTCACTACTTGTACTGTTTTTACGCTCAGTCCTTCTACTTCTAGACAATATTCTTTGTCTATTGCATATATTTTCGTAAAATAGTCATATCCTTCATACATTGCTTGATCCTTTGTATTTACGATAACAATATCTCTTCCGCTATGGTGACCATACTTCCTCCCTATCACTGGATATGAACAGGTTTTGGGGTCAACTAATTCAACAGACGGTATATTATTCAGATTAAGAGTTTGCAACGTCATTTCTTTATCAGATAATATCCCTAACTCTTCTCTCATTGGATCCATTTTAAAGCCTCCTAATTAGAACTTTCTATCGTATTTTGCTACTTTAATGCCTTATAACAACAATCAGCTACTCATATAGTATGTAACTATCCAAAATAATCCTGTACATTTATCTATTTATCTCCACCATCTCTAAAAACTTTTTATGTATGTATTTAACACGTGTAATAATTCACCGATTTTATTTTTACTGCATTTATTATAGAAAGGATAGATTTCAAACGATATAAAAGGAGAAATAATCAATGACATTAAAATTCATTCATGGAAACTACTTAAAATATAACAAAGGAACTGGTTTTATAAGCTGTCATGTAGACGCACTTCATGCAGAACCACCCGCTGCTGATTTATTTACGGATAAAATCGTAGAGAATGTAGTAAAGAACACAGGATGTGCTGGAATTATTAGCACGGTTTCCAGAACCGTAGCAGATTTAAATAGAAATCTAAATAAAACGAACTATGAGGGGATACAAGAATATAGAAGCACAATCCAAGAAATTATCAAATCTTTAAAGATAATAGATAGTAATAATTGCCTTCTAACACCCTATCTGCATTTATCTTTTCATGGAATGAAGGATACACATTACGGGCCTTATGCAATTGAAGTAGGAACCTTATATGGACAATCTTGCTCAAAGGAAGTTAAGGATTGGTTTCAACAAGCGCTGACTAAAAAATCCGAAAATTCGTTTCCAAAAATCCATGTAGTATTTGATAATAAATTTATTGGAAACGAATCAATTGCTTTTCACAGACAAGGTGACAATAGGAACTATACAGGTTACAGCCATAATTTTAATACGTTTCAAATTGAATTATCCCGAACTCTGCGCAGCAAACATAGACCTGCTATAACAAATATATTTTCCGAGATTATTCACGACTTTCAACAAACATTCGTCGCTACTTAGTTTTTAGGAATCTTTTCCGTCTACTATTTCTTTTATATATTTAGGTAAAACAAATGATGCGCGGAAAATTTCAGGGTCAACATATTGAGTATGTGTATGCTGCAGCTTCGTCAAATCGGCCTGAAGAGGATCCATTTTTTTAGAAGCAATCGTAAAACTCCAAATGCCGCAAGGGAAAAGAGGTATCGTCACTAAATATGTGCGGACAATTGGAAACAGCTCCTTTAAATTTTTAACTGTGCTTTGTAACGTGGAAGTATTGTAATAAGGAGATCCTGATTGAAAAACAACCACGCCATCATCTTTAAGGCTGTTGTAGACATATTGATAAAAATCAGGTTGAAATAATTTTTTTCCAGGTCCAACAGGGTCAGGTCGGTCAATGATAAGAACATCATAAACTCCCTTTTGTTCTTGAATCCACTCTATTCCATCGCGATGTATCATATTGAGCCTCGTTTCACCGTCATAACAAGAAGCCGGAGTTAGCCATGTGCGGCAGATTTCTGTAACTTTTGGATCGATTTCGACTACATCGATTTGTTGAATCCCGTCATACTTCATTGCCTCTCGTGCAGGACCACAATCTCCTCCGCCAATCATCGCAACTTTTTTAGGATTTGAATGCGTTATAATCGGAACATGGCTAATCATTTCATTATAAATAAATCCTTCGCCTGTTGAAATTTGTGGAGTACCGTCTAGCACCAACATCTTCCCATACCATTTTGTATCCACAATACTGATTTGTTGATAGGAAGATTGCTCATAGTGAAGCAGACTTTTTACTTTATACCCCATTTTCACTCTAGCCTGTCCAACATAACTCCATATCCAGAGAACTCCATAATCATCCTTTTTATAACCTGAAAGAGGATGCTTTTCTGTCACTTTTTTCACCTTCTATTTCAAAAATTTGTGTTCTATATAAAATATGAATTTTTTTTGATTTGGCTATAATTCGATAGCACAAATTTATAGGTGCTGACTCTATTAATCTCTTCTAATTTCAATTTTTCTTCCATTCTTTCGATAATATTTCTACTTACTGTTCTTTTAAAGCTTTTTAACCGTCTCTTCATCAGTACTTAGATAGAGTGTAAGTCTAAGTTATTTCTCCACTTTTATCTGCGTCCGTTCTTCAGCAAAAGTACGGAAGAAAACCTAACATAAAATGATACATAACAAAGAAAGCGTAGTATCATAATTACCATATTGCAACAGCTTTACGCTGTATATAAAAAAGGAGGTTTTTAAGCAATGTTTTCTAAACGGCCCTTATCTGTACTTCTTATCTCGACTTTATCTATGATTATTGCTTTTTCAGTATGGTCTGTCTTCGCGCCTATCGCCGCAGATATTCAAGTGATGTATTCATTAACCAATGCTGAAAAAAGTATCTTAATTGCCACTCCCGTCTTATTAGGTTCACTCATGCGGATTCCGATGGGAATTTTAACAGATCGCTTCGGCGGAAGAAAAGTGTATTCGTTAACAATGCTTGCTCTTTTACTCCCTACCATTTGTGCAGGCTTTACTCATTCTTACTCCATGCTGCTCTTTTGGGCATTTTTTATCGGCATGGCTGGAACAACATTTGCTATTTCCATTACATATGTCTCTAAATGGTATTCACCTCAAAAGCAAGGTTTTATTTTAGGAATTGCCGGGATGGGCAACTTAGGATCAGCGGTAGCAAGCTTTAGTATTCCACTTATCTTTTCTTCTTTTGGCTTGCCTTGGGTATTTTGGAGTTTAGCAATTGCGGTAGCTTTAATGGCTCTTTTATTATGGGTAGGAACTTCAGACCACCCTTCTGCTGCTTCTCCTAAAACGCTGCAGGAATCTTTATCGGTATTAAAATTTAGAGAAACGTGGTTTTTGTCCGTTTTCTATTTTTTAACATTCGGTGGATTTGTCACATTCAGCATCTATCTCCCTACCATTTTGCACGATCAATTTAATGCATCAACCGTAGACAGCGGGCTGAAAACAGCTATTTTTGTTGTATTAGCAACGTTTGTACGGCCTCTTGGAGGATATTTATCGGATGTATTCGGAGCAAAAAAAGTACTTACCTTCGTCTTTACCGGAATGCTACTAATAGGGTTATTTATTGCATTTACCATCACTGCCTTCTCCCTATTTAGCGTAGGTTGCTTACTTGCAGCCATTACTCTTGGTATCGGAAATGGAGCTGTTTTTAAAATGGTTCCATCTGTTTCAACAGGAAATATTGGAGCTGTTACCGGGATCGTAGGTGCATTCGGAGGAGTAGGCGGCTTCTTTCCCCCTATTGTGCTAGGCTTTATAAAAGATACAAGCGGAGATTACGTTGTGGGTTTTTCCTTACTAGCGCTTTTTGCCCTATTCTGTCTCTTACTGAATTATTCTGGATTCAAAAAACAAGATGTACGTATTAACCAAAAGCACCTTGCCTGATTCCATGTAAAAAGCCTCTTTTTTCAAGAGGCTTTTTGCATCAGCATTTTTAATAGGTGCTTCTTTTTACAGAAGGGCTAATCTTCACAGCGCTTACTTTAAACCCCGGCATCTTACAGGCGGGATCTAATTTCTCAGAGACAAGGTTATTAACATTTTGAGAATCCGCCCAGTGAAAAGGAACAAATACGGTATCTGGCCGAATGCCCTCTGAAAATTTGCTTCTTACCACAATCCTTCCATATGAAGATTCAATTTGTACTAATTCTTGATTCGAAATTTCATATTTTTTCGCTGTTGAAGGGTGGATTTCCATAAAAGATTCGAAATTTCTAGCAGATAAAGACGCACTTTTTCGCGTTTGTACACCCGTTAAATAGTGCGACATCACTCTTCCCGTTGTTAAATAGAGAGGATATTTTTCGGTTATTTTTGCTTTAGGAACAATAGCTTGATTCGAGACAGGGACCATCATCGCTTTTCCATCACTATGAGCAAAACGCGTTTCAAACAGGCGCTCGGTTCCTTTATCTGTTAAGCTTCTACATGGCCATAAAATCCCTTTTTCCTCTCGTAATCGTTCGTACGTAATACCGGAGTAATCAGCGATCCCTCCTTTACTTGCCATTCGCAGTTCATTGAATATTTCTTCAGCTGATGAAAACGAAAAATATTCCTCTTTCCCTAAAACTTTAGCAATTTCACATAGTATTTCCCAGTCGTGTTTGATTTCGCCGCGGCATGGAAAGCTAGCTTCGCGTAATGTAACTCTTCCCTCTACATTTGTCATGGTTCCTTCATCTTCCAAATAGGAAGATGCTGGTAAGATCAAGTTTGCTAATTTTGCTGTTTCTGATTCAAACATATCTGCTACCACTAGAAATTCAAGCTTTTCAAAAGCCTTCTTAACAAAATTAGCGTTTGGATTTGAAACTGTTGGATTTGAACACATCAAAAACAGCCCTTTAATCTCACCATCATGAATTTTTTCAATCATCTCATATGCAGAAACACCTTTTCTAGGAAGATCTTTCTCCTCTATGTTCCACACATCTGCTATATGCATCCGGTGCTCATGATTTTCGATTGAACGGTAGCCTGGAAGCTGATCCGCTTTTTGACCATGCTCTCGGGCTCCTTGCCCATTTCCTTGACCGGTAATGGCCCCATATCCGCAGCGAGGTTTACCGATTTTCCCAACAGAAAGTAGAATATTCAAAAAATTTCGCACCGCAGCACTTCCGTCTGTTTGCTGCTCTACCCCTCTAGCAGTAAAAATCATTCCTGTTTTGCTTTGACCAAACATACGGGCAGCTTGGCACATCTCTTCAAGTGGCACTCCCGTTATTTCTTCAATGATATTAAATTCTAGAGACGCCACATATTGAATTACTTCTTCAAATCCATTGACACGTTCTTGTAGAAATCGTTCATCTAGATAATTTTCTTCGATAAGGACCTTCAAGATTCCATTGGCTAATGCCGCGTCGCTCCCCGGCTTAAGTTTCAAGTGTAAATCAGCTAGTTTAGTTGTAGCTGTTTCTCTTGGATCAATTGCAATAATAAAAGCTCCGTTTTCTTTTGCTTTCTCAAAATAAGGCATAATCGTTGGCTGACATTCCGCAATATTTGTTCCAGCTAACATAATACATTCAGTAAACGGAATCTCTTGCAAGCTATTCGTAAATCCTCGGTCCATGCCAAATGTTTTACTAGCAGCAGAAGCAGCAGCCGACATACATAAGCGTCCATTGTAATCGATATACTTTGTTTTTAACGCAACTCGAGCAAATTTCCCTAATAAATAAGCTTCTTCATTTGTAATAGAGGCACTTCCATAAACACCTAGCGCATCTGCTCCATTCTTCTCTTGAATCTCTGTAACGTTTTCTTTAATATAGTGAAGAGCTTCTTTCCAAGAAATCTTTACAAACTCTCCGTTTACTTTTAATAAAGGATATTGAATCCGATCTTTATGCAAAGGATGCTGATGCGCATTCATTCCTTTGATACATAACCTTCCTTGAGAAGTAGGGTTGTCTGTTCCAATTGTTTTATACGTTTTCCTTTTTACATGTGTTTGTTCAACTAACTGCATTTTGCACTGCATGCTGCAGTAAGGACACTGAGTATCATAGATACGCTCGGTTTCAACTTGCTTTTGCTGCTCACGAAAATATTTCAATAGCATCTCAGTCAACTTAGATCACCCTTCTTTCCTATAATAAATATGTGATTGCACGAGAGCGTTCTGAGCTGAGCTGCTTCATTAAATACTCTCGATTGTCTACCTCAAACAAAACTTCTCTGACATGAACAATTCCCACTCGTTCGATCCAGGTCCCGACAGTTTCTAAATAGTTCCCCGTTTCACGGTAATATTGAATCAAAGAACAGCTGATTTCTACTGCTTCTTCGTTTGTTTCGGCCACATAAAACAGCTCGCCGCTTCTAGCTTCTGCGCTGCTTCCGCCAGCATATATTTCCCATCCTCTGTCTATTCTTCTTAATCCTATATCACTTGTTGTTACGCTCTCTGCAATGTGCGAACACGAAGCAATGCTGATTTTGATATCACATGGAGTCTTTACATATTCAAGCTGTTTATCTAATTCATTTGATAAAGCAAGAGCAGGTTCATACTGACAAATACACGTTCCTTTTCCTATATAAACAGATACATTTTTAACTGTACGTTCATATAGCTGCTGAAGTCCTCTATCTATTTCCTCCCTTACCAACGGAAGATATTCTTTTTTCACTCCAATGAATTGAATGCGCTGATCATTTGTTAAACGAATAGTAGAGATGTTGTACTTTTCAGCTACATTTGCTAGGTTTCTTAATTCCTGTACATTTGTCAGACCACCGTGAATTTGCGGTACCACTGAGTAAGTCCCGTCATGAAGCAGAACGGCCTGTTCATTCTCGGTAATAAATAAAGAATGTGGATCGTTTTCATGATGAGGATTCATCATTTCTAAATAGTAATGAAGACCGCCTTCACATAACGAGCAGCCTTTTATGTCTTCAAATTTTAACACTTCTCTCACTTGCTGAACCGTTTCAAATTGATATCGCTGCATCTCTCTTACCAGCTCATCTTCTGATAAGTGTGTACACGCACAAAAAGTCTTTTCTTCAATAACTTCATCAAACTCATCGCTTTGAATATATGTTAAAAGATCTGTTACAAGAGGTTTGCATCCTCCACATGAACCTGAAGCTTTTGTACAATTTTTTATTTCATCTACTGTCGTTAAATCATTTTTCTGGACAGCTTCAATAATAGCTCCTTTTGTTACACCGTTACAGTTGCATACGATATCTGGAAGTGACATGGAAGCTACTGCATTTTCTTTTTCATGTTGAGAAGGAAATAACTGTACTTTTTCTGCTTGCGATAAATCCTTTTTTTCACTAATCATTTTTGATAGCTTTACAGCATCACTGGTATCTCCAAAAAGAACAGCTCCCACTATTTTCCCTTCGCGAAAAACTACTTTTTTGTATATGCCATCTAGCATATTCGAAACCGTAATAGCTTTTGCACCTTGATTTTCCTTAAACTCTCCGACTGAGTACACGTCTATTCCTGATATTTTCAGCTGAGTGGAAAGAACAGAACCTTGATAACCTTCGCTTTTTATTTGGCAAAGGGTGCGGGCTAAAACTTTTCCTTGTTCGTAAAGAGGCGCAACAAGACCGTATGTCATCCCTCGATGTTCAGCGCATTCACCTACTGCATAGATATCTGGAATGCTCGTTTCCAAATAATCGTTTACGATAATTGCTCTATTTGTTTCTATTCCGCTTTTTTTAGCTAAATTAACATTGGGCCTTACCCCTGTAGCCATTACAACTAAATCAGCTGCAATTTTACTGTTATCATCAAACCGGATGCCTCCTACTCGGCTTTCCCCTATAACCTCATCCGTACGTTTGTTTAATAGAAAACTCATGCCTTGCTGTTCCAATTCTTCTCTTAACATATTAGATGCTGCTTTGTCTAACTGTCGTTCCATTAAGAAACCCGAATGGTGAATAACTTGAACATCCATTCCTAAATTCAATAGCCCTCTAGCAGCTTCCAGTCCTAACAGGCCGCCTCCAATAACCGCTGCTTTTTTATACTGTTTGGAAATTTCAATCATTTTTTGACAGTCTTCAATGGTACGAAAACCGAGAACACCTTCTTTTTCAAGCCCTTTAACGGGGAGCATATACGGGCTCGAACCAGTAGCAATAATAAGCTTGTCGTACCTCGTCTCTCTGTTTTTATCTGTTTTTATTATTTTTCTCTTGGTGTCTATGTGCGTAACGCTTTCTCCTTTAAATAAAGTGATATTATTTTCCTTGTACCATGCCAAAGAATGAATATTGATATCTTCAAGCTTTGTACTGCCTTGTAAAACGGTTGATAATAAAATTCGATTATAGTTAACGTGAGGCTCACTTCCAAAAACAGTAATATCAAAACAATCTGGAGAATGAATAAGAATTTCTTCGATACAGCGCATTCCCGCCATTCCATTTCCAATTAATATCAGCTTTTGTTTCGTCATATAAAAACCTCCAACACATAGATTCAGACCGTAAAATATACATTTTTTATTATTTCATAAACTTCTCTAAAAGAAATGAACCTTGTTATAACTTCTAACATTAAAATCTGTTTAAAGCGTAGGAGTACGCCGATAGCATTCGTTGAAAGCAAGCTTTTATATAGAAGATTAATATGCTTTAAAAATGGGTAGAAAAAAGGATGCTGTGCTTATATCACCTTTCCCTACGCCTTATAAGTAATCTATATAAAATTTTGTTATCTTCTTTTTGCCTACTATTTATTTATTTTGAAATCAATTATGATAAAAGTATGATAAAAGAAAGAGTCTGAATTGGAGGTTTAAAACATGTCAATAACCGTTCACGCCACTCAGTGGATTCATTTTCAAATTAAATTGTATAACCTTCATTCCAAAACGAGATCGCTTAAAGATCAAAAACTAGAACTACCTCTGCCAGAATTCCATCAAAACCTGATCATATTTACATCAGCAGCTCATCATGGCCTTACGTTTGGATATCAAGCCATTCAATGGGATACACCCTATACTTCCTTTCCGATTTACATAGAGCATCAGTCTATTCCATGGTCCACTTTAGAACAACGTTCCCACAAGAAAATAACTGAACATATTACAGCTATTTTCTTAGAGACAATGTTTTATAGACAAAGTCAATTCAAACAATGTCAATTTTGTTTTGAATTTATCATTCCTGAGAGTCTTTTTGACCATACAACCTGTCAAAACTGCGCATCACGACATTTTGGAGTGGTGTATTAATTAACAAACAAAAGCCTGAAGGAGTCAGAAAATCTCTGACTCCTTCAGGCTTTTGTTACATGACTAGCTGAACAAAAAGTGGAATAACGGCAACTGTGACGACGCCTACAATAACAACTGCAATACTTGCCATGGCTGCCTCTACTTCTCCCATTTCAATCCCTACGGCTACTCCTAGCGCATGTCCAGAAGTTCCAAGAGCTAATCCTTTTGAAATTGGATTCTTCACCTTGAATACTTTTAAAAATAAAGCGCCCAGCGCATATACGATGACTGCATTAAAAATAACAGCAAAGGAAGTAATAGCAGGAATACCTCCAATATCTTGAGACAATGGCAGCGCAATCGCTGTTGTAGCTGCTTGTGGAAGCATTGATTTCATCACGACTTCATCCATATGAATACCTTTCGCAATCGCAAAAATAATCGCCACTGAACAAATTGATCCTACCGCAATAGAAGAAAGGATTTGCCACCAGTACTTTTTTAATTTATCAGCTTGTTTATATAAAGGGATGGCAAAAGCAATCGTTGCTGGTTCTAAAAAGAAGCTGATAATTTTTCCGCCGCTACTGTATTCCTCATAAGAAAAGTGTCCAATTTTCAAAAAAGCAATCCCGAGTACCATTGCCACAAATAAAGGAGTAAATAAGAAAAACCCTTTTGACTTTTTAAATAAATACGTTCCAATACCGTACGCAGCTAAAGAAACCACGATTCCAAAATACGGATTCATCTTTCCAACCACCTTGTCTCTTTATAATTAATATTAAGCAATGCCCTGTTTTTTTGTTTTTTCACTCATATCTACATCTTTTATTTCTTCTTTTGCTTTATTATCTTTTGTCATGCCAAGTATAAGCTGTGAAAATAAGCCTGTAACGCCTAACAAAATAATCGTTGCCACGATGATAACTAAACAAATTTGAATGCCGTACTGCTGCATAACACCTAATGAATTCATAACAGAAATACCTGCTGGTACAAATAAAAATCCGATCAAAGAAGTTAAAGCCGTTCCCAGTGATTCAACTTGCTCTAGTTTAATAATCTTCAAGCAGAGTGCAAGAAATAACAGCACAAGCCCAATGACTGAAGCAGGCATTGGAAAAGGCAAATGCTCTGCAATAAAATCTGAAATCAACATAATTACGGAAAAAATAAATGCTTGTGTTAAAAAGCCATACACTTTTTTAGCACTCATTTCTTTCACCTCTCTCTGTTTGTTGACTTCATTATATAAAATGAAAACACATTAGAAAGCGTTTTCAAATCAAAGAGTCGAATATTTGTGCTCACTTACAAAAATCGAGCCTTGAAATGCAAAAAACAGCCTGCTAAAATGCATACGCAAGCTGCTTTTTCCTTAAATTCCTAAACGCTTCTTCAATTCTTTAGCATATGTACGGCTGACAGGAACTCGCTCATCGTTTTTCATCACTAAATTATATGTAGAATTAAACCATGGCTGTACCTCGGAAATATGATGTACGTTGACGATATAACCACGGTGCACACGAATAAACGACTGAGAAGGGAGCTTTTTTTCTAGCATAGCCAGCGTATCAGCAGTATGATAGGATTCGGTTATAGTCTGAATGGTGACTTCTCCTTCTATTAACCCTACAAACAAGATGTCCTCTATATTTACTAACACAATCGAATCGTCTACAGAAATCGCTAACTTTCCAGTTTGAGAAGAAGACTCTCCTATCAATTCTTCTTCTTTCAAAGCAGGATGAGGAACACGCATTTTTTTATATTTATGAATGGCCTGCACCACTCTTTCTTCATCAAAAGGCTTCAAAATGTAATCAATTGCATCTACTTCAAAGGCTTGTAAAGCGTACTGATCGTACGCAGTTGCAAATATAATAGCTGGCGGATTTTTCATTTTTTTAAGCCTTTTAGCAATATCAAAACCGCTGTCATCTGACAATTGTATATCTAAAAATAATAAATCCGGCTTTTCATCCATCATTTTATCCAACGCCTCTTCGATACTTTCAGCTTCTTCAATTAAGTCTACTTCTTTCGTTCGATGTAATAAATATTTTAATTCATCTCGCGCTAACATTTCATCATCTACTATTAGTACCCGCAGCATATTACATACCCTCGCTTTTTAATTCAATTGGTATAACAAACGAAACCGCTGTTCCTTCTGTTACGTCAAACTCCAGCTTTGTTTCTTTTCCAAACAATCCATGCAAACGTTGTTTAATATTGTAAAGAGCCGTCCCCGTTCCTTTTTCTGAAAAAACGGGCTGATTGCCAAGCATTTGCAATCGTTTTGCGTCTATACCTTGTCCGTTGTCTTTTACCTTTACGTATACATATTTATCTTTTGTCTCAATATAAACTTCTACACGACAGTGCTTTTGTTTACGCGGAAATGCGTGACGAATGGCATTTTCCACAAGCACTTGAAGAATAAACGGGGGAAGCAAGACATCATCTAGTCCTTCTTCAATATACATGTCAATTTCGTATTTATTAGGGAACCTGGCTTGTTCAAGCGATAAGTATGCGTGAACATGATCAAGCTCTTTTGATAACGGAATCAACAGCTGCCTTGCACCTTGCAAATTAGAACGAAAATAAACGCTTAGCTGCAAAAGCAGCTTTCTGGCTTTTTCTACGTCCTGTCTGCACAGCGCCGATATCGTATTAATGGCATTAAATAAAAAGTGAGGATTCACCTGTGCCTGTAAAGCTTTAATCTCCGCATCTTTTAGTAATTTACTTCGAAGCTCCGCTTCGCCGAGCTCCAGCTGAGTTGAAAATAGTTTAGCCAGTCCTTCTGCCAGCTCTTCCTCTACCCGACTTAACCCGCTTGCATCTTTAAAATACATTTTTAATGTTCCGATTGTGGTACCGTGAGAAGTGAGCGGCATCACAATGGCAGCATGAAGCGGGCAGTCTTTATGCTGACAATCAATTTGTTCTCTCGATTTTGCTTTCATAATTTTTCCTGTCTTCAGTACTTCGTGAGACAGCCCGGTAATTAAACTATGCGAAGGAACGTGATGATCAATTCCTTCCCCTACATGAGCTAAAATTTTGTGCGTATCAGTTAGCGAAACAGCATCCGTACCTGTGAAGCGATGAATAATATTTGCAACATTTTCACATGATTCACTAGTAAGACCTTGACGAAAATGTGGAAGCGTTTGATCCGCGATTAATAATACTTTGTGTGTCTGAAGCGCTCTCATTTGTTCCTCTTGCCGTAAAATGGACTGAATAATAGATAAGAAAATATAGCTTCCCGTTCCATTTACAATAATCATTGGAATAGCAATAATACTCACTAGTGTCCATGCCGAATCAAACGGTTTAGCAAATAATAAAATAATCAGCATCTGAAGCGTTTCCATCGCTATGCCTACAAGTGCAGCAAAGCGCGGTGTAATCGTTCGATGTTTTTTCCGGTAGGCATAGCCGATATATCCAGTTAACACTCCTGCTAAAACGGACGAAACTGCACAGCTAAATGCCGTACTCCCTCCTAACATAAAGCGATGAACACCAGCAAGTAGTCCTACTCCTAAACCGACAAAAGGACCGCCAAGCAGACCGCCCATTTCTACACCCATAATTCGCGTATTTGCAATCGAGCTTGATGGATCTACTTTTAATAATAAGTCTTCATTTCGAATAATGGTTCCTTGAATTTCAATTCCCGTGTAGTTGCTAATAATGCTAAAAAGAGAAAAAATAAAAATAAGTACAGCTTTTCCTTTATACCCTTGCTGTTTGCGGAGAAATTGCCGAAAAACTTTTGTATGTGCCAGCAAAAAACCTAAAATGACAATAACTCCGACTCGTTCTACCATCATAATTAATAAGTGAATCATTTTTAGCCACCCTTTGCTGTCTGTTTCTATTTTATATTGTTACACTGATGGTGGCAGAAATCTAGCTTTACACATATAAAAAAGCTGTTCGAATACGTACTGTATTCGAACAGCTTGACTTTAAGCTTGAACCGTTTTAAAAAATTGAGGCAAGTAATCTTTATGAGCTTCTAGCATCTCATCGACAATTTGCTTAGCTAGTTTATCAGAAGCCACAAGAGGATTAATAGTTAATGCTAAAATAGCTTTGTCATAATCTCCTGTCACTGCTGCTTCAGCAGCAATCCGTTCAAATGACTTAATTGTTTGAACAAGACCTCTGACAGGTACAGGAAGGTCGCCGACTGAAATTGGTTTTGGACCATCTTTTGTAATGATACAGCTTACTTCTACGGCAGAATCAGCTGGAATGCTTGCTATAGCACCATTATTGATAGTATTTACAGGCTGAATATCACCTTTATCCGTGTAAATGGATGTAATCAGTCGAACGGCTGCATCACTATAATAAGCGCCGCCGCGCTGTTCTAATTGAGGAGGTTTAATGTCTAGATTAGGATCTTTATACAGTTCGAACAGCTCTTTTTCCAACTGTTTTACGACTTCTGCTCTCGTTTCACCTTTTTCATAATTAACAAGCTCTTTTTCTACCATTTCACGCGTTTTGTAATAGTACATGTGATATGGACACGTTAACGCATTTAGCGCTTTTGTGAATTCTGGCTCCCATCCAAGTCCTGCTACATTTTTCACAAAGCTGCTGTTAGTTGGATCACTCAATAAATCAATAACTTGATCTTTGACACTTACACCATCTACATATACATCTAATCCGTAGACCATGTGATTTAAACCAGCAAAATCAATTCGAATGCGAGAGTGGTCTACATCAAGCAGCTTAGCAATCCCCATTTCCATTCCGATTGGCACATTACAAAGTCCTACAATCTTTTTAATGTTACTATAGCGAAGCACAGCTTCTGTTACCATGCCAGCAGGATTTGTGAAGTTAATCAGCCAAGCTTCTGGACATAACTCTTCAATGTCACGGCAGATATCTAAAATAACGGGAATGGTGCGAAGTCCTTTAAATAATCCTCCCGGTCCGTTTGTTTCTTGACCAAGCACCCCGTATTTAAGCGGGATTCTTTCATCTTTCGCTCGTGCATCTAACAAGCCAACGCGAAATTGAGTTGTTACGAAATCCGCATCTTTTAGTGCTTCTCTTCGATTTAACGTTAAATGAACCTCGATTGGCAAACCTGATTTTTTCACCATTCTCTTCGCTAAATTTCCAACAATCTCTAATTTTTCTTTTCCTTCTTCCACGTCTACTAGCCACAGTTCTCGAACTGGAAGTTCATCATATCGTTTAATAAAACCTTCTATTAGTTCAGGCGTATAGCTTGAACCTCCGCCAATCGTTACAATTTTAATACCTTTTGTCATAATGTAATCCCCCCAGAAATTTTGATTGCTTCATATAAATCTACAAATTCAGTAGCCATTTCTTTTACCGTCATCGCATTCATTAAATGATCTTGAGCATGAATCATGAGCAGAGAAATTTCTGTGCTATCCCCTCTAATTTCTCCTTGAATTAACGACGTTTGGATATGATGAGCAGCATTTAATTCTTCTGCAGCCTGTGTAAGCTTTTCACGCGCTTCTGAAAAATTTCCGCTTTTGGCAGCCGCTATCGCTTCCATTGCTGAACTTCTGCCGTTTCCACCGTGTAAGATTAATTTAAAAATATATTCTTGAATGCTTTCCATCCTTTATCCCTCCTCACACAATATCTTTCTTTGTATCACTTGGTACCCCTTCAGCTGCAGGCTGTATACCGTTTTCTTCAGTGAATTTTTGTTTATCCCACATTCTAAAGAAAGGATAGTAGATGCAAACAGAGATTCCAATGTTAATAGCTTGCATAACTGCACCCGATAATTTCCCTCCTGTTGCCAGATAGCCAGAAATAATCGGAGGCATAGTCCAAGGAACGGCAATACCTGCTGGTTTTGCTACCAGTCCTGTCGACATGGCAATATAGGTTGCTACTACCGTCACAAGAGGGGTAATAATAAACGGAATAAGCATCATTGGATTCATCACCATCGGAAGTCCAAAGATGATTGGCTCATTGATATTAAAAAGAGCTGGCCCTATTCCTAATTTACCAAGCTGCTTCATTTGTTGACTGCGCGCTTTTAAAATCATCGCAACGACTAAAGCTAACGTTGCTCCGCTGCCTCCGATATTAATCCAAATATCAAAGAACTGCTGTGTAAAAATATTTGGTAATGCTTCATGGTTAGCAAAAGCAATTCGGTTTTCATCCATAGCTCCATACCAAATGGGAGCCATAATTCCACCCACAATATTCGCTCCATGAAGTCCACATGACCACATGAGCATAATAATAAGCTCGGCAACTAGCGTACCACCTAAACTGCCGCCTAGCACACCTAAAGGCTTTCCAAGCAATTCTCCAACAATATTGTGAAGACTTCCAAAATGAGTTTGTTCTACTAACAAACGTAAAATCCAAATAAATGCTATTACCGTAAACCCAGGAATAAGAGCAGCAAACGATTTTCCAACAGCAGGAGGAACTCCATCAGGCATCTTGATGATAATGTCTTTTTGAATAAACCATCTGTAGATCTCGGTAGAGAGAATCGCAACAATCATCGCTACAAAAAGCCCTTTACTTCCCATTAAAGCGGTTGGAATTCCGCCGTCTACTAAAATAGCTTCTTTGGCTCCACTTGGGAGAAAGGACACTTTATACGGAGTAGCAAGTAAAAAAGCAGCAAGTGAAATAGCCCCTGCGGACAAAGCATCTACTCCGTATTTTTCAGCTAGCCGATAGGCTATTCCAAAACAAGCAAGCAACGCCATAATATCGAATGTAGCTCCAACTGGATAGGCCATTTTCGTTGCCCATTCTTTTCCGAAAATCCCTGCCATAAAGTCGTTGTAGCCTGGTATCGGTAAATTCGACAGTATTAAAAATACTGAACCGATAATAATGAGCGGCATTGTCAGAACAATACCGTCTCGAAGTGCTTGTAAATGGCGTTGACCCGCCATTTTCCCCGCGATAGGCATTACTTTGCTTTCAAGCATACTATTAAATTTGCTCATGTAGTCCACACTCCTATTTTGAAACTAGTTGAACTGCAAATTTTAACACTTGTTCTCCATTACACGTTCCGTAGTGAACAGGATTTATAACGTCAACTGGCACTCCTTTTTCTTCACCTAGCTTCTTAAGCTGCGGCAATAAGTAGCGCACTTGAGGTCCTAATAAAAGTACATCCGCTTGATCAATATGGTTGCGAACAGAGTCACCAGGAACCGCCCAAATTTTATACTCCGTGCTTTGCTCCTGAGCGCTCTTTTCCATTTTTGTTACTAGTAAACTTGTAGACATTCCAGCTGCACAACATAATAGAATATTCATTTGTCATTCCCCCGTTTTTTTATTTTGCTATCTGTTTTGTTGATAGTTTTATCTTAAAATAAAAGCGCTTACATTTATACACAACCTTTTTCCGCTACTAACGGAAAAATTATGTTTGAACATTCAGATAAAAAAGAAGTCCCTCTCTCAGACTTCTTTTTTATCTAATATTTTTCATAAACACCTCGACAAATTCCTCATAATCCTTGCACTTTACTAAGCGCTGCACGACCTGCTTATCATCTACAACGCGGACTAACAAACTGTACATCTTCTGCAAATCGCCTTGATTATTCGCTTTTACACTTAAAAGGCAAATAAATTGTACGAGGTTTCCTTCCCACATAATCGGTTTTTTCAACGTGCAAATGGCCCAAAACGTCGTATCCGTTTGAGGAACCATAGGATGAGGAATCGCAACGAGATTGCCAAAACTTGTTGGTGATGCAGCTTCTCTTTCAAAAACAGATTCTATAAATTGAGAAGGAACTAGTCCTAGATGAGTTAATTTCTCTCCTAAAAAATGAAGTACTTCTTCTCTCGTTTGAAATTCTTGCTGCAAATATACTAATTCTTTTTTTGTGTATTCTAAGGAAGGCTGCTGTTTGTTCTTCATTAAACAATCAATTTTTTTAAAATCACTGTTTCCTAGAATCGTACTTACTTGTACTACAGGAACAGGAAGATGATCTGGAATTGGAATGGTACTAACAATAAAATCTATAGAGTGCAGCGACATTTGGTGAAGCTTATAATACTGCGTTGTTCCTAAAATAGTCAGATTTAATCCAAAAGTAGCCTGCAGCTTATATGATAATAGCTTGGCACTCCCTACTCCCGATGCGCATACAATCAAACAGCGCTTAGGTTGATTGATAATTTTCCGACGTTCAATGGCCCCTCCAATATGTAAAGCTAAATAGCCAATTTCCGTTTCATGCATGTCGATTTCAAGGCGATTTTTCAAAACCTTCCCAGCTATAATCCCAGCTTCAAAAGCCAGAGGATAATGACTCTTAATTCCTTCAAGCATCGGGTTTCGCAGATTCATTCCATATTTATAGCGATTGATAGCCGGTTTCAAATGCAAGCTCATGCCAAGGATCAGCTCTGAATCTTCACTAATTCCTAAATGAAGCTCTTTTTCAATTGCTTCTAATATAGCTGCAGTTAATTCATAGATATTTGTGTCAATAAACTGCTTCACTTCTTTTTCTTCATGATTACTATTGTTGAGCATTTTTGTACCTAACAAATGAATGGCGATATATGCCGTTTCTGACTTCGGAAAACGAATCTTGAATGCATTTTCAATCTCTCGCACAATTTCAGCTGCCACTTCATATTCTTTATGCTCCATAATCTCAAGTAGATCTTCTGAATACAAAGAGATAAAATTTTCTTCTTGTATTCGCTTACAAGCTATCGCTAAATGAATGATTAAGTTGTTTAATCCAATGTCTGAAACCATAATATTGTATCGTTTTATTTGATTTAAAATGTGGGCTTTAATCGTTAAGATTGATTCTTGGGGCAGGATAGATATTTTATTGTATACCATATCTATTTCTTTATCTTTTCGGTTGAATATGTACTCAGACATACAGAATCTCATTTTCATTTCGTCTCCTTTAGCTTTCAAGCCATAGTTAGGACGTTTTTCTAAAAGAATATCATATTTACACAGCTGTTTTTTAACATCTCTTAAATCGTTTTGAACCGTTGACTTGCTAATATACAACTCGTCTGCTAAATCTTCGAGCTTCAAATATTCGTCTGCTAGCAGCAACCTTTTGATTAAATAATGCACGCGGTCATCAGGAACGGTTGGAATAGAAGTTGCATCAAATAATTGATTAGCCGAAAGTTCTTTTAATAGATGATGGAACTGTTTTTCATCTAAAACGCTAAGTTCATATCCTGTCCCACGAGCTGATTTAATTTTAGCTCCGTACTGAGACAAAATGTCATCTAGCTGTTTTATATCCGTTCGAATAGTTCGAGAAGATACTTGATTTACTGTTGCTAAATATTCACTCGTAACGGTTGATAGTGTAGACTGTACGGACATTAGTTCTCTTAATATGACGATCATTCTTGAATTAAGCATGTTTGCTTCTCTCCATTCTCAGAAGATTTCTCCCTTATAAAATAAATGAAAAGGGCTGGTTATTTTAAACAAAAACAAAAAATACCTAAACAGCAACAAACAGAAACTACCTTTTTCTGTCCTTGCAGCTTAGGTTTTGCCTGCTTCATCAGTAACAACCCTAAAACAATAGGAATAAATGTCTTTATTTGTAATCTATCATTCTTTCTCTTTTTTTTCAATTTCAACTAAAGCATTAGGCTTAGTGGCATTAATGAAATTTATGTGGTCTGTTTATACCGGTGTAGCCCCAATGCAAACGTACGGATTAAAAAGTCTAGCGTCTCATCAGTGCTTAATGACATTCCAAATCCCCTTTTCTGCTCCAAAGAAGAAAACCCATGTAAAATACTACGAAGACTTCTAACAGCATGAAGGGCTTCATTTTCCGGAAGCTGATACGGTTTCAACACATCTAGCACTAAAAACAAAATGTTATCAGATGCTTTTTGTACTTCTTCATCCTGTATCCTTGGTGCTACCGTTGCCGTTGCTTCGTATATTCCCGGAGACTTTCTTACAAATGAAACGTACGCTTTACTTAGATGATAAACAGCGTCTTCTGCGGAAGCATGTTCAACAGTACTTTTTAAAAGATGATATAGCTGCTGCAGTCCACTTAAAGCCAGTTCTTTGCGCAGCTCTTCTAATCCTTTTATATGGTTATATAAAGACGGTGGACGAACATTTAGTTCTTTTGCTAATGAAGCAATTGTAACAGCATAAAATCCTTCACGATTGGCCAAATTTTCACCTGTTTGAATAACCTTTTTGAAATCTAGTCCTTGTCGTGGCGACATCCCTTCATCTCCTTTTTTCTATTTTTACTTTCGCTTGTTGTATTGCTTTTTCCATCAATTTTAGCGGCTGAGAAAGAATTTTTCCGTGTCCAACAGCAAGAAGTGACGGGTTTAGTTCATGTAGCTTTTCTGCACTTTTAAGCGCTAGCTCTTTGCTCCACGTTCCAAAGGCAGGAAACGGAAACAGCGGTTTTAACTGACCTGATACCGCAATTCCTCCTCGCACTTGGAACGAATCTCCGGCAATTAATGCGTTCGTTCTCTGGTCTAAAAAAGACATAGATCCAGGTGTATGTCCAGGTGTAAAAATAGGAGCAAGTGAGCCTATATAAGAATCTTCTTCGATGAAATGATCAATTTTAGTTGAAACCTTTCCTAGTTTTGGTATTCCTCCACGGATTGGATTTTGAGGTTCTTCAGAATCGAGTGTGAAATCTCCTGAAAATAATCGATAATCTCTTTGCGACATATAAACAGAAGCATTCGGCAAACTTTTTTTCAAATTATCAATCGCTCCGATGTGATCTTCATGAGTATGTGTAAAAACAATTCGAGTAATCGGTTTTCCAATTTGATCTGCAGCTTTCAAAATACCCGACGCGCTGTAAGGAAGAGCTGCATCAATTAATGTAAGACTGTCTTTCTCTTCGACTAAATAACAATTCACTGGAAAAAAGCGAGGCAAAAACGTCAGTTGATACAACATTTTCTCACGAACTATTCTCATTTCCTCATCCCCTATTATCAAAATTAAAACTAATGGTATTAGTTTTAATTTTAACTAATATCATTAGTTTTATCAATCATATATTGGAAAAAACAAAAAAGTGTGAGACATAACGAAATCATTTAAATCTAAAGACGAACAAATGGGATAAAGAAGCTCGTATAGATCACTTGTTACACCGTCCCCACAAAAAAATCCGAACGCGTTTGATTCTCTATCAAGAATCAAACGCGTTCGGATCTTCCTTTAACTAAACTACTTTTTTCATAGCCTCTATTAAACTTAAACGTCTTTTCTTTCCCCAGTAGCAGCCACTACAATCGCACTGCCTTTCTTTAACTCTTCTTCATATTTTTTTGTTTCGTCTTTTGATAAGCCTAGTGAAGCCATTTTTGTTCGAAGCTCATCTTCTCTTGTTAAAAATAAACTCGCTGCTGAATGCAAAGGACCTTCTTCAGACAGTCGAATAATATTTGTGTCCGTTACTTCTGTTAAATTTTTAGAGTTTTCCTTGTCATAGGTAAACACGTATACTTCATTTTTCTCAAAACCTTTATCTGCAAATTGATTAACTGCTTCGTTAATGTTTGCTCCTTTTTCTACTACTTCAACATGTTTCATTATTTATAACCTCCTGTTTCTATCGCACATCTTTCTTTTATACTTAGCAAAAGAATAAACTTCTTACTACTATATATACCCGTTTTCAGAAAGGAAAACCCGCATTTAGCGCTTTACAGAGAGTTTGAATATTATTCCACATTATTCTTTAATAGGATGTATACCTCTTTTGATTAACGTATCTAAAACAATCATTCAGCTTATTTTCAGCTACCATTCATAAAAAATTCATCTGCATTACTTATTATAATAAAGAAAAAAGACACTAATCAGGTACTTTATACGCATAATGAATGTCTGTGTCAGAGTAAGCCGGGTATGAATGCAACCATTCATATCCGCTTTTTGTATGAAAGAACTTCTAACAACATCCTGTCCATACGTCTTACAACATACTATAATTCTTCATATTAACTAAAAATTCAGATTATATAGGAGGTTACAAATGAACAGCCATCCACAGCCACAGTTAAAAAAAGAGTTAAAGATCCGGCATATCACCATGATTTCTCTTGGAGGAATTATCGGGGCTGGATTGTTTATCGGAAGCGGATCACTCATTAACACCGCTGGACCGGGATCTATTTTTTCGTACGCATTTGCTGGCTTGCTCGTTATTTTAGTCATGCGAATGCTTGGCGAAATGTCTACTGCAAATCCTTCCAGCGGTTCTTTTTCCACTTATGCAAAAGAGGCATTAGGCCCTTGGGCCGGCTACACGATTGGCTGGCTCTATTGGTTTTTCTGGGTTATCGTTATTGCTGTTGAAGCCATTGCAGGTGCAAATATTATTCAATACTGGTTCCCGTCTTTGCCGTCTTGGGGAGTAAGCTTGGCTCTTACTTTTTTATTAACGATGACCAATCTGTACTCCGTTAAATCTTTCGGAGAATTTGAATATTGGTTTTCCCTCATTAAAGTCGTCAGTATCGTTCTTTTTTTACTTTTAGGTATAGCTATTATTTGTGGATTCATTCCAGGAATTGATTCTCCCGGCACTTCCAACCTTTTGCACAAAGGCGGCTTTTTACCGAATGGAATTAGCTCTGTATTTTTAGGAATTGCCCTTGTCATGTTCTCCTTTATGGGAACAGAAATTGTTGCAACCGCGGCAGGTGAATCTTCTCAACCTGAAAAAGCCATTACCATCGCGACCAATACCGTTATTTATCGTATTTTATTTTTCTATTTAGGATCTATCTTTATTTTAGTAACCGTTCTTCCGTGGAATTCATCAAGCCTAATGAAAAGCCCATTTGTCTCTATTCTTGAATTAGTGAATGTACCGGCCGCAGCTCAAATTATGAACTTTATTATTTTAACAGCCGTTCTTTCCTGTCTGAATTCTGGTCTGTATACAAGTTCTCGCATGCTGTTTTCCATGTCTCAAAACGGTGATGCGCCAAGAAGCTTTTCAAAATTAAACAAAAAAGGCGTGCCGGTTAGTGCGATATTAGCATGTACAGTTATCTCGTACGTTAGCGTTATCTTTAACTACATTTCACCGGACAAAATCTTTTTGTTTTTAGTGAATGCATCAGGCGGCGTAGCGCTTCTTGTCTATCTTGTTATTGCATTTTCACAGATTAAAATGAGAAAAAAATATGAAAAAGAAAATCCCGAAGCATTAAAAATTAAAATGTGGTTATTTCCTTACTTAACTTACGCTACAATCCTTGCCATCACGAGTATTTTTATTGCTATGGCATTTATTGATTCATTACGTTCTCAGTTCTTCTTAACTCTTTTAATTGCTGTACTCGTCGTAGGTTCTTTTTTCTTTCAGCGTACCAAAATGACGAGCGGCTTAGCAGCAAAAGAAAATACATCAAAATAAAAAAGCTGTTCCTTTTGGAACAGCTTTTTTATTTAACGAGATAAATCTCCTACAATTTTTGTTCCGTGTAATTCAGCTGCTTTTGTTTCTTTCATAACCCGCTCTGCGTTGCCTTCATGAATTCCTCCGCCGGGCAAAATAATAATACGTTCATTAGCATATGTGATCAATTCTCGGAGCATATGCAGATTTTGCAAAGCAGATCCTTTCCCTCCTTTGGTCAAAATACGGTCTGCTCCCAATTCGATGAGTATATCAATGGCTTTGTATTTATCTTTAATCTCATCAAATGCCATATGAAATGTAATGCTTAAAGGACGAGCTTCTGCTATTAACTCTTTAGTGCGTCCGCAATCGATTTCAGCTTCTTCTGTTAAAATGCCGAATACTACTCCGTTTACTCCAAGGTCTTTACATGTTTTAACGTCTTTTTTCATAATTTGATATTCTGCTTCAGAATATACAAAACCACCAATTCTTGGACGAATAATCACGTTGATATCTGTATCAAGATGTTCGCTTGCATATTGAATGGTGCCGTAACTTGGCGTAGTGCCTCCTTGACTGAGATTGTCACATAATTCAATGCGGTCTGCTCCTAGCTTTTCTGCTTTTTTTGCCTGCTCATACCCTTCTACACACGCTTATTTTATGTACTTCATACTCTCAACTCCTTTATTGTCTCTATAAATAAAGCCCATCTTTAAAAAGATGGACTTCCTTCTGCTATTTAATTGCCTTATGAACTTTTAGTTTCTTTCCTTTAATCGTTTTGTTTTTCATTGCTTGTAACACTTTTGGACCTTTTCCATTCAAAATCTCTACATAAGAGACATTTTCTTGGATCGTAATAATTCCAATATCGTCTGCGGTTACTCCGTCTAACTTTGCAATTGTTCCCACAAAATCAACCGCTCTAATTTTCTTTTTCTTTCCTCCGTTAAAATACAGCTTCATAATGTTTTTATTTAATGACTCGCTTTTATCTTTTTTAACTTCTGGACGCTCATTGATTTTTTCAGTAAAAGCGGATGCTGCCTGCTGTACTTCTTCTTTAGAAGGAGGGGTAGATGTTGGAATTGAAAAACCGATATATTCTTCAATTTCCGATAGCATTCTCTCTTCATAAGGCGTTACAAATGTGATGGCTTTCCCGTTTTTACCGGCACGTCCCGTTCTTCCTGTACGGTGAACGTAGCTTTCTTTTTCTAACGGAAGGTCGTAGTTAATAACGTGTGTGATATTATCAATATCAATGCCTCTCGCAGCTACATCTGTCGCCACTAAATAGCGAAATTTACCTTTTTTGAAATCATTCATAACCTCAAAACGGTCTTCTTGCACCATTGCCCCGTGAATTTTATCACAAGGATATCCAAGATCATCTAAATCGTCTAACAGCGTATTTACCTGCTCTTGCGTGCGGCAAAAAATGATGCAGCTGTCCGGATTTTCTACTGTGGTTACGTCTTTCAGCAGTTCAAATTTACGTTCGTTTTCTACTGATATAACAGAATGGTCAATCGTACTTGTCGTTAATCCGTTTGCTTTGATTTCAATATCAACCGGTTTTTTCATATACTTGCGAGAAAGCTCTTCAATATCTTCAGGAAGCGTAGCGGAGAAAAGCATCGTTACACGCTCACTAGGAAGATGTTGAATAATTGCTTCTACTTGGTCAATAAAACCCATATTTAGCATTTCATCTGCTTCATCAATAACCAAATAACGAATTTTTTCTAATGCAAGCGTTTCTTTTTCTATATGATCAAGCACTCGTCCAGGCGTACCTACAACAATATGTGTTTTTTGCTTTAATTCTACTTTTTGCTTGGCAAACGGTGATTTTCCGTAGACAGCTGCTGCTTTAATTCGCTTAAAACGGCCGATATTTGTAATATCTTCTTTTACCTGCGCAGCCAGCTCTCGTGTAGGTGTTAACACTAAGGCCTGGGGCTTATTTTCTTCCCAGTTAACTAATTCACACAGTGGAATGCCAAAGGAAGCCGTTTTTCCACTTCCTGTTTGAGACTTCACGACAACATCTCTTTCTTCTAGCGCGATAGGAAGCACCTTGCTTTGTACTTCCGTAGGATGATTGTATTGCAGGCTAGAAAGCGCCTTAGCTACCTTGTCACTAAGACCATATTGACTAAAACTTCTTTGATTCATTTTGTACCCTCATTTATTTTAAATTAGTGATTATCTTTATCATGACCTGATGCACTATGTTTCATTATACTTTAATTCTTCTATACGCGCTCAAGATTTAATATAGCATTGATTTGTCAAACAAAAGAGAAAAACCGCTCTCTTATTAATAAGAAAACGGCTTTGGTATGAGCGATGAGGGATTCGAACCCCCGACCCCATCCCTGTCAAGGATGTATTCTCCCACTGAACTAATCGCTCGTGATATGTATTGACTATATTATAGAAAGAGTTATCCAATTTTGTCAACTATTTTTCCATAGTTCCGAAGTTGGAAGGACCGCCGTTACTTTTGATAAAATAAAAACATGCCATAAAGGAGCGTGACGGGATGAAAGTACCAACTTTAAAAATTGGCAGCCGTGTACTTCAAGGATTCGCTTCCAAAAAGACAATTGAAAAAACGCTGTTACATGAACATTCTTCTAGGCCTGAAGACAGAGAGAAATGATTTACTAAGAGGTGTATTTGATGAATATTAATTACTATTTTAGCCGGTTTTTAGCTAAGAGACCAGATAGTCCAACCTATGAAAGCTTAGCCGCTTTACAGAACAAGCATATGCTTCATATTCCGTTTGAGAACTTAGACGTTTTGTCTCAAACCCCTATTATCATTGATTTAGAACGAATTTTTCAAAAAGTAATTGTAAATTTGCGTGGAGGGTTTTGCTACGAATTAAACGGTCTATTTGGCTGGCTGTTAAAAGAAAGCGGATATGAAGTCTCTTACGTTTCAGCTACCGTCAAAAAACCCGACGGCACGTGGACCATTGAAGGAAGTCACGCTACAAACCTTGTAACGATTGAGAATCAGTCTTACATCGTAGACGTTGGATTTGGAGATTCTGTGCGCAAACCAATGCCTTTAAATGGCGAAGTAGTAAGAGATGTAAGCGGCTCTTATCGTATGACAAACGTTGCTGAGCATATGTATGAGTTGCAGCGATGGGAAGATAATGTATGGAAAACACTCTACCGTGTGTCTACGCTTCCTAAGAAACTGACTGACTTTACTCCTATGTGTGAGTTCAATCAAACGTCAGCTGATTCTCCGTTTGTACACAAACGTCTTGTTACGATCGCAACACTTACAGGGCGCATTACCCTCTCCGGTGAAACGCTGACTGTAACAGATGGTGAAAAAAAGACGAAAAGGAACGTTTCAGAAGAAGAAATACCTGATATTTTACAAAATCATTTTTATATTATTAAAGGATTTTATTAATATGTCTTTATACGAAAAACCGGCCTCTTATGGGGCCGGTTTTTGTACAGGAGTAATCATCCTGTTTTCTACAGGCGACTTTAAAATAATTGAAGTATTTACATTTCCATAAGGAATCAGTTCATCCACCAGCATTCGAAGTCCATCCATTCCGGACACGGCTGCTTTGATAAAGTAAGAAACCGGCCCCGTTACGCGATGACATTCAAGCACGTCTTCATTTTGCTCAATAAAGTCTTCAAACTCCTCTGGTTTTCTTTTTAATTCGCTTACTTGAATAAATAGCTGTGTATCTCTTCCTAAAGCTTTCGGAGACACCGTAGCGCTGAAACGCTGGATCACTCCTCGTTCCTGAAGACGCTGCAGTCTTTCTGATACGCTTGGACGGCTAAGAGCCAGCTTTTTTGATAAATCACTAATCGTCATACGTCCGTCCCTTTGCAAAATAGACAATAGTTGTGCATCAATTTGATCCATCCAAACCTTTCCTTTCAAAATGAATATAATAAATAAAATCTTTATTCAAGTTGATAACAGAACAAGTATTATTTCCTTCATTTATACATGTGTTTTCTTTATTTAATATCCTATCATTAAAGTAGATAATTGAAAATGAAAATTCCGAAAAAACAAACAGAGGGGTTTATTTATGCGAAAAGTTTTATGGATTATTCTTGGTTGTACGATTGCAAGTATTGGTGTTCTTATCTTGCGGCACTCTCACGTAGTGACGGGGGGAACAGCTGGTCTGTCTCTCAGCTTGTCGTATGCCCTTCCCTTGTCGTTTGCGGTGATCTTTTTTCTCATTAATATTCCTTTTTATCTCTTTTCCTTCTTTCAAATGGGATGGAAATTTACCGCTACAACTATAGGATCAGTGTCTTTGCTATCGCTTCTCACTTCACTCGATCACTTGCTTCCTTCTTTTACACTTCCTAGCCTGATGGGTGCTGTTACCGGCGGACTAATTGCCGGCCTTGGCTTATCCATTTTATTTATGAACGGAGCTTCTCTCGGCGGTGCTAATATTCTAGCGTTATTCGCACAGCGAAAATTCGGCTGGGATCCTGGAAAAGTGAATTTTTCATTTGATTTTCTTGTCGTGCTGTCGAGCATGTATTCAATTGGACTTTCAAAAGGAATTTTCTCTGTTATATCCATTGCGATTACAGGTTTTGTCATCAGCTACTTCAAGCAAAAAATTGCTTTACGCAATCAACCGACATCCGCTTCTGCCACACAGCCTTTAGATAATGCGCTTTCTAAATAAAAACCACGATTTAGCTGTGGCTAAATCGTGGTTTTTATTTACATTTTTTCTACTTTTATAAAATCAAATTGGGCTTCATACCCTTCTCCTTGAGGACTACAAGCATAAATACCCACTTGAACAGATTCTTTGGTTGAGTTCATTAAGTGAGCGAGTCGGAGCTGAGTCCAAGAATCTCCATCACTTGAATAACAAACGGTGTAATCATCGTTTTTGCGCTGAATTTTAAAATAAAGCGCTGATTTGTTTTGGGTAAAATTTTGACTGGACCAATCTGAGAAGCCCTGGTTGGTTACGACTGCTCCTAATTGGTTAGGACCATCGGGATTGTATTCAACTGACGTTTTGATCCACGTATCTTTTGATACACGAATCATGAGACCTGCTTGATCGTAGCGATTAACTGGATATGTATGCACCTTTGTCATGATTTCAAAGTCGCCTTCTACTTCACGGTAAAGAAAGTGTCCATTGTCCGCTTCAAAGCCATAATGAGTACGCTGCCAAAAATCTGTTTTAGCGTCCGTTTTAATCACTAATCGATTCGTTTCTGTATCAATTTGAAATTGAGCTGGTGGACAATACCAAGAAACGTCTGAATCTAATTTTCCTTCTGAAAAGTTTGTGAAAAATACTAGTTGATTACTCACTCTCTGTCATTCCCTTCTTAGAAGCTATTATTCTTCTATTTCTATTTTGCCATAATTTAACGAATAAAGAAAATATTTTGATTATTTTTCTTGTAAATTCTTTTCTTTCATAAAAAAATAAGACTCTTTTACATAGAGTAAAAGAGTCTTATTTTTAAATTAATGCATTTAGGATAAGTGCTCCTGCAAAAGCAATAAAGGATAGAAGCGTTTCCAGAACGGTCCATGTTTTGAACGTTTCTTTCACTGTTAATCCTAAATACTCCTTCACCATCCAGAAGCCAGCATCATTAACGTGAGAGAACATTAGTGAACCTGCACCCGTAACGATAACAAGCAGTTCTAAGTTAACACCGGACATGTGCTCAATGATTGGTGAGACAATACCAGCCGCTGTTGTTAATGCAACTGTTGCTGAACCTGTAGCAATACGGATTAATCCAGCAATTAAAAATGCAAGTACAAGTGGCGATAGAGATAGATGTTCAGACATTTGACCAATCGTTGTACCTACTCCGCTATCGATTAATACTTGTTTGAAACCACCGCCTGCGCCAATAATTAAGACAATGGATCCTACAGGAAGCAAACATTCTTCCGTTAGTTTTTTAATCACATCTTTTGTCATACCTTGACGTTTTCCAAGCAGGTAAAACGCTGCAAAACAAGCAATTAAAAGTGCAATTAATGGACTTCCTATTAATTCTACAAACTTCACTACGCCGCTTGGCAATCCGTTAATAACAGGTGCTATAGCTGCTAAGACCATTAATAGAACGGGCAGTAAAATGACAAAAAATGAAACGCCTGTACCAGGAAGATCTTTTGATGTTGTCGTAATACGAATTAGATCAGGTTCTCCTTCTGGAATCACTCGTTTGTGAACCCATTTTGCAAAAACTGGTCCAGCAATGACTGCAGCTGGAATTGAAATGATTAATGCGTATAAAAGCACTTTCCCCGTATTTGCTCCGTAAATACTAATAGCTGCCATCGCTCCTGGATGGGGAGGAACGAGACCGTGAACAATTGATAATCCCGCAATAACCGGCAGAGCAATCAATAATATATTTTGTTTTGTCGTTTTATGAATGGAAATAACTAAAGGCAGTAGAATTAAAATTCCTACTTCGAAGAAAACAGGAATACCAATAATGAAACCTGCTACTAGCATCGCCCATGGCAGTCTTTTCACACCGAATATTCTTACGAAATAATCCGCTACCTGCATGCCGGCACCTGAATCGGCCATCAACTTACCTAAAATTGTTCCCAGCGCTAAAATTCCTACTAAGTGGCCTAAAACACCGCCCACTCCCGTTTCGTAAGCGGCAACAATTTTATCCATCGATAATCCAGAAGCAATCGCTAAAAACAAACTTGCAACCGTTAAACTAATAAACGCATGCCATTTAAAAACTGAAACACCTACAATAACAATAACAATTGCGGCAACTGTAATAGCTAATAAGTATGCATCCATCTTGCTTTCCACCTTCCCCTTAAGTAAACGCTTTCTCTATGTAGCAAAAAAGCTCTACACCCTGTAAATTTAAAAAAATAAGTTCAAATCATCGAAATCGTTTACATTAATTATTTTAGAAAACGATTTCATTTTTTTATTACTTAAATTATATGAAAAAAAAATTCTTAAATCAATAAAAAAACTCAAAAAAATTTTATCAATTTTCTTCCATAGAGTTTCAACACATAAAAAAATCCAATCATGTTAATGATTGGATTTATCTTATTTATTTGGTGATGGTTGGATCAGCCGTTTGACTGTCGATAATTGGTTTTTCGCTTGTTTTTAACGTTATTTCTTCATATTCCCCCGGCGCTAATACACTTTTATCTCCTCTCATGAGATACGTATAGGCGATGATAGAAATAAATAGACCAAATGTCCAGGCATTATCCCATAAAAAGCGCAGTCCAGGAATCAGTAAGCCTAAAACAGGTATGGCCACGCCAATTACTAATGCATAAATACCGTTTTTATTAAAACCAGTTGAATAACTATAGCGACCGTTTACCTCGTATAAATCCTTTAATGCCATCTGTCTCCTTCTTACAAGCCAGTAGTCAGCAATAGCGATGCCGTCTATAGGGCCAAGCAGCGCTCCGTATGTTCCAAGCCAGCCGAAAATATAGTTCCCGAAATTAGACATGATGTACCATGGCTGAAGTAAAATAGCAAAAATACCGGTCACTAGCGCCCCCATCGCAAACGTGATTTTCTTTGGATTCAGATTCTCAATTGCACGGGCTGGCGCAACAATATTTGCTCCCACATTAATCGTTAAAGAAGAAAGCACGATAACGATTGTTCCTAAGAAAATGATAAACGGAGGGAATTTAGCTACTAACGCCACTGGATCCCAAATAGCTTCTCCAAATATAACGATTGTTGCTGAAGTAACGGCAATTCCAATAAATGAAAAAATACTCATCGTCAATGGCAAGGAAAAGGTTTGCGCAACCATTTGAGATTTCTGACTTCTAGCATATCGACAAAAATCCGGAATGTTCAAAGCGAGCGTCGCCCAAAAGGCAATAACTCCTGTTAAAGCTGGGAAAAATACGGCTAGAAATTCTCTGGTTGATGTAAATTTAGAAGGCGTAGATAAAATGGGGCCCCACCCTCCCGAGTTTGTATAAGCCCATATGAAAAGAATAATAGCTGAAATACCAATAACAGGAGCCGCAATCGCTCCTAATACTTTAATCGCTTGCGGTCCTTTATATGCCACTCCTACATTTAAAAGCCAAAAAAGAGCAAATACAATGGCTGTATGACCAGCTAACCCATTCCAAGACGAAAACGAAGCGCTTAGCAGTGTATCAATTGCTTCCGTTCCAATCCATGTATTAATTCCAAACCACCCAGCAGCCACAATGGCCCTAGCCAGTGCTGGGATATGTGCTCCTTTATCTCCAAACCACAGGCGGGCAAATACTGGATAAGGAATGCCAAACTTGGTTCCAGCGTGAGAATTAAGCAAAATAGGAATAAGAACAATAACATTTCCTAAAAAGATTGTACCAATTGCTTGCCACCAGTTCATTCCAAGCGTCATCATTCCGCTCGCCATTGTGTAAGCTGGAATACACAGACACATCCCAATCCAAAGCGTGGCAAAGTTAACTCCTTTCCAAGAATGCTCTTTCATCGTAGTCGGACGTAAATCCTCATTCCAAAGGTCACTGCCGCTCAGCTGATTGTGCGTCTCATCTGTGAGCGTCACAATTCCATCTTGCTCAATTTGTGTTTTCATTCATAAAACCCCTTTTCATAAAATAAGTTCATTCCAAAAAACAAATTTTATTTGAATTTTCTGAAATATAAAGGCGTTTGTGACGATTCCTTCTAGTATGTGATAAATACTAACGTTATCCCTTATTATATTTAATGCGAAACGGGGATACACTGGACAAATTGTAACATTATTTGAAGGAACTTTTATATATTGTGTAGTGTCAACTCTTTTGATTGTTAGATAACCTAACACACAAAAAATCATCGCTTGAAAACTTCAAGCGATGATTTTTGAACTTAATGTACGTATTTTTTTTGAAAAGCCGTAATGCTTTCGTATTCTTCTTTAAATAAGCGAGCCAAACGAATATAGATAGCCGTTAACTCTTTATATACTTCACTGTTTTCTTTGATTGGATAATGATGATTAGTCGCTCCAACCATATCAGAAACAACGTTTAATGAGTCAACTTCGCCAAGGCTATATAAGCCAAGGATAACTGCTCCTAGACATGAACTTTCAAAACTTTCCGGCACGGATACTTCTTGGTTAAAGATATCTGCCATCATTTGACGCCAAAGTGCGGAACGTGCAAATCCGCCTGTTGCCTGAATCTTTGTAGGCTCTCCAATTAACTCTTCAAGTGCCAATAATACCGTATACAAGTTAAAAATAACGCCTTCTAATACGGCACGAATCATGTGTTCTTTTTTATGATGCAAACCTAGGCCGAAAAATGAACCTTTCGCATTTGCATCCCAAAGCGGCGCACGCTCTCCTGAAAGGTATGGGTGAAACAATAAGCCGTCTGCTCCCGGTTTCACTAAAGCCGCAATATCCGTTAATACTTCATACGGATCTTTTCCAAGGCGTTTAGCTGTTTCTACTTCGGACGCTCCAAACTGATCGCGAGCCCATCTAAAAATCATGCCTCCGTTATTTACAGGGCCGCCAATTACCCAGTGGTCTTCTGTCAACGCATAACAGAAAATACGACCTTTGGGATCAACTACTGGCTTGTCAGTCACTGCTCGAATCGCTCCGCTTGTCCCGATCGTCACAGCAACAACGCCTGGTTCAATCGCATTTACACCTAAGTTTGATAATACGCCATCACTTGCACCTACAATAAAGGGCGTATCCGGCAGTAAGTGCATCTCAAGTGCAAGCTCTGGGTTTAGCCCTTTCACTTGATGCATAGTTGAAACAGGAGTGGATAGCTGATCGGTTGTAACACCTGCTACTTTAAGTGCTTCTTCATCCCACGCAAGATTTTTCAGATTAAACAAACCCGTTGCTGATGCAATCGAATAGTCGATAACATATTCGTTAAACAACTTAAAGAATACATACTCTTTAATCGAAATGAACTTATGTGTTCCCTTCACTAATTCAGGCTGTTCATTAGAAAGCCATGTTAGTTTGGAAAGAGGCGACATCGGATGAATAGGCGTACCCGTACGCAAATAAATCTCATGACCATTGTATTCATTTTTAATTTTTTCCGTCCATTCTGCACTTCTATTATCCGCCCACGTGATACATTTTGTCAGCGGTTTTCCCTGCTGATCAACGGCAATAACACTGTGCATAGCTGAGCTGAATGAAACGCATAAAATATCCTCAGGTTTTACATCGCTCGTTTTTACAACCGTTTGAATGGTACGTACAACTGCTTGAAAAATTTCTTCAGGATCTTGCTCAGCCATCGCGGGCGTCGGCGAGTATAATGGATACTCAATCCCATGATTCGCAATGACTGTACCGTCTACTGAAAACAATACAGACTTTGTACTCGTTGTTCCGATATCTACACCTATTGCATATTTTTTGCTCATGCTGCTGTCCCCCTACTTTACTACTTTACTTATTTACAACACCGTGGCCGCCGAATTCATTTCGAAGTGCTGCTACAACTTTTCCTGTAAATGTATCTTCCTCTAATGAACGATAGCGCATCATTAACGATAAAGCAATAACAGGAGTTGCTGTTTGAAGATCAAGAGCAGTCTCTACGGTCCATTTCCCTTCGCCAGAAGACTGCATGATCCCTTTAATACTGTCTAGTTTAGGATCTTTTGAAAACGCATTTTCTGTTAGTTCCATCAACCAAGAACGAACAACAGATCCGTTATTCCAAACGCGCGCTACGGCTTCATAGTCGAAATCAAACTGACTTTTTTCCAGAACTTCAAATCCTTCAGCAATGGATTGCATCATTCCATATTCTACACCATTGTGAACCATTTTTAAAAAGTGACCGCTTCCACTTTTACCTGCGTACATAAATCCATTTTCTACGCAAATATCATTAAAAACCGGTTCAATTGTACGGAATACTTCCGCATCTCCACCGATCATTGTACACGCTCCGTTTCTTGCGCCTTCCATTCCGCCGCTTGTCCCTACATCAAAGAAGTAAATACCTTTTTCCTGAAGATCCTGAGCACGTCGAATGGATTCTTTATAATTAGAGTTTCCTCCATCTATTATAATATCTCCTTCTGACAGAAGTTCTTTTAGTTCTGTAATAACATTTTCCGTTACTTCTCCAGCCGGAACCATAATCCATACAACTTTAGGTGAAGGAGGAAGTTCATTGACTAACGCTTCAACAGTAAAGGCGCCAGTTGCTCCTTCATTTGAAAGTTTTTCTACCGCTTCTTTATTTACATCATAAGCTACTACTTCATGATGGTTGTCCATTAAATTTAATGATAAATTATATCCCATTTTTCCTAAACCGATTAATCCAATTTTCATTTTACAAACTCCCTTTGAAAAAAAATTTCACATTACCTCCATTATACGAATTATTTTTCATTTTGCAATCGTTTACAAGAAAATTTTTTTCACTCATATTTTTGTGCTATACTCTTTTTACTACTAAATTCGTGGAAAGGAACATCAGTTATGACGCAAAATTGCTTAGGAAAAATTCGTTCTCACTATGCTAGATTCAGTGAAAAAGAGAAAAAAATAGCAAATTATATTTTAGAACAGCCGGAACAAATTATTCACAGTACCATTAACGAAGTGGCAGACGATTTAAATGTAGCTGATGCAACAGTCTTTCGCTTTTGTAAACGAATTGGCTTCAAGGGCTATCAAGCGATGAAAATAGCGCTGGCTGCTGAAATTATGACGCCTATTCAGCAGATTCACGAGGAAATTGCTGAAACGGATAATGAAAAAACGATTGCTGAAAAAATCTTTCGCTCCAATGTGCGAACGCTTGAAAATACATTACAAATACTAGAAAGCAACGCTATTGAAAAAGCTGTCAAACTTCTTATGAAGGCGGATAAAGTTCAGTTTTATGGCACGGGTGGTTCTTCCGTAGTGGCTATGGATGCTTTTCATAAATTTGTTCGAACAGGAATTAAAACGTTTGCATTTATTGATTCCCACTTCCAGCTTATGTCCGCTTCTCAATTAACAAAACAGGATGTAGCGGTAGTGATTTCTCATTCTGGAACAAATAAAGACACGATGAACATTTTAAATACAGCAAAAGCGAACGGTGCCAAAACGATCGGTATTACGGGTTTTCCAAAATCTCCATTAAGCCAAAATGTCGACGTTTCTCTTTATACGAGTTCAGAAGAAACAGAATATCGATCTGAAGCTCTTGCCTCGAGAATTGGACAGCTAAGCCTCATTGATGCTTTGTACGTTAATGTAATGATTGCGAATAAAGATGCCTCTAAACACTCGCTTGAAAAAGTACGCGATGCCATTGCTGAAACTAGAATTTAACGTTTCGCTCTTATATATTCCTCAACTATAACACCAAACAGAGCATAGAATATATGCTCTGTTTAGTGCAGTTCTTCGCTTAAAATTTTCGAGTTTTAATTCTCATTTAACATTTTCTAAGTTGCTACATATGATAAAGCACAACTTTTAAAAAGTAGGTGAAGTGTGTATGGAGATTATCTATCGCACTGCAAAACTCGATGATTATACAGAAGTAAATAAAATATTAGGGGAATCACTAGAACTCCACGCAAATGCGCTTCCTTCTATGTTTGATAATCAGATGGCTGTTTTATCTCCGGAACAATATCAAGCTACTCTTTATTATGCAACCATTGATATTCTTGTAGCTCAATATCGAAATCAAATTATTGGGGCGTCTGTTGTTGAATTAAAATATAACCCTCCCACTACATTAGCTCCTCTTTCCTACACAGCGTACATCCAATATTTTGGCGTTAAGAAAGGCTTTCAAAATTATGGTGTAGGAAAAAGTCTTTTTTCTGCTACGAAACAGTGGGCTGTACAAAAAGGAGCAAATGACCTCCAGCTTACCGTATGGGCATTTAACGAGAAAGCACGTGCTTTCTATGAAAGTCTTGGGCTGAAAAACTTAAGCTACCTTATGACTACTTCACTACAGCCATAAATCGTTCCATTAACGGAGACTAGACACGCAGGTGATACGTGCCTAGTCTCCGTTATTCAAATAAAAGACTAAATCATTTCGACGTGTTAATTTACGCAGCTTATATACATACTAAAAGAAGTTCATTACGTAGCCGGATTGCCTTCTTGCAGCTGTTCTTGTTCATCACGCTGACGGTGAGCTAAACGACTTGCCGCACTAGAAGCTACGCTCGCTACTAAATCATCTAAAAAGGTATTAACTCCTTTTTCTTTTTTACAGTCCAGCTTTTCAATAATGCCTACTTTTACTTTATCTAAATAGCCAAAGGTCGTAACAGCGATACTGCCATAGGTTAAAACGGCACCTAAAGCAATCGTTTCGTCAACACCAAACAACCCTTCGTCTTGTTCTACAATGCTTTGAAGAGGTTCTGATAATTTATTTTGCTCAGCTAACTTATCAAGTTCGATTCCAACTAGAAGCGCATGCTGAATTTCTCTTTTTTGCAGTACTCTTTCTACGCTTTCAGCGCATTCCTGAATGGTTAGAGCCGGATGATAAGGAAGCTGTAAATCATACACAATTTCAGCAATATCCAAAACTGTTACGCCACGCTCTTCCAGCAAATCAAATGTTGCCTTTGCTACTTCTTTGCTCGTTGGGATTTTTTTCGCTGTCATGTCTCTCTCTCCTTTTCAAGTTGTTGTCTCTCTTTATATTAAATTCGATGAAAGGCGCTAAAAACCTTTTTTGTTTCATCCACCTGAATTCATAAACTCGTCACATATCTCTTTAGGCGCTCATTACATTTACTTGCTATAATAAAATTATCGAATCAGGAGGTTTGTCTACTGTGGAAGAAAAACAAAGTAAATTTAGCAGAGGCTTATTATTATTTTTCATTGGCGCAACAGCCCTTTTCTTTATCGTCTTAATCGTTCTGTTCCTTATGTCTACGTTTGGAAAAAGCGAAAAAGAAGCCGTAGCTCTTCTAGCGGGGAATCACTACGCTATCGTTAAGGAAGAGAATTCATATACTCTTTATGATCAAAAAGAAAACAAGCCTATTTTAGAAGATGTAAACGGCTATTTCGGTGCTCGCAATATCCGAAGTTATGTAAAAAATGACACAGAATTGGTTTCCATTGATGAAAAAGAAGAAGAATATACGAAGAAGCCGCTAAAAAAAGCCAGCCAAGCAGAAAAAGCTATGTTTAAAAAAATGAAAAAATTAGATTAACGAAAAGAGGCTTGGACAAAAGTAGTGGAGCCGAAGTGAAAAACGAATCATTAATCAAACTGTTTGATTAGTGGTTCGTTTTTTTGTTAAAGTAGACGCAGATTTTATCTCTTTCGTTCCTTCTAGCAGTTGATTGGAGGGCAAGGCGAAGACTCCTGCGGAAACAGCGGAACAGGTGAGACCCCGCAGGAGCGCAAGCGACGAGGAGGCTCACCGGCCGCCCGCGGAAAGCGGAGTCTTGCACGGAAATCAACTGCGGTCGAGCAAGCTGTCCAGATTCTATATCCAGATTGTTCGTGTTTAGATGAAAGTCATTTCGTTATGTCCCAGCTTCTTTTTTAGCAACGTATGCCTCTTTCTCGTCATTCGCTAAAAAATTCGTTACAATAAAATAAAGAACGGTTATTAGAAAATGTGTTACAATAAAGGTAACGCTTTCATTCAAATGCATAGGAGTCGATTATTCATGTCAGAAAGTAAGCGGAAGTTAGAAGAAATTTCTTTTTATAGTGACGCACTGCAAGAAGATGTCACGTTACTAGTCTATTTGCCGTCAAACTATTCTACGCTCTATAAGTATTCCTTACTTATTGCCCAAGACGGAAAAGATTATGTTATGTACGGACGTACACCTCGTTTAATCGATGATTTAATGAACGAGTCAGAAATCGATCGTACTATTTTTGTTGGAATTCCATATAAAAGCGTGGAAGACAGACGCGATAAGTATCATCCAGAAGGAAAGCAGGTAGATGCTTACATTCGCTTTTTAGCACATGAACTTGTGCCATTTTTGGATAAAACATATCCTACATATCAAATGGGAAAATCACGTGTTCTAATTGGTGATTCACTTGCTGCTACAGTTTCACTGCTGACGGCCATTGCGTACCCTCACACGTTCGGGAAAGTAATTATGCATTCTCCTTTCGTGAACGATGCTGTATTACAAACGGTCAACTCATTTGCTTCTCCTTCACTTCTTGATTTGTATCATGTTATTGGAACGGAAGAAACGGATGTCAAAACAACACAAGACGGTATATTGAACTTTATTGAGCCTAACCGCCTGTTGCACGAACAAATGAAGCAGCGTGGATATTCTGTTTTCTACGAAGAATTTAATGGAAATCATACGTGGAAATACTGGCAAAAAGACGTAAAGCGGTCGCTTCAATATATGTTGAAGTAGAAAGATATCATATTTTTTGAAAATTTGTTATAATAAGCTCGCTTTATACATATTTTATGATCTTACTTTGGAGGGATTTTTTATGAAATTTGGCGTTGTACTTTTTCCATCTAAAAAATTGCAAGATGTAGCGAATTCTTATCGAAAGCGCTATGATTCTCACTATTCATTAATTCCGCCTCATCTTACATTAAAAGAAGTCTTTGAAGCTACAGAAGACCAAATTGATGAAATTGCGGCTAACTTGCGTAAAATTGCCGAAGAAACAAATCCATTTACATTAAATGTAACGAAAGTAAGCTCATTTTCACCAGCCAATAACGTTATTTACTTAAAAGTGGAACAAAAGCCAGAACTAACGTCACTTTACAATAAACTTCATGAAGGCAATCTCGAACAGCCAACTGAGTATTCATTTATTCCGCATATTACAATTGGTCAACGCCTTTCAGATGATGAGCACTTAGATGTGTATAGCCAGTTGAAGCTTGTAGATGTCGCTCATGAAGAAACAGTGGATCGCTTTCATTTAATGTACCAGCTTGAAAATGAAACATGGACTGTGTTTGAAACATTTCGTCTTGGAAAGGGATAAGATACGTGAACATCAAAGTACTAACGAACAAACAAGATCATTCTGATGCTTACTTCGTACGTCAAAAAGTATTTGTAGAAGAACAGCAGGTTGATGTAGAGCAAGAAATCGATGAATACGATTCCGAAGCCCTGCATTTAGTTGTATACAAAGGAACTGCGCCAATTGGGGCAGGGCGCTTCCGTATGGTAGAGGACTATGGAAAAGCTGAACGAATCTGCGTTCTTTCTTCTTATCGAAAAGACGGTGTAGGAAAGCTTTTGATGGATAAGTTAGAAGAGCTCGCAGCAGAGCATGAGATTGAAAAGATTAAGCTGCATGCTCAAACGCATGCGGAAGGATTTTATAAAAAGCTAGGCTACGTAACGGTTTCAGGTGAATTTATGGATGCTGGAATTCCACATGTAGAGATGGTAAAGAAACTAAGTAAAAAACACTAGGAATTGAACCTAGTGTTTTTGCTTTTTTAAAGGATAAGAACCTTCGCTTTGCTTATACTAATACCTAATCATGTGAATTAGGTGAAAATATGGATGAACTTATCGGAATCGCATTAGAACTCTTTATCGGATTTATCTGCTTGTTTATTTTAACTAAATTTTTAGGCAGAGCGACGATCACTCAGCTTACCACTTTTGATTTTATCTCTGCTCTTGTATTAGGAGAGTTAGTAGGAAATGCACTATATGACTCAGAAGTAGGAATAGGAAAAATTTTATTTGCTGTTATCTTTTGGGGAGCGCTTATTTATGTCACCGAAGTTATTACTCAAAAAAATATTCGCCTGCGCTTGTTTTTAGAAGGACGGCCATCTATTATTATTCGAAAAGGGAAAATTTCGTACAAAGAACTTAGCAAAAATCGATTGGATATCGATCAGCTTCTTCATATGCTTCGTTCAAAAGACATATTTTCCATTCGTGAAGTTGAATATGCGATTTTAGAAACAGATGGATCACTAAGCGTATTGCCAAAATCTGATTATGCTAAGCCAACAAGAAGCGATCTACAGCTGCCTCCTTCTGAGCCTGTTTTATCTATCGCCTTCGTCAGTGATGGACGTTTGCTTTTGAAAAACTTAATTCAGTCAGGCTTTGATGAAGAATGGTTAAAGACACAATTGAAAAAACAGGGATTTACCGATTATAAACAGGTGCTTTATGCTGAATGGCAGCAGGGCAGTACTCTTTTTATTGAATCTTACTAAAATGTTTTTTACGTGTTCATTACTTTTATTAAAAAATCGTGAGCGCATTCATTCTGCTGCGTTCACGATTTTTACTATTAGACACGTGTATTAATCACTAGGCCCTTATTTGTTAGCTTGCTGTATACACGCTCTGCTGCTTGAGGTTTTTTTCGCTTTTGTACTGAACTTGGCGTCAATTCCAGTGAGTGAGAACGCGATTCAAACCCTTCGTCAAAGCTTTTTTTCTCAATAGGCCAAATACGATTTGAAAAAGAAGCATTATTTTTTTGAAGGCGATTTGCATATTGAATAGATTGATAAGGTGTGACGGGCAGGATATATCCCATATGAACCCTCCTCTTTTTCAAGATACCTTCTACTCCCAGACCTCAGTATTTTTCGCAAGAAGTATCCACATTGAAACAGCTCACTTACGCCCTCTTCTAGACTTGTTCAAAACAGATGGCACTTTGTATCTATACCGCCTTTTTTTGAACATATGTGATCTCTTACTCAATATATACCCTTTTTTACATCCTATCCCTTCAAAAATATCCGTGCTCTTTTTAAAAAAAGATGATTTTGATATGATAGACTTTGATTATAAAATAAAAACTGTGCGTATATACACATCTATATCGATGTAGAACGAGAGCGGCTTCTTGCTTTAACTCCCTCTTATTTACTATTGATTGTTCATGTTTTACAAAGGAGGCCATGTTTTTTGCAACGTGCACTTTATCAAAATCAGATACTTAATCTTGCTATAACGGCTAGAGACCGATTTCAATATTTATATGAAGCTAGTCTCAGAGGAGAAATGACGTGTGCTCACTGCGGAGAACCAGTTAAATTATATCTGGGGATTGAGCATTCTCCTTACTTTTATCATGCTCAAGTTCCCCATGAAAGAGAAGAGTGTTCAGACACACTATCAGAAACAACAGCTGTACAACAAATAAAAGAAACTCCGGCTGAATACAGAGAAACCAATGGATTTCGTATTCCTAAAGGACGAGCTATTGGGGAGAAAAATTCAACTGTAAAAGAGAAAGCGACATGGAGGTCTTCCGTACCTTTTTCAAGTGTTCCTGCTTTTCGCTCAAAACTACCTGTTCCTAAACACTCTGACTCTCCTTATTTAAATGAATTTAAAGAGAGCGGTATTGAATTAGATTCGAACCAATGGAAAGCTGTTACACATTCAGAAGGACCTCTTCTTATTCTAGCCGGTGCGGGAAGCGGAAAAACGCGTGTGTTAACAGCTCGCACCGCATATATGATACAAGAAAAACAAATTGATCCAAAATCCATTATGCTGGTGACTTTCACGGCTAAATCAGCTAAAGAAATGAAAGAACGATTGGCTACATATCCAAAGATGTCCGGCTTACATCTTCGTCAAATGCTAGTTGGAACTTTTCACAGCATTTTCTTACGTATGATTGTTCATCACAATCCTCAAGCGTGGCAAATGGATCGCCTGCTAAAATGGGATTGGCAAAAAGAACAGATTGTGAAAGAAGCAGCAAGAGAGCTCCACGTGGATGAAAAAGATTTTCCTTTTGACCAGGCACTTCAGCAAATCGGCTATTGGAAAAACACACTTGTTGGGGTGCAAGATGTTCGCCCAAAAGACAAATGGGAACAAGATGTGCACTTTTTATATCGTCGCTATGAAGAAGTCAAAAAGCAAAAACAGCTATTCGATTTTGATGATATGCTGTATGGATGTTATGAAATGCTAAAGCAAAATCCCGATTTACTAACTCGTTATCAAAAAAGGTTTCGCTATTTTTTAATTGACGAATTTCAAGATATCAATAAAGTTCAATATAAAATTATGAAAATGCTAAGTGAAGACTCTAAAAACTTGTGTGTCGTAGGAGATGATGATCAATCAATTTACGCTTTCCGCGGAAGCGACCCTTCGTTCATTTTAAACTTTGAAAAAGATTTTGCTAATACAACTGTTATTACGTTAAACCAAAATTATCGTTCAGCTCACGCCATCGTTTCTTCCGCTAATAAAGTCATTGCACGAAATACAGCGCGCCGACAAAAAGAAATGGCTGCCCAGTTTGATAATGAGTTGCGACCTACCTTCTTCTTTCCATACGACGAAGAAGAAGAAGCAACAATGATTGTAACGGATATGAAAGAAAAGATTAAGCAAGGGGCTTCTCCAACTGAATTTGCGGTTTTGTACCGAACTCACGCTTCTTCACGCGCCATCTTTGAACGTTTATCGCAGTCAAACCTGCCATTTTCAATCGAACAAGATGCGGATTCGTTTTATAAAAGACGCATGGTTCGAAGTTTACTTTCATTTCTACGCTTGAGCGTGAATCCAAATGACGCAAGTTCGCTGCAAGATTTAGTAAACGCACTCTTTTTAAAGAAAACAGCAGTCAATGACTTAAAAGCAGCAAGTATTCTTCATGATGGTACATTTATTGATGCGCTTGAATATCTTCAAGATTTAAAACCGTTTCAGCAAAAAAAGCTCAAGAAAGTAATTCCTTTATTCAAATCGCTAAAATCAATGTCTCCTTCTTTGGCACTTGAGACAATTTCTAAAGATATGGGATTCGATGATTTTGTCAAAAAACGCGGAAATGAAGGAAATACGATGGAAAAAGGTTCAGATGACGTGCGGGATTTAAAAGTTGTAGCACGTAAATTTAAAACCGTACCTGAACTCTTAGAGCATGTGGATCATATGATTGCCATGAACACAGAGATGAAAGCTTTAAGCAAGCAATTTAATGAAAGTATTCAGCTAACCACAATTCACCGAGCAAAGGGTCTTGAATATAAGCATGTATACGTACTGAGCAGCGTAGATGGCGGTTTGCCTCATGATTATGCACTCGAAGCTTATCGAGGGGGAGATGATGTGCCGCTTCAAGAAGAACGCCGTCTTTTATATGTAGCAATGACGCGTGCACAGAATTCACTTTATTTATCTGTTCCGCAAACTAGAAGAGGTAAAACCGCTTATCCTTCAAGATTCCTGAAGTCATTTATAAAAAAAGTGTAAAGGAAAAACAGGCTGAAACAAAAATATTTGAGTTGAAGGAAGAAGCTGGGACAAAAGTAGTTTCATTAAAATGAAAAACGAACTATCTATCAAAAACGGATAAATAGTTCGTTTTTTTATAATCATGGTGAACGCAGGTGCTTCTAGCTGTTGGTTGGAGGGCAAGGCGAAGACTCCTGCGGGAACAGCGGGACAGATGAGACCCTGCAGACCGCAAGCGACGAGGAGGTTTATCTGCCGCCCGCGGAAAGCGAAGCCTTGCACGAAAAGCAACAGCGGTCGAGCAAGCAGTCCAGATCATGTATCCAGATTGTTCGTCTTTAAATTGGATTCCTGTAGTTATGTTTCAACCTCTTTTTCTTACTTCATGCTAGCGTCCATAACTAATATTCTCACCATCTATTATTAACCAAATATTCCACTAAGAGGTAGATATTCATAAGTGGATGCGTTACACTACGTTATGTACTGTACTACTATATTTTAGGGGGCTCCATTATTGAACGCAAAGCTTATTCATGAAAATGAAAAGATTTTTTTCATTCTGTGTATGGTTATCAGCTTATTAACCTATTTCTTTTTAATTATTTCACTCGTTGGTATTATTTATCTTGTAATCGGTTTTTTAATTACATTTATACTCCACGGTTTCTCTATTGCTCAAATTCGCAATAATGGAGTTAGATTGACAGAGAAGCAGTTCCCGCACACTTATCATCAGGCAAAACATTTATCTTCAGAGCTGGATTTAGAGCTGCCCGATATTTATATTGTTCAATCAGGCGGCTTGTTAAACGCGTTTGCTACACGTTTTTTTGGACGTCACTTTGTCGTTTTATACTCCGACATTGTTGAAATGATTGAAGATAATCAAGAAAAAGAACTTTCTTTTATTATTGCCCACGAATTAGTTCATATCAAACGTAAGCATACATTCTACCACTCACTTATTCTACCTGCTCTTTGGGTTCCTTTTTTAGGAAAAGCTTACTCTAGGGCCTGTGAATATACGTGTGATCGCATAGCTTCCGTTGCGATTGGTGATGCAAAAGCTGCCACTCAAGCACTCACTATACTTGCGGTTGGTCATTGTCTAAATAAAAAAGTAAATCAGGAGGAATTTGTTCATACGCACTCACAGGAAAAAGGTTTTTTTATGTGGTTGACTCAAGCTACTTCAACTCATCCCCCTCTCGCTCATCGTATTAAAGAAATTAATTACTTAGCACAGCATCCGGAACTGTTTGATCTTGATTCTAACGCATTTCAAACAAATGAAATTGCATAAATAGAAAAAAGCCCTGACACGTCAGGGCTTTATATAAAAACATTAAATTATTTTTTCTCATTTAGCATTTTAGCGATGGTCGCAAAATCAATGGATTGATTATTGTTTGCAATCGCCTTAACAATTTGTTCTTCTTTTTGTTTTGAAATTGGTTTATTCGCAATTTGTGCTACTCGCTTCACAATATTACGCACCGTTTGCTCATCTTTAAAATTAGCATTTTGTACAGAATTCGCAAGTTCAAAAATATCCTTCATATTAACGCCTGTTTTCTTTTCTATATTTTTAAACATATTATTATCCATTTTGCATGACCTCCTTTATTTATACTTCATCGTATGCACCATGTGCCTAGATGGTGCCCTTTACATTTAATAAAAAAATAAAGTGCGAGTGAAACTTCACCCGCACTTTTCGGTGCCTTATTCATAGAAGGGATTAATTGTAAAAACAAACACAACCAACAATAATTAATAGAATGAATAATACAACGATTAACGCAAAACCACCGCCGTAGCCACCACCGTAACCACAACCACCGTAGCCAAATCCGCAGCCCATAATATTACACCCCCTCTGTTTTACTCTCTATACTGTATGTTCACTCAAATGATTTTGTATGGGCTTTTCAACTGTGTACATTAAATTTCATTGTCCAAACGGATCTTCAGCATCTTGCTCATCAAGTCTTTTTACATTTTGCTGCAGTTTCCTCTCTTGCTGTTCCATCTGCTTTTCTTCGTTTTCTACTTCTTTCATTCTCTTTCGATGTTCTCCCATCATATGCTGTTCAAAAAAACGTTCAAATTCATCGAAAAAATCCGGCATCTCTACACCTCTCTCCACTCTATGTAAAAAAGCATTGTCCGAGTGACAATGCTTCTATTGCTTATCGCTTTGGTAACTTTGAACCACAGCCGCAACCACCTTGTTTTGGAGAAGGGTACTGGACTGGCTTAGGAATAGACTGCCCTTTCTTTACCGATTGTTTTGTCATTGGTTGTGGATGATAAGGCAGGGGCTGAGGGTATTGATTAGGATTATAATTATAATGATAATACATCATGTTTTCCCTCCTTTTCACAGCATCCTATCTATAACATTATATTCAGGACTAAAGAAAGACGTTCTATCTTATTTGTCCATTTTGCGCTGCATGGACAAAAATAAATCCGTGCTGTTTTTTGGCTTTCTTACTCTTGATCTTTCTCCTCCCTTTTGCTCTGTCACTTCACGCAGCCGTTTTTGCAGCTCTTGAATGGTTCCTTGTGCTTCATGATTGTACTGTACAATGGACTGTTCGATTTTTGGTTTTTGTTCATTGACGCATGCTTTAAGCCAATCTATTTTTTCCTCTAGCTTCTTTTTTTCTTCTTCATGCTTTTGCTTTAATTCCGCTAACTCTTCCTTAATATCTTCATATTCAAATTCTTGATGCTTGAATTTTTGATATTCTTCTTTATAAAAAGCCAGTTCTGACTTCAATGAAGCAATATATTGTTTTGTTTTTTCCTCACTCATGCCCTTCACTCCTCCATTATAAATAACCCACTACTTCTAAAAAATCAGTTAAAGATGAATAACACTTTTTATTAACATGAATATGCTGTAATTGAGTTTATTATTTCCTTCATTTTTTATGCTCGCTTCACCTAGAATTTATTCCGATAAATTCCGCTTTTACTAAGGAACATAAAAGCAGGTCATTCATACACTATAGTAGTCCGATACCTAGTAACGAAAAGCGTAAAGGAAGGACAATTACAATTAGGAGGTTTAAAAATGGGAGAACTTTTTGAATCATTGTGTATCCGCGTACCTAAAGTGTACGACTGGGTTAGACGTCAAGTCGTTTTACCACAAATTTTTACCCATGACACTTCGTTATTTAATGAACATGTGCTTAAAGGTTTAGGAGATGACGTAGAAGTTGAAATCATTTTAACAGATTGCCATGGTAATCCTGTGGATCCTTCAGATGAAAACGCACTGGATAAAGTAATTGAACTTGTGCCGCACGGAGGTCGCCGCCCTCGAACAATTATTTTACCCGATGGAGAAAGTGTTGTTCTTCATGAAGTTAAATTATCAATCAGTGGCTTTTACAAGATTAAGTTAATTGATTTAGGTAACCATCAAAAACATCATGAATTTACTTCTTGCAATATTCCATGGAAAACACATCAAACGTTTTATCTTTGTGCTCCTGAAGGCACTGACCCAGTTGTACACCTAGATTCTTTTGAAGGAACAAGCGGTTCTATAAGATTATCACACGGACGTTTACAACTGCTAAGCTTCGACATCGTATTATGTTTAAGTGTACAAATTGAAAAAGACGTGAAAATTGAAGTGGAAGGCAGCTTCTGCTACCCTCGACCTGAAATCATCGATCCATCCAACGTTGGTTGCTTACCTGTCGAATATCCACCTCAATGTGAAGCTATCTTCCCTGGAAAACATCATCACGATGAATGTGATGAAAGAAGCTATGAAAGTTCCTTTGAAACAGATTTCGATTAATTAAATACTCTATCAGAGGAGAATATTTCTCCTCTTTTTTCATCGTTTACAAGCTTTGTGCATACATATAAATAAAACTGCTGTGGGCAGCTCAGGTTTACAAACTTAATTCATAGCTCAGCAGGAAAGGAGACTACTAGATGAGTCGTAACTCCCCTTCCCCTAAAGATGATTTAACTCAATTAAAACAAAAGCTCATTCACTATAAATCGGAAATTCGGCACGTACAAAACCAATTAAAAAGCTATGAACGAGCTTTAGAACGAGAAAAAGAAAATACATCGTTTTGGAAGAAAAAACACGCTGAGACGCTTTCTACATCTGAAAAAGAAGTAGAAATTGAAGGATTAGAAAAAGAGCTGGATTTACTAAGAAACGAGCTTTCTGAACAAAAAATTATTGCAGAAGCATTTCGGGAAAAAGCCTCGAGAAAACAGCCCGTTATTGAAGAAAAGATTGTGGAAAAAGTAATCGAAAAAATTGTGGAAAAACCTGTGGAAAGGTTCGAAAAGAGTGATATCCTCTGTTTCTTTCAACATTCTATACTGCTGCCGGAACAAGATGAAAGCGAGCTGATGATATTCGGCAACGTAATTATTCAAAATCAAACGAGCAGTACTTTACGCTCTCCGGTGCTTTGCTTAAAAATGAAACCCACTGCTTCGGCTATATTAAGCGGGAAGATCATTGATGAAAAAGACATTGAAGTTTCCAGTATCCCCTCTTCTTCTTTAGAATGGCGCTATGCTCATCCAAAATGGAACGAAAAAATTCAAAATGACGGTGAATATTGGATCAAACCTATTAAGCAAACCGTATTAAAGCCGAAAGAAAAATTACTATTTGACTCTTTTCAAGTAGTCATTCCGCTGTCCTCCGATACGAGTTCATTTATTCTAGAAGGCTTTTTTTATAGCGAAGAGTGGCAAGAAGGCATTCCTTTTTTTAATAAAGTAGTGCTAAATTTCCCTTAATTATTAAAAGACATATTGATGTTCAATATGTCTTTTAACTCGTCCATTTATTTCATAAACGATTCTATAATTCCTGCACATCCTGCAATAGCTAAGATTGTAATGATAGGAATAGCAATATGCGGGAACGCTACATAACTAAAATAAATCCCTACCGCACACCATATGCCCGTACACCAATAACAGCTGAGCAGCTCTCCAATCCATTTTTGCAGTCCCTTCCCTTTTATCTCTAAATAAGTTACGGTATTTCCTTGTTCATCTTGATCCTCTACGATTTTATGAAACGGTTTACGAATAAACGCTGTAATTTTATCAAAAACAATTAGACGAGTAAGTCGAAACGTCGCAAAGACAAATAATGTTAGGTAAATCCATGTCATCTTCATTCCTCCGTGCATTCACAAACTTATGAAAATAAAAGCTAACGTGCTTCTTCACTGTTAGCTTTTAGAGTTACTTAAATTTTAACGATAGATATAGTCTGAATATCATGAAATGTCAATACTGTTTTCTCTTTATTAGGAGGAACGCTTACGTATAAACTTCCTTCTTTTAATTCTAAAATTGTCCCTATATATTTTTGGTTTTGACACGTAATTTCACAAATTGGCTGAGACATATGAGGCGGGAAGCTGCATAGAAATTCAACTTTTTCTTTAATCGTCATAGACTGAAACATTTTATTTGGCTTTTTAGTCTCTGATTGTGGTATATCTACGGGAACAATTGAACGCTCTTCCTCTTTTTCTTGCTTAATCTCTTCCACTTTTTCTACGTCAGGCTCTCTGACTTCTTGAATGGAAGAAAAGCTGGGCTCTTCTTTTAACACGTGCTCTTTCTCTATTCCTTTATTGTCTTGGTGTTTTGAACTAAAATAATATTGCATAGAACGCTGATTTTGCGTAGCGTTTGGCTGGACAATGTACATTAGCGGCTCGTTTTCTTCTGACTTAGATTTTGAGTTAGTCATGAAGCATACCTCCAATTGCTTGTTATCGTTCTTTTAAAAATGTATGCTTGAACACGGAAAAACTTGTTTATTTTTTTGCTGTAGCCTTTTTAACACCAAAAGCAGCGCTGTACTTTTATTTCCAGCATTTGAGAAAACACAATAAAAGAGGTTGAGACATAACGAAATTAATTCAATCTAAAGACGCACAAATGGGACACATGAGCTGAACCGCTTGTTACACCGCAGTTGATTTCCGTGCAAGACTTCGCTTTCCGCGGGCGGCCAATGAGCCTCCTCGTCGCTTGCGCTCCTGCGGGGTCTCATCTGTTCCGCTTTTCCCGCAGGAGTCTTCGTCTTGCCCTCCAATCAACTGCTAGAAAGAGCTAAACAGATGAAACTTATTTTCAAAACAACAAAAAAAAAACGAACCACTAATCAAACATTTTGATCAGTGGTTCGTTTTTTACTTGAGCTAAAATACTTTTGTTCCAGCCTCTTTCTCTCATTCAATAAGATAGAAAACTAAACCTATCTAGATACCTTTATCTAATTTTATACTCAAGAAGCATACGCAATTCATTCACATACGAGCGAGATCCCGTTACAATTAAACGATCATCAAATTCAAGCTCTGTATCGCCATGAGGTACAATAGAATCTTTGCCTCTAAAGATTCGAACAAAAATCACATCTCCTGTAAATGGAAACTTACGAAGCTCTACCCCCTCGTATTTAGGGTTACGCATATTAATTTGATAAAGTGCTGTTTCTTGATTCGTTAAGATATTTAAAATATTTGGCGATTCGATTAAAGCTTTTAGCAATGCAGTCGTAGATAACAGCACAGAAAAAACTTCAATGTTATTTTCTTTCATCTTTTCATCTAATACAGGACTTTCTACGCGGGCAATAACCCGTTCTGTACCGTATTCTTTTGCAAATAGAGCAATATCGCTATTTCTTTCTTCTTCCCCTGTTGTTACAACTAATACATCCGCATCTAAAATCCCCATACGTATTAAAGTTTCCTTACTATATCCATCGATGTCGACGATATTAAAAATGGAATCCGACGTACGGTTTTCAATTTTGTCCTGAGTAGGATGATAAATCGTAACATCATATAAATCAAGATCCATTTCTCGAATAACCGGGAGTGTAAATTGATTTGCACCGAGCATATTAACCTTCAGCTTTCTGTCACTGATTTCTGGCTTTGGAAACAGCTTTCTAAAGATAATAGGTGTAATAATACATGTAATAATCGCCACCAAAATCAGCGCACCGGACATTTGTGAATCAATAACACCAATATTTTCACCAACCGTTGCTGCTGCAATAACAAGTGATAGAGTCGATGTTAAAAGAAAACCCGATGCTAAAACGGTTTTCATATCATACCATTTTCTTAAGATTAACGCTGGGACTAGCTTGGATATTAATAATGCAATGAATAATAAAGGCATTAAAATCAGCACTTTTTTATCACTGAACAATGACCAAACGTCAAGCTTCACTCCTACCATCACAAAAAAGATAGGAATTAAAAATCCATAGCCAAACGAATCTAATTTATGAACTAAGTTTTTGTTAGGAGCTAGAAGAGAAACGAGTGACCCCGCTAAAAAAGCGCCTAAAATGTTTTCAACACCAATTGACTCCGAAAGACCCACCAGAATAATAATGAGTGCAAATACCGCGCGCGTGTCGATTTGAATTGTACCTTTGGACATTGTCTCAAGAAACGATCGGTTTTTAAACTGCTTCCCTATGAAGTATAAAATCACTCCTACTCCAAATAAAATTAAAATCAACCATGTATTGCTATTTCCTGATTTATCATAGACAGAAGCAAATACGGCTAGTAAAATCATCGTGACTAAGTCCGCAATAACCGCAATCAATAAAATGGTTTGTCCAATCGGCTTTTTCATAATCTGTGCATCTTTTAAGGTCGGCACTACTACTCCTAGTGAAATGGTAGAAATAATAAGCGTCATCAAAAAAGCATTATCAATAAAACCGGTCCATACAAAAATATAGGACAAAAATAGTGAAACCGCAAAGATAGCTGCAAACACTAGTATAGAAATGGAAAAAGCATTTGGCACCTTCGCTCCTGATGCCTTTTTGTCTTTTGAATTTCCTCCAGCAAAAGCAGAAAAATCAATTTCTAAACCACTTAAAAACATCAAAAAGATAAAGCCTAGAGTGGAAAGTGTTTCAAGCCACATATCCTGCTCCACAAGGTCAAAACCACTTTTCCCTATAATTAATCCCATAATAATTTCAGCTACGACTACAGGTATAATGTTGAGTTTAAACCGATGCAACAGTATAGGCGTTAAAAAGGCCAAACTAATGACGATAACAAGTGATGTAAAGGACGCGTGCTGTTCCATTAGATTCCCCTCCTTTTACCTTCGCTATTTATAAAACGAAGACGTTAGTATTCAAAATTAAAGGTTAATCATAAAAGCTTGAAGGTTCTCTGTCAACTATATGAACTGATAATGAAAATCCGACATGATTACTCATGTCGAATTCTAAAGTCCCTTCATTATTTTAAATAACTCATAAATGTTGTCGCTAGACCGAAGTAAATTAAAATACTGATAAGATCATTGATCGTTGTAATAAATGGTCCTGATGCGACTGCAGGGTCAATTTTGAACCTGTGCATGAGAAGCGGGATAAACGCTCCTGCTAGTGTAGCCACAATCAATGTTGAAAATACAGAGACTCCTACCAAAGCGCCTAAAATCAGATCTCCTTGCCAAATATAAACAATTAATACAACTAAAAGTCCACATGATGCACCCGTAATCATGCCAGTAGCTGCTTCTCTGATTAACAGCTTAAATTTGCTTTCTTCTTCGATTTCTCCCGTGGCCAGTCCGCGAACCGCAACGGCTAGTGCCTGTGTTCCTGTATTACCGGCCATACCGCCAATCAAAGGTATAAATACAGCTAAAATAGCTACTTGATTCAATGTATCTTCAAAACGTCCAATTAAACTCGCTGTCATCATTCCTAAAAACAGCAAAATGATAAGCCAAGGCAGCCTCTTTTTGGCCGCTACTAAAGGATTGTGGTCAATCGTATCATCTACATCACTAATACCGGCTAATTTAGAATAGTCATCCGATGCCTCTTCATCAAGAACATCCATCACATCATCAACCGTAATAATCCCGAGAAGATGCTGCTGAAAATCAACAACTGGAAGCGCAAGAAAGTTGTAATCGCGCATAATACGGGCAACTTCTTCTTGGTCTTCTGCTACTGACACGGATACGACTCGTTCATTCATAACTTCGCTTATCATCGTATCTTCATCTGCTATAATTAAATCACGAAGAGAAATAACACCTGCTAGATGCTTTTGTTCATCAATAACAAATACATAATAAATCGTTTCCGCTTCTGGAGCTTCCCTGCGTAGAATGTGCATGGCTGAATGTACGGTTTGATTTTCACGAATGGCTACAAATTCAGTCGTCATAATACTTCCAGCGGTATATTCCTCGTAATGAAGCAGCTCTTTAATTTCATCGGCTGCTTCTTCATCCATAATCGTTAAATAGCTCGCCACTTGTTCTTTATCCAATTCATTTAATACGTCAACGGCATCATCCGCCGACATTTCCGACAGCATGTCTGCTGCAAAATTGGGATGCATTTCTGAGAGAATTTCTTGATAATCTTCTTCTCGTATCTCTACATTTTCAAAGATATCCGCCATTTCTTCCGGAGATAACATCTCGTACAGCGCAAATCTAGAAGGCTCATCTAATTCTTCAAAAAATTGAGCTTGGTCATACGTATGCATATGTAAAAATTCTTCACGAAATGCATCGATTTCATTTTTTTCTAAAAGTGATAGTAAATGTTCGGCGAACCATGCCTTTTCTTCTTTTTCAATTGAATCTGTCATGTCTTCAACCTCCCTGTCGCACAAAACTCATTTAACTTTATGATGAATTTTGTTTTTTTTCAACTCACAGCTCTTTACTCTTTTCCCAATAATATATAAGTTCTACACATAGTTTGCTCCATATAAGGGTAATTTTATATCGTCAAAGGAAAAACCTTTTAAGGATGTGGACAAAAGATGAAAATAGATATAATAGGCGATATCCATGGGTGCTATGATGAATTAAAAGCGTTAATAGAAAAACTTGGGTATGAGTGGCAAGATGGGATTCCTGTCCACTCTGACGGACGGCGCCTTGGATTTGTAGGTGATTTAACAGACCGAGGACCTCATTCACTAAAAGTGATTGAACTCGTATGGTCACTTGTAATAAAGCATCAGCAAGCTTACTACTGTCCAGGCAATCACTGCAATAAGCTATATCGCTTCTTTTGCGGTAACAAAGTGCAAATTACTCATGGGTTAGAAACGACCGTTGCCGAGTACGAAGCTTTACCTTCAAGAGAACAGAAATTCATTAAGAAAAAGTTCATTGAGCTTTATGAACAATCACCTCTATATGTGCAGCTTGATCAAAACCAATTAATTATTGCTCACGCCGGTCTTAAAGCTGAATACATCGGCAGAACGGATAAAAAAGTAAAAACCTTTGTGCTATACGGAGACATTACGGGCGAAAAACATCTAAACGGCATGCCTGTCCGACGGGACTGGGCCCAACATTATAACGGAAAACCGTTTATCGTGTATGGGCATACACCCGTAGTAAAAGCCAGAAAAATTCATAATACCATTAATATTGATACAGGCGCAGTTTTTGGAGGGGCTTTAACGGCGTTTCAGTATCCTGAAAGGAATATTATATCGGTACCTTCATCTATGCCTTATGTAGAGGAAAAATTTAATCACTTCGTGTAAAAAGAAAGTCGCTTTTTATTAAAAAAAGCGACTTTCTTTTACGATTTGAAGTTTCTGCATATCCGGCGGCAAAGGTGCTGTAAAAGACAAAGTTTTTTGTAAAAAAGGATGAAAAAAAGTGAGCTCATAGCTGTGAAGAGCTTGACGAGAAATAAGATGATTCGTTCCGCCATATAAGGTATCTCCAAGCAGTGGATATCCTTTATAAGCCATATGAACACGAATTTGGTGAGTTCTCCCCGTCTCAAGCGAAAGAGCAACTTCTGTAAAAGAAGAATACTGACAAAGCGCCGTATAGTGTGTAATAGCACACTGCCCATCTTCTCTTACTTCCCGTTCGATGATACTTGACTCTTTTCGGCCAATCGGTGCCTCTATCGTTTCTTTGCCAACAAGCTTACCATGAACAAAAGCTCGGTACACGCGTTTAATTTCATGTTCTTTTTGTGCTTTAGAGAATAAGTAATGAACGTGCCTATGTTTAGCGACAATAAGCAGCCCAGATGTGTCTCGGTCCAATCTATTTACAAGATGAACAGTCGAGTTAATGTTATTTTTCTCATAATAATAGAGCACAGCATTACTTAGTGACCACGTGAGATGTTCTCGAGAAGGTATACTTGGCATGTTTGGCTGCTTATTCAAAACTAAAATATACTCATCTTCGTATACAATATCCAAAGGTATAGCTTTAGGAAGAAGACTTTCACTTGCTTTTTCTGGTGGAAACGCCACCTTGATTTCGTCACCTTTTTGCAGAATATATCGAACCGTTGCATGCTTTCCATTTACTTCAATTGCTCCTCCTCTGAACTTAATGTCCGTCAGAGAAGCTTTGGAAATATCATGTTCTTTTAAAAATTCACGAACCGCTACACCCTCGAAAGAATTATCTACGGTCCAACTCAACGTAAAAACTTGTTTCATTCTCTTCCCTGCCTTTAATCATCACATACAAAAGAGTCTCTGACACGCTGCCAGAAAGGAAACGCACGAAAGCGAGCAAATCGAATTTTTTCGCTTGCTACCCGAAATTGAATCGACTTTACATCTTTATGTAAAAGAGTTAAATGATCAATGGTAATTTGGAAGTCTGCGTCGTTGACAGGCTTTAACAGCGCTGTATGATGTCCAGGAAGAACCAATGGAGAACCTATCGTACGGAACACTCGATTGTTAATAGAAGCCATTTCAGCAATTTGAATAGCTTGAAGCGAAGGATGTAAAATCGCGCCTCCCAGGGATTTGTTATAAGCTGTACTTCCCGAGGGAGTGGATACGCAAAGGCCGTCTCCTCGGAATGTCTCAAATCGCTGCCCTTTAATTTCCACATCCATTACTAAAGAACCTTCTACACTTTTTACCGTACATTCATTCAGAGCTAAGTATCGAGCTTCGCGTCCACCGTTTGTGTAGCGAATAATCACTTCGAGCAGTGGATACTCTACAGTCTGATAGGGTGTCTTTGCAATAGCAATCACCAGCTTCTCAATCTCATCAGGTGTCCAATCTGCGTAAAAACCTAAATGGCCGGTATGAACCCCAATAAAAGCCGTCTTGTCAAGTCGATTTCGATAGCGGTGAAACGCATAGAGAAGCGTTCCATCCCCTCCTACTGACACTACAATATCAGGCTGGTTTTCATCATATTCTAAATGAAAATCTAATAAATACGTTTTCATTTTTTGCATAAGCGTATTTGATATTTGGTTGCCTTTTGATGTAATAGCAAATTTTATTTTCTCCACCTAATTCTCTCCCCCTATCCATCCAATGTACAAAGCTGTTGCTGAGTCATACCTAAGATTCTTCCGCCGATTCTTTTTTTCGTGAGAAAATAGCCTGAGCTTCTTGAATCTCACCTCGTATTTGAGACATTTCTTCATCGAGCTGAGTAGCCGCTTCAGAAGCACGCTGAAGTCGCTTTTTGATATTCTCAGGAAATTTCCCGCTGTACTTATAATTTAAAGAATGCTCAATTGTAGCCCAAAAATTCATAGCCAGTGTACGAATTTGAATTTCCACTAAAATTTTCTTTTCACCTTTAATTGTTTGAACAGGATAACATACGACCACATGATATGAACGATAGCCGCTTTCTTTTTTATGAAGAATATAATCTCTTTCTTCAATCAATTCAAAGTCTGTGCGCTGACGCAGGAGCTCTACGACCGCTTTAATATCGTCCGTAAATTGACACATCATACGGAGTCCCGCAATGTCCTGCATCTCTTCCTCTAAGCGATCGAGAGAAATTCCTTTTCGAGTCGCTTTATCCAAAATACTGGCGATAGGCTTTACTCGTCCCGTCACGAACTCAATAGGTGAATGCGTAGACTTCATATCATACTGTGAACGAATTCCTTTTAATTTCACCTTAAGTTCTTCAACGGCTTGTTTATACGGTGCTAAAAATAAATCCCAATGCCTGATCATTAATAACACCCCCCTCTTTTCTCTCTATTACTTATTTTCTTTATCTAAAAAAACTTCCTCTACTCTTGCTACCATCTCGTCTCCATAATTCACATTTCCTTCGATGTTACTGATGAGATAAGACAGCTCTTCTTTAACGGCTGATAGCTCAATTACTTCCTTATTAATTTCTAAAAATACTTTCATATCTTTATGTAAGACGTGCTTTAAATTTGCCCAAATATTATCACTAAGGCCAACATACATAAATTGATCATTAATATCTACAACATATACAAATGACATGTTATCTGAGTCAACAAGCATTTGTTTTGTATCTTCCAATTGTTCAATTTTCGTCTCAATAGGGTCTGCTTTTAAATGTAATTCATTTGATTTCATCACACAGGTAGTGATGTCAATTCGATTGTGCATAAATAAACTCCTTCCAACTATACAATTCGTTACTATTTTAACACATTCCAGGAACGTTTAATAAAGGTAAAACCTAAACAATCCGTATTTCTTCATTTTCCAAGTTCCCCATATGGATATTCCTGTTAGGAAATGTAGTTTTACTGTCTTAAAAAGTGTGATAAATTAAGATGGAAAGTACCTTACCAAAAGACCTAAATTAAAAGGATGATTTCATTGAAACAAGAAATTGAAATTGAATTTAAAAATATAGTAACGAAAGAAGAGTTTGATCGTCTCCGCTCACACTTTCAATTAACTGAAGATCAGTTTGGTTCTCAAGAAAATCACTATTTTGATACACCTGCTTTCTCATTAAAAGACTGCGGGGCTGCCCTGCGAATTCGAAGCAAAAAAGATAAGTTCGTTCTCACGCTCAAACAGCCTCATCAAGAGGGTCTTTTAGAAACACATGAAGCATTAACAAATGAACAAGCTAAAGAATTGCTAGATGGCAGCGCCAAGATTCCGTCAACAATTCAACAGCTTATTACTGATTTACAAGTTGATAGCCATGCGCTAACTTATTTTGGGACTTTGCGTACAAGTCGAGCAGAAATTCCATATAAAAACGGGTTACTTGTACTCGATCATAGCTTTTATCTAGGTGCTGAGGATTATGAACTTGAATACGAAGTAACCGATGCCAATGAAGGAGCAAAATATTTTGAGCAATTGCTTACGGAGCTTGATATTAAAAAGAAACCAACGGAAAACAAAATTCGACGGTTTTACAAGCGAAAGTATACGTTAATGGATGGAGAATAAATTTATGAGCATGAATATTAACAATTACATGTCTTCCGTTCAATTTCCTGGAACTCAGCCACTTTCAGTTAACAACCAGCTGCCAACAGCTAACGTGATGCTTGGTACAGCTTTACTCTCTGTATTTGCTCAGCTTTTTCAAGACTACGTCAATCAAGAACCTCAAATGAGTACCAATCTTTACTTGAAATCAGCGCAGATGTTTCCATCTACGGCGGTCCAAATGCAGTCCGAGCCATCTGTTTCTTCCTCAGGTGAGGCAGCAGCTTCAAATGCTGCCTTACCTTCACAAACAAAAGAAACGGTATCTCATGATGTACAAACGATCATTACAGAAGCAGCTGCACACTATCAGCTGGACCCTAAACTTATTCGTTCTGTTATTAAACAAGAATCAAACTTTAATCCATCTGCCAAAAGTTCTGTAGGAGCGGCTGGGCTTATGCAGCTAATGCCAGCAACCGCTAAAGCTCTTGGTGTAGAAGATCCGTACGACTCCAAACAAAATGTATTTGGAGGAGCCAAATATCTTCGACAAATGTTAGATAAATACAACGGAAACGTGAAATTAGCGTTGGCAGCCTATAATGCTGGACCAGGTAATGTCGATAAATACGGCGGAGTACCTCCTTTTCAAGAAACGCAAAAATATGTAAATAAAATTATGTCTTCTTATCTTGTGTAAAGGAGCCAAATCATTCGCCACTCGAACATGGAATGGCTATAGTTTGTCGAGGTTACACTATATAAATAGAAGGAAACGTTTGTGAAAGTATTCCTTTGTTTCTCATAATTAGTGATTCGCCACAGCATGATAGACTTTTCTTATGTAAAATTCCACTTTATCTCTTTTCCAATAGAAGAAGTAAGCGGATAGTTTGAGTTAACGAAATGACACTGCTAAAATTAAGGAAAGTAAAAAACACCAAAGAGTTAAGACGTATATTTCTTATAACAAAGGAGTTATCAACATGAGAGAAAAAATCCACTCCCCTTACGAATTATTAGGCGGTGAACATACGATTTCAAAACTTGTTGATGCTTTTTATACACGCGTTGGACAACATCCTGAGCTCGCGCCAATTTTTCCTGATGATTTAACAGAAACAGCACGAAAGCAAAAGCAATTTTTGACACAATATTTAGGAGGGCCTTCGTTATACACTGAAGAGCATGGTCACCCTATGCTGAGAGCTAGGCATCTTCCTTTTGAAATTACACCGTCAAGAGCCAAAGCCTGGCTGACGTGTATGCATGAAGCAATGGACGAAATTAATTTAGAAGGCCCTGAGAGAGATGAACTTTATCATCGTCTTATTTTAACTGCCCAACACATGATTAATTCACCGGAACAGACAGATGAGAAAGGATTTTCACATTGAGTAACCTAAATAGCCAATACCCATCCTTGCATCAGCTTTGTCAAGGTTCAAATAAAAAACCGCTTGAAATCTATGTATTTGTTGACCCTCTTTGCCCGGAATGCTGGGCACTCGAGCCTATTCTAAAGAAGTTACAAATAGAATATGGTCAGCTGTTATCCCTCAAGCATGTGCTTGGCGGAAACTTACAGCAATTAAATATTGGAGCACAGCAGAAATTTGAACATATTGCAAAATCGTGGGAGAAAACTGGAAGCCGCTCCGGTATGTCATGTGACGGCAATCTGTGGCTTGAAAACCCAATCGATACTCCTTACGCTGCATCAATTGCGATTAAAGCGGCTGGTCTGCAAGGAAAGAAACAGGGCATTCGCTTTTTGAGAAGACTTCAAGAAGTAGTATTTTTAGAAAAACAAAATGTTACAGAAGAATCTGTTCTAATACAATGTGCAAAACATGTGGGGCTAGATGTTAATGAATTTGTAAAAGATTTGCATTCAGATTACGCTGCGAAAGCCTTTCAATGTGATTTAAAAATCACGTCGGAAATGGATGTCGATGAGATTCCAACTCTTGTGTTCTTCAACGAGAAAGTTGAAGAAGAAGGCATTAAGATATCAGGATACTATTCGTACGAAACATATGTACACATTATTAAAGAGATGTTAGAAATTGACCCAGATCCAGCTTGTCTTCCGCCTCTTCGTTCATTTTTAAGCTATTTTCAATTTGTTGCTTCAAAAGAAGTTGCAGTTGTGTATGGTTTATCATTAGAAGAGGCTGAAAAAGAATTGAAAAAACTTCAGCTTCAGCAAGTGGTTGAGAGAGTTCCTGTCAAATACGGAACCTTTTGGAGAAGTACTGAAAAGAGCTGTTAATCATTACATGTTGATGCTTATCCTAAGCATCAACTAAACAAAAAAGACTTGGCTTTCGCCAAGTCTTTTCGTTTGTCTTAAGACAACAAGGGGATGGGAGAAATTTTTCACGGTCAAACAAAGGGGTATATGTTTGTTTTGTGATAAACTTCACGATTAATACTATAGCAAATTATGTCGACTTTTGGCAACCCCTTTTTTCAATTTTATTCACTTTTTTATAAAAAAACTTCATAAACAGCCAGATTCACTCATATAGTACAACCAATTATGCTTTTAATAGAGGTGTTAACTATGAAAATTGCTGGAATTACTCTAGGGGTTGTTATTCTTTTGTTTTCTTTTTTATTCTATATTTTATCTCTTATGCAGCTTGTTCCTCTCCTTATCGCAGGCCCTCTCTTATTTTTAGCTATTCTTATTATTTTTACATTGCTTAACAATCACAACAAGTTTCGAGGATTTAAAAAATGAAGCAGGATACAGCTCCTGCTTCATTTTAATTTTATTGATTTAATAAACGTTCCATTTCCGTTAACTTCTCTTCAAATACGGCTAGCGCTTCTTCAATAGGCTGAGATGTTGTCATGTCCACCCCTGCCTTTTTCAGCACTTCAATTGGATAATCAGAGCTTCCTGACTTTAAGAAACCTACATAGCGCTCAACAGCTGCATCTCCTTCTTCAAGGATTTGCTTGCTTAATGCTGCTGCTGCACTGAATCCTGTAGCATATTGATAAACGTAGTAATTGTAGTAAAAATGCGGGATACGAGCCCATTCTAACCCAATCTCTTCGTCAATTACTAAGTTGTCTCCAAAATACTTTTTATTTAAGTCATAATACAATTTTGTTAACAATTCAGGTGTAAGCGGCTCTCCGTTTTGAGCACGCACGTGCACATCGTGCTCAAATTCAGCAAACATCGTTTGACGGAATACCGTACCGCGGAACCCTTCTAAATAATGGTTAAGCAAGTACAAGCGCTGCTTTTCATCATCAATTGTTTTTAGTAAATAATCGTTTAGAAGCGCTTCATTACACGTGGAAGCTACTTCTGCCACGAAAATTGAATAATCTCCGTAAGGATATGGCTGCGTTTTTCTTGTGTAATAACTGTGTACAGAATGGCCAAATTCATGGGCTAGTGTAAACAAGTTATTTACATTATCCTGCCAGTTCATTAAGATATAAGGATTGGTACCGTACGTTCCTGAAGAATACGCACCGCTTCGCTTGCCTTTGTTCTCATGAACGTCTACCCAACGATTTTCAAATCCTTCTTTTAACACATTAAGGTAGTCTTCACCTAGTGGTTTCAGACCTTTTAAAATATAATCTTTTGCTTCTTCATAGGTTACTTCCATTTTTACGTCTTTTACTAAAGGCGTATAGAGATCATACATATGAAGCTCTTCAATTCCCAATACTTTCTTACGTAAATCAATATATCGATGCAACAAATGCAAATTATCGTTCACTGTTTTAACTAAGTTATCGTATACTTCTTCTGGAATATTATTTGTGCTAAGAGCTGAGTGACGAGCTGAATTATAGTGACGAACGCGGGCGCTAAAATTATCTTTCTTCACCGTGCCGCTTAATGTACTTGCAAACGTATTTTTAAATTTACCGTACGTTTCGTACACCGCTTTAAACGCTTCTTCTCGTACGCGGCGATCGCTGCTTTCTAGGAAACGAATATAGCGTCCGTGCGTAATTTCTACTTCTTCTCCATTTCCGTCTTTAATGGAAGGGAATTCTAAATCTGCGTTATTTAGCATTCCAAACGTGTTGCTTGAAGATCCTAGCACTTCAGAAGCCTGAGCAAGAAGCGCTTCTTCGCTTTCTGATAAAATATGCGGACGCTCGCGAGTAATTTCATCTAATGCATGAGCATATAACTTTAGCTCTTTATGTTCCCCCATGTATTGTTTAATTTTTGATTCTTCAATAGACAAAATTTCTGGTGTTACATACGATAGTGCACTTGCAATTTGGGTATAAAGTGTTTTGATACGATCATTTAACCCTTGATAAAAAGAGTTAGTGGTATCTTGATCGTAGCGCATATGAGCATATGTATAAAGTTTACTAACGCGCATTGTGAGCTCGTCTTGCTCTTGAAGAGCGTCGTATAAAGTTTGAGCGGACTCTCCAAGTTTCCCTTTGAATTTTTCCATTTGCGGAATAAGAGCTTTTACTTCTTCAAATTCTTTTTCCCATGCGTCATCTGAAGCAAAAATATCCTCTAGTTTCCACGTATCTTCTACTTTTATCTCGCTTCTACTTGGTAACTTTTTTACTTTTGATTGTTCACTCATGGTCATCCCTCCATCTTTTTCTACCTGTCTATAACTGTTCGCTTTTTCTAAGACGAATCCTTTTTATTTCTTTCGTTATTGTATGTTGTTTTAAAAGAATTAATCAAAAGTCAGTACGCTTTTGAAAAAAGGCTTCTTTCTTAAGCGTACTGATTTTCAGTGGTTATGTCACTTCTTTTGCTTGATTTAACCACCTTTTCATCATTTGTCCATCTTCTAAAAAAGCATCAGATGTTTGCTTTGGAATCGTGTAGGGCCTTCTGATTTTGTATACCCCAGAAGTTATATACGTTAGCATCCCTAGCCGGCATAACACCTCTATATACTCAAACAGGGGCTGTTCCACAGCAACAGGGGCCATTGGCAAAGACCGAAATATAATATGCCTCTTATGAATTCTGCAGAGCCATAGCCGGCATAACTCTTGTTCTGTAACTAAATCCCCTACTTGCTTCTGCTGCATTAAATCAAGAAGCAGCCACGTTTGCCATATAGTAGCAGACGTTTCAACCATGTATAAAGAAGGCAGCGGCATGCCTGCTTCTGCTGGAATATGGGAGGGAGGAATATTGTTTTCATAAAGAGCGTGTAAAAAAGGCTGAAGCTTCTGATTAGGATAGAGGATATAATGCGTTCGCCATGCCTTCTTTTTCTTTATCCATGAAGAGAAAAATTGAGGTTGTGTATGTGTAGAAAAAAGATCATGAAAGGTATGCTCGTGAGGAGAGAGCACGACAAGCTGTGCATAACAAATCTGAGACGAAAAAGGAATAAGATGTTCAAGTTTCAACAGTTGATTAGTAGAAGGTGAAAAATAAAGAAGTGTGGGCGTATAATCGGAAACAGTAAGAAACTGCCACTCTTGAAAAGAAAGTTGATACATATAAGTGGATAAGCGCTTCATTCTTTTTGCCCCCATAATCCAAAGGGGCATATAATTTCCTTTCTCATAATGAATAGAACGTTTGGTTAGCACTGAGGAAGATAAGGAAGCACATTGAAATTCGATTGCATATTTTTGCGAGGGCGTATCTACAAGGAGATCTGGACGCTGCATAATGTCAGGAAGATAACTTTCTAACTCGACTTCAAGATGAGAACTAAACCAGTGAAACAGCTTTCGTTTTCCGTCGAGATGATAATCTGTTTCACCTTCATGCTGAGCGACGCACGTTTTTTTCAGGTGAGCAAAATGAGGGATTTTTTTTGTACCTACCTTTAACTGTACAGGGGATTGACAAGAGGGACAGTAGAACTGCTTTTCTTTTTTCCACAGCTTAAGCTGTTCAAGCGAAAAGCGCTGAGCTAGTGAAATGAGGCCTTCTTCTGTTTGGGCAACTAACAATCGTACATTTCTCCTTCCTATAGTAGCGAGCTATATCCTTGTATTCGACACCTTTCTACTAAACCCTTTTCTTTCAGAAAAAAACCACATTGCAGCATACACAATGTGGTTTACAGCGATTATAATAGCGGTGAAAGCAAACGGGCCGTTGATTCAAATAGCCGCTGTATAAATGGCCGCTTTTCAAAGTCTTTAAAGTGAAGCTCACTCGTTTCTTCTAAATCTTGCATATATTCATATACGAGCTTTTGGGTACTAGCTGTGCGATATAAAAAAGCATTTACTTCAAAATTCAAATGAAAGCTTCTCATGTCCATGTTAGCTGTTCCAATAGAGGCAATTTCTCTATCAACAATCACAATTTTGCTGTGCATAAATCCTTTTTTATACTCGTAAATTTTCACACCTGCTTCTAGCAGCTCAGGAAAATAAGAGCGTGATGCATGAAAAACAATTTTTTTATCGGGCTTCTGAGGTACAAGAAGCCTTACATCTATACCGCTTAGAGCAGCTACTTTGAGAGAAGTAAAAATATCTTCATCAGGTATGAAGTAAGGAGAAGCAATCCAAATGGACTCTTTCGCAGACGTAATCATCGAAAAAAATAAGTGTTTAATAATTTCCCACTCACGGTCTGGTCCGCCAGCAATCATTTGAACACCGCCGCACTTTTCCATATCAATGTCAATTAAATCCGGCGACAGATACGTTTGAGTAAGCATCGTCTGACCTGTCATATAATACCAGTCTTGCAAGAAAATAAGCTGCAATGAACGGACTGCCTCACCCTTCACCATCAAATGGGTATCTCTCCAAAAGCCAAAATGCCGACTTTTCCCGAGATATTCATCACCAATGTTCAAACCTCCTACAAATCCAATTGTTCCATCAATGACTACAATTTTACGATGATTACGGAAGTTGATTTTATTATTAAGAAATGGAAGTCTGACCGGCAAGAACGGAATCATTTCTACGCCCGCGTTTCTTAACTCGTGAATATAATGCGGTGAAAGCTGAAAACTGCCCACGGCATCATACAAGAAACGTACATAAACTCCTTCTTGTACTTTCTGAATTAAAATATCTTTAATTTGTTCTCCTAAGTGATCATGTCGTACGATGTAATACTCTAAGTGGATATGATGCCTTGCATGCTTTAATGATTCCATAATTTCGTGAAACGTCTCTTTTCCATTCGTCAATGCGCGCGTATCTGATGAAAAAGAAATTGGACTCTTTCCAAGCCTGACGGCTAGCTTCAGCATTTGCTTTCTACTGGTGCCCAACTGTTCAAAGTGATTTTCTAATACACCGGAATCTCTTTCCATCTTTAAAAGCACCTGTTCATCCAGCTTTGCTTTTTTAGCAAATAAACGCCGTTTTCGCGTATTGCGTCCAAATAACAAATAAAAAAAGAACCCTATTACCGGGAAACCGCCTAATACTACGAGCCACGTTAGCGTTTGAGTTGGATGACGGTTTTCTAATGAAATAACAAGACCGATGAAAACAACACTAATCGTAATTAAGATACTTAGCACGCCAATAAATTTACCGTCCCAATACCCTTTTGTAAAATAAAGCAAAGCAATAATACCAATAACAAAAATTAAAAGCTGTAATCTATTTTTCAACTTGTTTTCACCTATCCTAAAACCAATCTTTCATCATTAACAACGGACCCATGTACCGTTATTATCCTCAAACTGGGAATTTTAACCCTACACTTTTCTCGTTCAGAAACTAGTTTCCTTCTTTCTCCACTTATGTTCGTTTCATACAAGCAGAGAGCTTTTCCCAAAATGAAGACAAAACAAAGACCGATTTCATATACATGAAATCGGCTGCTATTATCGTAAAGGAAAATACTGTTTTACTTGTTCAAGTGCATTTTCACTGATTAATTCTTTTCCATATTCCATTAAACGATGAACTGTTACATTTGATTCATTTGCATATTCTAAAATGATACTTAAAATGTTATCAATTTCAGCTACAAAATCTTCATCATCTGTAAACTCAACGTATAAATAATATTTCCCTTCAAACACGTACATGCTGTTGATGATATCATCTAACTCTAAATGGTGACTTAAGGAAATTAAATGTTCTAAGTCTTGAAAGCGTGCGACGAACTGTAGCCCTTCGTCTTCTATAATTTCTTCTTCAAAATCAGCTTTTTTATTTTGATTCGCTTGATGATCAAGCAACGCTTCAATTTTTCCATCTACAGGGATATCGATTTTATCATTTTCACCAACAGGTACTTCGAACTTTTGACCGTCTTTTGAAACTTGTGCTCTTGTTACAATAACCTCTAGCCCCTTCTCAAGCGCATGTACTTGAATCCAAAGAGGACCTTCTGCTACAAACTCTTCTTCTTGATGAATTTCGTCCATCATCTCCCAGAATAGCTCTTCACTGCGCTCTCGGCTAAACCAAATTTCATTGCGATCAAATCCACGTTCTTCAATATCTACGTAAGTGACAAAGAATTTTACTGTGTTTTCATTAATGCGTTCGATTTCCATTATCATCTCTCCCTTCGGAAAAATCAGTGAAGGTAATCCGGCCATTTCGAACATTACCCCTAAACGATGAAGGGACTATTTTACCCCCGTGTTAAAGCAATATTACATGTACTTTCTCACTTTGTAAAGCATTCTAACTTGGGATATACAAGCATACACTATTTGAGTGAACCTTGTATATCTATTTTATGACAAAATGCGAAAGAAAGGAAATAAAAAATACTCTGACAACTCATAGCCACCTTACACCTTACTTTGTTATATACATAATCTCTTTACCCTATGAACGCTTTTTTTTAAAAGTGAACACAGATAAAGCAATATGAGCTACTTATCCTTACATATTGGGAGGGAAGACTATTGGATTTAGAATTAATAACCTCCATTCTTCTTATTATCGGTATCGATATTGTATTAGGTGGAGACAACGCTATTGTTATTGCCTTAGCAAGCCGCAACTTACCTGAATATCAGCGAAATAAAGCTATTTTTTTAGGGACTGGCTTAGCTGTGATCGTTCGCATTGTACTTACTATTTTAGCTGTTTATTTACTAACTATTCCTTACTTGCAGCTCATCGGCGGTTTTTTATTAGTGATCATTGCCTTTAAGCTTCTTGTATCAGAAGGTGATGATGCATCTTCAATCCGTGCAGGTGTGACATTAGGGGCCGCTGTAAGAACGATTGTATTTGCTGATATTGTAATGGGACTAGATAATGTAATAGCTGTAGCAGGCGCAGCTCATGGAAATATTATCTTGGTTGTTACCGGATTACTCGTATCCGTCCCCATTATTGTTTGGGGAAGCAAGCTCATTTTGTATTTGATGGAGCGATTTCCCCTGCTCGTTTATGGTGGGGCAGCTATTTTAGCTTATACTGCTGGAAATATGATTGGGCATGAAAAGAACTTACATTCATTCTTTGCAGACCATACATCTCTAGGAACATTTATTCCGTTTATAACAATTGCTGTCGTGCTGATAAGCGGCATGGTTGTTAATAGCTTTCGTTCAACTAAATGATAAAGAAAAGGCCATACTAAACATTTTTATTTAGTATGGCCTTTTCTTTAGTTTAATGAGCACAGCAGTCTTTTATTCATAAAACACTTTGTACACTTAAAAAATAATCTCTGTGAGTAAAAAAAGAATAGATGGTACGAGTAAGCAACCAAGACCTGTATAAAATGTAGCTGTCATGGCTCCGTAAGGTACAAGTTTTACATCTGTTGCGGCTAAACCAGCTGCTACACCGCTCGTCGTCCCCATAACTCCTCCATAGATCATTGCTGTACGAGGGTTGTTTAATTTGATTTTCTTAGCAAATACCGGTGTTAAAATCATAACTGAAATGGATTTAATTAATCCTACAGCTATACTTAACGCGATAATATCAGAAGAGGCCCCAATCGCAGTTCCAGAAACCGGCCCCACAATATAGGTCACGGCTCCTCCTCCGATTGTGGTCAAAGCAACGGGATCTCTATATCCAAAACAAAGAGCAATAATTACACCTATTACAAAGGAATAGAAAACCCCAAAAAACAAGGCCGTAATCCCGCTGATTCCCGTTTTTTTGACTTCGCTAAAATTGGCACCGAACGCAGTAGCAATAATGGCAAAATCTCGCAGCATCCCTCCGCCCATTAAACCAATTCCTGAAAATAACTGTATATCAGAAATTCCTTTCTCTCCTCCTGTGTTCACTCCACCGATATAAGCAAGGATTAATCCAAACATAATAGCAATAGCAGATCCGTGAACTCTTCCTTTTGTTAATTTATCTGATAAAAAGTAAGCAATATACATGACAATCCCAATAATAGCAAATGCCGTAATCAGCCCGTTATTTTCTAATCCTTCTTTGATCATATTCATCATTTGATCTGCTCCTTAGGTAAAATAGAAAGCTCTATTTCTTGTTCTTTCACCTTCGCTTTCTCTCCTATTCTGCTGATAAATGGTATGGATAAAAAGCCTACTACGACTACTACCACCCCTGCAAGAAGCGCCATGCCTCCTCCATCAAGAGCAGCTACAACATTTTGCTGTGCAGACATTGCTACCACGATAGGAATATAAATACCTCCCCAAAAAGCAATGCCTTCTTCGGATTTTACTTGGAGTTTATTTTTCTTCTTTAAATAATCCACCGCTAGTACAAGAAGAAGCATGGATACCCCTACTCCTCCAACGTTGGCTTCTACTCCCATCAGCCCTCCTAATGCGTCCCCTACAATTACCCCTATCAACATGCAAATAGATAGCAGTGCTACACCGAAGATTATCATATTACTTCCTCCCCACTCCATCATTGAAAACGTTTACTTTATAGTTTAAAAATAGTGTAAAGGAAAGAAGTTGAATAACCTATGCATTTTTAGTTATATACTTATATCAAAAATGACATAATGCAGTTTTTCTCTACTGTTCACTTTAGATTTATTCGAAAAAGAAATAAAAATCATGACATTTAGTCATGATTTTTATATGTATTCATGAGACATACCGGAGGGTAAATGTTTAAAATAATCGATCACAAACTGCCTGAAGATTTGTTGTAAATCCGTCACATAGCCTCCATTGTTCCAAGCTAAAAAGATAGTACGTTCAAATGTTTCCTCTTCAATTTTCAGCAGTTTTACATCTTTGCCTGTAGAACCTCCCCAAGTTACTTCAGGAATAAAACCTATTCCTTGCTTCGCTCTAATCAAACCTCTCACTGTTGCTGGGTCATCGCTTTCAAACGTAATTTGAGGTGCAAAATTCTGTTCCTTACAAATTACATCCGTTATTTTCCTTAGCTCTTTTCCTTTCTTTAGCACAATGAATTTCTCATTTTTAAGTTCATTTAACTTTACACGTGATTGCTTGGCTAAAGGATGATCAAGAGGCACTGCAAGCAAAATCGATTCACGAAGCAAAGGAGTATGTTCGATCTGACGGGTTGTTAATGGAAAAGCTGAAATACATAAATCAAAATCAGGCTGTGAATTAGAATTAGTCAAGTGCTGCATCAATCGAAAACGCACCTGAGGATATTGCTCACGAAATCTGCTTAATAGCTCTGGAAGTAAATGTGAACTAGCTAATACAACAAGACGAATTTCTTCACATGGATCGTTCGACATATCCTTTAGCTCGTGCTTTGCGTCTTCCAATGTTTTTAAAGCAAGTTCTACTTTGGCACAGAATGCTTTACCATACCGATTTAATTTAATGTATTTACCATTTCGATCAAATAAACGAATGCCTAGCTCTTTTTCTAACTGTGAAATCGTTTTGCTGAGTGCAGGCTGAGATACGTATAGCTCTTCGGCCGCTTTACTGATATGTTCTAGTCTAGCAACTACTTGGAAATATTTTAGCTGTAAAAGCTCCACTCCGTTCACCACCACTTTTATATGTTTAGTTACTCTCTTTCTTTACTAATTACATATATACTTCATTTCCCCTGCTATTTCGACAAAAAATAAGCAGCAGGGAGCCACTAGCTCCCTGCTGCTTATTTTTTATATACCAACTTCAAGCAAACGTTACTTGGTTGGTTTCGTATTTAAATCTTAAACAGACAAATATAAAAATTAACCATTCACAAGTCTTTGAGCTTCGCGAAGTTGGAAAGTACGCACTTTACGTGGTAAGAAACGACGGATCTCGTCTTCATTGTAACCAACTTGTAGACGTTTTTCATCAATGATAATCGGACGGCGCAATAGGCCAGGATTTTGCTGAATTAATTCATACAAATCTTGCAAAGGCATAGCGTCTACCTGAACGTCTAGTTTTTGGAAAGTTTTCGAACGTGTTGAAATGATTTCATCTGTTCCATCTTCTGTCATACGTAAAATTTCTTTAATCTCGTCGATTGATAACGGCTCTGAAAAGATATTACGCTCTGTATATCCAATATCATTTTCCTCTAACCAAGCTTTCGCTTTACGACAAGATGTACAACTTGGTGATGTATATAATGTAACCATTTACTCCTTCACTCCTTCTATCATAATCGGTCATAACATTTAAAACATGAACTGTAAATCATGTTGTTTTATACAAACTTCAACGAGTGTAAATATTTAATGACTGATAATGAAAATCGATACTACTTTATAATTACTTTTAAAAAATAATATCTATTTGCATTATACTATAAACTTCATCGGAATGATATACTTTTTGAAGTGAACTAGTACATTAGTTCGTTCCTTCACTGTCATTATTTTCATTGCCGATTTTCTTCATTATTTATTTACCACACTACTATTACGAATAAACCTGTAGATTAGTTTCATTTTTTTATTATTTTTTTCTTTCACAAATTCCTCAAATTTTTCAGTCACTAAAAAAGCCTTGCAGAAGAACTGACTTTTCTGCAAAGCTTTTGAGATAACCTCTTATTTATTTAATAGCTGATGTGCTTTTTCCTCGTCTCATTAAGATAGGATACAGTAACAGCCCGATTACAAATAAGCCAATACCTAAGAAAAATGTTTTTAAATCAGCTGTCCCTGTCTTAATCACCCAAAGTGAATAAATAAGTGCTAACGAGGCAATGATTCCGTCTTTTACTCGCGATCCTTTAATCGTGTCGTACGTCTCACCCGTCACAATAAGCTTTAATTGATAAACTGTCGTCACGAAATAAGGAACTAAATAAGCGAGAGTAGCTACAACAATAGCGAAATTATAGGCTTGCGAAACTGTACCTGAAATAGTCGCAAACAAAAACAACTGTGTTAAGCCATTTGTTAATGTTAGTGAGCGGGCTGGACTATTGTTCTGATTTGTTTTAGCAAACCACTGTGGAAACAACCCTGATTTTGCTGCTTGATAAGGGACTTCTGCACTAACAACAATCCATCCAACAGTAGAACCTAATAAAGAAATAAGTGCTAAAATGGCCATTACGTAAGCACCTTTATGTCCAATCACCATTTCTAACGTATCTACCAAAGGTTTTTGAGACTGCTGAAGCTGAGCTGTTGAAAGAATCCCCATAGCTAGAAGCGTAATCCCCACATAGATAACCATTGAGATCAATAATCCAAGCAGAGTTGCTTTCTTCACTACTTTTTGTGATTTTGCACGGTTAGATAGCAGTACAGCCGATTCAATTCCGATAAACGCCCACAGCGTAGCAATGGCTGCCCCATTGACCTGACTTCCTAACCCTACATTTATACCTTTTGAATTAACAAATTCTGTACTGACCAGGTTGGATGCGCTAAATAGCGATAGCGCCACAACAATAAATAAACCGAATCCAATAATTTTAGCTGCCGTTGTGATAAAATTAATATTACCGGCGCTATTGATATCTCGCTGCAAAATAGCTTGAATTCCCCATAGGACAATAGAACATACTAAAAACGTAATGAATTTTCCAGCTTCTAATTGAAAATTTCCAACTGAAAATAAAATATCCTTACTCTCCATTACTGGAAAGAACGTTGTTAAATATCCCGCAAACGATATGATGACAGATGCTGTTGCAGCCCAGTTGGCTGCCCAGTAGCCCCAAGCCATGCTATACCCTGCTACTTTACCTGCTTTAGGCGATGAAAAAAGATTCGCTGCATAACTTTGAGGCCCTCCTTTTAATTCGGGCTTTCTCATGACTAAGTTCCCGAATACAAGAGCAATCATGAATACACCAAGACCTGTTGCAATCCAAGCAAGTGTTGAACCGACTGGACTTGATACGTTTGCTAAATTAGAAGGAAGCATAAATACTCCGCCGCCTACCATATTACCAACTACAAAGGCTGTTAAAAACCAAAGTCCCCATTTTTTATCTTTCATTTGCTGTGTCTCCTTTTGCTTTCTAAAAGCTTAAACTTTTGAGATAGAAAGCTCGATGCTAATCTATTAACACGTAAAAATTATTTGTTTCTTCATTCATCTCTTCATTTGTTTAACAATATAATATATTAGCACACTAAAGCAAAAAGTGAAATAATAAATCCTTCATTTTCTTTTGGAAAAAAATGCGGCTGGAACAAAACTACATCAATCTAAAGATGAACAAATGGGATGTATGAGTTCGTATGAATCACGCTTGTTACACCGCTGTTGATTTCCGTAGAAGACTTCGCTTTCCGCGAGCGGCCGGCGAGCCTCCTCGTTGCTTCCGCTCCTGCAGGGTCTCGCTTTTCCCTAGGAGTCTTCGCCTTGCCCTGCATACAGTAAACCTATGTTCACCATCACCATAAAAAAATCCGAACAAGTTGGATTCTTAATCAAGAATTCAACTTGTTCGGATCTTTCTTCAACGAAACTATTTTTGTCCGAGCTTTATTTTTTACCTTTTATGAAAACCTTTTGAATAGTAGACAACAACCAATAAAACAAACCATACCGGACCTACAATAAGGGCTATTCTTGTATCAGAGGAAAAACCCATCACCACTACTACTCCCGCTAAGAAGGCAAGAGAGAGATATGACGTATACGGGAAAAACGGAAGCTTATATTTTAAATCACTTACCTGCTGATCGCTTAATCTCTTGCGGAAGCGAATTTGAGAAAGTAAAATAATTCCCCATGTCCAAATCGCTCCGATAGTAGCAATACTTGTCACCCACGTGAACACCTTATCAGGAACAACATAGTTTAAGCCAACTCCGAGTAGCAGTACAACAGCTGAAGCAATAACTGCTGCACCAGGCACGCCGCCTTTTGTTAAGTTGGCATAGCGTTTTGGAGCTTCCCCGTGCTGAGCTAAATTAAATAACATACGGCCTGTACTAAAAATTCCACTGTTACAAGAAGATAAAGCCGCTGTTAACACTACAAAGTTTATAATCCCTGCTGCAGCGGGAATTCCAGCTTTATCAAAGGTTAAAACAAATGGGCTTCCTTGTGTTCCGATCTCTGGCCAAGGATAAATAGACATAATAACAAACAAAGCTCCGATGTAAAAAATCAAAATTCTCCACAGTACATTATCAATTGCTTTTGTTAATGTCTTTTCTGGATTTTTCACCTCTCCTGCTGTTACCCCAATCATTTCAATACCAAGGTAAGCAAACATAACCATTTGAAGTGATAAAAGAACACCTTTCATACCATTCGGGAAAAAGCCCCCGTGATTCCATAAATTACTGATCCCTGTTGCTATACCGCCATTTCCAATTCCAAAGATAATCATGCCTAGTCCAAGCACAATCATAAGGATAATCGTTACTACTTTAATAAGAGAAAACCAAAACTCTAGTTCGCCATATGCTTTTACAGCTAAAAAGTTAACCCCTGTCATGATAACGAGTGCTGCAAGTGCCCATATCCACTGAGGTACACCCGGGAACCAAAACTCCATATATACTCCAACAGCTGTAATTTCAGCCATACATGTAATAATCCACATAAACCAGTAGTTCCAGCCTGTTAAATAACCAGCAAGTGGCCCCAAATAGTCGTTAGCATACTTACTAAAAGAACCGGCTACTGGATTTTGTACGGCCATTTCACCTAGCGCTCTCATAATAAAAAACATAATAAGACCACTGATTCCATACATGATAAGAATACCAGGACCCGCTAACCGAATAGCGGATGCAGAACCTAAAAACAGTCCAACTCCGATAGCTGCACCTAAAGACATTAAGCTAATATGTCTTTCCTCAAGTCCACGGCTTAATTCTTTTTCTTGCGTGTTCCCTTGCATAATTCTCTCTCCTAACATGTCCATTTCATTTAATAGCGGCTAATTGTGTAGCATTACGTTATTTTTCAGCCAAATAATTCCAGAGATTGTATGTACTAAAAATCTGATGCTGCAAGTTCCAAACCTGCACTTTTACCGCTATTACATCTATAAAATACAATATTAAAAAAACTTCACTTTGTTCATTTTATCAAAAATCACAAAAAATGCGATAGTTTTTTGTGTTTTTCACAAATAAACTTACGATTTAAATATAATTAAACTTATTTTTACCATTATATGTTCTTATACCACTATAATTATTTAATTATTGTGAATAATCTATCTTTTTCCGATCTATATTTTCAATTATAGATGCTTACTTTTCCCTAAAAAGGGTAAAGATAAGATAACTGTTTGAACACTATTATGAACATCATCATGAAAAGATCAGTAGGAGGGTGCTATGAATTGGTACGAAAAACTCAGTCAATATTTTCCCATTGAAGAAATGAAATCAAAGAAGCATATCGAAACGCTTTTACAAGAACGCAGCGATATTTATCATAAAAATGAAGGACCTCATCACGTATTAATGTACGTGGAAACAGACCAATTTATCTTTATTGATTACCTCTTTGTTTCAAAAGACGCTCGAGGTCAAGGGCTTGGCGGTAAATTAATTGATGAGTTAAAACAGCATAACAAACCAATTATCTTAGAAGTAGAGCCTGTAGACTATAAAGATTCAGACTCAGCAAAACGACTGCATTTTTATAAACGTGCAGACTTTAAGCACGCTCAAACAATTGGCTATAACCGCCGGTCATTAGCTACAAATGAAATTAACCAGATGGAAATTCTATATTGGTCTCCTACCTCTGAAACAGAGGAAAGCATTTTAAATAAAATGAAAAAAACGTACGAGTTAATTCATACGTACAAAGACAAAGAAATATACGGTGCGTCCTATCAGCCAGCAGATCAAGTACTAAAAATTGATAAGAATCGTAAAGACGGCGATATCTTAGCAGATTTATAAACAGAAGGTAGACATGCGTCTACCTTCTGTTTATATTTTTGAATTATTATTCATAACACAACATTATTAATCACTTATATTCCTTTAGTTATAAGGTTTATACATAGATATTTTGTCTTAAATATAAAATTCTGAAAATTTTTAATAGTATTTTTCAATCCTTTACTGTATAATACCTGTAAAGCGCTAATGTTACTTGTTCTTACATATTTTTTGCAACTTGAAGCTTAGTGTTCTTTGATAATTAAATAAAAAACGACCTCGTTGTGAGATCGTTTTTGTTATGTTGTATATGCGGCAAACTCTGCTTGAGAACAAGACACGTAGTGACCTGGAGATACTTCTCTAAGCTCCGGTTCTTCACCGTTATAGTCATGGATACTTGGATCATAAATTTTGCGCTGACGTGTTTTTTCACTGTCAGGATCGGGAAGCGGAATAGCTGAAAGCAACGCTTTTGTATATGGATGAACAGGGTTTCGATAAAGTTCATCACTTGATGCAAGCTCTACAATCTTACCTCTGTACATAACGCCGATGCGGTCACTGATGTATTTTACCATTGACAAATCATGGGCGATAAATAAATATGTTAGTCCACGTTCACGCTGTAACTTCTTCATTAAGTTAACAACTTGAGCTTGTATAGATACGTCCAAAGCTGAGATTGGTTCATCTGCGATGATAAAATCAGGTTCTACTGCCAGTGCTCTTGCGATACCAATACGCTGACGCTGGCCGCCACTAAACTCATGTGGATAGCGATTGGCATGTTCTTTGTTAAGCCCCACTGTTTCAAGAAGCTCGTGAACCTTTGCCATACGCTCCTTTTTGGTCTTGGCTAAGCCGTGAATATCAATGCCTTCTGCAATGATATCTGCTACGGTCATACGAGGGTTAAGCGACGCATATGGATCTTGGAAAATCATTTGCATTTTACGATTGAATTTTTTAAGCTCTGAGCGAGATTTACGACCATGTACATTTTCACCATTGAACAGCACCTCACCGCTAGTAGCATTGTATAAACGAATAATCGTTCTGCCTGTTGTTGACTTTCCGCAACCAGATTCACCTACAAGCCCTAATGTCTCTCCGCGGAAGATGTCAAACGTCAGACCATCAACTGCTTTAATTGTCCCTTTGCTTGTGAAAAAATGTTGCTTTAACCCTTTAATCTCTAATAATTTATCTGTCATATTATTCACCATCCTTCGCTACGAGTACAGGTGTGCTGTATACATTATCAACTTTACGCATGCGGCGCTGAACTGAAGCAGGCGGCTCTACTTTTGGTGCATCTGGATGTAACAGCCATGTTTTCGCATAGTGCGTATCAGATATTTTGAACATTGGAGGTTCTTGCTCAAAATCAATTTTCATTGCGTATGGATTTCGCGCTGCAAATGCATCTCCCTTTGGAGGGTTCGTTAAGTCAGGCGGTGTTCCAGGAATAGCAGCCAGCTCTTCTTCTGCCTCGTTATCTAAGCTTGGCATAGAGGCTAGCAGTCCCCACGTATATGGATGTTTTGGATCGTAAAACACTTCATCCACTGTGCCCATTTCGACAATTTGACCAGCGTACATAACGGCTACTCGATCGGCTACGTTCGCTACTACACCAAGATCATGGGTAATAAAGATAATAGATGTATCCGTTTTTTTCTGAATGTCTTTCATCAACTCTAAAATTTGAGCTTGAATTGTTACATCCAGCGCCGTTGTTGGTTCATCAGCGATCAAGAGCTTCGGATTAGAAGCAAGAGCCATTGCAATGACAACACGCTGTCTCATCCCGCCGCTGAATTCATGCGGATATTGATTCACACGCTGTTCTGGAAACGGAATGCCTACAAGCGTTAATAACTCGACTGCACGCTTTTTCGCTTCCGCTTTAGATACTTTAGAATGCTTGATTACGACTTCACCAATTTGAGCTCCAACTTTCATCGTTGGATTTAAAGAAGTCATTGGATCTTGGAAGATCATACCGATATCTTTACCGCGAATAGCTTCCATTTCTTTATCCGTTTTCTTTGCTAAATCAATGCCGTCAAACAGCATTTCACCACTTTTAATTTGGCCAGGAGGCATCGGAATAAGGCGCATGATCGTTTGTGAAGTTACACTTTTACCAGATCCTGATTCACCAACAATTGCTAGTGTTTCACCTTTATTTAAGTGGAAGTTAACGCCGCGAACAGCTTGAACTTCTCCGCCATATGTTTTAAAGGATACAGCTAAATTCTTTACTTCTAATAAACGTGACATATGAGTTCACTTCCTTACTTACGTAGTTTTGGATCTAACGCATCTCGTAATCCATCACCAATTACGTTGAACGCTAAGATTGTTAAACAGATAAACAAACCTGGGAAAAATAAGCGCCAAGGATAGTATTCCAAAGCAGGTAAGCCCTCTGAAGCCATTGTTCCCCAGCTTGCAAGCGGCGCTGGAACACCTAGTCCCAAGTAGCTTAAAAATGCTTCTGTAAAGATTGCTGAAGGAATCGTTAGGGTCATTGTTACTAAAATTGGACCTGTTGCATTAGGAATAAGATGTTTAAATAAAATACGTTTTGTTGTTGCTCCTAATGTTTGTGAAGCCATTACGTATTCTTGGTTTTTCAATTGTAAAACTTGTCCACGCACAATACGTGCCATGTTAATCCAGCCGGTAATGGTCATTGCCAAAATCATTGTACCCAATCCCTGGCCAAGCATAACCATTAAAATAATAACCAGTAAAAGGTAAGGAACACCGTATAAGATATCCGCAACACGCATCATTGTTTCATCTGTACGTCCACCGCGGTATCCAGAGATGCTTCCCCAAACTACGCCGATGAATAAATCAATTAAAGCTGCTGCTAACCCGATAAATAATGAAATACGAGCGCCTTCCCACGTACGAGCAAACACATCGCGCCCTAATTCATCTGTGCCGAACCAGTGCTCAGAAGATGGAGCCTGATTAGCATTCAGTAAATCATTGGTTGCATAATCATATTTCACCATCAATGGACCAAATATAGCCATAAAAACAAGGAGAACCATTAGTACTACACCAAACATAGCAAGCTTGTTTTTGCGAAAACGAATAAAAACATCTTGCCAGAATGAAAGACTCGGTTTTTCAATCTTTTCTGCCTGAGCGCGGTCAATCCCTGCTGTTTCAAACATTTCTTTAGGAATTTTCGGAAGTTGCTGCATAGTTACTCTCCTTTCTTAGCACCTGTAAGTTTAATTCGAGGGTCAATGAAGCCGTATGCAATATCTACAAGCAAGATACAAAAAAGTAGTAAAATACTGTAGAACACCGTTACGCCCATAATCGTTGTGTAATCTCGGTTTGAGATACTGAGTACAAAGTGTGAACCTAATCCCGGGATACCAAATATTTTTTCAATAACAAAGCTACCCGTTAAAATCCCTGCTACTAAAGGTCCCATATAGGATACGACTGGAAGCATCGCATTTCGCATGGCGTGCTTAACTGTAATAACGCCTCTGCTTAAACCTTTTGCTTTCGCTGTACGAATATAATCATTGCTTAATACTTCAAGCATACTCGAACGAGTCAATCGTGCGATAAATGCCATAGGGGTTGAAGCAAGCGCGAGAGCTGGTAACACCGTGTGTGCCCAAGATTCCCAGCGTGCAACCGGAAAAATTTGTAGTTTCATAGCCAGAACGTATTGTAATACCGCTGCCATGATAAAACTCGGAACTGAGATTCCTAGAACTGCAATAACCATCGCCGTGTAATCTTGCCACTTATTATGTTTTAAAGCAGCAATAACACCGAGTACTACACCAATAGCAATTGCTATTAAAATAGCTTCCATCCCTAGCATGAATGAAACAGGGAACCCGCCGTTAATCAAATCATTTACCGTTTGGCCTTTATATTTGAAAGATGGACCAAAATCCCACTTTAAAATTGATGTTAAATAATCAAAGTACTGATGGTACCAAGGCTGGTCTAAACCGTAATACTGATTTAGATTTTTTTGAATTTCAGGGGGAAGCTGCTTTTCTGATGTGAATGGACCTCCTGGAACAGCACGCATTAAGAAAAAGGTCGCTGTTACGATCAGCCATAATGATAGAAACATATAAATAAGTCGTTTTCCTATATATTTGAACACCCTGACACACCTCCATATTTTTACAAAATTCGCGCACAAGAAAGAAAAGTATATGGAGCACCAGGCCCCATATACCCTTTGTCACAATTGATGTTACTTACTCAAAATGAGCCCACTTAATCTGAATGTCTCCAAGTCCAGACATCACAACATCTTTCAGCTGCTTGTCTTGTACCCAAGCGTTTGTGTAGAAGTAGATTGGTGCCACTGGCATTTCATCCATGAAGATACCTTCTGCTTTTTTCAACATTTCCAGACGTTTTTTAGGATCTGTTTCTTTTTGAGAGTCAATTAATAACTTTTTATATTCTGGGTTTTCCCAGTTTGTATCATTGTTTCCGCCTTTTTTATCACGGAATAATTCTAAGAAGTTGATTGGATCGTTAAAATCTCCTAACCAGCCCATACGTCCAACTTGATAATCTCCTTGGTGTAATTTTTCAATGTAAACAGCCCACTCAGAGTTGTCTAACTGTACTTTAATACCAAGGTTTTTCTTCCACATATCTTGAACAGCTTGTGCAATTTTTGCATGTTTTTCATCCGTGTTGTATGAAACCTTAATTGCTGGTAGTTCTGAAGCATCTTTAAGGCCCATTTCTTTCAAGCCTTTTTCTAAATATTCTTTTGCTTTTTTCACATCATTGTCTTTGAAGTAGCCTTTTTTGTTATCTTCAAACATTGTTGGTGGTACAGCCGCCATCGCTGGAACTGAACCGTCTTTTGTAATTTGTTCTGTAATACCTTTACGATCAATTGCATAAGCTAATGCTTTACGAATGTTCACGTTGTCTAAAGGTTTTTGTTCTGTATTAAACTTGTACCAGTAAGTACCTGCAATCTCTTGAATGTTTAATGAACCGTCTTTCTTTAATTCAGGAAGTGCATCAGCTGGTAATTGACCAGTAGGCATACCCGCCCAGTCTAATTCACCGTTTTTGAACATTGAAAGTTCAGTGTTGTTATCATTGATCATGTACATTTCAACTTTTTTAAGTTTTACAGCATCTTTATCCCAATAGTTTTCATTAGGAACTAACTCGATTTTGTCATTATGTTTCCAAGCTTTAAGCTTGAAAGGACCGTTTGACGTATAGTTTTCGCCTGCATTTGTGTACCATTTTTCATTTGATTCAGCAATTTTCGTATTCACTGGGAAGTACGTATAGAAAGCTGTTAATTCTAAGAAATATGGCGTTGGGTTTTCTAATGTTACTTCAAGCGTTTTATCATCTGTTGCTTTAACCGCAACATCATCTAATGAACCTTTTCCTTCATTAGCAGCTTGTGCATTTTTAACATAGTATAATTGATATGCATATTGAGATTCGTTTTTAGGATCTAACGCCCATTTCCATGCATATTCGAAATCTTTTGCTGTTACAGGGTCACCATTTGACCATTTTGCATCGTCGCGAATCGTAAACGTATATTTAGTTTGATCATCGCTGATCTTCACATCTTTCGCCATTGCATTTTCAGGCTTTCCATCTTTACCGATACGAGTTAAACCTTCAAATGTTTGTAATAATACGTTTGATGACGTTGAATCATTAGCTAAGCCTGGGTTTAGTGAAAAAGGCTCAGTTTTAATGTTTACGCGAAGCTCTTGCTCTTTTTTCTTGTCGCCACCATCACTGCTAGCATTTTCACTGCTACCAGATTCTTTGTTAAATCCACATGCAGCTAAAAACAAGCTCATTACAAGCAGCAAACTGAAAAGAATCGACAACCTTTTCTTCATTGCGTGTTACCCCCTATTAAATTTTGTTTGTGTGGCAACCATATTTTTTTGATATGTACTAATTTCTTAATCCTCTTTCAATACAAAATAATCAGTTATTTTTTCACATAGTAGAGCGTTAAAGACCTCACTGCAAAATTATTCTTCTACCCTATGAAACTGTCATCAATTGTTTACATGCTGTAAATCCAATGTATGCGCTTAATATGTAGAAGACTGATTCATTACAAAATTCGCTAATTGAAACAAAACATTGTCTATTTTGTGTTTTCTGAAAAATTAAGAAATTGTAATACCTTTGTAAAAAAATATGTTTGTTACGCCTATTATAAATATTTTAAAAATTTATTGCAATACTATTATTTAATGGTATTTTTTTGTCATAAGGGAAAAAACCTTATCTTATAAGGATTGTGCCTACTTGTCTGACGTCTAAAATCTTTTTTGTAGTATAGGTATTACAATAGTATTACAAAGTTATTAGAAATACTAAATAAAAGATTTTTACCAAATCCTCCACCAAATTTTCATCAAGAAATGCTTTAATTAAAAGGTTCTTGTCTTTTTTTGCCGCAGAAAAATTCCAGTAAATTGTCTTATAAAACTTTTTAGCGATAAGATGTTTAAATTCCTGCTTTTTCGCGTTATAATAACGAATAACTATATAATTAAAGCTGTGAAAAAGAGTAGTATGCAGAATTTTCATTTTTAGAGAGTTTGTGGTTGGTGGGAACAAACATTGAAACCTGCAGAATGGACTTTGGAGCTTTCAAGTGCAAAGCTTGAACGTTGACCTCAACGTTACATGAATAAAGATAGTTCACAATTATGTGTGCTAATTAGGGTGGCAACGCGGTCCATTCGCCCCTAGCTTATGCTAGGAGCGGGTGGGCCTTTTTATGTTGTATCCGTAAATTAGCATCATATATGTGCAGATGAAAGGAAGATTTGATGAAAACAATTTTTTCAGGTATTCAACCAAGCGGTACAATCACTTTAGGTAACTACATTGGAGCGATGAAGCAATTTGTTGAACTTCAAAATGACTATAACTGTCATTTTTGTATTGTAGATCAGCATGCGATTACAACGCCTCAAGATCGTTTAGCACTTCGTAAAAATATTCGCAGCCTTGCTGCTCTGTATGTAGCGGTAGGAATTGATCCAGCAAAATCGACTTTATTTATTCAATCGGAAGTGCCTGCCCACACAGAAGCGGGATGGATGTTACAGTGCGTAGCGTATATCGGTGAACTTGAACGCATGACTCAGTTTAAAGATAAGTCCGCTGGAAAAGAAGCAGTATCAGCAGGATTACTAACTTATCCTCCATTAATGGCAGCTGATATTCTTTTATACAACACCGATTTGGTTCCAGTTGGTGAAGATCAAAAACAGCATTTAGAATTAACGCGTGACTTAGCTGAGCGCTTCAACAAAAAATACAATGATATCTTCACTATTCCTGAAGTACGTATTCCAAAAGTGGGCGCACGCGTCATGTCTCTTCAAGATCCTACGAAAAAAATGAGCAAGTCCGATCCAAACCAAAAAGCTTTCATTACTCTCTTGGATGACGCTAAAACAATTGAAAAGAAAATTAAAAGTGCCGTAACGGATTCAGAAGGTATTGTTCGCTACGATAAAGAAAATAAGCCAGGTATTTCAAACTTACTAAGTATTTATTCAATCCTAGCTAATAAATCGATCGAAGACATTGAAGCAATGTACGAAGGCAAAGGTTATGGGGACTTTAAAGCTGACACAGCTAAAGTAGTAGCGGAAGCACTCGCTCCAATTCAAGAAAGATATTATGAATTAGTTGATTCTAGCGAGCTAGATGATATTTTAGATCAAGGTGCCGATAAAGCAAATGCAACGGCTAATAAAATGCTTCGCAAAATGCGAAACGCAATGGGAATTGGCCGTAAACGTTAAAAAAAACGACTGCTATGCAGTCGTTTTTTTTAATTAACTTTTGGTTCTTGTTCAATTTCCCAAAGTTTTTCAAAGAAAGGTTGTCCTTTTACTAAGCGCTCGCATAATAATTTATGCTTCGGTGACCACCCTGACTTCGTTTCATCGTATAGCTGGCTCCATACGTCTTGAAACGACATCTCTTGAATGTCTTCGTACTTCGTTGGATTCCACTCCGTGTACCAGTAGCGGATTTGAGCTGTATTTTTTGTGGTATGTAGCTGATCAAGTGCCATAAATAACAGCTGTTTTAGCTGACGTTCTTTACGTGTTAGTCCTCTCATCGTTTCAGGAGACGGTGAAAGAATATGATGCTCTTTTTTATTTAGCTCGTCTTCACTGAACTTATATTCTAGCTCTTCTTGATCCGCAATCATCTCATAGACTAACTGTTCCTGTCTTGGAATTAAGCGGCTTTTTCGAATCGGAATATGATATCCCATCGTATCAATTGCTAAAATATTCGTTCCATCTGTAACGATAAAACAATATTCAACCTGCGTGCGTTCATGATTTTTCCGAATGTATGCTTTCTGATAGACATCTTGTAGTAGTTGTTGAGGTAGCTCGGAAAGATCATTTTCAATGTAATGAAATAAAAGCGGATTTACTTTTAATAACGGTGCTTGATCGAGCAGTTCTACACAATCGTCTTTTCTCCACTCATGGAAATGACACACATTATAACCGTTTTCTTCGCCTTCAAACCAATTAACCCATACATCATGAAGATATAGCATAATTTACCCCTCACTTACTATCTGTTTGTTATCCATCAGTATAGGCAGAGAAAGGAATTTTTATTCCAAATGATGTTATTTTTCTAAAAATTAATTGTAAAATACCTTCGTTTTTGGCTATTATTCAAATGCACTTATTTCGAAGCTCAGATATAACGCCAGTGCTAATGATTGCTAAAGGCTTCATGAGCTATATCTACCCCTATAAGCAGAAAAAAATCCGAGTTTCTTCTATAGTAATAGGTTTGTCAGGAGGTCTGACAAACCTAAAAAAATCTATCACACTTTTGTGATAGATTTTTAACGAAGAGATTTTGGATTCAAAGCATCTTTTAATCCTTCACCAATGAAGTTGATAGCTAGGATTGTAAATGTAATAGCTAAACCTGGCGGAACCCACATCCATGGCTTATTCTGCAGTACATCTGATTCCCTTGCTTCTGTCAGCATATTCCCCCAGCTTGGCGTATCAGCCGGCACGCCAAAACCGATAAAGCTAATCGCTGACTCAAACACAATAAGGATAGCCATCTGCAAACTGGCTTGAACCACAATCGTTGAAAACACATTTGGCAGCAAATGTTTAAAGATGATTTTAAACGGGCTGCACCCAATGGAAACAGCTGAAAGCACATATTCATTTTCTTTTTCAGCCAAGACTTTGCTTCGAACCAGCCGGGCTGTACTTCCCCAGCTTAGGAAACTAACAACTAGGATGAGGGTCCAAACGCCTGAGATCTTTCCAATTAGGATTGTATTTAACACTACAACAAAAACAATGAGCGGAAAGTTTAAGACAAAGTCTGTAAAACGCATTAAGAATTGGTCCACTTTGCCTCCGTAATAACCCGCAATCGAACCAATAAGAGTTCCGATTAAAATAACCAGTGTTGTACAAGCAACTCCAATCAGTAACGAAGTTCTTCCTCCATACAATGTACGTGCAAATACGTCTCGCCCATTAGTGTCCGTTCCAAACCAATGATCACTAGAAGGCGCTGCATTCATCGCCATATAGTCAATACGTGTAATATCTGCTTTTGTAAGCAGCGGTGCAAAAATGGCAAGAAGCGTAATCACAATCATGAAAGCTAAACTTATCATGGCTAGTTTATTTTTAACAAACTTCTTTCGCGCAATCGCCCATGGAGAAAGGTTTTTAGGAGCTTTCATATTCACTTCTGGCTGTACATCTTTTTTCGTTACAATTTCCATACTTTCTCCTCCTAATCCAAACGAATACGCGGATCTGCTACGCCGTATAACACATCTGCAAGTAAATTCCCAAGTAGCGTAAGTACTGAAAATAGCATCGTTAGTGACATCATTACAGAATAATCCCGGGTAGACACAGATTCTACAAATAACATTCCAATACCTGGGTACGTAAAAATTGTTTCTGTAATAATAGCTCCTCCAATTACTGTTACAAGGTCAAAACCTAAGAAGGTGATAAGAGGAATCATCGAATTGCGTAAGATATGAACATTATAAATTTTAGATTCTTTTGTCCCTTTTGCTCTGGCTGTGCGCACAAAATCTTTGCGACTGTTTTCAATAATATCATTACGTAAAAACTGCGTATATTGAGCAGTTGACATCAGTCCTAATATTAAAGCTGGGAGAATAACATGATGTATTCTACTTTGTATATATGCCCACGTTCCTTTTTCTAATCCAACTTCTACTGAACCGCTAAATGGAAACCAATCTAGCTGAAAAGAAAAGAAATAAATTCCTACAATTCCGGCAATGAACGATGGAACTGCTAATGCAAAATAGTTATACCCTGCAATTAGATTATCTCCTAAAGTATACGGTTTTTTCCCTGCATACATCCCCAGTATAAAAGCAAATACATAAGTAATAAATAATGAAGTTAGCGCTAAAAATATAGTATTAGGCATACGTTCTTTTATAATTTCAAGTGTCGGCAACTTATGTGTTGTTGATTTTCCAAGATCTCCTTGAAGCACCCCTTTAATCCAAGTCCAATACTGTACATAGATAGGATCATTATATCCAAGCTTATCACGCATCTCTTCGATATATTTTGGATCTGTCTTACTTGGGTCAATCATGCCCCCAAAAGGGTCCCCTGGCATCATTTTTGCCAGGGAAAAAACTACAAAGGAGATTAGAATCAACATAGGAATCATTCCTAAAATACGTCTTAATGAGTATTGTAGCATCGTTGATTCTCCTTCTTTTAATTATTCTGTCACTGACCACTTATGTGAATCTAGGATGATTGTGTCTGGATCCATCGTTACATTTTTCAGACGCTTATTAACTGCATAGATGTTAACATTTTCCCATAAAGGAAGGGCTGGGAGCTCTTCGTTAAATAACTTCTGCCACTTCACAGAAACATCTTTACGATATTTATCATCAAATGCCTTTTTACTTAACGAATCTTTAATCAGCTGATCAGATTCTTTATTAATCCAACGACCATGGTTCCACTCTGCATTTGATCCCCACGTAATACTTGGGTCTGGGTCATATCCTGTTCCCCATGAGCCAAAAAATGCATCTAACGATTTGTCATCGTTTTCTTTCATTTCATTGTATAAGTTAAATTCAATTAATGAACCCGATGCTAATTCAGTTTTCACACCAATATCATTCCATGCTTGAATAATGGCTTTTGCACGCCCCTCAAAGTTTGCTGGGCCAGCGTAATGTCCAAACGAGATCTTATATGGCTTACCATTTGGATCTTCAACAAATCCATCTCCATTCACATCTTTATAACCTGCTTCTGCTAATAATTTTTTAGCTTTTTCTGGGTTATATTTATACTGGTTTAAGTCTTTTGGATCTGCTGCTAACCAGAAAACAGACGGAATAACCGTATTTGAAACCGTTGCTTTATCATTCATGAACGCTTTAATCATAGCTGGTCGATTTAATGCATACATTAGCGCTTGACGCACTTTTTTATCTTTAAACTTATCATAATCGTCTACACTGATACCTTTGTCCTTATCTCTATGACCAAAACGAAGGCCTATATAAGAATAGATAGATGCTTTTCCTTCGAGAAGTTCAATGTTGTCCAATTTATTGATTTGTCCTAGATCTGCTGGGCGTACACTTAATACATCGATTTCATTTTTCTTTAAAGCTCCGGCCGCAACAGATGGATCAATAACCTTTACAACAACTTTATCCAAGTGAGGCTTCCCTTGCCAATAGTCATCATTACGCTCTAACTCCACGTACTCTCCTGATACTACTTTCTTTACTTTAAAAGGACCTACACCAATTGGCTCCTGACGAACTTTTTTCGATTCTTGAAGATCCTTCACAGCAATACCTTCATAATATTTCTTCGGCATTGGATATGCCCATAACGTGTCTAGGTTATTCACTCGAACGTCTTTAAACGTTACTTTAAACGTATGAGGATCAACAACTTCTACTCCAGAAATAGAGTCCGCTTTGCCATCGTGGTATTCTTGAGCACCTTTAATAATTTCTACATTAGCATAACGTGGTCCTGTGTAATCTTTATTTGCTATTGTTTCATACGTATACTTAAAGTCATCAGCTGTTAGCTCATCGCCATTATGCCATTTAACACCTTCTTTTAATTTGAAGGTATATGTTAATTTATCATCACTAATTTTCCAAGTAGCTAAGTTGGGCTGGATTTTTATCTCTTTATCGTAATCATAAAGACCTTCATTAATAAACTGCAGAACGTTAGCGTCGTATTCACCTTGATAAAAACTAAAATCGAATACTCCTTCCGGCGCTCCATCAATCCCATACGTAATCGTTCCGCCATCTTTTGGCTTGTCTGTTTTTGCACCTTCAGTTTTTGTTTCTCCGCCTTCTTTATTACTAGAAGATGAAGAACTACTTCCACCGCTGCATGCCGCTAGAAAAAGCGATAGCACAAGCAAAATGGAAACAAGTGATAAAAACGATTTCTTTTTCATCATGACGTTCCCCCTATTTAACTAATAATCTGTTCGTATGTAGCTTTTACGAGTTATATAAATGGCAAGCTACTTGATGGCCAGGTCTCACCTCCTTTAAGGCAGGTTTCGTTTGGCTGCACTCTGCCATTGCATGTATACAGCGAGGATGAAACGCACAGCCTTTTGGCGGATCAATTGGACTTGGCACATCTCCCTGTAAAATAATACGCTGCTTTTTCTTTCGTGGATCTGGTTCAGGTATAGCCGATACAAGCGCTTGCGTATAAGGGTGCAACGGCTCTGCGTACAGACTTTTCTTATCAGCAATTTCTACTAAACCGCCTAGGTACATAACACCGATACGGTCACTCATATGTTTAACAACACTCAAATCATGGGCAATAAATAAAAAGGTTAGGTCGAATTCTTGTTGAAGTTCTTTTAGAAGGTTTAAAACTTGTGATTGGACAGAAACGTCGAGTGCCGATACCGGTTCATCAGCAATAATAAGTTTTGGACGAAGTGCAAGTGCACGTGCAATTCCAATCCGCTGACGCTGTCCACCGGAAAATTCGTGAGGATATTTATAGTATGCATCTTCCGGTAACCCTACTTTTGTAAGTAGATTCATAACTTCTGATTTTAATTGATTGGTTGATTTTCCTGTAAAATTCCGAATTGGTTCAGAAATAACATCTCCAACCATTTGCATTGGATTGAGGGAAGCATAGGGATCTTGAAAAACCATTTGAAAATCTTGTCTAATTTTACGGAGAGAAGTTCCTTTTGCTTCTGTGATATCTTTACCATCGAAAATAATTTTTCCGCTAGTTGGTTCCAACAGTCTTAGAATCGTTCTTCCTGCCGTGGATTTTCCACAGCCAGATTCTCCTACTAGACCGAGCGTTTCTCCTTTTCGAATAGCAAAAGAAATACCGTCAACTGCTTTTACATCACCAATTTTCTTTCGAAAAAATCCGCCGTGAATAGGATAGTAGGTTTTTAAATGCTGAACTTCTAGCAATACATCTTTCACCGCTTTAGTCATTAGCTTGTCTTCACTCCTTTTGACGGATAGCTATTTCTATATAGCAGACATGCGACATCATGCCCCTGTGAATCCTGGCGAAGAACAGGCGTAACAGAACTGCAGTCTTCCATTGCATGAGGACATCGGTTAACGAAACGACAGCCTGTCCGCGGCATGTTTACAAGAGAAGGCACAATTCCTTTGATCGTATTTAATACTTCTACATCATCTTCCATGCGTGGAATTGAGTGAAGAAGCGCTTTCGTGTACGGATGTTTCGGGGCATAAAATAACGTATCAACATCTGTATGCTCAACAATTTTTCCGCCATACATGACAATCACTTCGTCACACATCTCAGCAACTACTCCCAAATCATGTGTAATCATAATAATAGACATATCATTGCTTTCTTGAATTTCTTTTAGCAATTCTAAAATTTGAGCTTGAACTGTAACATCTAGGGCCGTTGTCGGCTCATCAGCAATTAAAAGTTTAGGCTGACAAGCTACCGCCATGGCAATCATGACACGCTGCCTCATTCCTCCTGACAGCTGATGCGGATATTCATCGATGAGCTTTTCGGATCTCGAAATACCAACGCTTTTTAAAAGCGCAATGCTTTTTTCACGCGCTTCCGCTTTCGATATATTCATATGGTTAAACAATACTTCCTGCAGCTGATACCCAATAGTTAACACAGGATTAAGGGATGTCATCGGTTCTTGGAAAATCATTGAGATGTCTTTCCCTCGAACATCATTCATCTCATCTTCTGATAAATGCGTAAGATTCTTTCCGTTAAATAAAACGCTTCCGCTTCTAATTTGACTATTTACTTTAGGTAATAGCCCAATAACGGATAAAGACAATACGCTTTTTCCACAGCCAGATTCTCCTACAACTCCTATAATTCGCTTTCGTCCGACTTGAAACGACACGTCGTCCACAGCATTATGCCAGGAATCATTAATGGAAAAAGCAGTTTGTAAATTTCTCACTTCTAGTAAAGGTGTTGATTCGACGGGCTTTTTATCCATTTATAGTGCACACCTCATTTTTCTAAAAATTGTTATATTTGAATAAGATATTATTACAATTTCATTACAAAATCAATATATTTTGAAAATTAATTATATTTTTTATTTTTAAAATAATGATTTCTGAATATCTCTTCGGCACTTTAACGCATAAACCTCCTAATTTCTTGTTGAAAATAGGATAAAATTTACTATTTTTAATTTTAGGTATATAGAACTTGTTTTTTTACAGTTGGAACGCAGATTTTTTTAAGATAGTATTGGTGCTAAGAGGAAGCAGCTGAGTAGTAGTTAAAGTGTGAGGCTTCATACATGAAGTAACAAGATGATAACCAATATTGTAGCCCATCATTTCTGGATACCAATTTTGGCCGAATAACAGTTGATCATATTTTTTTTCGTCAGCGCGCAGATTGTAATAAGGTTTAACGTGCTTTTCCCACATTTTTTTAGCTTCTTCAATGGTATAATAATTTGTCCAAGGAGCTAAATACTTTTTACCACAATACTCCTCTACAGCTCTTTCAGCTAACCCTTCCATCATCATAGCGTCTAACAAAGTAATCGTTTCATCAGATTTATTAATGGCTTTTAGCCTGCAAACGTGATGGTATTCATGGGTAAGTACCGCTAACATTTCTTCATCGGATGTATGACTTGTCATAAACACAAATAATTTATCGGTAAAAGCGACACCTGCTCTTCCGTTAAATTCACGCTGCATTTTTCGATTTCTAGGATTGCTTGGAAGCACTAGCACCGCTACATCGGGCCCATTCCATGCTTTTTTGAGCTTCTCATAATGAGCTTTAACTTTCTTCCAAACCTGTCTTTTCTTCATTTCTTCTAATTCTTTTATAAACATTAAAGAAGGCGGACACATTCCGTAGTTAAAAAGTAATTCCATGTATTCTTTTTCTTTTAATTTCTTAAAATAACGCGCAAGATAACGGCTTATTTCTTTCGGCTCCGTCCAAGTAGAAGTTGAAACAATCGGCATGTTTTCCCCTCACTTTCTTCATCCTTTTGTTTCATGATATGTTCACAGCTACTCTTTTGGTTATTAAAAATAAAAAAAATTCTAGGCATCAGCCTAGAATTTTTCATTATGCTTCGTATTTTTTAAAGATGATTGTTGCGTTGTGACCGCCAAATCCAAGTGAGTTGCTTAGCACCGCTTTTACTTCTTGCTTACGCGCTTTGTTTGGAATGTAGTCTAAATCGCACTCTTCATCAGGTGTTTGATAGTTAATTGTTGGAGGAAGAATACCGTCTTGAATTGCTTTCACACTAAAAATAGCTTCTACTCCGCCAGCAGCTCCTAACAAGTGGCCAGTCATTGACTTTGTTGAACTAATTGCTACTTTTTGAGCGTGGTCACCAAATACTTCTTTAATAGCCATTGTTTCAAATTTATCATTGTATCCTGTACTTGTACCGTGAGCATTGATGTAATCAATATCACTTGGCTGTAGGCCTGCATCTTCAATCGCATGACGCATTGCACGAACGCCGCCTTCTCCTCCTGGAGCTGGCGCTGTGATATGGTGAGCATCTCCAGTTGAACCATAGCCCACAATTTCAGCATAAATACGTGCGCCGCGCGCTAGTGCATGTTCAAGCTCTTCAAGCACAATAACCCCCGCACCTTCTCCCATAACGAAGCCGTCGCGGTCTTTATCAAACGGACGAGATGCTGTTGCAGGATCTGGATTTGTAGAAAGTGCTTTATTCGCACAGAAACCAGCAATAGATAAACGCGTGATTGGCGCTTCCGTACCGCCCGTCACCATCACGTCTGCATCTCCGCGTTGAATGACTTTAAACGCATCACCAATAGAGTTTGTACCTGTCGCACATGCCGTTACCGTACAAGAGTTCACACCCTTCGCCCCTAAAGCAATAGAAACTTGTCCTGTTGCCATATCAGGAATCATCATCGGAATAAAGAATGGACTTACACGGCGGGCACCTTTTTCTAATAACGTTGAATATTGGTTTTCAAACGTTTCCATACCGCCAATTCCAGAACCAATCCAAACGCCGACGTTTGGAGCAATTTCTTCTGTAATAGTCAAATCCGCATCTTTAACAGCCGCCAATGCAGCTACCATTGCATATTGAGTAAAGCGATCCATCTTACGAGCCTCTTTGCGGTCAATAAAATCTTCCACGTTAAAATCTTTTACTTCAGCCGCTACTTTAGCCGGGAATTCATCTGCATCTAGTCTTGTTAAAGGACCAACGCCAGACACGCCTGCTACTGCGTTTTTCCAAGCTGTTTCTACGTCATTTCCAATTGGTGTAAGCCCACCAAGTCCTGTTACAACTACACGTTTTTTATTCATCGTACATTCATCTCCTTCAGTTGCTTTAAAAATGTAGTGTTATTTTCCCCATCTAATAGCAATAGCTCCCCATGTTAAGCCGCCTCCGAAGCCAACCATTACAATTAAATCATCATCTTGAATTTTCCCTGCTTCAAGCTCATGAACAATTGAAATTGGAATCGATGCTGCTGATGTATTGCCGTAGTATTGGATTGTTTTAGACATTTTTTCTTCAGGCAAATCTAATCGCTGTCTTGCAGCTTCCATAATACGAATATTCGCTTGATGAGGTACAAGAAAATCAACATCTTCTTTTGTTAAACCTGCTTTTTCAATTACATTAACAGCAGATTCCCCCATTTGTCGAACAGCAAACTTAAATACTTCACGTCCGTTCATGACAATATGATCAAGCTCGTTTTGATACAAGTGCTTGCCTCCCGTACCGTCGGATCCTAATTCAAAGGATAAAATGCCTCGTCCTTCTGATACTGGTCCCATTACAACCGCACCTGCACCGTCTCCAAATAAAACAGCCGTGTTACGGTCGTCCCAATCTGTGATCTTAGAAAGCTTTTCTACACCAACTACTAAAATATGCTTATAAGCATTGGTTTCGATAAATTGCTTAGCTGTAATCATGCCGTACATAAATCCTGCACATGCGGCACTCACATCGTAAGAAGCTGCTTTTTTTGCGCCCAATTTTTCTTGTAGCATACATGATACTGTAGGAAATGGTTGGTCTGGCGTTACCGTAGCAACAATGATCATGTCAATATCTTCTGCTTTGACGTTAGCTTTATGTAAAGCTTCAACTGCTGCTTTATAAGCTAAATCAGATGTGTCCTCGTTATCGGCTGCGATTCGGCGCTCTTGAATACCTGTGCGCGTACGAATCCACTCATCTGATGTATCCATTACTTTTTCAAGATCTAAATTTGTTACAACTTTCTCTGGTACATAACGTCCAATTCCTAGAACACCAGCGTTCATATCAACCTCTCCTTTAAATAAAAGGCTTATATTCCTATAAAACCTATATCCGTCATTTCATTTATCGATTATATAATCAATTATTATGAGTTGGTACTAATTTTACTTCATTTTTTATTTTTTGTCTATATAGGTGTTCGTCCTACTCAGGTATCTATCATGCTACATATAGTAATCATACGGGACCCTCTTACTCTAGTATGGGACATTAGGTAAGAACTTACCCACCATTAAAAAATAGTGAAAGGAATGAGTATCATGGCAAGAAGACAAAGAAATGAAGATTTTTCTGATTTTATGTTTGGAGCTGGGCGCAGAAAATCAAGAGAAGAAAGAGAACGAGAGGAGTGGGAACGATTATTTAAACAAATCGATGAAATTGTACTCGCCGTCGAAGAACTAGCTCCTCTTCTTAAACAGTTTACCCCTTTAGTCGATTTATTTTCCAAACAAAAATAACAGCTCGGATTCTACCGAGCTGTTTTCTTTAGTTGTTTTCATTTTCAGCTAATGCATCTTGCTTGCCAAGCTCATAAGCGTCGTTCATTACTTTTGTTAGTAATGTCAATACCGGCTGTACGTGTTCCATTGATAACTCAACGCCTGTTTCATCTAAGATCTGTTTTGCTTCTGGCAAGTACTTCATTGCAATTTGCATGAATTGCATATTTTGCTCTTCCATAGTGAAATCTCCTTTATTAAAAACATTTATTCCTCCTTATATTAGCGAATCTATTCTATAAGTACAACTTTCTCCTTTTAATGAAGAGGTAAAAAGAATGTTCTCATATGTTTTTTTTGCAGATAAATCCCTTCTTTAGCCGTTACTTTTGAAGAAAAATGCAGCAGTTCTTTCGCTTTCCTGCTGATTTTATATTTTTCTTGAGCCGCTTCTTCCTTCACCTCCATATGAGTAATGTTTGCTCCTGCGCTCCAAGGCTGTAACTTTTCTTCAACTAAATGAACCACTTCATATGAATATGCAGCAGTTTTACAGCGTCTAAGTGCACTGACGGCATCTTCAATATAAATAATAAAATCTGTGCCTTCCATAATGTTAAATGCCTCTTCGTACCCGGCAATATTTTTGGAATAGCACATTGACAAAGGCTGCCAAGGTCCGTAAAGAGTCGGCGTTCTGACAATTATAATGGGCCATCCATCATCTTTATATTTCTCTATCATTCGCTCAAAATGAACGTATAGCCTTCCTTCACTACTGTCCGGTTCTGGAATCGTTGTTTCTTCAATCTTTCGCTGCTGGTCTCCAAATACGCGCATGGTAGAAACAAACACAAATCGAATGTTGAATTGACGGCATTTGTTAAGCGCTTGAATGAGCACTTGCTGCGCTTTTTGCATTTCTTGTCTTAAAAAATCAGGGTGATAAAAATCTCCTCCATCGAAATACGTAAAGTAGACAATATCCGTTTCTGAGGTAATCATATCTAATGACTCTCCTACTTCAGTCGATGCATAATTAGCGTTTCGCCCTAAGAAAAATTTCATCTCTTCCTGCAATTCATCTTCTTCTTTATGAGCAGAATGTGTATACCCTTTTACTTCTGTACCTTCGTCTAAAAAAGCCATACATAAATGAAAACCAATAAAGCGGTTTGCTCCTATTACTACTACATTTCCCATATCGCTTCCTCCAATTCTTCATTCATCATTTATTCAACAAAAAGCTTAAATCCCTATAGTTATAGAGGGCACTCATTCCTTATTTCAAAGAAGCCCACCTGTAAAAGCATCATGAACTCTTTTTTCATTTTATCTCTTATACAAAAAGCCCCTATGATATGTATAATCATAGAAGCTTTGCTTATAACACTTTTTCATGCTGTTTATAAAATTGGAGAAGGGACCGTTCAAACAAATAGTTTTTTTCCGGTAAATAAAGTGAAAGCATAATCGGAGAGTGAAGTTCTTCACGATGTAGTTCATATTTTTTACTGTGTGCAATTGGATAATGAGTAGAGGCATTAGGCGCGGTCCATATCTTCACGGGCAGCGTTGATTTTAATTCTGTAACAGAAGGGTACTCCTTAATTAACTTTGATACTTGCTTCCGCTCCACTTTATAAGCTTGAGTCAAGTCCTTCGTGAATTGTTTATAAAAAAATTTATTATTTTTTTCATGTTCTGCATGCGTATGAAGATCAATACATGGATTTAGTAAACCAGCTGATCGAACGAACGTATTCCCGTCATTTTCCATTAGCTGCAGCGCTAACAGAGCCCCCATTCCTTCAGCTAAAATATGAATTCGTTTATTTAAAATTTCTTGTTTCATTACTAAATGATAAAGTTGTTTTGCAAGGTGATATGCTTCAGGAGACCCCCAATGCCGGCCATATAAATTGGAATAAAATACTGTGTATCCTTCATCTTGTAAACATTGCAACAGCTGTGACCTTCCGCCGTGCTGAATCCATAAGCTAGTTGAACTTTCAACAAAATGATCTTTATCACCCAATACTAACACACCGAAACCATTCGGCCGTTCAGGGACATGTACGACATTCCATTGCGTATCTAAGCTAAAAAAGCGTCGATGTATCATAGCTCTTCCTCCGTAACTTACTAGTTGTTCCATACAGTGTATGATAGAACCATCAAAAAGCGCACTAGAATAATGCCTATTTCTGACTTATTGCTCTTTTGTTTCTGCATGGGAACACGCCCCTTATTTATTCATAAAAAATTCAATTTCTTATTTGACTGCTATATGCTAAAATGAAATCAAACTGTACTGTAAACGAGGTGAATAGAATGCGTGTCGTAATGGCTTTTGTTTGGGGCTTTTTACTAATGAATATGGCAGTGTACGTAATCTCTGCAATGACGGGCGGTACTTACAGTTTCGCAACCGCTTCCATCCTTGGAGTAGTTTTCACGCTAGTTGTAATTTTGATTGGAGAACTGGGTGTACCGAATAAACCAGCAAATAATCACCACTAAAAAGTGTTGGCTGTAAAGCCAGCGCTTTTTTTTATCTTTTGGCATAGGCTCTTCTCAGTACTTTCTTTCCTTACCTCGCATTCAAGACACAGGACTGAGAGTACTTTTCTAGATTTGTATATAGTCGGAATCATTGATTATCCCAAACTTTAACTATATAATTTTAGAATAATCAAACTATTAATTTTAGGAGTGAATACTGCTGTGACTAAAGAAAAAATTGGTTTTATCGGAACAGGCGTTATGGGTCAAAGCATGGCCGGGCATTTAATTGACGCAGGATATGAAGTCCTTGTTTATACACGAACAAAAACTCGTGCTCAAGCATTACTTGAAAAAGGGGCCAAATGGAAAGAAACCGTTCGAGAAGTGGCCGAACAATCTGATGTTATTATCACCATGGTAGGCTACCCTCACGATGTAAAAGAGATTTATTTAGGCAAAGACGGCATTATACATAATGCAAAGAAAGGCTGCTATACAATTGATATGACGACATCGAGCCCTATACTTGCTCGTGAGATTTATCAAGCAGCAAAAGAGAAGCACATTCATGCGCTTGACGCTCCTGTTTCAGGAGGCGATATTGGGGCTCAGAAAGCAACATTAGCGATTATGGTAGGAGGCGATTCTGAAGCATTCTCTGCCGTTACACCTATACTTGAAAAAATGGGGACAAATATCGTTCTTCAAGGAAGCGCAGGTGCTGGTCAACATACAAAAATGTGCAATCAAATCGCTATTGCCTCCAATATGATGGGTGTATGCGAAGCTATACTTTATGCTGAAAAAGCCGGATTAGATCCGAATACTGTTCTAAAAAGTATTGAAACAGGCGCAGCGGGAAGCTGGTCGTTAAGTAATTTAGCTCCTCGCATGATTAAAGGAGACTTCGAACCAGGTTTTTATATTAAACACTTTATTAAAGATATGAAAATTGCCATTGAATCAGCTGAAGAAATGGAGCTGTATACACCAGGGCTAAAGTTAGCAAAATCGCTTTATGAACAGCTCGAAAAACAAGGCGATGATAATAAAGGAACACAGGCTCTGTATACCCTTTTAAAACAGCATGCCCTAACTGTATAAAAACAGGCAGCTCATTACGAGCTGCCTGTTTTTATTAATGATTTACGCTTCATTTAACGAATTCATAAAACGACTGAATGCGAGCTGCCCTTCAGCAGTTTGTTTAAACACACCTGCATGTTCTAAAATAGTTGCAAAGACCAAACCAAGCTCTTGTTGGAGAATACTTTGGACATTTTGCTCTTCAATATGTGGATATTTTTTCTTGATTTGTTCCGCCCACTTCACGTGTTTTTGCACTTGATCATGTCTGCTGGCTAACTCGCTCAGGTTATTCTGAACTAACCCTTTGGCCACTAGACTCATTTCGTCTTTCAAACGACCGGGTAAAACCGCAAGCCCCATTACTTCGATTAAACCTATGTTCTCTTTTTTGATATGGTGAACTTCTGCATGTGGATGATAAATGCCATCTGGATGTTTGCCGTTTGTTCGATTGTTTCGCAGTACTAAATCTAATTCGTACAAATCTCCTCTTTTCCTAGCAATAGGCGTGACCGTGTTGTGAGGAGTTTGATCTGTAAAAGCTAAAATACCAGCACTTTGATCACTATATGATTTCCATTTCTTCAAAATGAAATCCGCTGCTTCCACTAATGGTGCAAGGTGCGAACTTTGAAGACGAACGACCGACATCGGCCAATGAACAATTCCAGCTTTCACGTTTGGATATGCTTTAAGAGAGAACAATTTATTTATTTTTGCTTTAGCCATAGGAAAATCATGATAGCCGCCTTGAAAGTGGTCATGAGTTAAAATAGATCCTCCTACGATGGGTAAATCTGCATTTGATCCTAAAAAATAATGTGGAAATTGTTCAACGAAGGCAAGCAGCCGCTTAAACGTTTGCTTTGAAATATGCATAGGTGTATGTTCACTCGCAAAAATAATGGCATGTTCATTATAATAAACATAAGGTGAAAACTGCATGTACCACAGCTCTTCCTGCAATTCCACAGGAATAATCCGGTGATTTTGACGAGCTGGGTGGTTAATACGACCTGCATAACCAGCATTTTCTTTACATAGAAGACACAGCGGATAATTGCTTTCCTTCAATGATTTGCTTGCTGCAATTGCTTTTGGATCTTTTTCCGGCTTTGATAAGTTGATAGTAATTTCAAGTTCTCCAAAGTCAGTGTTTGTTACCCATCTTTCGTTTTTAGCAATTCGATCTCTGCGAATATAGTGAATGTCTTTTGACAGCTTATAATAATAGCTTGTGGCTTTTTGGGGGCTTTGCTGATAGTGATCATAAAATGTCCGATTAACCTCTGAAGGCATGCTTGCAAAGCATCCCATTATTTTGGTATCGAATAAATCTCTATACGTGATAGAATTCTCGGCGATTCGATTGTTTTCTGCAGCCCAATCAAGCATGTTGTCTAAAATAGCAGCTGGATGTTCCAGACGTTCTTCTTTGACTTCTACTATAATACATTCGTCGAGCTTTAACACTTCCAGCAGTTTATTTCTCACCACATCTATATCCCATTTTGTTAATAGATTCTTTTGTAAACCATATTGAATAAGTCGGGTGATTTCTTCATGAATGTTGACTGACATACACTCGTTCCTTTCTCTATCTGTTTTCTCTTATACTGCTTCTAATGTGAGTTCACGCGCTCCTTCTCCAACCGTAACCACATAAAATTCAGCTTCTAAACTTGTTTTCTTATAGTAGGCGTCTTTTACTTCCTCAATAAACCTATCAACCTGTGCTTTTTTTACGATGCTGATTGTACAGCCGCCAAAGCCTGCACCTGTCATGCGTGATCCAATCACACCTTCTTGCAGCCAAGCTGCTTCTACAAGAGCATCTAGTTCTTTCCCGCTTACTTCATAGTCATCTCGCAGCGAGCAGTGCGATTCATTCATCAATTGACCAAACCCTTTTAAATCACCGTTTTGCAATTTAGCAACCGCTTCTTTTGTGCGTTCATTTTCATATACCGCATGTTTAGCGCGCTTACAATCTACTTCGTTTTGTATCAAAGATTTATGCTTTTCAAATTGTTCTTTGGTTAAATCACCAAGCGAATTAATGGAAAGTGACGTTTGTAAATCTGCCAGCGCTCTTTCACACTCCATACGGCGCTCATTATATTTTGAATCTGCCAGCCCTCTTCGCTTGTTTGTGTTAGAAATAACGAGCACAGCATCCGTTAACTGCAGCGGGCTATACTGGTATTCAAGAGTTTGACAGTTTAACAATACGGCTTGATTTTCTTTTCCCATTCCAATTGCAAACTGATCCATAATCCCGCAGCTTACGCCGATAAATTCATTTTCAGATTGCTGCGCCATTTTCACAAGGTCCATCATCTCAATATTCAATTCAAGAATTTTATTTAAAAGTACGCATGTGACTAACTCAATTGATGCCGACGATGAAAGCCCTGCTCCATTAGGAATGTTGCCGAAAAACAAGATATCAAAACCAAAAGGAAGGTCATATCCGTGCTTTTTAAAGGTATCCATTACTCCTTTTGGATAATTAGCCCAATCATCTTCGGTTTTGTACGTTAATTGCTCTAAAGAGGATTCAATAACGCCTGCTTCAGAGAAGTTTTTAGAGTACATACGTATTTTTCGATCATGACGTTTTTGTACTACCGCATACGTTCCTATACTCAATGAACAAGGAAAAACATGCCCTCCATTATAATCAGTATGTTCTCCAATTAAATTGACACGCCCTGGCGCAAAAAAGCAGCGAATAGCTTCTGACGAATGAAATATTTGTTTGAACTCTTCGATTAATTTTCCCAGCATTTATTATCACCTATTTTAAGTAGTTTTTTGGAAACGGATTCATATGTACATTGTAAAGTCCAATTTTCCTTGCCTCAATGGTAAAATTACTATCGATAATCGGTACTTTTTTGCTTATACCTTTAAAAATGATTCTTTTGAATTGACGATGAACTACTCTTGCGCCAAAAAGGCGTTATCTTTATGTGAGCCTTGACTTGCAAATTATAAGAAAATAATAGATTTAAAGACATTCCCTAAAAATAATCACGATATTTTCAAAAAATTATAGAAAAATGAAAGCGATTACGTTAAAGTAAGAATTAAGTACTACTTTATTTCAAAAAGAAGGTGAAAATTTGCTCTCACATTTCCAAGCTCAAGAATATTCAACGTACGCATACAGGTTTTTAGAATCCCGCACAAATGAAGTTGCGCAGCTATGGTCTGTTGGGTGGGATGAAGTTTTCTCTCCCCTTTATAACTGGAGCGGAAATCAGCGAAAAGACGTAGGGAAATATATTTTTCAATACACGGTTTCTGGGTACGGGATGATTGAAATAGATGGACAAGAATATAAAGTGGATGCTGGGAAAGCATTCATCGTCAATATACCTGGAAATTATCGCTATTACTTACCAAAGGAAAGTGAAAACTGGGAGTTTATTTTTCTTACATTATACGGAGATGAAGTACAAAAATGCTGGGATTATATTCAGTCAACCCACTCCCCTGTAATTAGATTTCATCCTGAATCAGCACCTGTTCAGCTGCTTGCTCAAATATATAAACGGGCAAGTGAAAAACATATAGCAGATCCATTTCATGCCTCAAGCTTATCTTACCGCTTTGTAATGGAGCTGTACCAATATATTAAAAGCATGGACAGTTTTACAGAAGATTGGCCTGAAAGTATCATTAGCTCTATTTTATTTGCCCGTAATCACTATCATGAAGAAATTGGTCCGGATGAAATGGCAGATGCAGCTCATTTATCTCGCTATCATTTTAGCCGATTATTCAAACAAACAACTGGGATTACGCCGATTCAATACTTAACGAAGCTTCGCATTCAAAAAGCGGCCGAGCTATTGCATCAAACCAAGTACTCAATTGAAGAAATTGCTGAAAACGTCGGCTATGCAAATGCCAATTATTTAACAAAAGTATTTCGCAAAACAACCAATATGACACCCGGGCAGTATCGAAAAAGTGATGCATCCATTGATGAGCACTTTGCATTGCCAAAATAAAAACGACTTCCATAAAAGGAAGTCGTTTTTATTTTTTATCGGGAATTTCTACTACCACAGAACCTTTTTCGTAAATAAAAGTCAATTTTTTACCCGGGATAATCATATTTTCTAAAATATCTCGTGCAGCTTGAAGTGCAAACTCTGTCCGTTCTGCCTTTTCCTGCACTTCTTCATTTTCAGCTTGAAGATCATTTTTATCCAGCGCTCTTATTTTAGTTAATGCTTGATCTATAAAATCGTATGCTTCGTCATATATAAGCTCTATACGGTCCTTCATGTGCTCATTCATGCTCCTTTGCCCATTTTGTATTATCATAAATGAATTAGATATATTCTACAACCTAAAACTGAATAAGTTTTTACGCTTAGCTCTCACGTATTTTCTTTCATTTCTTTTTATTTATTTTAAAAGGAGAGCTGCTTTTAATAGCAAAAAAAGACCATTCAATTTATATCATGAATGGTCTTTTTAGAAAACTTATACGCTGACAACAAACTCATCATCTTTTACATCAACTGTCACTTGACTATAATCTTCAATTTGCCCTGCAATTAATTCTCGGGCAATTTTTGTTTCAATATATTTTTGAATAAACCTTTTTAAAGGGCGAGCTCCGTATACCGGATCAAACCCGGAGGCTGCAATATAATTTTTTGCTTCTTCTGTTAACGTTAACGAAATATGACGATCGGATAAACGCTTTTCAAGCTGAAGCAATAGCTTATCAATAATCCCTTTTACTTCATGAACAGTTAGCGGTTTGAATAAAATCGTGTCGTCTACTCGATTTAAGAATTCTGGACGAAAATGCTGTCTTAATTGAGCCATCACTTGCTCTCTAGCTTTTTCAGTAATCTCGCCTTCACTTGTTAAACCGTCTAATAAAAATTGAGAACCGATATTCGACGTCATAATAATAACTGTATTTTTAAAATCAATGACTTTTCCTTTTGAATCTGTTGCTCTTCCATCATCTAGTATTTGAAGGAGCACATTAAATACTTCGGGATGGGCTTTTTCAATTTCATCCAACAAAACGACTGAATAAGGCTTGCGTCTTACCGCTTCCGTTAGCTGCCCGCCTTCTTCGTATCCTACGTAGCCAGGAGGCGCTCCTATAAGCCTAGAGACCGCATGCTTTTCCATGTACTCAGACATATCAATACGAACCATTTGTTCTTCACTGTCAAATAAAGAATGTGCCAACGTTTTGGCTAGCTCCGTTTTTCCTACTCCGGTAGGTCCTAGGAAAATAAATGATCCAATCGGACGGTTCGGGTCTTTAATGCCTGCCCGTGCGCGAATCACAGCATCCGTCACTAAGGATACGGCTTCGTCTTGTCCAATCACACGCTGCTGTAAAATTGACTCAAGCTTCAACAGCTTTTCTCTTTCCCCTTCAACTAGTTTTGATACCGGAATTCCCGTCCATCTTCCTACAATTTCAGCAATTTCTGCTTCTGTTACTTCTTCTCGTAACAAACGGTTTTCTTGTGCTTTTTCAGCAGCTGTTTCTTCCAGCTGTTTTAGTTCTTTTTCAAGAGCTGGAATGCGTCCGTGGCGAAGTTCAGCTGCTTTATTTAAATCGTATTTCCCTTCAGCTTCTTCTAGGTCTCGCTTCGCTTTTTCAAGCTTCTCCCGAACATCTTGCACCGTTTGAATCGACTGCTTTTCTTTTTCCCACTGCAGCTTCATTGTATCTGCACGTTCTTTTAAATCAGAGACTTCTTTTCGAATTGCCTCTAACCTTGTGATGCTTGCTTGATCTGTTTCTTTACTTAATGCCGCTTCTTCAATTTCAAGCTGCATGACACGTCGTGTTACTTCATCTAATTCTGATGGCATCGAATCAATTTCTGTTCGAATGGTTGCGCATGCTTCATCAATTAAATCAATTGCTTTATCAGGTAAAAAGCGGTCTGAGATATAACGATCAGACATAACCGCTGCTGAAACAATCGCTCGGTCATGAATGTTTACACCGTGATGAATTTCAAATCGTTCTTTTAAACCACGCAAAATAGAGATTGTATCTTCTACTGAAGGTTCTTCAACCAGCACCTGTTGAAAGCGTCTTTCAAGCGCTGGATCTTTTTCAATATACTGACGGTACTCATCAAGAGTTGTAGCTCCTATACAGTGAAGTTCTCCTCTAGCAAGCATTGGTTTTAAAATATTCCCTGCATCCATCGCTCCATCCGTACGGCCTGCTCCAACGATTGTATGAAGCTCGTCAATGAATAAAAGAATTTGGCCGTTGCTTTTCTTAACTTCTTGAAGAACAGCTTTTAAACGCTCTTCAAATTCTCCCCTGAATTTCGCTCCTGCTACTAAAGCTCCCATATCTAATGAAAAAATGGTTTTATCTTTTAATCCTTCAGGCACATCTCGGCGAACAATACGCTGTGCTAGACCTTCAACAATCGCTGTTTTACCAACGCCAGGTTCTCCGATCAACACTGGATTATTTTTTGTTTTTCGCGATAAAATGCGGATAACGCGGCGAATTTCTCCGTCTCGTCCAATGACTGGATCAATGTTCCCTGCTCGTACTTCTGCTACTAAGTCTCTTCCATATTTAGCTAACGCTTCATATGTAACTTCTGGGTTTTGGCTTGTAATACGCTGATTCCCTCGAAGATTAGTAAGCACATCTTGCAGAGCTTTTTTTGTTATACCGTGACTTGAAAATAACTTTCCATATTCACTAGAAGAAGGTTCCTGCGCTAACGCTAAAAAGAGGTGCTCAACTGAAACATAATCATCTTGCAGACGAGATGCTTCTTCTTGAGCTTTCACAAACAGCTGCTGAAGTTTATTGGTAATATAAACTTTCCCTGCTTCAGCTCCACTTCCGGTAACGGCTGGTTTTTTCGCAAGCAATTGATTTACCTGCTGCTGAAAAGAGTGATAATCGATATGTAAATGATCTAATATGCGAGGAGCAATACCATCTTGCTGATGAATAAGCGTATAAAGCAAATGAGCAACATCCACTTCCTGCTGATTTCGTTTAATTGCTTCAGACTGCGCTTCCATCACGCCTTCTTGCAATTTTTGTGTCATTTTATTTATATCCATTGAACATCCTCCTTCGATGCATTTGACCTTTATTGACCTTTATTTTATTATACCCAGCAATGGGAAAACAAGTAAAGCCATTCAATTTAGAATGGCTTCTTTATTTTTTACTATTTAAGGCTTGCGCATGTATGTCCAGTGGCGATCATCGTTTGCTGTCTCTGGAAAACGCTCTCCTGCTTTTAATTTAACCTTTTGAGGATTATTTACGTTGCTTCCTGTTTCACCAATTTCAATATACACTCCGTTGTTCGGAGCTTTTTGACCCGGTGTGAAATGACGATTTTGTCCCATTGTCCTGCCTCCTCATTCCTGAAATGAAATGTTCTCCTATACTATTCCCTTAAGATTTCTGTTTCATAATGGAGATGTTTTCATATTAGGAAGAGAAAAAGAGCAGACCTCTAGATCCGCCCTTTTGTATCAATGAGTAAATTTGATAGCTTGTTCGATTTCAGTTTCTCCAGCTAACATTTCAAACGTTTTTCCGATTGTAGCTTCTTCGTTTAGACATTCTACAAGCACAGTTGCTACATCTGCTCGAGGAATCGTCTGAGATTTATCTTCAATATCATTATTGATATCAATTTTCCCAGTAGCTTGATCATTCGATAAAGTTCCTGGTCTTACAATTGTATACTGTAGATTAGACTGCTTTAAGTATTCATCCGCTATCGCTTTCGCACGCAGGTAAAGCTGTAAGCCTTCTGGTCCTTGTTCAGGTGCATCTGTTCCCATTGAACTTAACATAACAAAGCGCTTCACACCTTGATTTTTTGCTTCATCAATGATATTTTTAGCACCGTTTTGATCCACAGCGATTGTTTTTTCGTCTCCCGTATGTCCTCCAGAACCTGCTGCAAATATGACAGCATCCATACCTCTTAAAGCATCTGAAACATCTTGCTCCAAGTCACCAAGTACAACGTTAGCGCCCAGCTTTTTTAAAGCGTCTGCTTGTTTTTCGTCGCGAATCATCGCATAAGCTTCATGCTGCTTGCTGTTTGCGACTTTTTCTACCACTTGTTTTCCCGTTGTTCCGTTTGCTCCAACAACTAATACTTTCATCATAAATCACCTTTCGTTCTGTTTAGTATACAATTTGTGTTCCCACAATTAATTCCCTTTAAACAAAAAAACCTTTCTGATATTCTCAGAAAGGTTTTTTTCTTAGCCTAAAATTGCTTGCAGCAAAGCTTTTTGTACATGCATACGATTTCCGGCCTGCTGGAAAACAACAGAATTTGGTCCGTCAATAATGCTTGCTGTCACTTCTTCTTCACGATGTGCAGGCAAGCAGTGGAGAAATAAATAGTCTGAATTCGCATGGGCAGCTAGCTCTTCATTTACTTGATAAGGAGCAAATATTTTCAAACGCTGCTGTGCTTCTTCTTCCTGTCCCATACTTGTCCATACGTCTGCATAAATAGCATCGGCATTTTTCACAGCCTCTACAGGATCTTTTGTAATCGTAACTTTGGAGCCCGTTGTAGCAGCTATTTCATGAACATAATCTGTGACAAAGGCTTTTGGCTCATATCCGTCAGGGCATCCAATTGAAATATCTATCCCCATTTTTGCACATGCAATCATTAACGAATGCGCTACATTATTTCCGTCTCCAACATAAGCTACTTTTAGCCCTTCAAATGATTTCTTGTGCTCGTAAATCGTTAATAAATCAGCTAGAGCCTGACAAGGATGATAATCATCTGTCAAACCATTAATAACGGGAATGGATGCGTAATCTGCAAGCTCTTCGATCTTGCTATGTTCAAACGTACGAATCATGATAGCATCGATGAATTCAGATAGTACGCGTGCTGTATCAGCAATCGTTTCTCCGCGTCCAATTTGTAAATCCTGGCTGCTTAAAAAGAGGGCGTTTCCTCCAAGCTGCATCATTCCCGCTTCAAATGAGACTCTTGTTCTTGTTGAAGATTTTTCAAAAATGAGCCCCAGCGTTTTTCCGTTTAACGATGTTACGATTTCACCATTTTTATGCTTTTCTTTCAGCTCAATGGCGCTTTCCAAAAGTGACATAATATCGTCTGATGATAAATCTTTAAGTGTAAGCAAATCTTTTCCTTTTAAATTCGTATTTACCGATACTGTACTCATGATACTGTCACTTCCTTTTTAGTTTTTTGAAACCATTCTTGCAGTGATGAAACGTGATATTCATCGACTTGGAACGATTGAAAAAATAGCGAAGCCGTTTCTGCCTCCGTCATAACCATTAAACCGTGTTTTAATGCTGACATACGGCTTTCTTTATCTTCAGGCTGTAAACTTACATATAATAAAGCTTCTTTCGTTTTCACCCATTCACTAACTTCTTTATCTTTAACAAGAGTTAAGCCCGCGCTTTGCACAAGTTCTTCAAGGCCCTGCGCCTCTCCGTTGATATACACTTCTGCAGCACCTTTTTTACTTAACACATACTGATGGAATACTTTTTTTGCTGCTTCTTCAATCGTTGAAGAAATCGCAATCCCTTCACCAGTTGACTTCATTTCCGGTCCAACAAGTGGATCAACTCCTGATAATTTACTTGTCGAAAACACTGGAAACTTGATAGTTGTGTAAGCCGGATCCGGCAATAAACCTAGCTTTTCACTAATTTCCGACAATGATTTCCCAAGCAATATTTGAGTTGATAGCGAAACAAGCGGCGTGTTGCACACTTTGCTTACTACAGGCACTGTACGGCTGGCACGCGGATTAACTTCCAGCATGTAGACTTCATCGTTGTAAATAACATATTGGATATTCATAATCCCTTTATATTGAAGTTTGTTTACAATCTTTTGAGCGTAGCTCACCATTTTTTCTTTATGTGCTGCTTTTACTGTTTTGGCTGGTAAAAGCGCATAGCTGTCTCCTGAATGAACCCCGGCTTTTTCAATATGTTCAACGATTGTCGGAATCAACACATCTTTTCCGTCTGCTACCACATCAACTTCTGCTTCTTTTCCAGGGAAGTAAGCATCAATAAGCATTGGGAAATGAGACGCTTTAATAGCCGGTAAACAAGCCTGAAGCTCTGTTTCGTTTTGAATTGTCAGCATTCCTTTTCCGCCAATCACGTAAGAAGGACGAATAAGTAATGGGAAGCCCATAGCTTTTGCTTTTTGTACAAGTTCTTTAGCGTCTTTCGCCATTTCACCTGGGATATGCGGAATATCACAGTCATCTAAGAGCTTATAAAACAGGTCACGATCTTCAAGTGCATCAATGACATCATTTGTAATACCTAACAAATTAACGCCAGCTTCTTCTAGACCTTTAACAAGCGAAATAGCCGTTTGACCTCCGTATTGGACAATTACATCCGTCACATTTTCAGCATCAAGAACATTTAATACGTCTTCTACTGTTACAGGTTCAAAATATAAGCGATCTGCTACTTCAAAATCCGTACTTACCGTTTCTGGATTATTGTTAATTAAAATCGTTTCGTATCCTTCTTTTTCAAGAGCTAGCACACCGTGTACAGAGCTGTAGTCGAACTCTACTCCTTGCCCGATACGAATTGGTCCAGAACCGATAATCGCAACTTTTTTATTCGTTGATGGTTCAATCTCACTTTCGCCGTAGTAACTAGAGTAGAAATAAGCCGTTGAAGATTCAAACTCCGCTGCACATGTATCCACCATTTTATAACTTGGCGTAATATGTAGTGCTTTACGTTTCGCTCTTACGTCAAGTTCTGGCACATTCCATACGTTTGCTAGATACGCATCTGTAAAACCATGTTCCTTCACTTGCTTGAAGTGTTCAGCTGTAATCGAATCAAAACGTACTTCTTTTAAAGAGGCTTCCATTTTAATCAGCTGTGCAAAGTGTGTTAAATAGAAATAATCAATTTGTGTTACTTCATGGATATACTCAGGCGTCGTGCCGCGGCGTAAAAGCTCAAGGATAACAAAAATACGCTCATCGCTTTGTTCGCCTAGCTTGCTTTTTAATTCATCCGTTGAAAGTTCTTGCAGTTCTTCTACTTCTAATCCCTGTAAGTCAATTTCTAAAGAAGATAATGCTTTTTGGAAGCTACGTGTAAAGTTACGGTCAATAGCCATTACTTCTCCAGTTGCTTTCATTTGCGTACCAAGCGTTCTTTCAGCGTAGAAAAACTTGTCAAAAGGCCATCTTGGAAATTTCACTACTACATAGTCAAGAGCAGGTTCAAAGCTTGCATATGTGTCTCCTGTCACAGGATTTAATAACTCATGAAGCGTGTAGCCTACCGATAGCTTTGCAGCAATTTTGGCAATCGGATAGCCAGTTGCTTTTGATGCAAGAGCAGACGAACGGCTCACACGCGGATTTACTTCAATTAAATAGTACTGCTTACTTTTTGGATCAAGCGCAAACTGAATGTTGCAACCTCCAATAATGCCAAGCGATGAAATAATTTTAACTGAAGCGGAACGAAGCATTTGATATTCCACGTCGGTTAACGTTTGAGAAGGAGCAACGACTACCGAATCTCCAGTATGAACACCCACAGGATCAATATTTTCCATGTTACAAATTGTAATGCACGTATTGTTCACGTCACGCATAACCTCGTACTCAACCTCTTTAAATCCAGCGATGCTTTTTTCAATTAAGCATTGAGTAATAGCACTTTCACGTAAACCTGACGCTGAAAGTTTTTCAAGTTCTTCCATAGAATGAGCAATTCCTCCGCCCGTTCCGCCTAACGTATATGCAGGACGTACAATAACAGGAAAACCAATTTTCTCGGCAAAAGCTAATGCTTCTTCTACTTTTGTGACAACTTCACTTTCCGGCACCGGTTCATTTAGTTCATTCATCAATGCACGGAACTCTTCACGGCTTTCACCTTTTTTGATTGATTCAATCGGTGTTCCTAAAAGTTTCACATCGTATTTTGGCAAAATGTTTTGTTCATGAAGCTCAAGGGCTAAGTTTAAGCCCGTCTGTCCGCCTAGCGTGGCTAACAAACCATCCGGCTTTTCTTTTGCAATAATTTTTTCTACGCAGTCTACTGTTAATGGTTCAAAATAGATTCGATCTGCTACGTGAGTGTCCGTCATAATTGTAGCTGGATTATTATTGATTAAGATAACTTCATAACCTTCTTCTTTTAATGACAAGCATGCCTGAGTTCCTGAATAATCAAATTCTGCTGCTTGCCCAATTACGATTGGTCCTGATCCGATTACTAAAATCTTTTTTAATGTTTGGTCTTTAGGCATATACTTTTCCGCTCCCTACTTGCTGTACTTTCGTCATAAATTCATCAAAGATATACGTGCTGTCACTTGGTCCAGGATGTGCTTCTGGATGATATTGAACCGACATAACAGGAAGGTCTTTATGCATTAAACCTTCAACCGAGCCGTCATTCACATTTTTAAATCGAACGCTTAATGGCGTAGAGGTAATCGTCTGTTCATCTACGACATAGCTATGGTTTTGAGACGTCATGCACACTTTATTAGTCGTTAAATCAATTACAGGCTGATTAGCTCCTCGGTGACCGAACGCCAACTTTTTGGTTTGTGCTCCAAAAGCGAGCCCAATTAACTGATGCCCAAAACAAATTCCCAAGGTTGGGTACGATGAAATAATTTCTTTTAATTCATCCAGCTGACTGCTCACTTGAGTTGGATCTCCAGGTCCGTTTGATAAGACAATGCCATCCGGCTGCAGCTCTTTTACTTTTGAAGAACTTGTAGAATAAGGAACAACTGTTACTTTGCACTCTCGATTTAACAGCTCGTGTAAAATTGATTTTTTATAGCCAAAGTCCATTAATACAACGTGTTTTTCACCGTTCCCATAAGTAACAGGTTCTTTTGTTGATACTTCTTTTACTACATATCCATCGCATTCAGCAGTAAATGCTGGCGGTTCAGCAGATGTCGAAAAGGCAGATTGCATCGTACCTTCTTTTCGAATTCGTTTTACGACCGCTCTCGTATCCACATGTGTAATAAGCGGAATGTTCCATTTCTTTAAATATTGTTTAAAGCTGTACATCGCTTCGTAATGGAACCCTTCATCTGAACATTCGTATACGACAACGCCTGCTACATGAGGCTTTTTGCTTTCATAATCTTTTTCATTGATACCATAGTTCCCAATCAAAGGGTACGTAAAGACGATAATTTGATCTTTGTAAGATGGATCAGTCACAACTTCTTGATAACCAGTCATTCCAGTAAAGAAAACAATTTCTCCTTCTGCCTGGTGCGTTGCTGTATGTTCAATGTGTCCGGCGAACGAATCGCCGTTTGCTAAGTGTAAATATCCGTTCATTGTGCATCCCTCTTCGAATAATTATTTATAAAACAGAATTTTTATACAAACATATTCAAAAAAATTTGTATTATGAAGTAATTTTTGTTTGGCTAAACGCTTCTTCAATGATATGAATCGCTTGGTCCAACTCTTCTTTTGTTACAGTTAAAGGCGGCAGCAATCGTACTACATGCGGTCCTGCTCCCAGTGCTAGCAATCCTTTTTCACGCATAGCTGCAAGCAATGCTGACTGATGTTCTCCGCATTCAATTCCAATCATAAAACCTTTTCCACGAACATCGATAACAAATGAATAATCTGCTACGCTATTTTTCAAAGCATTGGTAAAATAAAGGCTTTTTTCTGCAACCTCTGCTAAAAATGCTTCATTAAAAATAATGTTTAAAGTTGCTTTAGCTGAAGCTAGTGCAATTGGGTTTCCTCCAAAGGTTGTTCCGTGAGTACCAGGTCCAAATGCTTCTTTGAGATATCCTTTTCCAATCATCGCACCAACCGGCATTCCGCTTCCTAATCCTTTAGCTGCTGTAATAATATCTGGTGAAACGTTAAAATGCTGATAAGCGAACGGTTTTCCTGTTCTGCCGATTCCAGTTTGCACTTCGTCAACTATAAACAGTGCTTCATGCTTTTTACACAGTTCTTGAATGGTTAATAAAAATGCTTCGGTTCCTGGAACCACTCCGCCTTCTCCTTGAATGACTTCAACCATAATTGCTGCTACGCTATCGTCCATTTCTTGTTTTAATGCTTCTTCATCATTGTATGGCACGTAAACAAACTCATTAACAAGAGGACCGAAGCCATCATGAATTTTTGCCTGCCCTGTAGCTGTCATTGTAGCAAATGTACGTCCATGAAATGATTTTGTAAACGTAATAATTTTGTGTTTTTGCGTGTACTTGCGCGCTAATTTAATCGCCGCTTCGTTGGCTTCTGCACCGCTGTTACAGAAAAATACTGCATCACCGTTTGAGTGTTCCACAAGCTTACCTGCTACGTCTTCTTGAATCGATTGATGAAATAAGTTTGACACGTGCCACACTTTATTTAACTGCTCTTCGACCGCTTTTTGAACATCAGGATGACGATGACCTACGTTACAAACAGCGATACCTGAAATAAAATCTAAATACTCATTTCCTTTGTTATCTATTAATTTTGTTCCTTGCGCCTCTTCCACATGGATATCAAACCGTTGATATGTTGGAAACAATGAACTCATCGCTATCTTCTCCACCTTTTCCACTATATTTAATTGCTGTACCAATCAGCTTTCCTTCCTTATCTAAAAATCCATCAGTTCCGCTAATGATATGAACTTCTTCAAGCAAAGGAGATAACGCATTTACCGCTGATGTTACTTTCGGAATCATTCCGCCGTAAATTACTTTTTCTTCAATAAGTGCATCAATCTCTGACTTTGTAAGCTCAGGAAGCAATGCTCCATCCTTTAACACACCTTTTACATCCGTTACAAACATCAGCTTTTCAGCATTTACTGCTTGTGCAACGGCTCCGGCTGCCACGTCAGCATTAATATTATAGCTATTACCTTCTTCATCGGCTCCAATGGAAGAAATAACTGGAATATACTGACTGTCAGTTAGTTGTTTTAATAATATATCATTTACGCCTTTTACTTCTCCAACGTAACCTAGACGTTCAACATCAATAGCCTCTGCTTTGAGCAATAATCCATCAATTCCTGATAGTCCTACCGCTTTTAAGTTCGCTTTTTGTAGTTCTTTTACAAGTTGCTTATTAACCTTACCTGCTAATACCATCGTCACAACTTCTAATGCTTCTTTGGACGTTTTTCGAAGCCCATCTACAAATTCCGTTTCAATGTGAAGTTTGGTAAGCGTATCTTGAATATCAGGCCCGCCTCCGTGCACAACAATGATCTGATATCCACTCGCTTTTAACTGCTGAATACTTTCAAAAAAAGCGCTTGTTAACTGATTGATAATGCTGCCTCCGCATTTTACAACGACGATTTTTTCACTGCTCATTTCACTCTCTCCTTACGTTCGATAACTGGCGTTGATTTTGACATAATCGTAAGTCAAATCGCAGCCCCACGCCTTGCCAATTCCATTTCCCTCCTGCAAGTCAACATAGACTTCGACCGTATCATTTTCTAAATAAGCCTTTGCTTCTTCTTCACTAAATGAAACAGGCTGACTGTTTTCTAACATCTGGATATTGCCTAACGAAACATTCACTGTTTCTGGATTAAGCGTTACTCCGCTGTACCCAACTGAACAAATAATTCGTCCCCAATTGGCATCGGCTCCATACATGGCCGTTTTCACTAGGTTCGAGCCCACAATTTGTTTAGCAATCACATTTGCTTCTTCATTTGTATGAGCCCCAGATACGTTTACTTCAATTAGTTTTGTTGCTCCTTCACCGTCGCGTGCAATTTGTTTGGCTAAATCTTCACACGTCAAGCGCAGTGCTTCATAAAACGAATTCCATTCAGGATGATCTGGTGTAAGCGACTGGTGATCAGCTTTTCCATTTGCTAAAACAACAACCATATCGTTGGTTGACGTATCACCATCCACTGTAATTTGATTAAAGCTTTTATTTGTAATAGAACCTAGCGCATCTTGTAACACTGAAGCTTCAACCTTAGCATCCGTTGTGATAAAGCTAAGCATCGTAGCCATATTTGGGTGAATCATGCCTGATCCTTTCGCTGTACCGCCAATGGTGACTACTTTGCCGTCAATTTTTGTTTCATAGCAAGCTGACTTCATCACTGTATCTGTTGTTAAAATAGCCGTTTGAAATTCTTCTGCTTTTTCTTTGTTTGACGAAGGACTTAACAACCCAATGCCTTTCACGATTTTTTCCATATCTAGAAGCTCTCCAATTACGCCTGTAGAAGCTACCGCTACATGATGAGGTAGGATATTAAGCTTTTTTGCACATGTATTTCGCATCTGGTATGCATCTTTTAATCCTTGTTCCCCAGTACATGCATTTGCACATGCGCTGTTCACAACGATTGCTTGCAGCTTCTGCTCCACTGCTACACTTTCTTTTGTAACAGCTAAAGGCGCTGCTTGAAAGGCATTAAGCGTGTAAACAGCTGCACAATTAGCTGGCACATCGCTTACAATAACTCCTAAATCTTTTTTAGCATAACGTAAACCAGCGTGAACGCCGTCTGCTGAAAAACCTAGCGGCGTTACAATTGTACCGTTCTCTATTTTCTTTATTTTTTCTTTCGTTTGTTTAACCGTAATCACTATACGTTCCCTCCTGCTTTTATCGTGATTAGTGATGCTGTTGACTTTATGGGAAGACAGGCAATAGTCCGATACCCGCTTGTTGTTCAAATCCCATCATGATATTGGCATTTTGAATGGCCTGACCGGCTGCCCCTTTTACTAAGTTATCAATGACAGAAACGATCGTGACACGCTTTGTTCGTTCGTCAAATGTAATACCGATATCGCAATAATTTGATGCACTTACTTCTTTAGTAGAAGGAAATTCACCAGCTTTTCGAACGCGAACGAACGGGGAGTTTTGATATGTATCTACATATAGCTGATGAAGCTCTTGTACTGAGCTCTCTTCAGAAAGTTCAGCGTATACTGTACTCATAATCCCTCGCGTCATTGGAACTAAGTGCGTACTGAACGTAACATGGCCAATTTCCTCATCCCACTTTTCTAAAATAGATTCGATTTCTGGGATATGCTGATGTTGATTAACTTTGTATATTTTCATATTTTCATTGATTTCAGCATAATGAGCTATTTGCGAAAGACCGCGCCCTGCTCCTGAGATTCCGGACTTTGCATCAATGATAATAGAGTTTGATTTCACCATTTGTTTACTAACGAGGGGAGCTAGCCCAAGCAGTGTAGCTGTTGGATAACAACCCGGGTTCGCAACGAACGTACTGCTTTCGACTTCGTCTGCAAACCATTCTGATAGTCCATACACAGACTGCTGTAAAAATGCTTCGGCTGCAGCAGGCTTTTTGTACCATTTTTCATAAAGAGCTTCTGTTTTTAATCTAAAATCTCCAGATAGGTCTACCACTTTTATTCCTTCTTCTATTAATTGAGGTACAAGCTTGCTAGAAACACCGGACGGAGTTGCTGTAAACACTAAATTTAATTCTTCAGCCATCTTCTTAGGGTTTATATCTTGCAGCGTATATACAGTATTAGAAAGGTGAGGATAAACTTCTGCTAGTTCTATCCCATCCTGAGAGGATGAATAAACTGCATAAACATGAAAATGTGGGTGATTCGCTAACAAACGAATCAGTTCTACTCCTCCATACCCTGTTGCTCCAACAATTCCTACCTTGTATTCTTTCATTTTAAAACTCCTTTTTCCACGTATCTATTTGAATTATTTATCATTATAATACCGTATAAAAATAAAATCAAATGAATATTTAAAAAATCCAACACTTTATTCTATATTTTTAAACATTTTTATTTATTCATAAGTTTTTATTTTTATAACTATCTTTCTATTTTTGTTTAGAAATTGTTCACAGATAGTTTTGGAAAACACTGGTTGTTTTTGTGTATAATAAGAATATCGATAAAATCATCCGTATGACATTTTTTTCATACGGTTAGTGGACGTACAGCATATACAGACTGTTCTAACTTAATAGATTAATAAGTAACAGTCGCAAAAATTTTAATTAAAAGGTGATAACATGATGAACATCACAACGGATTCTTTTTCAAATGAGCTGCAGCAATTTTTTATGAACTTTGATCATAAACTTTCGTTTAAAAAAGGTGACTTTCTCTTTCAAGAAGGTTCGACTTCAACTCATTTATTTTTTATTACGTCAGGGGCCGTGCAAGTGGGTAAAGTGACGCCGGAAGGACGCGAGCTGACGCTTCAGCTGGCGAGTGCAGGAGACTTAGTCGGGGAAGTCATGCTGTTTTGCGGATCCACTCCCCATATGCTCCAAGCAAAAGCCATCGAACCTTGTACAGCGATCAGCATTCAAAAACGGGTGTTAGAAAACGAACTAGCACAATACCCTGCTCTTTCTATGGAGTACATGAAGTGGATGGGACTCCAAATTAAGCGAATGCAGACAAAATTCAGGGACTTAATTCTAAATGGAAAGAAAGGAGCTCTCTATTCTACTCTGATTCGCATGTCCAATAGTTTTGGGGTAATGAAGCCAAATGGTATTTTATTAAACGTAACGTTAACAAATCAAGAGATCGCTAATCTATGCGGGACCTCCCGAGAAGTGGTCAATCGCATGCTCGCTGAGTTGCGAAAAAATCAAGTAATTTCAATGACAGATGGAAAAATTATCATTCATAAGCTCTCTTTTCTAAAGAGAGAAATAGACTGTGAGGACTGCCCTTTGGAATTGTGCAGAATTGAATAAGAAAAAAAGCCATCGTTGATGGCTTTTTTTTATTGAACACCTAATGCAATTTTAGCGTAGCGCGTCATGCGATCTTTATCCCATGGCGGATTAAATGTGATATTCACTTCTACATTTTCTACTTCTTCAAGCGAAATTAATTGTTTTTTCACTTGTTCGCCAATCACACCAGCTAGCGGGCAGCCGATAGAAGTTAACGTCATCGTCACAATAACCGTGTTGTTTTCTTCCATTTCTACACCATACACTAAGCCTAAATTTACGATATCAACGCCAAGCTCTGGATCAATTACTTCTTCTAGTGATTCCATAATTTTATCTTCTAACTGTTTATCCATATTCATTCTCCTTTCTTTTACTTCCGTAATTATCTTCACGTATTAAATATACCCTTAAACAATTTATCGTAAGCAATCAATAACTATGTCTTACACCGTAACAAGACAGCTTTTGCATGTCAATCGTTCTGCTTTGCTCCTCAGGAAAAGTTGTGTAAAATATGGGAATACAAGCATGAATATTAGTAGAATTCAATATAATCGTATAACTACTTCAATTTAAAAGGAGCCCTATATGAGAAACGATCAACACTTAATCGCCTTAGATCTGGATGGAACATTGTTAACGAATGAAAAAACCATTTCATCTAAAACAAAACGGGTATTAGAAAAAGCCAAACAAGAAGGACATATTGTAATGATTGCAACTGGAAGACCTTATCGTTCCAGTGCTATGTATTACAGCGAATTAGATTTATCCACGCCTATCGTAAACTTTAACGGAGCGCTTGTCCATCACCCCCTTCAGCCTGATTTCGGCACGCACCACGAACCTTTAAACCGCCGCACTGTCCATGACATTGTGACAGCTATGCAAGACTATCGCATCAACAATATCATGGCAGAAGTACAAGATGATGTGTATCTTCATTTTGAAGATCGAAAATTAATGGATGTACTTAGCCTAGGGGATCCTAAATTACAAACGGGTGATTTGCGTCATACGCTACAGCACGATCCAACGTCTATTTTAATTCACGCAGATGAAGAACATGTACAAGATATACGCTCTCACCTTTCAGATGTTCATGCAGAAGTACTAGAACATAGACGCTGGGGAGCACCTTGGCATGTCGTTGAAATTGTAAAAAAAGGACTTAATAAAGCTGTAGGTCTTGAGCGCGTAGCTAATCATTATCAAATTCCACGCGAACGAATTATTGCGTTTGGAGATGAAGACAATGATTTTGAAATGATTAAATTTGCAGGACACGGTATCGCCATGGAAAATGGTATTAACGAATTAAAACAGCTAGCGCGTGAAGTAACAAAATCGAATGAAAATGATGGTATTGCTTATTATTTGGAAAAAACGTTAAATTTATAACTTAGCTTTTTTTGAAAAGCAAGGTAAATTTTTATCGCTATCATTTTTTTTATTTAGCACACACTATAACCGACACTTCTTAAGGTGTCGGTTTTATTTATATTACGAGGAGGAATTTATGATGGGCAGAGGCAATCGATCAAAACGTTTTGTGAAACAAGGTGCAGACGCAGTTCAAAAACATGATGAACGAATTCCTTATCATATGACTATGGCAGAGGCAGAAGCATTTCAAGCTCAGCAGCGCCAAACTCCTCATGGAGGACAGTAACTTATGAAAAATTCACTTTTTGGTCAAGTAAAAGATGCGATTCGAAATGCAGTATCCGGCCATTCAGAAGATCAGCTTCATCGTCAAAAGCACGGCAACGGTGAACTTGATATTTCAGAAGGCGTATTAAATAGTATTGCTTCTAACGCTTCTCCGCAGGAGCAAGAGCAGCTGAAGCAATTCCAAAACTCATTGCATCAAGCGTATGATACAGATGGAGAATCACATTCACAAGAGAAAAGCGCAGACATTACGTCTGATACGCTGTCTCATATCGTTCAGAATGCTTCTTCCGAAGAGAAGGCACAGCTTGAACAGCTCCAAAGCACTTTAGAAGGCGGTCATTCTCACGCTCACGGTAAAGCTCATACGTCCAGTGAAAGCGTGGCAGCTGATATATTATCTCATGCACAGCAAAATGCTTCTCCTGAAGAAAAGAGCCAGCTTGAACAGCTTCAAAGCACTTTAGAGGGCGGTCATTCTCACGCTCACGGTGAAGCTCACACGTCTAGTGAAAACGTAGCAGCTGATATGCTGTCTCATGCACAGCAAAGCGCTTCTCCTGAAGAACAAGCTCAGCTTCAGCAGCTTCAGAATACATTGGGAGCTGCTGGTCAAAATCATCAAACGTCTCAGGCTCATACGTCTGCAGCTTCTGATGAAAACATTGCAGCTGATATGCTGTCTCATGCGCAGCAAAATGCTTCTCCTGAAGAACAAGCTCAGCTTCAAGAGCTTTCTAATGACTTAAAAGGCACACATTAATAAAAAAAGGTCCAGGTAATGAATACCTGGACCTTTTTTAATCCTTTCGAAACAAACCAAAGATTCCCGTTGTCTGAACGATATTGGTAAATGCTTTAGGATCTACCTCTTTAATCACTCGCTCCAAGTCAAATAATTCATATCTAGTCAAAACAATCATTAGCATTTCTTTATCTTCGTTTGTAAAGCCGCCTTTAGCCGGTACCGCCGTAATCCCTCGCACAAGTTTGGCGTGAATCGCCTTTCTTAGCTCCACTCCTTTTTTCGTTACGATCATTGCTGTGAGTTTGACATGACGCGTATGAATAACATCAATGACGCGAGTAGTTGTATAAAGCGTCACAAGCGTATAGAGTGACTTCTCAGCACCATATAAAAGACCTGCTAGCACGATAATAATTGCGTTTAATATGAACATATAAGTGCCAATTGGTCGGTCTTTTACTCGAGACAAAACCAGAGCAATAATATCGAGCCCACCAGTTGAAGCTCCAAATTTTAACGTAATTCCTACCCCTACCGCTAAAATAACGCCTCCAAAAACTGCGTTAAGGATGATGTCTTTAGAAAGTGCTTGAATAGGAATAATTCCAAGAAACAAAGTTGTTGCAGCAACGCTGATAAAGCTGTAAACAGTAAATGACTTCCCAACTTTTTTCCACCCTAAAATAGTTACAGGAATATTTAACAACAACAGCAGCACTCCAGTGGAAATAGTAAAAGGGGTGTAATCTGTCACGATACTCGAAACAAGCTGAGCTACTCCTGTAAAGCCGCTCGAATATACATTAGCAGGTATCAAAAACAAGTTGAGCGCAAGCGCATTCAATAATGCTCCTACCAAGACGACTATCGCTTTTTTTGCTTCAAGCCACATATTCAAATGACCGACCTCCGCTTTTTAAAACTTCTTACTTTCTTATACCCATTTATAAAATGAATAAAGTCAGCATCTTTAAAATAGTTAGTACATATAGTATGTACGATTTGGCAGAATTAAAAAAACTTATTCAAAAATTGTATTTTCCTCAAAGTGCTTATACACTAATACTATGTCGTATATAACGCTTCTCAATGTTTATACATCAAATTCATTTAATATTTTATAAATGCAATTAGGAAGGTGACATTTATGTCAATTAAACTTTTAACCGATAGTGCAAGCGATTTGCCTTTATCTTTTTTTCAAGAAAATAACGTTGGCTTTTTACCGCTTCGCGTAAGCCTGGATAATCAAGAATTTTTAGATCTACAAACGATTGAGCCAACTTCTGTCTACGAAGCCATCCGTAAAGGCAAGATGCCAAAAACATCTCAAGCGGCTCCAACTACTATGTATGAAGTCTTTGAGAACATAGCTAAATCAGGTGATTCGTGCATTTATTTAGCTTTTTCTTCAGAATTATCCGGTACATATCAAACAGCAATGATGATTCGAGAAGAACTCCTAGAAAAGTATCCCGATTTCCAATTAGAGATAATCGATACGAAATGTGCATCTCTTGGCCAGGGAGTAGTTACTTATTATGCAGAACAATTACTACAACAAAACCTCTCACTAGTAGAGATGACAGAAAAAATAAAACAATACGCGCTGCATATGGAACATATTTTTACGGTCGATGACTTAGATTTTCTTGCTCAAGGAGGACGTGTGAGCAAAGCTTCTGCTTTTGTAGGAGGTCTGCTTAATATTAAGCCGCTGCTTCATGTGGAAGATGGAAAATTGATTCCAATCGAAAAAATCCGCGGCCGTAAAAAAGTATTTAAGCGCATGCTTGATGTAATGGAAGAGCGAGGAAAAAATCTCTCTTCTCAAACCATTGGAATTAGTCATGGAGATGATTTAGAAACAGCTCTTCAGCTGAAAGAGATGATTCAAGAACGTTTTGGAACCAAACATTTTATTATTAATATTATTGGTGCAGCCATAGGTTCTCACTCTGGCCCAGGGACGATTGCAGTCTTCTTTTTGAACGAAACCATCGAATAATTTAAAGAAGTCAGGGCATTCTAAAGGTACGATCAAAAAGGGGTGTATCACAATGCCAAAAACGAGCGATAACGATAAAAAAGCAAAAGATAATAACGCAAAGCTTCACGAAAAGAATCTGCAAGCTAAGCATAACCGTGAGCTTGGAAAACATTCATTTTCTAAAAAATCTGATCACTTATAAAAAGAAGCCGCTGAATTTTCAGCGGCTTCTCCTTTTAGTTTTCTTCTTTTTTAAAATATGTCCATCCTTCTTCTTGATAAACTTTTCCTTCTTTCATCAGTTTACCAAGCGCACGTTTGAACGCAGCTTTACTCATATTAAAGCGCTCACGAATATCTTCTGGATAGCTTTTATCCCAAAATGGCATAACGCCGCCGCGGCTTTCCATGTAATCGTATAGTACTTGTGCATCTTCATCCATGCTTTCTTGCTTGCGCGGAAGAAGCGATACGTTTAGCGTTCCGTCTTCTTTTACATTAATTACGCGGCCTGTTACATACGTACCAAGCTTTGGTTCTTTGCGTCTCTCGCTTTCATGAATAAATCCAACATATCCTTCATCTGTCATAATAAATGAACCTACGCGCAGTACGCGATAGATGTATCCACTCACTTCACGATTAAAAAGTTCGGGGGGAGCATCTAATGCCATTGCTTTCATCACATCATCTGTAGCAATTTTTCCGTACATCTTACCGCGCTTTGAAATCTTCATTGTACAGTAAACCTTGTTTCTGACTTCTGGCCACAGATCCTCTAGCGCAGGTAAGTCTGTTGAACCAATTAACATATCTTTGTTCATGCCGATATTTACAAACACACCTAAACCCGGATTAACATCTACGACCTCGACCCACTCATAAACACCTTCTTCAACAAGAGGTAAGTGCATCGTTGCCGTTAAACGGTCATGCTGATCAAGGTATAGAAAAACTTCTACTTCTTCCCCTTCAGCAAGTTCTCTTGTTGTTTCATTTTTATGTAGCAAAATTTCTTCTTCACCTTCTGCTAACATATAACCAATCGGCGTTTCCCGGTTTACTGTTAAATACGCTTTCATCCCAGCTTCTACATTCATCGTTCTATCCATCCTTTATATAAATTAGTAGTGATTGTTCCTTCACCACATACCTTCTCACTTTGCATCAAACAGCATTCTAAAGTTCAAATTAACTTAAATGCATACGTTTTGTTAAAAAGCTGCTTCTATAGCTTACAACAAAAAGCATAACTTGTATTGTATCAATTACCGGCTCTCTATTCAATATCAGTTGTATACAGTTTGTGTTTTATTTATAATAAAAGAACAAACTCTTTACATATGGAGGTTATTATGGCTAAAGATAGTTCATTTGACGTTGTGTCACAAGTCGATTTATCAGAGGTAACAAACGGCATTACCATGGCAACAAAAGAAATTAAAACCCGCTACGATTTTAAAGGCAGTAAAAGCGAAATCTCGCTTGAAAACGAAGAGCTTGTTCTTATTTCTGATGATGAATTTAAGCTTGAACAGTTAAAAGACGTACTGATTTCTAAGCTCATCAAACGCGGCGTACCTACACGCAATATCTCCTACGGTAAAATTGAAAATGCTTCTGGAGGAACGGTTAGACAGCGCGCTAAGTTAATTCAAGGTATCGACAAAGACAACGCTAAAAAGCTAAATACAATTATTAAAAATACCGGTTTAAAAGTAAAAAGCCAAATTCAAGATGATCAGCTTCGCGTAAGCGGTAAAAATCGTGATGACCTGCAGCAAATTATTTCAGCTATTCGCAGCGCTGATTTACCTATTGACGTACAATTTATTAATTACCGCTAAAAAAATGGATGCCCCGGCATTCATTTTTTCTTTTAAGGCCTCTTTTATTCGTTCAGTCTTATTCCTATGCATAGATACACTCTCTTAACAAATACTAGTATACGCTTACATACTCATATTAATTAAGGAGTGTATACCAATGAATCAAAATCAAAAACAAAACTTCCCTCCTCAGCATCAGCAAACTCAGCCAGGTATTGAGAAAGATATGCATCCAATCCCTACCTCTATCGCTCCAGACTATAAGGCAAGCGGAAAATTACAGAACAAAGTAGCCGTTATCACAGGAGGAGACAGCGGAATTGGGCGTTCTGTCGCTTACCATTATGCGAAAGAAGGTGCAAACGTTGTTGTAACCTATCTTAATGAACACGATGATGCAAATGAAACTAAAAAACAAGTTGAACGAATGGGAGCTTCTTGTTTGTTGCTTGCTGGTGACATAGGAGATGAACATTTTTGTCAAGAAGTCATCTCAAAGGCCATTCAGACTTTCGGAAAAATAGACATCTTAGTCAATAATGCAGCTGAACAGCATCCTCAAAAAAGTATTACGGATATCACGACTGAACAGCTTACCCGTACGTTCCAAACAAATATTTTTTCAATTTTCCATTTGACCAAAGCTGCATTGCCTCATTTAAAACAAGGAAGCGCTATTATTAATACAACGTCTGTGACAGCCTATCATGGGCATGATCAGCTGATTGATTACTCTTCAACCAAAGGTGCTATCGTGGCTTTCACACGTTCTTTGTCAGCTTCGCTCGCAACAAAAGGCATTCGCGTAAACGGCGTAGCTCCGGGACCCATTTGGACACCTCTTATTCCGTCTACGTTCGACGAACAGCAAGTTGCGACATTTGGGTCTAATACACCTATGAAACGGGCTGGACAGCCTTCTGAGCTCGGACCGGCCTATGTATACTTGGCAAGCTCTGATTCTTCTTATATGTCCGGGCAAGTTCTGCACATTAATGGGGGATCCATTGTAAACGGATAACATTTCTCTTCGGTCATTCATTTATTTTTATGTGGAAACACTATCAGAATTCAGCTATTTTTGTTTAAATAGAGATATGAACACCGCTAAAGGAGAGTATTTGAATGACCGATACATTAAGCACTCTTAAACATATATATGAAACCATTTTAAATAAAGTCGATGCCGGTATCCACGCGGTCGATGAAACAGGAAAAACCATTATTTACAATGAAAAGATGACAAAGATGGAGCTGATGGATGAACAAGACGTTTTACATAAAAACTTGTTAGATGTGTTTATGTTCAAAGAAAATCAGCAAAGCACGCTTGTACAGGCACTGCAAAAAGGAAAAGAAACGGTTAACGTCAAGCAAACGTATTTCAACAATCAAGGACAAGAAATCACGACAATTAATAATACCTTCCCTATTTTAAAAGACGGAGTCATTCAAGGAGCGGTGGAAATTGCTCAGGACGTGACGAAACTAGAGCGTCTAATCCGGCAAAACATTAGACAAAAAGGAAACACACGCTTTACGTTTGATAGCATCATCGGAAACAGTCAAGCCGTTCATGATGTGATTGAAGACGCCAAGCGCGCTACTAGAACTCCTTCTTATGTCTTAATTATTGGAGAAACAGGCACGGGTAAAGAACTGTTTGCTCAAAGCATACATAATGGCAGCAGCCGCTCTTCTGCTCCTTTTATTTCACAAAACTGTGCTGCGCTACCGGATAATTTAATTGAAAGCCTTTTGTTCGGTACGAAACGCGGAGCTTTTACAGGTGCAATGGATAATCCTGGTCTTTTCGAACAAGCACAAGGAGGCACATTACTGCTAGATGAAATCAACTCGTTAAACCCAAATCTGCAGGCTAAGCTTCTTCGAGTTCTGCAGGAAAAAACCGTACGAAGAATTGGGGATACAGTGGACAAACCGGTTAACGTTCGAGTGATCGCGAATATGAATGAAGATCCAATCGATGCGATTGCCGAAAACCGATTACGCAAAGACTTATATTACCGACTTGGCGTCGTGACGCTTTTTATTCCTCCTCTTCGTGAACGAAAAGAAGATATTATTGAATTAACAAAGTTTTTCATCAAAAAATACAATGATTTGTTTCAGATGAATGTAAAAACCGTAGATCACCAAGTGATGTCTTCTTTTCTCTCTTATGACTGGCCAGGGAACGTACGGGAATTAGAACACATTATTGAAGGCGCAATGAACTTGGTGATGGATGAAGACGTTATTCACTATTCTCACCTTCCTTTCCAATACAGAACGAAGTTCCAGCTAAAGCAGCATGAACATTTTGAAAATAAAGCAAGCAGTGACGCACCTTCTTATCCAAGCGCTTTTCACCCTTCTCTCCCTTTAAAGGAACAGCTGTTAGCGTTCGAAGCAGAATGTATTAAACAAACGCTTGAACAACACAGCCACAACATCTCAAAAAGTGCTAAGATACTAGGGCTGACCAGACAAAGCTTGCAGTATCGTATGAAACGATTAAACATCCGCTCTAAATAAAAAAGAAGTGCACTGTGCACTTCTTTTTTATTTTGCTTTATAAACCGGTGAATCCGATTGTTTTTGATTAATATTTTTCTTGATTCCTACGTGATAATACACGTAGAGTACAATAATTAAAGGGACCCCGCAGTAAAGACCAATTCGTTGATCCGGAATAAAAATTAAGCTGATTAATACAAGTCCATACAAACAAAAACCTAGAATAGGAACGAACGGATAAAGCGGCGTTTTAAATTTTAATTCCTTTATGTCTCCTCCTTCCGCTAAAAAACGACGGCGGAACATAAATTGAGAGGCACAAATGGACATCCAAACAATAATGGTCACCATTCCTGAAATCGAAATAAACCAAAGATATACGGTTTCAGCAGCCACGACGCTTGTAATCAACGAGCATCCTGAAATAATCATCGTCACAATTAATGCGTTAATTGGAACACCTTTTGAAGATAATTTCTTCAAAGGTTTTGGCCCCATATTGCTGTTTGACAATGACCAAAGCATACGAGAAGCAGCATAAACGCCGGAGTTCGCCACTGATAACACAGCTGTTAAAATGACAAAGTTCATGATATCTGCTGCGTATGGAATGCCAATTTGATCTAATACGGCAACAAACGGACTTTCAATGACTCCTGCTGTTTTGTATGGCAGAATAGAAACTAAAACAAACATAGCTAACACAAAGAAAAACAGCGTTCTCCAAATGACATTTCGAATAGATCTCGGCAACGTTTTCTCAGGACTTTCACTTTCTCCTGCTGCAATGCCGACAAGCTCCGTTCCTTGAAACGAAAAGTTAACCGTTACTAAAGTCAGTAGAACTGCCAGTATTCCATTTGGAAGAAGACCTGCGCCTTGGGTGAAATGCGAAAGAAACGGTGCAGGTTCTCCCCCTTTGAAGTCGATAAAACCAAAAACAGCAGCTCCTCCAATTAAAATAAATAGAATAATAGCCGTAACTTTAATACTCGAAAACCAAAACTCAGTTTCAGCATAGCTTCGAGCAGAAAGAGCGTTAATTAAAAACGTAATGACGCCAAAAATTAAGCACCATGACCATACAGGTACATCGGGAAACCACCTCTGCATTAAAATTCCTGCTGACGTAAATTCAAGCCCTGTCGTATTTGCCCAGCTGAACCAGTACAGCCATCCAATCATAAAGCCTGTAGAAGGTCCTAAAAACCTTGTAGCGTATTCTTGAAAGGAACCTGAAACGGGCATTGCTACCGCTAGCTCTCCTAAACAAAGCATAACTAAGTACATGAGGAAGCCGCCTATTATATATGCAAGAATGGCTCCTCCCGGCCCTGCCTGGCTAATAGTAAAACCCGAACCTAAAAATAGGCCTGTCCCAATCACACCTCCTAACGCAATCATAAATAAATGTCTGCTTTTCATTGTTCTCTGTAATTGGTTTTGTTCTGTATGTCTATTCATCGGTACCTCCGTTCTTCATTTTCTTATATGTGGTTTGTACAAGCATACCTACTTTTTAACATCTGAACAGTTGTTTCTTGAATCAACTTAGGAAGGACGCCGAACGAATAAGGCTTGTACACTCGCTCTGTCCACTTATGTCCGTCTTTCCCATATACCCCCATATTAATGGACGGAATATCTAATTCTCGAATTTCACGGAAAGGAATCGCCCCCGCAATCCCCCACCCCGGAAAGTTACGTGTAAAAGCATCGATTTCCTCATCTGTCTCATGAAGAGATAAAAAGCTGCCATCCGCTAGGTAGGGGAAAAATTTTTTAAACTGAAACGTCTCTCCCGTCTGTTTTCCAACCTTCTCCACAGCCGCTTGCAAGGGATAAAGAAGCTGCTGATCTCTGCTTTCGTCTTTCTTCAAGTGATTATGAGGCAAGTAAGGCGGTGCAAAAAAGACAATTACGCGCGGACTTTGATGCGGATCTAACCTTTGAAGTTCTTCAATTACTTTAAAGCACCTCGTTCTAAGTTCTAAATGCGCATACTGTTCGAAAGCTTGTTCAACACAAGCCTGAGCATTTATCCCTTTTTGATCCAATTCTTCCAGGTAATCTTCTAAACTCACAACATCCACTTTCCAAGACAGGCTTCGCTTTGGTAAATTCGTTCTTCGAACAAAAAGTTCGTAATAATCAGAAAGTTTTTTCTCCACTTTTTCACATGCTTCGATTGATAATCCAATTAATTGACTCATCACTTCTTTTGCCGTTCGTTCATAGATGAAATAATTAAAATACAAATGACTGCTTACAGCGGTTTGTACATTATAAGCCTCTTTATTATCTCGTTGATACAGACAGGAAGGTGGCAGTACCAATTCTCCTTCAATATTTTCAGCTAGATTAATATTGTTATGAATGCTTCCTGTAATCTCAGATGCAATCAAATTAGGATCTATACCAGCAAGCGTATCTCCTACATGTACTTCTCTTCCGTAAATATAAAAACATGGAAGCAGCTTCCCAGCGGCTCCTGTATAAATATAACGCGTGGAATCTCCATCGTAAAGAGGTGTAATAAAATCGGTATTAATCGCTGCTACATATGAAAGATTTTTTTCTTTTTTCAAACGGTTCAGTTCAGAAACAGCAGAAATAATTCCAGCATGCTGACTTTCCTCATCTGGGTTGACCATAAAAAGCACGTTTCCTTCTAATTGATTTGGATGCTTAGTAAAATGCAGCACATTGGCTAAATGTACAGCAATTCCACTTTGCATATCAACGGCTCCTCTTCCAAACATCCATTCACCTGAGCGAGCATCTCGCTGTACATCTTCATTAATATTATGCATAGAGAAATATCGCTGAAGTTCTTCTGGATCTAACGCTATGTCTTTTAATGAACCAAAATCTTCAATGCCAACCGTATCTAAGTGAGCGTGATAAATCATTGTTTGAGCATTTTTTTTGCTGCCTTGAATAAAAGCAAATACATTTTTTCTACCTAGCGTGTCGCCATTAATTTTCTGTTCCCAAACGTGAAGGGGATTTTCTTTGAAATAAGGAAAACTTTGAAGCGTGTTTTTAATGAAATCAGCAATCTTTACTTCGCCGCTTGTCCCATTGATACTTTTGATTTTCACTAACGCTTTTGTTAAACATTCAACTTGCTCTTCCATGCTTAGCTGTGAGAGTTGGATATACACTTCTATTCCTCCTGCCTATCAAATAAAAACGTTATTTAGCTGCATATGAATAAAAATAGTACGATATATACATATCGTACTATTTTTATTTATTTTAAACCGATTACTCAGCAAATACTTTTTCAATTCGTTCAATTGCCCAGTCTAACTCTTCTTTTGAAATCGTTAGCGGCGGAGCAAAACGAATAACCGTACTGTGCGTTTCTTTACAAAGCAAACCTTGGTCTTTTAATTTTTCACAATAAGGACGAGCTTCTTCGTGTAATTCTACCCCGATGAATAGACCGCGGCCGCGCACTTCTTTAATAACTGGATTGCTTAAGCTTTGGAGCTTCTGCTTGAAATAAGAACCTAATTCTAATGAACGCGCTGGAAGTTCTTCATCTTCAATTACTTCCAAAGCAGCTAATGATACGGCACAAGCAAGCGGGTTTCCTCCAAATGTTGAACCATGAGAGCCAGGGTTAAAGACACTTAAAATGTCTTCGTTAGCGACTACGCAAGAAATAGGGAAAACTCCTCCTCCAAGCGCTTTACCTAAAATCAGCATATCTGGTTCTACGCCTTCCCAATCACAAGCAAACATTTTGCCTGTACGGGCTAATCCAACTTGGATTTCATCAGCAATAAATAGCACATTATGTTCTTTACATAAATCAGCTGCAGCTTTTAAGAAGCCTTCTGGAGGTAAAACGATACCTGCTTCGCCTTGAATTGGCTCAATTAAAAATGCGGCTGTATTTGGTGTAATAGCAGCTTTTAACGCTTCTAAATCACCATAAGGAATGGTTTGAAGCCCTGGAAGCATCGGTCCAAAACCACGTTGATATTCTGCTTCAGACGATAAGGAAACAGCTGTCATTGTACGACCGTGGAAGTTCCCCACACATGCGATGATTTGTGCTTGATTTTCAGCAACGCCTTTCACATCGTAAGCCCAGCGGCGTGCAGCTTTAATGGCTGTTTCCACCGCTTCTGCTCCCGTATTCATTGGAAGAGCCATATTTTTATTTGTTAATTTACAAATCTTTTCATACCATGGACCAAGCTGATCATTATGAAACGCTCGTGACGTTAACGTTACTTTATCAGCTTGACGTTTTAATGCTTCAATAATTTTTGGATGACGATGTCCTTGGTTAACAGCGGAATAAGCACTTAGCATATCCATATATTTATTATTTTCTGGATCGTGTACCCATACGCCTTCTGCCTTTTCAATTACAATCGGCAGCGGATGATAGTTGTGTGCCCCAAATTTTTCTGTTTGCTCAATGATTTTTACCGTTTTTTGTGTTTCAGTTGTCATATTTACTCCTCCTTATTTTTCAATTAGAATGTTTCAGATGTTGTTTTTGCTTGCATGTGAAGAACAAGATAGTCCGGTCCGCCTGCTTTTGAATCCGTTCCTGACATATTAAATCCGCCAAAAGGCTGGTAACCAACAATCGCTCCTGTACATCCTCTGTTAAAATACAGATTTCCAACATGGAACTCTTCACGAGCGCGCTCAATATGCGCGCGGTTGTTTGATAATAAAGCGCCTGTTAATGCATATTCCGTATTGTTTGCAATCTCCATCATATGATCAAAATCTCGCGCTTTAGAGAATGCTACTACCGGACCAAAAATTTCTTCTTGCATGAGACGAGCTTTTTCATCTACATCCGCAAAAATAGTTGGCTGAATAAAGTATCCAGTTGAATTGTCTGCTTCTCCTCCCGCAACCAGCCGTCCTTCTTCTTTTCCAATTTCAATATACGATAATACTTTGTTATACGACGCTTCGTGAATAACAGGTCCCATATAAGTTGAAACTTCTTCTGGGTTTCCAACGGTTAATGTTTTGGTTAGCGCAACTGCTTTTTCAAGCACTTCATCATACACATCTTGATGCACAACAGCACGAGAACCAGCGGAGCACTTTTGCCCTGCAAAACCAAATGCAGAGTATACGATTGAAGAAGCAGCTAAATCAAGATCCGCATCTTTGTCTACAACCACCGTATCTTTTCCGCCCATTTCAGCAATAACGCGTTTTAACCATTTTTGGCCTGGCTGTACTTTTGCTGCTCTTTCGTAAATGCGGCAACCTACTGCGCGCGAACCGGTAAATGAAACAAAGCGTGTTTTTGGATGTTCAACTAAGTAGTCACCGATTTCAGGTGTAGCACCAGGAATAAAGTTTAATACGCCTTTCGGTAAGCCTGCTTCTTCCATTACTTCTACAAATTTCGCTGCTACTACAGGAGTGGCATCAGCTGGTTTTAATAAAATCGTGTTGCCTGTTACGATAGCTGCTACTGCTGTTCCAGCCATAATAGCTAACGGGAAGTTAAATGGTGAAATGATAATACCTACGCCAAGCGGAATATAATTGTACTGATTATACTCACCGTCTCGACTCTGTACTGGAGAACCATCTTTTAACGTCAGGACTTGACGTGCATAGTACTCTAAAAAATCAATTGCTTCTGCTGTATCAGCATCTGCTTCGTTCCAAGGCTTTCCTGCTTCTTTTACAAGATAACTAGAAAATTCATACTTTCTGCGACGGATGATGGCCGCTGCACGGAAAAGAATATCTGCTCGATGTTCTACTTTCCATTTTTTCCACGTTTCAAAAGCTTTTAAAGCTGACTGCATCGCTTGCTCTGCTAGATCTTTATTTACTGTAGAGACATATCCAATCACTTCTTTTATATTCGCTGGGTTAACAGACGTAATTTTCTCTTCAGTTTCCACTTTTTCACCGTCGACCACAAGCGGGTACGTTTTGCCAAGCTGTGTATTTACATATGTTAATGCTTCTTGAAATGCCTTTTTATTGTTTTCGTCCTTAAAATTTGTAAATGGTTCATGAGAATAAGAAACTACCATGATATATACCTCCTAGTATGCAAATCTTTGTTTACTTTATAGTTATGCAAATAGCGTGCCAACTTTTAATAAAACTTTACAGTCTATTTGTCATCAAGGTTTTCACCACTTATATTATTCTTTCTTTTTGATAAAGAAAAAAATAATTGGCATGTGTATATTTTTTTTGCACTTTAAATGCCAATATCTTTGGCATAAAGAATATATTGAGACATACCTAAATCAACCCAATCAACAGCTAAGAAGCAGCTACCTACGTTTACCCTCCCAACGAAAAGATCCGAACAAGTTTGATTCTCCATCAAGAATCAAACTCGTTCGGATCTTCTTTCAACTACAATACTTTTGTTCCAGCCTCTTTTCTATTTGTTTATAAAGTTATCTCTTCGTCATTTGAATGGTTTTACAGGACTGTCTTTTAATCATTTTGTGAGGAACGCGCACTTGTTCTGCAACAGCATATGGCGTTTCAATCTGCTTAATCAAGCAGCGGACAGCCTGATAACCAAGTTCAAAAATATTAATATCAATAGATGTGAGAGCTGGTCTAGCCATTTCAGCGATCAAGACATTATTAAAACTGACAATAGAAATATCTTCAGGAACAGAAATTCCCAGTTCATCTAATGTATTTAAAACGCCTAGCGCCATTAGGTCATCTGCTACTACTAGAGCCGTTGGACGTTCTTTTAGAGATAAAAGTTCGCAAACAGCTTCTTTTCCTCCCTTCTGTAGAAATTCTTCATGAATCACATACTCGTCCCGGTAAGGAATGTTTGCTTTTTGAATCGCTTTATCATAGCCTGTTAAACGGTCAATGGTAACGACTAATTCAAGACTTCCGCCAATAAACGCAATACGCTCATGCCCAGATTCAATTAAATATTCCGTCGCTTCTTTTCCAGCTTTAAAATTATCATTATCAACAAACGTGATGCTTTCACTATGTTTAAACGGCTTTCCAATCACTACAAACGGCACGCTCTGTTCTTGCAAATAAGAAAGTACTTGATCATCAACTTTGGAGTACAGCAAAATTAATCCATCTACTCTTCTCCCCTGTACCATTTGAACAACTTCTGCAAAAATCTCTTCTTCCGTTTCTCCAGTGGACATATAAATCGCTCTTTTGTTTTCGTGAGCTCCGGTGCTGATTCCTCTTAGCACTTCGGGAAAGAATGGATTTTGAAACACCTTGTCTGCTGAGCTCGGCATCACTAGGCCGACTGCCTCTGTTGTTTGATTTGCTAGACTTCGCGCAATAATATTTGGGTGATAACCAAGTTCTTTCATAGCCGATCGCACGCGCTGTTTTGTTTTTTCACTAATTCTTGAGCTGTCTGCAATGACGCGAGATACCGTCGAAGGGGCTACATTTGCTAAATTTGCCACATCTTTTATTGTTACACCCATAATTCCACCTCTTAGTTATGTTTTCTTCATTAATACTTATCCAATATAGTTTGACAACTACGACGCGCTGTCCTTTTTATGAGATTGAGAAATTTTCTTTTCTTTTCTTCTTTTTGACGATGCTTTGTACAAAAAGACGCCAAATCCCGTATAAACAGCGGCAACCGCTGCGATATATCCAATATTAAACCCTGACTTTTTCACTACTTTGTATACATTTGTGGTCTCAGGCTCCAATGAAATGTTGTATACATCGTCAACTGGTCGTATAATTCCTTCCGTTATTAACCCTCTTAGTTCATTTTCTTTTCCAACTTTTTTAAGCGGGACATTAATGGCCGACGTTTCCTTTGTATTATTAATCACCACAAACGTCGTTTCGTCCTTATACCTTCTCTTGTATACAGCTACACCGTTGTGCTCAGACACAAGGGTAAAGCTTCCTTTTCGAAGAGAGGGCGACTTTGCTCTAAGTTCAGCCAGTTTTTTTAAATGATCTATAATATCGGGGTTAGCTAAAAAATTCATCATGCCATAATTTTCTGCTCCCTTTCCCCCATTCAGCGCAATTTCCGTTCCATAAAAAACAATTGGTACACTCGGCGAAGTATAAAGGTAGGAAAGCCCTTGCTTTGTTCGAGCTCCAGGATGATTTTCACTCTTTAATGCTTTTGCTGTAAAACGAGTGCTATGAACATCATCTAAAAAATTGGCTAAAGGCTGATTACTTCCTTTTCCCCACTTGTCATACAACATTTTCTGCGGACGATTAGTACCACTAAACGTAGCAGCAGTGGCTTCGGCTAGCGTTCTATCTACAAGTAAATCCACTCCTAACGAAGCGGCCTGCTCATTTTTTTTTAATGATTGCCCGTTTATTTCTCCTATTAATAGAAAAGAAGGATCCATGCTTTTTAGCGTCTGAGAAAATGATGAAATAAATGCAGAAGGAGCTTGATCGATATCTTTAACGTAATATCCGTCAATATCTGCTTGTTTGCTCCACCAAGCAGCATTTTTAATAAGGTATTTCTGCACGGCGCTTTCTTTTAAATTAAGGTGAGGCAATGCTTTAATTACTTCGTTATCTGTACCGGATTCATTACTTATCCATGTTTGTTTTCCTTTATCCGCTACCCAGGTATGATTGTTACTGATTGTCAAAGGAAATTCGACCATAATTTTTATATTGCGCTCATGTGCTTTCTTCACAAGATTTTGTAAGTCTTTTAACGTTCCAAAATGATCGTCTATTTTATAATGGTTGGTCACCGCATATCCATGATAGCCTGTCTCATCATTTGCCATAAAAGGAGTTAGTAAAACAGCGGTAAATCCCATCTCTTGAATATAGTCTAACTTTTGCGCTACTCCCTGTAAATCGCCTCCATAATAGGCATCTGAGCGTTCGTAGTTAACGTTTCGATCATTCTGTTCACTTCCGTTATAAAAACGGTTAATCATCAATGAGTATATCACCTCATCACGTATATCTTTATGATCTTGCGCTGAGGCGCTGCTTCCAAAAAGCAATAATAGTATAAGTAGCATACTTGTCCTTTTCCATTTCATCTATTCCCCTCCTATAGACGAACTGTTTCAAACTCACTTTTGTTTCCATTATAACGTTAACGCTTACATTATTGTTAAATAAGTTGATAAAAACAAAAAAAGTAATTAAAAGTTTTTACTTTTAATCACTTTTTTCCATCTATATACTGCTATACCGTCTCATTTACGTTCGATATATGAGGTTTATCCGATACTTTACCAACTTTATTTAATCGATCAATCAATCCAACACCAAATTCAGGATGAAGATTACCATCTCCTGTCGCTACAAAACTTTCACGAAATTCGTATGCGGATGAACCGTGTTCAGCAAAATCTAAACCAGCAATTTCTTCTTCGCTTGATACTCGAATAGAAGAAAAACGCGTAAGAGCAAATAAGAATAACCCAACCGTTCCAATTGTCCAGCCCATGACAGCTATAATTCCAAGAGCTTGAATACCTAATAGCTGTACGCCGCCGCCATAAAATAAACCATTAACCGTATCAAATAGCCCCACTGCTAACGTCCCCCAAATACCGCAAATTCCATGAACAGTAATAGCACCAACTGGATCATCTAACTTTATTTTGCTATCGATAAAATGCACAGCTTCTACTAGAATAATTCCTGCAATTAGTCCAATGACGATCGCACCTGGAATCGATACGTTTGCTGTTCCAGCTGTAATCCCTACAAGTCCAGCTAAGGCACCGTTTAATGTTAAGCTAGCGTCAATACGTTTGTAGCGAAACTTTGTATATAAAGCAGAAGACAGGACTCCGCATGACCCAGACATTAATGTAGTTGCGATGATTCCTGGTACAAGGGCAGGATCCGCTGCTAATGTACTTCCTCCATTAAATCCAAACCAGCCAAACCAGAGGATAAATACACCTAATGCGCCAAGTGGAATGTTATGTCCTTGAATAGCATTGACTTTTCCATCGCTTCCATACTTTCCAAGGCGTGCTCCTAGAAAAGTAACTGCTACAGCCGCACCAAGAGCTCCAGTCAAATGGACAACTGTCGACCCTGCAAAATCTACGAAGCCTAGTTTAGACAACCATCCTCCTCCCCATACCCAGTGACCTACAACTGGATAAATAACAGCTACCATAGCAATTGTGAGCATCATATAGCTGGATAATTTCATACGTTCTGCTACCGCTCCTGAAATAATCGTAGCGCACGTTGCTGCGAAAACAATTTGGAAAACAAAAAAGCTCATTTGATCGCTTTCTCCATTTAAAAAGAAACCGCTCGAACCGATAAATCCTCCTTTGGAACTTCCAAACATAAGCGCAAAACCAACCACAAAATACAAGACGGAAGACACAGCTACCGTTAGCATATTTTTCATTAAGATATTAAGCGAGTTTTTCGAACGAGTGAAGCCTGTTTCAACCATCGCAAACCCTGCGTGCATTAAAAACACAAGCACTGCCCCAAACATTACCCACATCATGTCAATTGATGCGCTGACTGATTCAACAGTTGGTTCAGCCGCATTGACGCGTGTTGCCGCCAACAGACTAATAAACAAAGCCGCACTAATTTTCTTTTTCAACGCTTAACTCCCCCTCTATTAAAATAACACTCTCTTTTTATAAAATAGCCTCTACACCTGCTTCTCCTGTTCTAATTCGTACAGCATCCTCTACCGGATAGACAAAAACCTTTCCATCGCCTATTTGATTCGTAGAACAAATTGATTGAATGATCTTAATGACTTCATCAACTTGTTCTGCTTCTAAAATCATTTCTACTTTGACTTTAGGTACTAATTTGATTTCAAAACTTTGTCCCCTGAACAGCCCCTGCTCTCCTTTTTGCTGACCGCAGCCTGCCACTTCTGAGACCGTTAATCCGTTTATTCCTACTTCCTCTAATTTTACGCGCAGTGCTTGAAATTTTTCTGGACGAATGATGGCTTCTACTTTTTTCATCGTAACCCCTCTTTCATGTTAGTTTTATTAACATTTAATGTTATGTATATTATCATATAGGTAATTTTCTGAATATTCAAGTTAATATACGATAAAAATGAGACTTTTTTCTTATTTACATAATAGTTAACGCTTTCATATCTTTTCAAAAAAAAGTAACGCAAAGGAAAAGTAATTCCTTTGCGTTACCCCGTAGAAATAGATGTCATAATTTTCTTTTTCACTTGACTTGTGACAAAGTGCTTTTCTGTAAATACGTCATAATTTTCTTTTCGAATTTTATCAAGAATCGCTCGGTATAAATGCGCCGCTCCTGTAAGAGGTAAGCGAGAAGCCACCGGATATTTTTGAATCGACTGAAGCCCTTTTATATAATACATTTCCGCTTCTTTGGCCAGGTGCTCCCACATCTCTATAAATTCAGAAGTGACCCACCGGTTCTCCAATAGCATGCCCGTATATCCGTAAGAATTCATAAGGTCTTTCGGTAAATAAATGCGCCCTCGCTCTAAGTCTTCCCCAACGTCTCTTAAAATGTTGGTCAGCTGCATCGCAATGCCTAATGCAACTGCTTCTTCTTCTAATTCTTTATGAGTAGTTGGAGCTAAAATCGGTAAAAGCATTAACCCTACCGTACTCGCTACGTGATAAGAGTATGTTTTCACTTCATCAAGCGTATCGTATTCTTTTTTTACTAAATCCATTCTCTGGCCGGTAATCATATCATCAAACGCTTGAACATTCATCTCATATTGTTCAAATACATTGCGCAGAGCTACCCACATGGCGCTTTCGTTTAATAGTTCTCCATTTTTAAATCGGGCAAATTCTGATTCGAATTGCTGCAGCTCTATTTCAGGGTTGCATCCTTCATCTACAATATCATCGACTTGACGACAAAATGCATATACCGCCCATACTGCCTTTCTTTGTTTTGACGGCAACATGGAAAAAGCTTTGTAAAACGTTTTTGAGTTTTCTTTAATAATTTCTTCACACTGATTGTACGCTTTGTCTAACGAAATGTTCATCATATAGGACCCCTTTCTCTATTAAAGGATAAACCATCATTTCCTTATGGCTTACAAGATCTTAAGAAAGCTTTGCAATCGTTTGAACAGATGATTGTTCAATAAGATGATCAGCTAACATTTTTGCTCCTTGCATAACAATTGGCACGCCTCCGCCTGGATGAATAGATGCTCCGACCGCAAAAACATTTTTATATTCGTACGGCTGGTACTGGGGTCTGAATACGCCCGATTGAAACAGCTCAGGAGCAATACCAAAGCTTCCTCCTTCGTAAAGTCCAAATGCTTGAGCATCATTTGGCGTACGTACTTTTACCCACTCTATTTCTTTACGAAGCTCTTCAAACCCTTTTTCTTCTAAAGTTCGAATGATTCCATCAACAAAGTCTTGCTGATTGCTCCAATCAATGTGGCCACCTGATGGAACCGGTACAAGTGCATATAGCACACTTTTCCCTTCAGGAGCTAACGATGGATCAATAACAGAGGGATTAAATGTATAAATAGCGGGATCTTCAGGAATCGTTTTATGCTTAAACACTGCTTCCATATGTTTAGCCAAATCATTGCCCATAAAGTATTGATGTACATTGTGATGATCATATTTTCTCTTCAAACCAAGATAAAGCAGCAGACAGCTGGACGAAGGCACATACTTCTTTTCTTTTTTTTGAGCAATTTTCGCCATATTAGGAAAGTCGCCGTTTAAAACAACTTGATCAAATGGATAAAGTTGTTCGTCAACAATAACCCCTTCCGTCTTGTCTCCTGATATAGAAAGCTCTTGAACCGCCTTATTCAAATGAATGTTTACACCTTGCTTTATCAGCGCCTTTTCAAGAAGCGGTACAAGACTTGCGTATCCGCCTTTTACGTAATAGATGCCATGAGCATGCTCACTGTAAGGAACAAGGGAATAAATAGCTGGCGCCGAATAAGGATTGCCTCCAATATAGAGAGATTGCAGCGAATAGGCATCTACTAGACGTTCATCATGGAAATACGTTGAAACAAATTTTCTCATTGATTTATTTGCATTCATTTTTTTTAATGCCTTGATGTTTTGCCATGTCCAAAAATCTCGTTTATTTACAAATGTTTTTTCCAAAAATGCCTTACTTCCTAATTCAAATCGCTTTTTTAATTCAGTCATAAAACGCCGGTAGTTTTGCTCTTCGCCTGGAAATAAACGGCTAATCTCCTCTAACTGATCTTTTTCAGTTGCTTTTTTTGTATAGGTCGTACCGTCTGGAAAATGAATATCATAAAGTGGATCACAGCGTATTAGTTCATATTGAGAAGCAGAAATGCCCGCTTCATCTAAAATACGCTCAAGCATTAAAGGCAGTAAGACAATCGTGGGACCTTCATCAATTTTATAACCGTCTTTTTCTACGAACGCCAGCCGGCCGCCCAGCTTGTTTTCTTTTTCGAAAATATCAACAGAAAATCCTCGTTTGCTTAATAACAAAGCAGTGATTAAACCGCCTATGCCGCCTCCAACAATTGCTGTTCTCATAATGCACTCTCCATTTCTTTCATGGTTTTAAACGGCTCATTCAGTAATTGTCCGTCTCTTTTTAAGATGAGCTTTGTCGTAATGCGCGATGATTCCAGAATAGTTGGTAGACCGCTCCCTGGATGAGTTCCTCCTCCAACTAGCCAGCAATTTTCTAATTCTTCAAATTTATTATGCGGACGCAGCACCATCATTTGAGTGAGCTGATGTCCAAGGTTAAATGTCGCTCCTTTATAGACCAGCACGTCTTCTTCCCACTGCTTCGGTGAAATGATTTTTTCAACTTCAATATGACTCTCTAAATCTTTGAAGCCCGTTTTCTTTTCTACAATTTTTAATACTGCATCTCGAAAATCTTTTTGTTTTTCATCCCAGTTTACACCGCTGAAATTATTTGGAACCGGCGCTAAAATATAAAGAGCAGACTTTCCTTCCGGTGCTAAAGTTGGGTCTGTTACCACAGGGTTTTGAATGTAGATAGAAGGGTCTTCTGAAAGAGCTAGCGTTTTCGTAATTTCTTCTACATTTTTTTTATAATCTTCAGCGAACACAATCGTGTGATGAGGCAGATCTTTGTACTGTTTGTCTATGCCTAGATAAATCATGAAAGTAGAACAAGAGTATTTTTTCTTTTCAAGTTTTTTAACTGCATACTTTTTAAGGGTACCTTCATCGATTAAATTCGTCATCGCATGAGCAAAATCTCCATTGATAATGACGTCGTCTGCCCCTATTCGCTCTCCATTTTCTAGAATAATTCCTTTTACTCTCTTATTTTCAATCCATAGTTTTTGGACACCTTGGTTTAAGTGGATGTGCCCTTGATGTTCTTCCACTACTTTTGCCATTGCTTGAGATAGTTGGTTTACTCCTCCTATTGGATGGAAGATACCGTAAGCGTGTTCCATAAACGATAAAATAGAAAAGGCTCCTGGACATTCCCAAGGGGACATTCCCAAGTACTTCGATTGAAAAGTAAAAGCTAATTTCAATTTCTCATCAGTGAAATACTTGCCAAGTACATCATAGAGCGTTTTACCTAAGGATAAATGCGGCAGTGCTCGAATTGCTTCAGGCTTTAAATAGTGATGAAAACGGTCCATCTCGCCTTGCAATAAAGGCAGCAAAGCCGCCATCTTTGCTTCGGTGTCTTTCATAAAGCGCTCATAGCCTTCTCCGTTTCCTGGGTATAAACGTTCGATTTCTTCTTTCATCTTTTTATGGTTATCCGTCATCTGAATCTGCGCATCATCGAAAATAAGCTCATACATGAGATTTAGACGTTTTAAGTCCATATAATCATGCGCATTGCGATTAGCAGCTTGAAATAACTCTTCAAAAATCTGTGGCATGCTCAAAAATGTAGGACCCATATCAAACGTATAACCTGACATTTTAATCGCTGAATTTCGCCCGCCCACGTATCCTTGCTTTTCATATACATCTACTTTATAGCCATGACTTGCTAACAGCATCGCTGCCGCTAATCCTCCTGGACCTGCTCCAATCACGATTACGTTTTTTTGCATACATACACTCCTAATCCTATACAATAGTTATACAAACATTATACAAAGCTTTATTATTAAACACAACGATAAACTGCTTGTCTTTATTCGAATCATAAAATTACCAATAACTAAACCATTAAAATATGACGTTTGTACCATTTTTCCGGGGTTTCAGTACACTTTCCCTTTATTCGGTGCTTTCAAGCGTTTATTTTATATCTATGTAAAGTTATACAAAAATAGACTGCGGTCTTCTTCTCTACTTAAACGTACAAAAAAGAAAAATAGATGACTAATGTCATTAAAAAAAACCCTCTGTACTGAGAGGGTCCTGTCATTCCACAATTTGAATATTATTATGAGTAAACCAGACGTGAATTTGAGCTAGATGAGCTAGCAGCTGAGGTCCTGTCATTAATTGACCAAACCACGGTGCTTTAAACCCTTCTCCGCCTGTATCAATAATATGCTTTAACTGCTGCTTATCAAAAAATTCATGAAGAGGTGACTGTTTATCTTGTAAAAGAGATTGAAGCCATACAGTTACAGCTTTTGTATAAGCTGGGTTATGCGTTTTAGGGTAAGGGCTTTTCTTGCGATAAAGAACGTCATGAGGCAAAATTCCTTCAAGCGCTTTTCGTAAAATCCCCTTCTCTTTATTGCCCGTCATCTTCATCTCCCACGGAATATTCCATGCATATTCCACAAGGCGATGATCAGCAAAAGGTACGCGTACTTCTAAGCTCGCGCCCATGCTCATACGATCTTTACGATCTAATAAAGTTGTCATAAACCAAATCTGATTTAAATAAAACAGCTTTCTCCGCTGTGCATCTTCTAACGATTCACCCTCTAATTCAGGCACTTCCTTTAATGTTTCTTCATATCTGGCACGCACATAATCTTCTAACTGTAATTTCTTTCTCCATGAACTTTGCAGCAAATCAATTCGAGCATCTAATGAACGCATCCACGGGAAGGTATCGGAAGACAAATCATGTTTTCGGTGAAACCATGGATATCCTCCAAAAATTTCATCCGCACATTCTCCTGATAAGCTCACAACAAAATCTTGTTTGATTTCACGGCAAAACCAAAGCAGCGATGAATCTACATCAGCCATTCCAGGAAGGTCTCTCACCTCTACAGCCTCTGTTAAATGCTGCACAAGGTCCTCCGTTGAAATAATGCAGCGGTGATGATTTGTTTGAAACGTATCCGACATGAGCTTGATATAAGTTCCATCAGAATTTGGCTGAAACTCATTTGCTTTAAAAAATTTATCATTGTCTTCATAATCGATAGAATACGTATGAAGAGAGCCCTTGCCGTTTTCTTTGAACGCATTTGCAGCAATTGCTGTAATGGCGCTTGAATCTACTCCACCTGATAAAAATGTACAAACCGGGACATCCGACACTAGCTGTCTTACAATCGCGTCTTGCACTAAAAATTTAACTTTTTCTGTAGTTTCACCTAAATCATCTGTATGCTGCTCACTTTTTACGTTCCAGTATCGCCAAATCTTCAACCCGTTACGCGTAAGCGTGAGCGCGTGAGCCGGGCGCAATTCATTTATTTCTTTAAATACGCCGTGGCCAGGAGAACGAGAAGGTCCTAAGCCAAACACTTCTGCTAATCCATCTAATCCTACTTCCGCTTTGACCTCAGGATGAGCTAATATCGCTTTTAATTCCGATGCAAATTGAATTCCACCTTCATAAGATCGATAGAATAAGGGCTTCACTCCCATTCTGTCGCGTGCTATAAATAACTTTTCATTGGCTTCATCCCAGATTGAAAAAGCAAAGATACCGTTAAAATGATCTACGCATGATTCTTTCCATTCTATATAAGATGTTAGAAGTACTTCCGTATCTGAATGTCCCTGAAATTGATAACCTCTTTTTAGTAATTCTTTCCGAATATCTTCCGTGTTGTAAAGCTCTCCATTATAGCAAAGCGTATAGAGCTGTTCATTTTTTTCTCTTGTCATGGGCTGTCTTCCGCCTTGAGGATCTACTACAACTAAGCGTTTGTGCCCAAAAGCAACATGCTGCTGTGTCCATACGTTGGTGTCATCAGGACCTCTTTTCGATAAAGTGTCAGCCATTTTTGTTATTGTTGCTGTTTCATTTAAAAGCGATCGCTTTAAGTCGACCCAACCCGTTATACCACACATCGTTTATCATCCTTTCTTTCACGCTCTTGTTTATGAATGAAATAATGCCATTGTATGCACGCAATAGTTACAGTTGAATTGTCCTTATATTTTATTTTCACTTTCGAGTTATAAAGAGAGCTTTTTTAGGCAATAAAAAAATATGGATAAATTTCACACGGAGGTTTGATTATGAATCATTATTCTAAACAACAAGCTCTGAACAATCAGCCGCGTTCCTTCGTGATTGGTACGGTTGAATGTGTTGATTCACAGTGGATTTTCTTTGAAGATGAAAGTGACGAAGCTTCCATGCTCCATGAAGTAATGGATGATACCTTAGAACTTCTTATTGATACACGCTGGGAAAAAGCCATTATGGTTGATGACCGTCAAATAAAGCTTCACGATGGAACGTATTTATTGCGAAATGGGGATAAGCTAAGACTGACTAAAAAGCTACCTTATGCATACGAACAGCTTCTTCAATCACTACCGAAAGAGACCTTTTTATCATTCACTCAGCACTTAAATTCATTAAAATTCTCTCTTTATGATTGTATTTACTGTCACAACACATTATGTTTTTTACCGACAGACGGTGATACAAAAGGTGCTAATTTTATCATTTATGACAATGAGGAAAAAATTTGTGCCGTTCAGCATTTATTCGAACGAGGCACGCATCACCTAGATCGATTTGAATATACCGTTAATGATGGAGAACGTTCAATGAATCTTTTTTTAGATTAAAGCAAAAGAAAAAAGCTATCTTATCCAAGATAGCTTTTTTCTTATCCTAGTACGACATATCCGTAATAGAATACTAAGATAAGCGCAATTACAAGAACTGCCCAAGCAACGCCTGTACGCTTTCTTTTTTCAGTACGAACAAGTACCATTTCCATTCCCACAAGCACTAACACTCCGGCAATTCCTTTAATGAGCGCTGCGCCTTGAAAATGGTACCAAGCTGCTAACATATGCAGACCTGATACTAATACTAATAAGTATAGGAGTCTCGCCACCATATGTAGGATTTTCTGACCTTTAGCTTTACCTGCTCGATGTAAAATCAACGAAACCACAAACGAGATAATCAATAATGTCCAAAGCGTTACATGAATATGTAGTGGAGCCATTCATCTCACGTCCTTTCTGAAAATATCATATCATGAAAACCTTTCCTTCACCAATAATATAAGGAAGGAAAAGGATTTTTAGCGGCTGCGTCCATAAGTAGCATACCGAATGAGTTTTTCAAGCGGCCCATCTGAAAATAGGCTCATCCATATCCAGCTTCCCAGCAGTTGAATAGAAAGGATAATCCCCGCAATAGCCAAACCTTCTACAATTGAAATATGTCCGTAGTATCCTAACCCATATGAGTAAAAAAGAAATGTACATACAATGGACTGGACAATATAATTAGTTAAAATCATTCTCCCCAAAAGAGCAAATGGCTGCATGACTTTTTGAATAGATACACTTCGCATAGCTAATGTGACCAACGTCACAATAAAAATTGCTCCTGCCGTTCCTCCGATTGTATCGTGAATATAGGCTGTGGCTACGTTGTGATCTAAAACATACGGCAATACAGATGATGCTGCATACACGATGAATGAAATAAGACAAAGCCACTTTGTCTCCAATATATACTCTTCTATTTCTTCGAACCATTCGCTTTTTGCCATAAAACCACCTAATAAAAACAGTGGAAATAGCGATAAAAACAGAAAAGGAACCGTATTTAAATTATACGCATAGTACCAATCAAGCAAGCGCTGATGAAAGATTGATGCAAAACTTCCGTGTCCATACGTTTGAAGCGCTTGGTCAATAATAGGCTGGTGAATTCCCGCTGCTGTATCTCCTTCATTAACCAAAGCCGCTACTGTTAAAATAACAATCATAATCACAGCGTAAATGCTAAATATTCCGGTTCCCCACGCTAATAACACTTCTTTCTTTGCTTCTTGAAAAAATAGCATGATCAAAGCAAAGAAGCTGTACATCACAATCATATCACCGTGCCAAATAAATAAAGCATGAATAGCCCCAACGAGAAGCAAAACCGTGATTCTTCGTACATAAGGAGTAAAGCTTACTTGCCTTTCATATGTACGCTGGAACATTTTCATAAAACCAAATCCAAACAAAATAGCGAGCAGCGCGTAGCCTGTCCGCCCTACAACTACATCAACTAATCCATTAGCAACATAATTCATTCTTGAACCGTCCAACAAATTATTGTCGTAATAGGAGGCTGGTGAATAAAAATTCGGCATGTTTATGAGCAAAATACCAATAAGCGCGATTCCTTTTAAAACATCTGCTGCTTCAATACGCTGTTCTTTATCAGCTGCGTTCATTTTGAAACGTTTCATTCTTTCACACCTTACATTATTTCATTATTGCTTTCACATTATATCGAACGCAAAAGTTTTTCTTCAATGTTTACTATTTCCATTCCTCTTTTTAATGTTTTACTTCCTCCCTGCATATAGATAAGAAAAAAGCATTAATCACCTTTTTGTCTAGGCTTCATATGCTGTTACTAGACTAAATTAAAAGGGTGTTTGCCTATGCCTGCCATTGTTGGTGTTGTTAATCTTAACAGTGTTGGTTCAGCCAGCGTCTTTCATATTGGAGATGTTTATACAATAGCCCCTATTTCCACTGCTAAAACATTTGCTGGCGCAGGTTCGTTTAATACAGGCGACGGATTATATGTTGTGAATCAGCAGAGCTCAACCAATACGTCAGACAATGATGTAAATGACCAAAATGTTGCTGGAAATCTATAATAGAAATGAAGCTCATACAGGAGGATGCTTATGAACTTTTACGTGAATCAAAGTATCTGTATTCAAAGCATGAAAATCAGTGCCGTAAGTAACTCTTCAGTACTTCAAATTGGAAGCGTAGGTGTTATTAAACCGAACTCAAATCTCTTTAATACAGGAGGGTTTGCAGGCGCTGCACCTACTGAAACAAAAAAAGGCATTCTTGGATCTGTTTCTCCTTCTACCTTTACTCCCGGAACCGGTGCGGGCGCTGCCCCAGCTCCTTTTTCACAGTCGTTAACTCCCCCAGTTCGAGACAACGACTGACATGTTACAACCTTCATCGCCATATGTATATATATAACTATTTTCTTTATCAGAAGATAAGGGAATCGAGGTGATTGAAGGTGGATAACATGGACTATATTCAGCAGGTACATCAGTATGTTCAGCAAATGTCTTCGTATATTCAGCAGCAAGAAGGACGCATTGCTCAACTTGAAAAAAACGTACAAGAACTTCAGAAAAAAATAAAAGAGTTAGGTGAACAGCCACCTATTAAAATCGATAAAATTGAATATAAATTTGAACAGTTAAAAATCGATTCTTTAGACGGAACATTAAATATTGGATTAAACCCTCTTACACCTGATAATTTAGAAGATATCATTATTAATGAGAAACCAGAAGTAACATTTTCGCAAGGAGCTCAACAACAAGGGCAGCCGCCTCAAGGTGAGCAGCCGGGACAACCCGGAGGTCCTGGACCCCAAAATCCTAGCTTAAAACCGTTGAACCGCCAGCTAGAAAAACAGTGGGTCTCTGATATTCATGAAACGATTTTAAATGAGCTTAATCAATATGGATTTTCTATGGTTCAACATGTGCTTGATGAGCGCTCAATGATGATTGATGAGTCGTACTACGAGTTTATTTTAGAAGATATTAAAAAGCAGCTGCAGCAGCGGATTACTTTTTATATACAGCAAGTTCAACCGGAGGAAATGGAACGAAATTTTGAACAAATCAAACCTCAGATTATCGGTAAACTTTATGAAGATATGAAAAAAGGAATTGACGCATTTTTAACGTATTTACCTGAATCTTTAAAGAAAGGTGGACCCCCTTCATGAACTTTAACGTTGTAAACCGCGAATTGCTTGTTGGAGACGTTAGTATTACAGGCGTATCTTCTTCTTCTCTTTTTTTAATTGGTGATGCAAATTACATCTCTCTATCCTCAACATTTGATACGCCGGCTGAATCTTTGATTATCGGACCTTATGTGCCACTATCGTTATCATAAAGGAGCTTACGTATGCTTTCACGCACATCTTCTGTTAATTATATAGAAATTAATTCCTTGTCGGCGAGCTCCTTTTGCCAAATTGGAGATTCAACAGAAATTCATCTACTTAATAAAGCGTTAGCTGATCGGAGACAGTATCCGTTTTTCTACGGTAGAGAAGGAAACTTTGATGATTACGCTATCTTTAATGAGCCTATTCCTCATGGCGATTACGAACCTATTCCCGTTCAAACATGGAATGAAATACCTTTGATCCGCGTTAACAGAATCGATATAAAAGGTTGCTCATTCTCGTCAGTTATTCATGTTGGATCGACGTGCAATGTGTATGCAGAAGCCCGCATTAAGCATATTCGTGAACTAATCAACGATGAACCTTCACAGGAAGCTGAAGCTGGAACATCGAAAAAAGCTGCCTCAGCATCTAGCGGCAGTGAGTGAACCTTTTAAGAAACGGCTCATATACTAAACTAATACCACGAAAAAAAGGGTGTGAACCTCATGCCAGCAATAATCGGACCCGTTAGTATCACGAGCGTCGGAGGCGGTGTCGTAACGTTTGGAGATACGTTCTACGTCTCTCCAAAAAGCGCTGCTAAAACAGCCTCAGGCTCTGGTTCCTTAAATACAGGTAACTTTGTTAATACCAATAACGGCATTTCAGGAACAAATACGTTAGATCCAGATTTATTCGATCAAAATATAGCAGCAAATGCTTAAAAAAACCCCTTATCTTTGCTATTAAAGCGGATAAGGGGTTTTTTATTCATCTGGATTTTCGGCTGTTTGATTTCTTGGTTTTAGGTAATTTAGAAGAAGGCTGTTTACGAATCCATTTAATAAAAGAGCTAATTTTAGAATCAACTTGTAATAAAGAAATCGTATTAAGACGAATGGCTAATTCATCATTTGTGTATAACGCATGAATTTGTTTATGACACGGAATACATAAGTTTGCTGTTGGTTCAAACGCTCCGCCCATTTCCTTTGGCGTTAAATGATGTACGGTCGTCAAGACATCCTGCCTTCCGCATAATTCGCATGTTCCTATCCGCCTGTCTTTTTTCTTCATATAGATTTCCTTCCCTATAAAGTTTCTACTCTTACACTAGTTCCTTTGCCAGAAGGCTCGGACGGCTCAACAATCAAACGTTTTGGCAGGCGAGCACGGAGTTCTTGCACGTGACTGATGACTCCAATTGATAAATTATTGGACTGAAGTTTTTCAAGCGCTGTTACCACGGTATCAAGAAGCTCTCCATCAAGCGTTCCAAATCCTTCATCTAAAAAGAAAAACTGCAGCGGATATTCTCCTCTTAGCTGAATTTGTGCAGATAATGAAAGGGCCAAAGCCAGGGAAGTTAAAAACGTCTCTCCACCAGATAAAGTTGAAACCGGACGTTTTACTCCTCCATTTGCATCATCTCTCATAATAAAGCCGCCTTGGGAATCAACTTCAATCGCATAGCGCTGACGTGTTAATATACCCAGACGCTCTGAAGCATCTCGGCTAACGGACATCAGCTGTTCTTCAGCAATATATTCCACGAAAGCATTTCCTTTAAATACTGTTTGAAGCTTTTGATACTGTTCAAATAACGCTTGTTTTTCTTCACGGTTCTGTTCAAGCACTAAAAATCGCTCATGCCGTTCTTTGACGCTTTTTAACGTTTGCTCAGCTGCTCCCTTGAGCTGAACCGCTTCTTTCACAGCCGCTTTTATATCATGAAGCAGCTGCTGAGTTTCTTCAAATTGGTGCTCTTCTATGGACTGGTGATTCAGCTGAATATTTAACTGTTCAATTGATGACTTCATCTGTTTTATATTGTCCCAATAAGCCTGAACAGTTTCATCCAACAATTTCATCTCATCATGTGATAACAAAGCTTGCTGAACTTCTTTTCCTTCGCTGAATAAAGAATTCCCTATCGCTTCTTCCCATTTTCCAGCTGCTTTTTTATACTGGATATGAGCTGTTTCTAGGGATTCGCTCGCTGCTTTTTCATCCATTTGCAGCGTTTGATACGCTTTTTGAACAGTCTGCCAATGTTGATATGCCTGCTGTTCATTCGTCTCTAACTCCGCAAGTAAAAGAACTGTTTTTTGCAGCGCCTGTTCAATATTTTCTTGATCTGTAAGCGTACGCAAGCGTTCAATTTGCGAGTGAACAAGAGATTGTTTATGAGACAGCATTGCTTTTAATTCTGCAAATTCTTTTTCGCCCGCATATTTCTCTTCTTTTAGACGTTCGATTTTCTTTTGCTGATTTTCAAAAAATACACTGCTTTTTTCAATTCGAGCCTTTATTGTCTGCTCTTCTTTTTCTCTTTCAGTGAGCCTTTCGTTAATTTTTTCTATCTCTTCAAATACAAAGGAAGGATAATCTTGTTGAAAAGATTCTCTTCCTGCTTGTAACGCTTGTTTTTGCTGATTGACTTTTCCTTCTAATTCAGCTTGTTCTTTTTGATAATGAGCAAGCTCTAATTCAATCTTTTCAAGACTTTGCTGGACCTTTTGTACCTGCCCGAGAATTGCCTGCTGTTTTTCACTTACCTGCAAATAATCCTGCTCAAGAGATTTGATTTCAACTTCTATTTTCTTAGCATAATGGCCAAAAGCATCTGTATCCATTTCTCCTAAAGCAGGAACTTCGCCAGCTTCGTTCATAAACTCAGCTAACTCAGGTATTTTTTCAACAAGAGGTTTAGCTAGCTGTTCAAGCTGCATTTTGAGCGACGAATAGCTAAATCGCTGTTCACGCAACTGATTGACTTGATCTTCGAACTGATCCGCTGATTCAGTTGTGACGTCATCTTTTTGTTGATGTAAAACGGGGTTAGGGTGATGCTCAGAGCCACAAACCGGACAAGGCTCTCCTTGGGTCAGCTGCTCGGCTAATTGATGAGCCAGACGGCGTGACCATTCTTTTTCTTTGCGTCTTTTTAGATCGCTCATTAAACGATCTGCTTGTTGAAAAAGCTGCTGAAACTCTTTTTCCCGCTCACATACAGTGTGATACAAGCCTTGAATATCTGAAAATAACCCTTTACTTTGTTCTATTGTTTGCTGCTCTCTCTCTTTTTGTGTTTGTTTTTGTGTGTGCAAATGCTTAAGCTGTTCGGCTTTTTCTTTATACGTTTTTTGACCTTCATCTAGGTTTTTTTTATCGTTATTCCATACTTGATAACGGTAAAATGCTTGCTGAACAGCCTGCCGATAATCAGGTTGAATCTCCACCTTTGTTAATGTTTCCTTTAACTCTTTTTGAAGAGTCAAACCTTGCTGATACCGCTGATCTGCTTCCATTAATTCATCATTTTCCGCTTGAATTGCCTGTTGCTTTTGCTGAAGAGAAACTTCCGCTTCTTTTATTTCTTGCTGACCTTCTTTAATTTGTTTTTGAAGATCAGAAGCTTGTTGAAGCTGTTCTTTTTGAACAACTAATTTGGGCTGCTGTTCATTTTTTTGTAAGCGAGCCTGCTCATATAAGCTATTCGATCGCTTATATTCCTCACTTTTTTGAACAATTTGTGCTTTTAATTTTTCTACTTTATCTTCATAAAGCTTCTGCTGTTTTTCAGCTTGTTCAAATGTTTCTAAATAAGGAAAAAGACGCTCTGCCTGCTGAGCTTTCGTCAGCACATCTTGCTTTTGTTTAATCTCCTCTTCCTGCTTAGAAGCTTGCACTAGTTTTTCTTCTAGCAGTGTTTTTTCCTGCTGCGCTTTCCAAAGAGACGCCTGCTGATCGTATCTCTCCTGCAAATCAGACGCTTCTTTTTCTCGTTTTTCCAAAAGTACAATGCTATCACTTACAAGCTGCTCAGCTTCCGTTACTTTCTCTGTTGAAGCTTCACCTAATCCCGTTTGTTCTGCCGTAATTTTATCTAGGTCTGTTTTTAGCTGCTGAACTTGATAGCGTATTTTCTTACTAAGCTGATCTCCGTACTGCTCGAGATTAAAAAGACGCTGAAGCATTTGACGACGCTCCGTCCCTTTTAATGATAAAAACTCTGCAAATTTTCCTTGTGGTAATACAACAGCTCTTGTAAAATCATCAATTGTTAAACCAAGAAGTTCCTGTACCTGCTGGTTTACATCATTTGTTTTATCTGCTAATACGTACGTTTCATCTTCGATTTCAATCAACCGACTGGAAGCTGATTTCACACGCAGTTCATCCGTCCGTTTAAAGCTTCGTTCAACAGTATAGCGTTTTTTATGATTAGCATTTTCCAGTTCGAACGTAAACGATACTTTCAGTTCATTTTCCCCGTGATTTAAAATTCCTTGTGTATTATTAGCTGCACGCTCTACTTTTCCGTATAAAGCTAGTGTAATGGCATCCAAAATGGAGGATTTCCCGCTTCCTGTAGGACCAAATATTCCGAAAACACCGCCTGAACACAGCGCTTCAAAATCGACAGTTTGTTTTTCTCTAAAACTGTGAAGTCCCGAAACGGTCAAGTTAATAGGTTTCATTTTTCATCCTCCTTTCCCGATATATCTTCGTCGTTAATCAAGGTTAAAAACAGTTTGACTAATTCAGTATCAGGTGCCCCTCCGCCGGTTTGCCTGCTGTAGAACTTTGTAAACAGTTCTTCGATTGGCACTTCGCGCTGTGAACGTGTTTCAAGTGCTAGTTCTTCTGCTTTGAATACCGGACGGATATGAATAAAGCCTGGATGAAGCTTGCGAAGACGATGGATTTCTTCTAGTGAAAGTGCATCTTCTACGTGAACTTCTAAATCAACCCATGCCTGCGTATCTTTTTGCTCATCAAGCCATGTATATACTTCTGCCAATCCGTTTTTCGCTTTCCAACGCGTCAAGGGCTTTCCGCTAGATAATGGAATTTCAGTCATCTCAACCTCTTTTCCTGGCTTAGCATCTAAAATGGTAACCGACTTTGCGTATCCTGACTCCGAAAAGCTGTAAGCAAGAGGTGAACCGGAATACCTTGCCAGAGTGTGGGCGCGATTGATCATTTGCGGACGATGCAAATGTCCTAACGCTACATATTGAGCGTTGGCAGGTAAACTAGTTGCCGCCACCGTATAAGCTCCTCCTACTTCAATTGGACGTTCTGAGTCCGTTGAACTTCCTCCTGCTACGTAAATATGGCTCATCGCAATGTTAACGCTATCTGTAGTAAACTGCTCACTCATTTTATCGAAAATACCTTTTACTCTGGCATCATATGAATTTCGAAGAGCCAGCTCATCATTTTCTTCTGCTAAAAGTTCCTTTAACCTTGATTCAGATGGGTAAGGAAGAGCCGCAACCTTTAACACTTCATCTGATGTAGGAATGTGAATGCTTTCTACATCGGTAGTAGGCAAACCAAGAAGCGTAATATTTTGATGAACAGCTAATGGGGAAGCCGCCGACAGCCGATCTGGGTTGTCATGATTACCTGCAATAACAATAATCGGACGTTTTCCATTGTTGCTCAGCCTAGACATACTTTCGTAAAAAAGCTGCTCTGCCGCTGCTGGAGGGTTAACCGTATCAAAGGCATCTCCCGCCATGAGAATAGCATCTATCTTTTCTTCTTCCACAATGTCTGCCAGTTCATCTAAAAACTGTGCTTGCTCAGCCAGACGGCTTCGACCTTCTAACGTTCGCCCCAAATGCCAATCCGCTGTATGTAATAAACGCATGTTACTCTCTCCTTATTAGTGAAAAAGAAGAAGACTATCGCCTTCTTCTTTTTTTATATTTCAACAGCATGTCCACCATCTAAAAAGTACAGATAGCGATGCTGAACAGGTTGTTTTACAATCCGCTCAATGGCCTTTGCGTAAAGCTCTAACTGAATGCGGTATCTGTCAATTAGAAATGGTTTTGCTCGTTCAAAATCCCCTTGAAAACGATCCGAAATGTTATCGGTTTTAAAATCAAGTAAAACGAGACCTTCTTCCGTTTCATACAAACAATCAATAATACCTTGCACTAAAATTGTTTCGTCTTCCTGCTCCCAATGATCATAGATTTCTTTAGCGGAGACACCTAAACTAAAAGGCATCTCTCTATAAACCGTGCGAGCCGTTCGAATACCTTGTGCAATGTCACTGTCTAAAAAGTCTGCTACATCATTTGCATCAACAGCATCCGCTTGTTCTTGCGTCAATAATTCTTTGGTAACCATTGATTGAATAAAGTCTTGAACCATTTCAAGGGTATAAGCTTTATTTAATGGAAGCTGCTGCATAACGGCATGTGTAGCTGTTCCTTTTTCAGCCCCTGTGAGAGATTTCTCTTGAAGAAACAGCGGACGATTTTCAAGAGGTGCTTTAGATGCCCGAACGAGATCGTCGCTTCCACCTGCATCCGTCAGCTGCTGCTGCCTTTTTAGTTCAGAAACAGATTGCTTCGAACGATGAACGGAAGCTACACGATAATCATAAGACCAATTTAAGCGTCTATACACTTCGTCTTTATAATCGCTGGATTCTGAAACTGGCTCATGCTTTTGAAGAGCGTTTAAAAGCTCTTCATGATGCTGCTGCTCTTCAAGAGGCTGTTCGGCTAAATCACCTGCTAATAACGTTGAAAGTTTCCAGCTTGAAGCATGATGATGAATCATCTCAGCCGGCTGGACCTCTCCTTCAACCATATGACTAACATTTTGGTGACGAATTAAAGAAGGTCCAATCCAGTCTAAATAACATTTTGCATCTCTTCTCACGTGAGCTGGAAGCGTCCAATCTTCATGTGCCATAACGGAGCTCCATTGTCTGAGCTTTTCTGGTGCGTCTTTTACTGTTCCAACTAAAATAAGTTTTTCTTTCGCACGCGTCAATGCTACGTATAATACCCGCATTTCCTCTGCCATGCTTTCTTTTTTCATTTTTTTCTTCATGGTCTGCTGAAGAAGAGTCGGGTACGTAATACGCAGTTTTGGATCAATATATTTAGATCCAAAACCTAGTTCTTTATCGAGTAAATATGCTTTATTCAAGTCCATTAAGTTAAACTGACGAGCAAGACCAGCTACAAAAACAACAGGAAACTCAAGACCTTTACTGCTATGGATCGTCATCAAACGCACCACATCTTCTTGTTCTCCCAGTGCTCGAGCAGCTCCTAAATCGTTCCCTCGATCCTGCATGCGTTCAATAAAGCGCAAAAATCGAAACAGACCTCTAAATGAAGTTGCCTCATACTGGCGAGCGCGATCGTAAAGAGCACGTAAATTGGCCTGACGCTGTTTCCCACCAGGAAGTCCGCCAACAAATTCAAAGAAACCCGTATCACGGTAAATTTGCCATACCAGTTCTGACAAAGAGCTTTGTCTAGCTTGTGTTCTCCATGCTTTTAACTGCCCATAGAAATATTTTACTTTATCGCGAAGTTCTTCGTCATCTGAAACCGCTAAGTACGTTTTTAACGCATCGTAATACGTTCCTTTCTTTTGCTCTGCTCTCAGTGTAGCTAACTCTTCATCTGAAAGCCCTACTACCGGCGAGCGAAGAACAGAAGCTAATGGAATGTCTTGATGCGGGTTATCTACTACTTTTAATAAAGACATCATAATCATCACTTCAGTAGCATCAAAATAACCTGTTGATAAATCGGCATAAATCGGCACGCCTTCTTGCTTAAATTCATCCATAATCTGCGCAGCCCAAGGCATGGAACGAAGCAAAATAACAAAGTCACGATACGTCACGTTTCTCATAATATCGAGCTTGCGATCATATATTTGAAAACGGTTGTGAACGAGTTCTTTGATTTTGCGCGCCATTGCTCTTGCCTCTAACTGAGCCGTTTCAAGCTCTGCTTCTGAAAAAGCGACGAGAGAAGAATCCGCTTCTTCTTCCGCTCCTGCTTCTGCATTTTCTTTTGCAATTAGCAGAAGCTCCGTTTCCATTCCTTCCACTTTTGGATACGATGCTCCTAATTTTAAAGAAGCATCATCGTCATATGCAATTTCTCCTACTTCTTCATCCATCAGCTGGTTAAAAATAAAGTTTGTAGCATCAAGCACTTGAGAACGACTGCGGAAGTTTTTATTCAAATCGATACGTTTTCCGAACTGGCGACCATCTTGTGTAAAGCGCTTGTACTTTGTTAAAAATAAAAATGGCTCCGCTAAACGAAAGCGGTAAATGGATTGTTTTACATCTCCAACCATAAATAAATTCCCTTGTTCTTCACTATCTCTCGTCACTAATTTAATCAGTGTTTCTTGAACCATATTTGTATCTTGATATTCGTCAACAAGTACCTCTTCAAACTGAGTGCGATATTTTTGGGCAATGGACGAAGGCTTAAGCACTCCATCTTCTTTTACACTCAAGATTTGCAGGCAATAATGTTCTAAATCAGAAAAGTCCACTAACCCTTTCTCTTTTTTCATGTGTTCATATCGTTCACCGAAGCGCTGAACTAAAAAGATTAGCGTTTCAATAACGGGCTTCATTTTCTCAAAATCAGCCATGTAGCCATGCAAAGGCCTAGAAAACAAATCGGCATGAAGTTTTTCAAGACTTGTTTTAGCTTTTTTGCGAAGCTCTCCGAAATCATCTAAAAGCTGCGAGTCGTACGCTTCTCCTTTACATGGCTTTAAACGAGTAAAATTTAAATTCTGCATTTCCTCATGCAAATCAGCAAAAGAATGCTTAGAAGCGCTGATCAGCCGATGAATTTGAGCCAGGTCTTCCTCTGCATTAACGGCACGAGGAGCAGGCCCTCCTGGCAGCTTTGTTAGCTCTAATCCCTGTTTTAAAATCGACTCAATGCCCATCAGCTGCGTTGTTACTTCTTGTAAAAGAAAAGATAGAAACGGAAGTGAATCAATAGAAGAGTCTTCTGTCACATCATATTGACTCACGATCATTTCAAGCCAGCCGTTTGGGTCAGGGTTAGATCTTGCAAAGTCATACAGCTTTCTTACCATAAGCTGAATATCTAAGTCATTTCTGTCACTTGTATAACGATCAATTAAATCAAAGAATCTCTCGTTCTGTTCAATACTGTACTGTTCTTCAAACAATTCTTCTAATACTTCTTCACGCAGAAGATCCGCTTCCGTATCATCTGCAATCCGAAAACCAGGGTCTACATCGATCAAATAATAATACGTTCGAATGACTTCTAAACAAAAAGAATGGAGCGTAGAAATCGACGCACGGTTTAATAAATTAAGCTGTCTGCGCAGGTGCAAAGAAGATGGATTCTTTTTTAACTCTTTTTCCAATGCTTCTCCAATTCGATTTCTCATTTCGGCTGCAGAAGCATTTGTAAACGTAGCAACGAGTAATCTATCAACATCGATCGGCTCATCACCCATCGTAATCTTTTTAATAATCCGTTCAACTAAAACCGCTGTTTTTCCTGAGCCAGCCGCCGCGGCTACTAATATATCTTGACCGGATGAAACAATGGCGTTCCACTGATCATCCGTCCACTGGGAGTCGGCCGGTTTTACGTGTATATCTTCACTCATCTCGTTTGGCCTCCTCTCGAATTTTATCTAAAATAACACTTTGACTCTCTGTACTAAGCTGACGATATTCGTTGTTTTCCATTGATTCATCGAACTGACAAATTGAGCGGTATTCACAAAACGCACATGGTGTTTTATCTTTTAGTTTATAAGGCGAAATATCAATTTTCCCATTTGTAATCTCTGTACCTGCCTCCACAAATTTACCTCGCACATACTGACGGAGATGTGTAAAATCTTCTTCGCTCGCAACCGAAGAATTGGAATAAAAGCCCCCTGTCTTTTTAATGCCAGCTGATATAACCTGTGAGTGCCCTGATTCTAACGTTTCGTCCATTAACCTTACTGCTTCCTCGTCTCCTACAAGCAGTCCTTTCATTTTAAACTTCTTGAAGATTTCAGCTTCAATTTGATCAGGCTGTAATGCTTTAGTGCTGTTGATCATTGGATTATGAACGTGGAAATAAAGAACGCCAGCAGGCAATGCTCCTCTATTATCATGAAGAAGCTGTTCAGCATACGTCACGACTATGTCTAAATAAGCTAAAATTTGAAGAGATAAACCGTAGTACACTTCCACTAAGTTTAATGCTTTATCGCTTGATTTATAGTCGACGATACGCAGTAAAAGTCCTTTTGAGCTTTCCGCTTTATCTACCCTGTCAATTCGGCCAACGAGTTCCATCGTATGACCATTTGGCAGTGTGAACTGCATAGAAGGCAGCTCTGCGCTAGGTCCAAATCCAAGCTCCAATCCAACGGGAACAAAGCCGCTCATCTTAGCGTGCTCACTTAACACAAGCGACGCACGTTCAATAATTTGCTGCAGCTTATGTGTTAAATAGTGGTGGCGATTCGAGCTCAATAAAATCTCATTTTGCAAGCGCGGAGCAAGTTCATGCACCGCAGCCGTAGAAAGCTGCTGACAGTCTTTTCTTGTTAAGTTCTTCCATTCTTTTTGACCGCCGCGAAGTTCGTCTGAAATCATTTTCAACGCTGCGTGAAATAACTCGCCTATGTCAGGAGCTGCTAATTTGAAAACTTTTCGTTCTTTAAGCTTGAGCCCGTGAGAAGCAAAATGAGCATATGGACAGGCTTCAAATTTTTCCATTCTCGATACGCTTGCTTGAATATGCTTTCCATACAGACGCTGACTCGTTTTCTTTGTTAACCGTTTTGCTTCATTTTTATAAAATAAGCTGCTTAGTACTTTCTCGCTATATGAGTTCCAATCTGGATTTTTTACATAAAAGTTATATACATCCCACCAAGCGGAACTCATCGGATAATGGCGTTTCCATCCTTGCAGCTGGCTGGCTAAATGCGCGATGCTCGTTAAAGGATTTGTTATATAATCAACTTGCTTTTCTTCTTCTAAATCTGTAGGTTCCGTCATTAACAGCTTTTCCTGCAGGAGCGGAAATAGCTCTTTTACTCGATTAATAACGAGTGAAGGCAGCAAGGTCTTCCCTTCCTCATTGGCAAGAGGATACGAAACATAAAGTTTTTCCGAAGAGCTGGAAAGTGCTAAATAAATGAGAAATTGTTCGTCAAACAGCTTTTGTCTTCCGGTTGGCGCAAGTAATAAACCTGATTCAAGCAGCTGCTCTCTCTCCTTCTCAGATAACAGGCCATCGCTTTTTGGTTTAGCTGGAATCACACCGTCATTTACACCTAACACAAAGCTTGCTTTGATATCGGATAAACGCGAACGCTCAAAACTTGCCACAACCACTTGATCCAGTGCAGGCGGAACAAGTGCAAACTGCATGCTGTCAAGCCCTGTCTCAAATAGATCTGCGAACAAAGAAATCGATACTTTCTCTTCTCCCATCATTTCAACAAACTGATCAAATAAGTGAAGAATTGCTTTCCATACCTGCTCGTGCTCTCTCGCTTCTTGAAGCTTTCCTTCTTCTTCACATCGATTGCGCAACGCTTCTATCTTTTGTGGAATATCTAAATTCGTTAAAAAACGATAGAGCGCTTCTGCTTTTTCTTTTCCTATTTTCGCTTGTTTTAATTTTTGCTGAAGTGAGTAAATAGGAGGAACAATCATATTTTTTAATTCATTTATTTTTTGCTCAAAAGCAAGCTCTTCGTCCGTTTTTCCAAGGTTCATGTCTTCAAGTGAACGATATTTTCTGTAGGTAAATGGTTCCTTACTCGTCCACTTAGATCCTTGAATACCGTAAGCAAGTACGTAATTTTCTAATTCATCCATCTCTTCGCGAAGCTGGTGCACATCAGATGACAAAGGAAATAAAAGATCTGTTTTCACTGCTCGAAAGATGGTTTCATATCGCCATGACCCGCTTACCACCTCTAAGACTGAGCGAACAAATTCAACGAGTGGATGGTGAAACATCGCTCGCTTTTGGTCAATAAAGTACGGAATTTCATAATCTCGAAAAATGGTTTGAAGCAAGTCATGATAATCTTCTGCATTTCTAACAATCAAGGCAATATCGCGGTAGCGGTAGCCATGATCGCGCACAAGTGAAAGCACTTCTCTTGCAATCCCTTCAACTTCTGCTCTTCGGCTAACAGCCGGCAGCAGCTGAATGTGCTCGGGCTCTGACTGAAACTCCGGCGTTGGCCGTTCATCATAATATCGTTCCAAATAGGCAAGCTCTGGACTGTTTTGATGCCTTTTTTGTTCGTTAAATACGATTGGCTCTTGAATCTCTATCCCGTTTTCAGCCGCCAGGCCCATTATTTCTTGATACGTTTCGCTCGTTAATCGAAACAAGTGCAAGTCATTTGGAATAAAATCTTGATATGAATAATCAGAAGTCACCGCTATTTTTACTTCTCTACAAACTTTCATCAGCTCTACTAATACGGTTAATTCTTGAGGAGTATAGTGATGAAATCCATCTACATAAATTGTTGCTTGAGCAAGGTAGGCAGAAGACGCTACTTTTTCACTCAGCAGCTTCAAATAATCTTCTCCATCTACATATTTCGTCATCAGCTGTTTTTCTAATTCTCCGTAAATGAGATGTAAATCATGTAATTTATCAGCAAGGACTTTCTCATCTTCTGCTTGAAGCTTTTTCTTCATCTCTTCGAGAGACGGGGCATCTACTGTGTACTGTTTAAATTCTTTAACCATTTTTTCTAGTTCTTCAATAAACCCTGCTTGTTCTGAAGAATTCGCAAACAGTCGAAGCTCTTCTTTTTGATGTTCGATAATTTTTTTAAGCATCATATGAATACCTGTTTGATCCACATGATAGCGGCTAATACCTCCGACTTCTTGCAGGATACGCCATGCAAGACGTGTAAAACTATAAACTTGAGCACGCATCATGCCTTCTAACCCAGGTGTTTGAACAAGCGCATACTCTGACTGAAACGTCATCTGTTCAGGTACAATATAAATAAGTGGATGCCCAAGCGGAGCATTTAACAGCTCTTGGCGCATGCTATTTAAAAGATATTCCGTTTTCCCGCTTCCTGAACGTCCTAATAAAAACTGTAGCCCCACGTTTTCACCCCTTCATTTTTTTCTCTATGTTTTCATTTGTTTAAGTACAAAATGGATAAACGCCACGTAAACACGTGACGCAGTCGTCAAAATTTTATAGTGATAATCATCTAAATCTCTCTGTCTCTCTCCTTATTATTTTACTGAACTTGCAGACAAAATTCCACTTTGCCGATATGTGAAATGCTGGATGCAACAAAAAAACTTTTCAGTAGTCAAAAGACCACTGAAAAGTTTTAGAAAAGCGAATTATTTTCTACTTTTACATCATGATTCCACCATCTACATGAAGTGTTGTACCGTTAATATAGTTGGACTCATCAGATGCTAAATACAGATAAGCATAACCAATGTCAGAAGGCTGACCTAATCTTTGTAAAGGAATAGTGGATTTCATTTGATCAATAATTTTGTCTGGCATCGCCTTCACCATATCCGTTTCAATAAACCCGGGAGCTATAGCGTTTACATTAATTCCTTTTCGTCCCAGCTCTTTAGCCCATGTTTTTGTCATTCCTACTACGCCTGCCTTTGTCGCCGCATAGTTTGTTTGACCAACATTTCCATATACGCCAGACACCGAAGATGTGCTAATAATTTTCCCTTTACCTTGAGCAATCATATGCGGTACCACTGCTTGTGTACAGTGAAAAACGCCTGTAAGGTTTACGTTGATTACTGCTTGAAAATTTTCAACTGATAATTTGGTTAGCATTCCATCTCTGGTGATACCTGCATTGTTAATTAAAATATCTATTTTAGAGTAGCGTTTCACTACTTCTTCTACCATTGCATCTACACTGTCTCGATCCGCTACGTTCACTTGAAAAAATGCTACATCTCCGCCTTCTTCTTTTAGCTGAGCTGCTCGTTCTTCTCCCGTTTTTGCATCGTAGTCAACCATAGCGACCTTTGCACCCTCTTGTGCGAATATTCGAGAGGCTTCGAACCCTAATCCATTTGCTGCACCCGTAATAATTGCCACTTTATCTTTTAATCTCATGTCACCCGCGCTATAAGACGCTTACTAACAACGATTAATCAGCAAGTCGCTTGAATCTTAGTAGCGCATTCCCCTCCTCAAAACGACGCCAAGCACGTCTTAATGATCATTCGGTGCTTTTCTAGTAATGATCCCTCTACTTACATCTTAGTAGTCAAGCTCAAAAATCATTCATATAATTTTTAAGAAAACGTTTTGAAATACATGAGGTGATAATACATGTTGAGAAAAAACATGTATATCTCTAGAAAACAAAGGGTTCATTACTTAGGTGCAACTAGGAATAGACGTCTAATTTATTCCCAGTTTTTTCTTTTATTTTAGCATATTCTTCATAATTGATAAACAAAAAACTTGTTCATTACTGGACAGATACTATATATATGCATTGTTCTGCCAACCGAATAAACAGACAAATAATTTCTTTAAGAAAAATTTTAAGATCTTTCCAAAAATGCTGTTGTATCCCTATAAGAAAAGGCTTTTCTATAGTTTACAATACCCCTTTTGGCTGTATGTATAACAAAAGACTGCCTATTAAAAAGCAGTCTTTCATCACTATTTGTTATATATAAACAAACTATTTGTCATACTGTTTCACTTTAGATTTTTCATTTAATCTTCGTTCAATTTGTTTTCCAACAAGCCATAGAACAAAAATGATGACTAAAACAAGTACTGCTTTTAGAGGCTGTTTCACAAATGAAACAAAATCGGCCCCAATAAAGCTCATCATAAATATCATCACCATTTTACCGGCTAATACAGCCAGCATAAACTGAGCCATACTAACACGTGATAGTCCTGCTACTACATTAATTGCCGAAGACGGGGTAAAAGGAAAACAAAGCATAATAAACAGCGGTCCGAAACCGTGTCTTTCTACCCAAATCATAATCTTTCGAATTTGCGCATGCCGGCTGATGAAATGTAAAAACCTCGCTTGTCCATATTTTCTAAATATCAAAAAGACAAGCAGTGATCCAACGCAGCTGCCAACCCATGAAATTAAAAAACCTAACCATAAGCCAAAAGCGGCAGCATTGGCCATTACAAACGCAAAAAGCGGCAAGATAGGGATAAACGCTTCTAAAATAGGCAACAGCAGTCCTGGAATGATTCCAAATGATTGATATTGTTTTAATAACTCGAGGACGCCGTCTAGTGTCAAATAATGCTTTAATGTTTCAAAATCCATCGAATGTTCTCCTTATTTAAACAACTGTGCTACTTTTCACTTATTGTACTACTTTCCTTTACCAAACAAAAGTTTTACAGCGTTTTACCTTTCCTGTCCTTTTACGTTTACTATACAGCCTTTATTTACACACATATTTGGTTGAACAGCCATGCACTTTTTACTGAGACTGTTTTAAATAACGTTTAAACCAGCTTGTTAAATATTTTAGTCTCGCCGTTCGTAAATTAGGCTTACCGCTTCTAGAAAGTTCATGATTAGACTGAGGAAAACGAATAAATTCTACTTCTTTATCTTTTCTTTTCAGTGCCACATAAAGCTGTTCAGCTTGTTCAATTGGACATCTATAATCGTGTTCGCTATGCAAGATTAACAGCGGTGTTTTAACGTTCTCCGCTAAACGAAGCGGCGAGTGGTTCCAAAGTTTTTCCGGATTTTCATAAATATCAGCTTTTAATTCCCATTCGGTAAAATAATAGCCAATATCACTAACGCCGTAAAAACTTGTCCAATTTGAAATAGACCGTTGCGTCACCGCTGCTTTAAACCGATTTGTACTTCCTACAATCCAGTTTGTCATAAACCCTCCGTAGCTTCCTCCTGTTACGCCAAGCTTATCTTCATTAATATAAGAGTAGCGCTTAACTGCTTCGTCGGTTACTGCCATCAAGTCCGTATAATCCATGCCCCCATAATCACCTCGAACCGCATCTGTAAATGCTTGACCATATCCTCTGCCGCCTCTTGGATTAGAAAAGAGGATATTGAACCCTTTTGATGCAAGTACTTGGAATTCAAGCATAAAAGTATGACCATACATAAGATGCGGACCTCCATGGATTTCTAAAATGGTTGGAGATACATCATTGGTAGCAGCAGCTTTCACTACCCAACTGTGGATATGTATATCGTCCGTAGAAGTCGCGTAAAAAGATTCTGCTTCTGTGAGCTGCACATGCTTTAAAAATGAGTCATTAACGTTTGTCAGCTTCACTAATTCCTCTGTTTTTAAATTTAGAGAATAAAGATCTCCGGGATGTGTAAATGTACTGATTGCCACAATAGCTTCCTCACAATTGGGAAGAACAGATACCCCATATACGTGAGCATTATCCATAAGTACAGAGTCTAACTTTCCATTCACATTTCCTTTATATATGCCTACAGAACCCTTTTCACTTACGACAAAATAAAATTCTTCATTACTGCCCCACATAATTCCCGCTGCGGTTCTTCCAAAGTGGAAATCTCCTGCTACCATATCTCCTATTTCTAGGTCTATACCATCAGTGATACAAGCTGTTTTTTGGCTAGAGATCTGATAAATATATATGTCATTCATTGAAGCCGATCCGTATGTACGTTCATTTCCAATGTAAGCTATGTATGACCCATCCGGTGACCACGAAACTTGATGAAAATATCCTGTTTCCGCTGTAATAGATGTTAATTTTTTAGTATCACGATGCAAAATAAACGCATCCATCGTTAGCGATAAATCCGGATTCTCTCCTCTGCTGCTGCAAAATACAATTGAGCTTGCATCAGGGGCCCAGCACCCTACAGAGTGATGATAAGGTCCATCCGTTACAAACGTCACTTCTTTATTTTTAAGTTTAACGACAGCAACTTGAGTATATTCACCTTTTAAATAACCGCTAACATCGGATTTGTATAGTAAACGTTCCACTTCATACGGCTGGGGATGTTCATGATTTTGTTCAACTCTTACAGCTTTTTCTTCTACTTTTGTGGAAAACATAATTTCGTCACTATAAGGAGACCAAACTGGATTACTAACGCCTTTTTCAAGATCTGTGAGTGCTTCTGCTTCCCCACCTGTCGCTGCTAATAGGTAGAGCTGAACAGCTTGACTGCGATCGGATAAAAAAGCAATCCACTTGCCGTCCGGGGACCAGGCGGGAGAATGATTATTTCCTTTGTAGTACGTTAATTGCTTAGTTTCTTTCGTTTCAATACCTAACATAAACAGCTGCGTTTCATACGCGTTCTCTATTTTCTTCGTTTCTCGAACCGTATAAACTACACTTTTTCCATCTGGAGAAATCTGAGGATTATAAACAGACTTCAATTCGTACAAATCCTCTATCGTTACCGTACGCTTTTTTAAATGATTCAATTTCTTCGCCCCCAAGGATTCATTTTTAAACCAAATAGTCAATCGATAAAAACGAAAGTAGCGTTTCCCTCCTACTTTATCATTTCTAAAAATAAAAATCTAAAAATTTAGAAAATTAGTTGTTTTTTCTTCTTTTAATCTATATAATAATAAAAAGGGTGCAGAGGTGATGAGGTATGAACAATGAAAAATCGTACACGGAAATGATGAAGTCCCTCGCTCGCAAGAAAAAAGTAATTGATACTGTGAGTATGTTGGATGTTTATATCGAAATGGTAATTGATGAATCGCTTTTTAAGCGTCAAAAAGAACTGTTAGAAACAAACATTAACACGGCATTAGATCAACGTGATGAAATTGCTTTTTATGAGCTATCAGCACAGTACCAATCCCTGCTTCAAACATCTACTTAATATTTTAAGAACTTAATTCATGTTAATGATTTATATGTACGTTTAACAGGCAGATCCTTTCTTCTCAGGAAGAACAGCTGTCTGTTAAATCGTGTTTACTACATAAAAAAAGATTCTTACATCTGTAAGAATCTTTTTTGTTAGGATTTTTCCTATGAGTGGAAGTAACCGACCGTTCCACTCATAGATTTTTTGTTATTTATGTGCTTGAAACTGCTCTTCTTCCGTTGAACCTTTTAAAGCTGTTGTAGAGGAAGTCCCACCAGAAACTACTTGCGCCACTTCATCAAAATAACCCGTTCCTACTTCACGCTGATGTCTTGTAGCAGTATATCCATTTACTTCACTAGCAAACTCTCTTTCTTGTAACTCTGAATAAGCTGCCATTCCTCTTGTTTTATATCCTCGTGCCAGCTCAAACATGCTGTGATTTAAAGCGTGGAAGCCAGCAAGCGTAACGAATTGGAATTTGTATCCCATTTTTGCGATTTCTCTTTGGAACTTTTCAATCGTTTTCTTATCTAATTTTTTCTTCCAGTTGAAAGATGGTGAACAGTTATAAGCAAGCATTTTACCTGGGAATTTTTCATGAATAGCATCTGCAAATTTTTGTGCTTGTTCCAAGTTTGGTTCAGACGTCTCACACCATACTAGATCAGCATATGGCGCATATGCTAAGCCACGAGCAATAGCTTGATCGATTCCGGCTCTCGTGCGATAAAAACCTTCAGCGGTGCGTTCACCTGTAATAAACTGGCGATCTACAGGATCAACATCACTTGTAATTAAATCAGCGGCATCAGCATCGGTACGAGCAATCAGAAGTGTTGGAACACCCATTACATCAGCAGCTAAACGAGCAGCAATCAAATTTTTCACAGCGGTCTGAGTTGGAAGCAATACCTTGCCGCCGAGATGACCACACTTTTTCTCAGAGGATAATTGATCTTCAAAGTGTACGGCAGATGCTCCCGACTCAATCATTCCTTTCATGAGTTCAAATACGTTTAACTGTCCTCCAAACCCAGCTTCTGCATCTGCTACAATTGGAGCAAAGTAATCGATATCCCCTTCTCCTTCTAAATGCTGAATTTGATCGGCACGCTGCAGCGCTTGATTGATTCGTTTCACAACATGCGGCACGCTGTTTGCCGGGTATAAACTTTGATCAGGATACATGTTTCCTGAAAGATTTGCATCTGCAGCTACTTGCCATCCGCTTAAGTAAATTGCTTTTAACCCTGCTTTTACCTGTTGTACTGCTTGATTCCCTGTTAAAGCTCCTAATGCATGAACGTATGGCTCTGTTTTTAATAAGTTCCAGAACTTTTCGGCTCCTCTTCTAGCAAGCGTATGTTCAATATCAATGGACCCTCTTAGCCCAATGACTTTTTCTGCAGAATATGGACGTTCAATTCCTTTCCAACGCTCATCGCTTTTCCAGTTCTCTTCAAGGTTTTTTACACGAATGTCTTTCATTCTTTATACCCCCTAATGAATTTAAAATTCTATATTCATAAAAATATAAAACGCAGCAGTTAGAATATGTCTGTTTCATGATGAAGTGAATTAGCAGTTGGTCATAATATCAGTAAGAACGTAGATGAAATAAGTAAATAGTTGAAGGACATGTAGTAAGACTTAGATGAGGTGAATATAAGCTGAGAATTTAAACTGCTATCTTTTCAATCATAAATAACTATTCCTCCCTATTGTTATAAAACAGTTTTTATTTTACATACGTTATTATATAACAGTACTTTCGAAAATGAAACCTCCTTTTAGAATTTTTTTCCTACCCGCAAGGAGGCTTTTCTATTAATACTTACGTATCAAAGGCTTCATATATCCTTTACTTTTTCTTATATCACTTATTCATTTCTTTCATACTTCTCAACAAATGAAATTCTTTCCATTATCGTTGGGTGACCATATCGGAAAATCTTCACTAAATACGGCGGATTCACCTGAGATAATCCTGATTTTGTTAAGTCCTGAAATGTTTTAACAGCAGCCTGTTTATCTCCTGTTAAATCCATGGCGTACGTGTCAGATTGAAGTTCATGATGACGCGATTGCATATTTGTTAAAGGACTCACAGCAAATGTAAGAACAGAAAAAATAAGTAGAATAAGCGGTAATGAATTTAAATCACTAAGAGAAGTGATTTTTAATGTTTTCCCCCATCTCTTAATCAAAAAGCTGGCTAAATGTTTCGTTAGCCATAAACCTACAATCGATAAAACTAATGCTGAAGCAATCCCCACATAAATATGCTTCTTCACATAGTGACCCATTTCGTGCGCCATGATAAACAAAATTTCTCGTTCCGTTAATTTATTAAGAGTAGTATCCCATAACACAATTCTTGAATTAGAACCTATTCCCGTGACATATGCATTGAGAGAGTTCGTTTTTTCAGACATGTTTACTTCATATACATGCTTAGCAGGTATATGAGCTTCGTCTGCTAAATGCAAAATTTTCGTCTCCAGCTCTTTATTCTTTAATGGATAAAAATCGTTATATAACGGATCAATAACCACTGGTTGAATAAACGTCAAAAATAGCGTAAATGGAATAGATACTAGCCAAGCATACAGCCACCATCTTTTTGAGAACTTACGAATGAATGCATATAACACAGCAATCACTAAAAACATGGTGGCATAGTTTACCCAAAAATCTGTAAAAAGATCTTTCATCCATCCTTGGAAAGGTTGCGTCGTAATATGGTAAGCCTTTGAAAGCTTATAGCTAATCCAGTCCATAGGAAAAGAATAGATCAGCAGCAGAACAGATAACCAAAATACATAAATAGCAGTTTGGAGAAGACCGAAACGGCTAACGTCTTTAGACCACTTATTAACTTTCTTAGACACACCTAACACTAAAATTAAAATAAATCCTAGCCACTCATATGGAATTCGGATAAAAAAGAGCGCATCTCTAATTTTTGAATATTTTTCGGTCAACATAAGTTCTCGTGCATTCATAAACGTAGCCGGGTCTACGCTGGTGCCTTTTAATGATTGTGGAATAGAGGTATCACTTATATAGAACAAATACACCCAAATACACGCTGCATACACAAGAAAAATGCCGATGGACCACCAAACAATTTTTTTCACGCATTCCCCTCCTTTTGTACAAACAGTATACCGTTATTACTATTGTAGGTTTTTCTTTCGAAATTTAGAACAAGCGTTTATAGATGTGCTATAAGAAATGCAATTTGGGGCGAGGAAATCATAGAAAAACGAAAAATAGAGTTTAGACAAAAGAATAAACTCTGTTTACAAACAAAAAAAGCAGTTTGCATATGCAAACTGCTTTTAAGATGACCCGTACGGGATTCGAACCCGTGTTACCGCCGTGAAAGGGCGGTGTCTTAACCGCTTGACCAACGGGCCATTATGGCTCCACAGGTAGGACTCGAACCTACGACCGATCGGTTAACAGCCGATAGCTCTACCACTGAGCTACTGTGGAATATGGTGGGCCTAAGTGGACTCGAACCACCGACCTCACGCTTATCAGGC
>NZ_JAKWFJ010000022.1:0-1033 GCF_029522155.1 Priestia sp. P5 | reverse complement strand
AACCCCGTAAGCAGCTTGCATCCATTGCATCGCTTGAATTGTCCACACCATTGATTTTTATCAATAGTCGTAGTCATACGGATAGTCCTGGTATTGTTCCATCACATCCTGAGGATGCTCTTCGAACTCTTCAAATTCTTCTTCCATATATCACCTTAAATAGTGGATTGCGGTAGTAAAGATTGTGCCTGTCTTTTAACCACATCAGGCTCGGTGGTTCTCGTGTACCCCTACAGCGAGAAATCGGATAAACTATTACAACCCCTACAGTTTGATGAGTATAGAAATGGATCCACTCGTTATTCTCGGACGAGTGTTCAGTAATGAACCTCTGGAGAGAACCATGTATATGATCGTTATCTGGGTTGGACTTCTGCTTTTAAGCCCAGATAACTGGCCTGAATATGTTAATGAGAGAATCGGTATTCCTCATGTGTGGCATGTTTTCGTCTTTGCTCTTGCATTTTCGCTAGCAATTAATGTGCATCGATTATCAGCTATTGCCAGCGCCAGATATAAGCGATTTAAGCTAAGAAAACGCATTAAGATGCAAAACGATAAAGTGCGATCAGTAATTCAAAACCTTACAGAAGAGCAATCTATGGTTTTGTGCGCAGCCCTTAATGAAGGCAGGAAGTATGTGGTTACATCAAAACAATTCCCATACATTAGTGAGTTGATTGAGCTTGGTGTGTTGAACAAAACTTTTTCCCGATGGAATGGAAAGCATATATTATTCCCTATTGAGGATATTTACTGGACTGAATTAGTTGCCAGCTATGATCCATATAATATTGAGATAAAGCCAAGGCCAATATCTAAGTAACTAGATAAGAGGAATCGATTTTCCCTTAATTTTCTGGCGTCCACTGCATGTTATGCCGCGTTCGCCAGGCTTGCTGTACCATGTGCGCTGATTCTTGCGCTCAATACGTTGCAGGTTGCTTTCAATCTGTTTGTGGTATTCAGCCAGCACTGTAAGGTCTATCGGATTTAGTGCGCTTTCTACTCGTGATTTCGGTTTCTTCGTTCA
>NZ_JAKWFJ010000021.1:0-1218 GCF_029522155.1 Priestia sp. P5 | reverse complement strand
GAGTAACCGTAAGGAGCTAGCCGCCTAAGGTGGGACAGATGATTGGGGTGAAGTCGTAACAAGGTAGCCGTATCGGAAGGTGCGGCTGGATCACCTCCTTTCTAAGGATTTTTACATGACGTACGTTTTGACACTTTGTTCAGTTTTGAGAGTTCAATCTCTCAATTATAGAAAGCACACTACTTTCTTCTTATTAGATAAGAAGAATTTTGGTTGCGATTGTTCTTTGAAAACTAGATAACAGTAATTGCTGAGGAAAAGTGAAACTTTTCTTTAATCAAACCAATAAATAACACAACAGTATGTTGTACCATTTATTCGCTAATGGTTAAGTTAGAAAGGGCGCACGGTGAATGCCTTGGCACTAGGAGCCGATGAAGGACGGGACTAACACCGATATGCTTCGGGGAGCTGTAAGTGAGCTTTGATCCGGAGATTTCCGAATGGGGAAACCCACTGTTCGTAATGGAACAGTATCTTTATCTGAATACATAGGATATTGAAGGCAGACCCGGGGAACTGAAACATCTAAGTACCCGGAGGAAGAGAAAGCAAATGCGATTTCCTGAGTAGCGGCGAGCGAAACGGAATTAGCCCAAACCAAGAGGCTTGCCTCTTGGGGTTGTAGGACACTCTATACGGAGTTACAAAGGAACGAAGTAAATGAAGCGACCTGGAAAGGTCCGTCGAAGAAGGTAACAACCCTGTAGTTGAAACTTCGTTCCCTCTTGAGTGGATCCTGAGTACGGCGGAACACGTGAAATTCCGTCGGAAGCTGGGAGGACCATCTCCCAAGGCTAAATACTACCTAGTGACCGATAGTGAACCAGTACCGTGAGGGAAAGGTGAAAAGCACCCCGGAAGGGGAGTGAAAGAGATCCTGAAACCGTGTGCCTACAAGTAGTCAGAGCCCGTTAACGGGTGATGGCGTGCCTTTTGTAGAATGAACCGGCGAGTTACGATCCCATGCAAGGTTAAGCTGATAAGGCGGAGCCGTAGCGAAAGCGAGTCTGAATAGGGCGTTTAGTATGTGGTTGTAGACCCGAAACCAGGTGATCTACCCATGTCCAGGGTGAAGTTCAGGTAACACTGAATGGAGGCCCGAACCCACGCACGTTGAAAAGTGCGGGGATGAGGTGTGGGTAGCGGAGAAATTCCAATCGAACCTGGAGATAGCTGGTTCTCTCCGAAATAGCTTTAGGGCTAGCCTCATGTTGT
>NZ_JAKWFJ010000020.1:0-1503 GCF_029522155.1 Priestia sp. P5 | reverse complement strand
TGCTGCTAACGTGTGACCGCATTCAAAATGTTGTCTGCGATTGACTCTTCTTTGTGGCATTGCACCACCAGAGCGTCATACAGCGGCTTAACAGTGCGTGACCAGGTGGGTTGGGTAAGGTTTGGGATTAGCATCGTCACAGCGCGATATGCTGCGCTTGCTGGCATCCTTGAATAGCCGACGCCTTTGCATCTTCCGCACTCTTTCTCGACAACTCTCCCCCACAGCTCTGTTTTGGCAATATCAACCGCACGGCCTGTACCATGGCAATCTCTGCATCTTGCCCCCGGCGTCGCGGCACTACGGCAATAATCCGCATAAGCGAATGTTGCGAGCACTTGCAGTACCTTTGCCTTAGTATTTCCTTCAAGCTTTGCCACACCACGGTATTTCCCCGATACCTTGTGTGCAAATTGCATCAGATAGTTGATAGCCTTTTGTTTGTCGTTCTGGCTGAGTTCGTGCTTACCGCAGAATGCAGCCATACCGAATCCGGCTTGTGATTGCGCCATCCCCATAGCAGCCATCACATCAGTACCGGAAAGAGAGTCAGAAGCCGTGGCCCGTGGTGAGTCGCTCATCATCGGGCTTTTTGGCGAATGAAATTTAGCTACGCTTTCGAGTCTCATGCGCCTTCTCCCTGTACCTGAATCAATGTTAGGTTTCCGCAGAACACTGCGCCGGTATCGATATACATTTGGTTGGCAAACTTGAGTGGTTTCACTGCTGGCGTATGACCAAAGATGAACGTGTCCGCGCCTTTGATTTCTTTCACGATCCCGTTTTGTGAGTTGCTGATTCGTTCGCGGTTCCAGATTACCTGCTGATGATCAACTGGCTTTCCAAACTCGTATTCGTCAAAGGGATAATCGGCGTGGCAGATAACATATTTTTTATCTTTGCTCACCAGTTCGATGATTAACGGAAGTTCATCTGCTTTATGGGCAAGAGCTTTAGCCAGAATTTCTTTGTCGTAATCGAGATTAAAGAACCAGCCACCGCCATTAAGCAGCCAGTGATTAACGTTTCCACGCTCTGATAAGCCATCAATCATCATTTGCTCATGGTTTCCACGTACAGCTCTGAACCAGGGGAATGTGATTAATTCCAGGCATTCAACGTTCTCTGCACCACGATCAACCAAATCGCCCACCGAGATAAGCAGGTCTTTTTTGTTGTCGAATCCAATCGTATCCAGTTTGTTCATCAGGTTCGTGTAGCATCCGTGCAGATCGCCAACTACCCAAATATTTCGGTATTTGCTGCCATCAATTTTTTCGTAATAGCGCATCTCTTTCACTCCATCCGCGATGAACCATGAGAACGTCGTTGACGATGGCGTGCATTTTCCCGTCTTTATCATCAACGTATTTTCTGACCGTACCGCGACTACATTTCAGTCTGCGTGCTACTTCTGTCTGATTTCCGTATGTTTCAACGAGCATGTCTGGAATGGTTTTTACTGAGAACGTCATGCGGCCTCACTTCTGCTATTTCGCAGGT
>NZ_JAKWFJ010000018.1:0-1889 GCF_029522155.1 Priestia sp. P5 | reverse complement strand
ATACATTAATAAATATTAACAATATGAAATTTCAACTCATTGTTTAGGGTTTGTTTAATTTTCTACACATACGATTCTGCGAACTTCAAAAAGCATCGGGAATAACACCATGAAAAAAATGCTACTCGCTACTGCGCTGGCCCTGCTTATTACAGGATGTGCTCAACAGACGTTTACTGTTCAAAACAAACCGGCAGCAGTAGCACCAAAGGAAACCATCACCCATCATTTCTTCGTTTCTGGAATTGGGCAGAAGAAAACTGTCGATGCAGCCAAAATTTGTGGCGGCGCAGAAAATGTTGTTAAAACAGAAACCCAGCAAACATTCGTAAATGGATTGCTCGGTTTTATTACTTTAGGCATTTATACTCCGCTGGAAGCGCGTGTGTATTGCTCACAATAATTGCATGAGTTGCCCATCGATATGGGCAACTCTATCTGCACTGCTCATTAATATACTTCTGGGTTCCTTCCAGTTGTTTTTGCATAGTGATCAGCCTCTCTCTGAGGGTGAAATAATCCCGTTCAGCGGTGTCTGCCAGTCGGGGGGAGGCTGCATTATCCACGCCGGAGGCGGTGGTGGCTTCACGCACTGACTGACAGACTGCTTTGATGTGCAACCGACGACGACCAGCGGCAACATCATCACGCAGAGCATCATTTTCAGCTTTAGCATCAGCTAACTCCTTCGTGTATTTTGCATCGAGCGCAGCAACATCACGCTGACGCATCTGCATGTCAGTAATTGCCGCGTTCGCCAGCTTCAGTTCTCTGGCATTTTTGTCGCGCTGGGCTTTGTAGGTAATGGCGTTATCACGGTAATGATTAACAGCCCATGACAGGCAGACGATGATGCAGATAACCAGAGCGGAGATAATCGCGGTGACTCTGCTCATACATCAATCTCTCTGACCGTTCCGCCCGCTTCTTTGAATTTTGCAATCAGGCTGTCAGCCTTATGCTCGAACTGACCATAACCAGCGCCCGGCAGTGAAGCCCAGATATTGCTGCAACGGTCGATTGCCTGACGGATATCACCACGATCAATCATAGGTAAAGCGCCACGCTCCTTAATCTGCTGCAATGCCACAGCGTCCTGACTTTTCGGAGAGAAGTCTTTCAGGCCAAGCTGCTTGCGGTAGGCATCCCACCAACGGGAAAGAAGCTGGTAGCGTCCGGCGCCTGTTGATTTGAGTTTTGGGTTTAGCGTGACAAGTTTGCGAGGGTGATCGGAGTAATCAGTAAATAGCTCTCCGCCTACAATGACGTCATAACCATGATTTCTGGTTTTCTGACGTCCGTTATCAGTTCCCTCCGACCACGCCAGCATATCGAGGAACGCCTTACGTTGATTATTGATTTCTACCATCTTCTACTCCGGCTTTTTTAGCAGCGAAGCGTTTGATAAGCGAACCAATCGAGTCAGTACCGATGTAGCCGATAAACACGCTCGTTATATAAGCGAGATTGCTACTTAGTCCGGCGAAGTCGAGAAGGTCACGAATGAACTAGGCGATAATGGCGCACATCGTTGCGTCGATTACTGTTTTTGTAAACGCACCGCCATTATATCTGCCGCGAAGGTACGCCATTGCAAACGCAAGGATTGCCCCGATGCCTTGTTCCTTTGCCGCGAGAATGGCGGCCAACAGGTCATGTTTTTCTGGCATCTTCATGTCTTACCCCCAATAAGGGGATTTGCTCTATTTAATTAGGAATAAGGTCGATTACTGATAGAACAAATCCAGGCTACTGTGTTTAGTAATCAGATTTGTTCGTGACCGATATGCACGGGCAAAACGGCAGGAGGTTGTTAGCGCGACCTCCTGCCACCCGCTTTCACGAAGGTCATGTGTAAAAGGCCGCAGCGTAACTATTACTAATGAATT